>CAZRPU010000048.1:0-16715 GCA_964602055.1 uncultured Ignavibacteriaceae bacterium
TTCATTCCCAGACTTCTTTTTCATTACCTGAGCATAGACTCTCAGGGTCCCCATGGGGTTCTTGATATCATGGATGATGGTACTGGCCATTCTTCCAACCGCGGAGAGTCGTTCGCTCTTGACCATTTCTTGCGCCAGCCGGGCATTTTCAATGGCAACAGAAGCATGAGAAGAAAGGGCGTCTATGAATTGTTCGTCCTCTTTCTCGAACACGCCTCCTTTTTTGTTCAACAACTGAAAAACCCCAATAATAATGCCGTCTTTGTTCTTCATGGGCATGCAAAGCATATTATTGGTGCGATAACCTGTTTTCTTATCGACTTCGGGGTTGAACCGGGGATCGTTGTAGGCATCAGGAATATTGATAATTTCACCCGTCTCTGCCACATAGCCGGCGAGTCCTTTTCCCACGGGAAGGCGGATCTCAACCATGTTTTCCCCCTGAAGGACCTTTGACCAGAGCTCTTTCTTGATTTCGTCGACAAGATACAGCGTGCCACGGTCGGCATCGATGCTTTTGGTGGCTGCCCCGAGGATCAGGCCCAGAAGTTTGTCGAGATCAAGTGTGGAATTAATGTTCTTGCTTGCTTCGATGAGTTTCTGCAGCCGTTCAAAGCTCTCATCGGATTCTTCCCGCTGCGTTTCCAACTTTCTCACAATGTTGTCATTTGCCCGCCGAAGACGCGAGCAAAATTCTACAAGGAGTCCTTTTGTGAGGGCAGGCTCTGACCAAAGTGTTTTGTCAAAAATCTTTTGCGGGAGGGCAAGGAACACACAGTCTTCCAGGCACACGGCGCGGGCGGAACGACGATGGCCGTCGACGACGGCAAGCTCTCCGACGACATTTCCTTCTTCAACAATATTCAGAACGGTCTCTTCGCCGTACTTCGTGACGCGGGAAATCTTGACCTTACCCTTTTCGATAAAATACACCTTCTCCGCTTTACCATCCATATCGAGGAGAACGGTTCCCGCGGAATGCTTTTCTTCCTTGAGGTTTTTGGCGAGGAGGGAGAGAGTCTTTGCGTCAAGGTCTTTGAAGATGGGAGATCCCTTCAATGCCTTGAGGCGACGATCAGGAGTCTTGGCCATTCAATGATTCCAATGGAGGGTGGGAGGTCGTTCCATTTGTGAGGATATTAGCACAAATCACTCACTTAGTCAAGCAGCGCCGTCACAGGCTCTTCATCCCTTTTCTGTGTGTGACATCAACCGGATGGAGGCCACGAGGAACTTCTGAGAAATCATGCGGCGTCTCTTGTAATTCCCACCTCCTGTCTCCATATTGGACTGAATTGATGTGTCAGGGCAACGTTCTGTTGCATTTCGGTCAATTTTTGTCTAACATTTTCGCCGCTTCGTCCATTCCCTCGGAAGTGACAGGAACTCTCGACGTTTCTCTCGTCCACTAGCTACGACTGATGCAACTCTTCTGGTATATTATCTACAACGGAATTGCCATTCCGGCGTTCTGGGCCGTGTTTCATATCGGTGCCCTCGTCAACCAGAAAATCCGAAGAGGCATCCGCGGAAGGGTCAATCTTTTTGACGAACTTGAACGATCTGTGGCACTCCTCAAGCGGAAGAAGCGAATCTGGTTTCACTCCTCGTCTTTGGGTGAATTCGAGCAGGCAAAACCGATCATTGCGGCCCTGCGGAAGAAATTCGCCCATCTGGATATTATCGTCACTTTTTTTTCCCCTTCCGGTTACGAGCACTCGAAGAACTATAAGCTCGCTGACCTGATCACGTATATTCCCTTCGACACGGCTGCCAACGCCAAACGCTTCCTGGACCTCATTCGGCCGGACGTTGCTGTATTGGTCCGCTATGACGTGTGGCCCAACCATGTCTGGGAATTGAAGAGCCGTTCGGTTCCCACATTTATCGCCAATGCCACGCTCCGCAAATCCTCCGTCCGGCTCTGGTGGCCGCTCAACAGCTTCCACCGGACGGTCTATCAGTCCCTGACCTCCATTCTCACGGTATCAAAAGAGGACGCTGAATCCTTTGCCCGGTTTGACCTCAACGGCACCGATGTACGCATCGTGGGGGAGACCCGCTACGATCAGGTATGGCAACGAAGCGAAGAGGCAAGAAAGAAGCACTTGATTCCCCCTTCCCTTATCAGGCGGAAGTCAGTGTTCGTGGTCGGGAGCAGCTGGGAAGAAGATGAAGATGTTGTCCTGCCTGCATTTCGCCGCCTGAGCAGACAGCAGCAAGGAACGCTCATGATCCTCGTTCCCCATGAACCAACGGTCGAAACGATTGAACGGCTCGAAGTGCAGCTTGCCTATCACGGGCTGCGCACTATCCGCTTCTCGGATTTGAACGATTTCTCCAACGAACATGTCATCATTGTCGACAGTGTCGGCGTGCTCATGGCCCTCTATCAGTATGCCGACGTTGCGTACGTGGGCGGAAGTTTCAAGCAGGGAGTGCATAACGTCCTGGAGCCGGCAGTGTACGGCCTGCCGGTCATCTTCGGACCGGAGCATGAGAATTCCCGGGAGGCTCTGGAACTGGCCCGCCGCGAAGGGGGCATTGTGATTCATGATCAGGCGGAGTGCCACAAGATTCTTCACGCCATGCTCACAAGTCCCAAACTCCGTGCGAAGGCAGGTTCCGTTTCCCTTGGCCTTGTAAAGGAAAACGTTGGAGCGACAAAGCGATTTATTGAATACCTCTCGCCGCTCCTCACCCGGCAGTAACTCCATGATTGCTTATCTCGATACCATTGGAGGGATCAGCGGAGACATGACCCTCGGAGCGTTTGTGAGTGCCGGCGTTCCCTTGGATTCCCTGCGCGATGAAGTTTCCAAAATGGGCATGTCAGGGCTTGAACTTGAAGCTTCACACGTAGAGCGCAGCGGGATTGCCGCCACGAAAGTCTCTGTCGTCATCTCTCAAAAGTCTTCCCCCCACCGCCATCTCAGCGATATCCGCGGCATCATTGAGAACAGCGCTCTTTCACCGAGGGTGCAGCAGACAGCGATGAAGATCTTTTGGGAGGTGGCCCGTGCCGAAGCAAAAGTTCATGCGACCGACATCGAAAAAATCCATTTTCACGAAGTGGGGGCGCTTGATTCGCTCGTCGATATTGTCGGTACAGCCGTGTGCCTTGAGCTGCTTGGCGTTGAAGAAGTCTACTCGTCTGCGGTCAAAGTAGGAGGAGGCGGCTTCGTTATGAGCGAGCATGGGAAGCTTCCTGTCCCGACTCCTGCTACCCTCGAGATTCTCCGTGATTACCCCATTGTCCTCACCGAGACCAGAGAAGAACTCACGACGCCCACGGGAGCTGCCATTGTCAAAGCTCTCTCGCGAGGGACGCTATCATCCTCGAAGCTCAGTATTCGATCGATCGGTTACGGCGCGGGGACAAAGGAGTTTGAGTCGATCCCCAATCTTCTGAGAGTGATGATTGGAACTCTAAAAGACGGATATGAAACTGACGACGTGGTGATGATCGAAACCAACATCGACGATATGAATCCGGAGATTTACCCCTACGTCATCGAGCGGCTGATAGCGGCGGGAGCGCACGATGCGTACGTTCTTCCGGTCCTCATGAAGAAGGGGCGCCCGGGCATGTTGCTTTCCACTCTTGCCGAGAGGGGCAAGCTCGACGACATTCTCGCCATCGTTTTCAGGGAAACCACCACCCTTGGCGTGCGGATCCTTCCCATCGAACGAAGAAAACTGACCCGATCGCAGCGCAGCGTGAAGACATCCTTTGGCGAGATACGGGCAAAAGTTGTTGTGAGCGAAGGAAAAGAGCGCATTCTTCCGGAGTTCGAAGAGTGCAAGAGAATTGCAATGGAAAGAAATCTGCCGTTGAAGGAAGTCTACAAAACTCTCGAACGGGAATTGTCGTAGTGCGTCATGGCGTGACATGGTCATGCCGTAGGTTCTCGTCCCGATTTTCTGCGGTCCGTTGTTGTGGCACCTTCGTCTTCTCACTCCCTGTTCCACGAATACAACTTCAATGAAGCAATTTCTCGTCGATATTGCTCTGCCTGTTCCTCTTGACAGGACATTCACCTACCTTGTTCCCACCCACCTTCAACCCCGGGCCACTGCCGGAAGCAGGGCTCTGGTTCCTTTTGGGAAGAAGCTCCTCACGGGTGTCATTATCGGTACTGTTGCGCAGACATCCGTCACATCGCTTAAGCAGATTCGCGATATCCTCGACCTCCAGCCTTCCTTCACCGACGAGATGCTGAAGCTCACGCGATGGATTGCCGACTATTACTTTGCTCCCTGGGGTGAAGTACTGCGATCGGCGATTCCCCAGGCATTTGCACAGGAAAGCAAGAAGGTCGTTCGGCTCACGGCGCACAATGTGCTTTCCCTGATTGAGGAAACGAAGACCTCGGCGCGAAAGCAGCATCAGATTCTCCTTGCCTTGGCGCAAAAAAGTCCTGCAACCATTGCCCATTTGCGCGACAAAACCAGGGCAGCAAGCATTCATTCCATTCTCTCGGAAATGAAGCAGAAGGGCTGGATTTCCATCGAAGAGAATGTGGAGCCGGCGGTTCGGGCCAAGACGGAGCTTGTCGTGCGCAAGGCTGACCTCGAAAACGAGATCATCAGCACTCTTCCCCGCAAGTTGTCCGCGTCCCAGATGAGGATACTGAACGCTCTCCCGCCCGACGGCGCAAAAATTCCGGCAAAAGAGCTTTTGAAAAAGACAAAAACCTCTCTTTCAACGCTCAGGCTCCTGGCCTCGAAACAGCTCGTTCTTGTTTCACAGGATGAGTCCATCAGGGCGGGAGAGTACGGCCCCGTTGAGGTGCCGCCTGCATTCGCACTGAACCCTCACCAGGCGAAAGCGCTCGAGGCAATTGCGGAAGCATCCGATGCAGGTTCGTACAAGACGTTCCTCCTGCATGGCATTACCGGCAGCGGTAAAACTCAGGTATATATTGAAGCCATTAAGCGGGTCCTTGCGGGCGGTAAATCGGCGATTGTGCTCGTCCCGGAAATCGCTCTCACGCCCCAAACCGTGAGGCGGTTTCGCATGCATTTTGCCGATGAGGTCGTTGTCATGCACAGTCAAATGTCGGTCGGCGAACGGTTCGATTCATGGCGCCTTGCCCGGGAGGGAAGAGCGAGAATCGTCGTCGGGCCACGATCCGCCGTTTTCGCTCCCCTTGCCAGGATCGGTCTGATTGTCGTGGATGAAGAGCATGAAGGCTCGTACAAGCAATTTGACGCCATTCCCCGCTACAATGCCCGCGACGTTGCTATTGTGCGGGCCGTACAAGCAAACGCTGTCGTCATCCTTGGCTCTGCGACGCCGTCGGTCGAGAGTTACTACAACGCCGCTGAAGGAAAGTATCATCTCCTGACACTCCCCGACCGCATCGACACGGCCCGGCTGCCCCGGATCGACATCGTCGACATGACGAGGGAGTGGAAGAAGGTCTATGAAAGGGTCAAGCGCGAGGTCAAAGATCAGGGTAAAGAGTTTCCCAAACACCTGCCCCGAACCTCGCTGTCGGAACTCCTCAAGGATCAGATTTCCGACCGGCTGAAAAAAAAGGAAGGGATCATCCTTCTGCAGAACCGTCGCGGGTTTTCCCATGTCGTGGAATGTTTTGAATGCGGTTTCGTTGAGCGCTGCGACAACTGCGACGTGACCATGACCTATCATCTGACCAAGAGGCACCTTCGCTGTCACTACTGCGGATCCATCAAGAAGCCGCCCTCCCATTGCCCTCAATGCAAGGGGGTCGATTTCACCTATCACGCCTTTGGAACACAGCAGATCCACGAAGAGCTGCAGCACGAATTTCCCGGCGCCGTCGTCTTGAGGATGGACCTCGATACAACCACGCGCAAGGGGTCGCACGACCGAATGCTGCAACAATTCGGCCGCGGTGACGCGGACATCCTGCTGGGCACCCAAATGGTTGCCAAGGGTCTCGACTTCCCGCATGTCACGCTCGTCGGAGTAATTTCGGCGGATACACAAATGCTGCTTCCGGATTTTCGTTCTTCGGAGAGGACCTTCCAGTTATTGACGCAGGTTGCCGGACGAGCGGGCCGCAGTGCTTTGGCAGGAGAGGTCGTTGTCCAGACTCTTCAGCCGGGACATTACAGCCTCCGTCATGTGCTCACCCACGATTTTCCGGGATTCTACCATGAGGAGCTGGCGTACCGAAAGGAGCTCGACTATCCCCCTTTCTCCCGCATTGTCCTTCTTGAATTCAAGGGTCAAAACGAGGATCAGGTCATGAACCACGCCAGAAAGTTTGCCGAACTGCTTCGACAAAGGAAGACCTCAGCGTTCATTGTGCTCGGCCCGGCGGATGCAGCCATTCCGAAGATCAAAACATTCTTCCGAAAGCTCGTCGTTCTCAAGAACATCAAAGCGGTTGATCCGGCCGGAACAAGCCTCAGGACTGCGTTGGAACATACACGATCGGCGTATGCTGCATTGTTGGGAACACAGCGGGGAGTAACTCTGACAGAGGATGTAGATCCCCAGGGGATGATGTAGAAAAGGGGAAGATTCAGGCGAGGTATTGTTCCACCAGGCGCGCTGCCTTGAAACCGCTCATCACGGCCCCTTCGATGGTGGCCGGGAATCCGGTGTCGGTCCAATCACCTGCCAGAAAGAGGTTGGGAATCGCTGATTCAGCCTTGGGACGGATTTGTTCAATCCCCGGCCTGGGAGAAAATGTCGCACGCTTTTCTTTAATCACGAGTGACTGCACGATTTTCGCTCCGCGCACGGCAGGGAGTACGTTCCCCAGTTCATTTAGTCCAAGCCCCACCAGGCGTTCTTTCGGCCATTCAACGTATTTCCCCGCGCCACTGATGACAACGGAGAGATATTGTCGTCCCTGCAGGTTGCCCCCATGCATCATGCGCGACTTATTGAAGACCCATTGGATAGTGGAATCGAGGACAGCCGCGAATTCCCCCTCCATGACCTGACGATCAAACCAAAGATGCAGCGTAATGATCGGCGACGAATCGAACCTGGAGAGATGCTTCACGATAGGTTTGTCGGGCGCCTGCCCGTTGCGTTGCAGCGCATCCCACGCGTGATAAGGAATCGCGCCGATATACGCCCGGGCGGTTTGATTCTTCCCTCCCGCTTTCACACCCTCGATGATCCCGTGCCGCACGCGGAGCTCCTCCACGCCTCCGCCCCCCTTTTTCCCTCCCGCGATGATCCTTCCCCCGTTCGCTTCAATATACTTTACCGCTGGATCCACGAGAAGTTCGGACAATCCCACGAGAGGTATCATCAGGCTGGAATTGATCCGTGAGCCGAGAAATGCCGATTTCAGGACGCGATAAAAAAGCAATGCGGAAACAGTGGCCGGATCATCATTCAGCGTTCCAACCGCAAGGATATCCCACAGGTATTTTCTGTTCTCAGGTGTTTGCCCGATGGAACGAAGCCATTGATCGACCGTGAGGGCTTCAAGCGCCCGTTCCTTCTGTTTGGAAGTATCGAAGAGCTCCGCTCCCATTCTCAAGAGGAGGAGACGATGAGCAAAGGGAAGCGTCCGCAGCCGGAGAAGTCCCGCCAACACGTGCAAGGGAGCCGGCAATGGCGGGCAAACAAGGGAAGCCGCTCCGGAGCGTGGGTGAAGGAATTCGATGTGAAGATTCTTCTGAAGACGCACACCATGCGAGGATCCGATCATCCCAAGATAGCGACGCGTAGACTCATAACAGCCCATCAGAAGATGCTGGCCGTTGTCGACCGCGTCCCCGGTTTTCTTGTCGATATACGAATACGCTCTTCCTCCAAGATGCGGTTTTTGTTCGAGGAGCAGAACGGATCGCTTGCGGGAAGACAAATCCACAGCGGCAGAAAGGCCCGCAAGCCCGCCACCGATAATGATCGCGTCATGCGTCATGAGATTCTGCGGTAAGCTTCGGTTGCCGACAAGACACTATGCCGGTAGTTCGGTATGAACGTACTGATGGAAGTTCTTCGGAAGCTTGGTACGAAGACGGAGGATAAAGGCGACGAGGAGTTTCACAGGAGACCCAAGCCGGATGCGTCTCGAAAACACATCGTAGTTTGCTGCTTTGATTCTGCGGAGAATAAGGTAATAGATATTGCCCATGGTCCGTGCAGCGGTAAACAACGGCTTGTCTTCCTCAGCCAGGCAGGCTTTGGCCTTTTTGAAGTACGCCTGCGCCCGTTCGCATTCAAACTTCATCAGCTCGACAAACCGTTCATTGTAGGTATTCGCCAGCAGTTCTTCTTCGGTATAGTCAAAACGCCTGAGGTCTTCCAGAGGAATGTAGATTCTTCCCTTCCGCGCATCGGCCTTGATATCCCTGAGAATATTGGTCAGCTGAAGGGCCTTCCCGAGGTTGATGGCGTACTCCTTCGTTGCGGCGTGATGATAGCCAAAGACTTCCGCACAGATCAGCCCGACGGTCGAAGCGACGTGGTAGCAGTAGTCCTCGAGCTCTGCGAAGGTGCGATACCTCGTTTTTCGCAGATCCATCTCCATTCCTTTCAGGAGGTCGCGGAAATGTTCCAGCGGGATATCGAAACGCCGGATAATGGCCCCCAGGCGGTTCAACACCGGGTAATGAGACTTTCCCTCAAGGGCAAGGCGAAGCTCTGAAGTCATCTGGCGCAGTCGCCGATGCTTTTCCTTCGCGTCTGCGGTCTCCTCATCGACAATATCATCCGTATAGCGGCAAAAGGCATAGATCGTTTCAATCGCTTCTCTTTTCGGCTGCGGGAGGGAGAGAAACGAGAAATAGAAATTGCTCAGGCGATTCTGTGAAAAATCGGGAGCAAGAGTATGGACGGATTGAGTCAAGGGAAAATCAGAAAATTAAGAATCAAGGGAACGGGAACTTGAAATTCGAACTAACCTCCAAATGACCGGATGAGCAGCATGATTTTGTCCATCAGGGACAGGGTCGGGCGATTTCCAAGAACATTGTAACCCTGTCGCTCAATTTTTCGAAGAACCTGCATTCCTCCCAGCCATGTCAAGCGCAGTTCCCGTCGGAGATCCTTTCCCACAAGGCCCGGAAGGGGCTTTCCTTTCTCGAAAAACTCTCGTGTGCGGGAAACCTGGAATTCCATCATGTTGCGAAACGCCGGCGTGAAGGTAAAACCACCCTCGGAAACGCCAAACCGCCGCAGGTCCTCTAATGGAAGATACACACGATCCTTTTCAAGGTCAACGGTCACATCCTGCCAGAAATTGGTCAATTGCAGCCCGGTGCAAATGTGATCGGAGAGCTCAAAAAAATCAGCCTGGCGGTATCCGAAGAGGAGCAGGACCAGCCGCCCCACGGGATTGGCCGAGTTCGTACAATACCGGAGAACATCCTCAAAAGTTTCGTGACGGTGTGTGGTTACATCCGACGTGAATGCCCGAAGAAGCCGCAAGAATAGCTCTTGTGGAATGTCGAACCGTTCGACGGTTTCCCGAAGAGCAACAAAGATTTCCCGACTGGCACTCCCATCGTAACATTGCCCCAGTTCATACTCCCACTCCTTGAGTTTCTCAATCCTTTGCGCAGACTCAAGTCCCGGCTCGTCTGCGAAATCGTCTGCCGTTCTCGCAAAAGCATAGATTGCTGCAATGTATTTTCGCTTCTCCCCCGGGATGAGCATGGAAGCCACCGGAAAGTTTTCGTAGTGCCCATAGGTGAGGTTCTCGCAAAAGCGAAAAGAGTCTTCGAGGGAAGGGTGATATAATGGACGATCGGAAGCCAAAAGTGTTTGAAGACGAATCCGTTACAGGGGTCAGTACACGTGAATCAGGGCTAGAATAAAGAAGTATGAAGAAAAATGGAAGGAGAAACGGATTATGCGGGCAAAATCGAATGAATTGTCTTCCAAGAATGATTCTGAACATACGGAAAAAAGAGATTCAGCGGGTTTTTTTCCTTCCTTTGTTTTCCTACAATAGAGGAGAAGTCGAAATGAGTGAATTGCAGTCGACGCTTATCCCGATAAGGAAGAGCATCATGACGATCAGCGTGCTGGATGGGAGCAACTACTTCAAAGGCCTTCTCCTTCTTGTCAGAAAAGATCTGAAAGTGTCTGAATCGGAATTGCATCTGATGAAGCGCATAGGCAAAACGCTCGGCTTCGAGCCGGAGTTTTGTGAAAATGCGATACGAGATGTCTTGGAAAACGAATATCTTGTCGATGAACCGCTGGTATTTTCTTCGCAGGAACTTGCCATGAAATTCATCCGGGACGGCCTTGCGCTCGCATTCTCGGACAAAGAGCTTCATCCATCCGAAGAGGAATGGCTGCTCGCAACGGCGGAACAGCATGGTCTCGATCAAGACTGGTTCCGTGAGGAGTATGGAAAGATTTCCGGCGAGAAGGACCGCCCGCTCAGGCTCGAGGTCGACGAAATGACTGTCGAACATTCTTTGATCAGAAAACGCCCATGAGCCTGGAACGTGTAGAGATTCCCTCGAAAGCCGGAAATCCGAGATCGTCCTTGAGAAAAGCGAAGTCAATACCATGCTTGATATTTCCTGTCGGGATTGGTAGATTTCGGGCGCCCGCGGCACATCTACGAGCAGAATTTGTTCTGTTCATTTCCAGGTAGCAATGAGATTTATTGTCACTTTCATCAGATCTCGAGGCTGCTCATGAAAACCACTGCCTCCAATCTCTTCGCATTAGCTCTTCTCGTTTCTTCCCTTTCCGCACAGGACACCACCACCGCTGCAAAGATCGATACCGTTCTCCTCAATCAAAAAGCCATGATGGAGATGCAGCAAAAGATTTACACTGAGGTTCAGTATGTTCCGCCTTTGGCAAACAAATGGGCGGGGATCGAGCTAAATTTGGCACGTCTCCTCGTCAGCTCGGGACAGGACTACCTGACCGTGTCGGGGACAGTGTCCTTTTTCGCCATCACCCGCTCGGGCGAAATTGCTTTTCCGTTCTTCTATCAAAGCGGCTCAAGAACGAAGACAGAGACTTTCAGCAGCACCAAGTACGAAGTCCCGCTGACTCTTTTGAACCTCGACGCGACATACCGCCATTTCCTCGGGGGACATCAGGATGGTTTCTACTTTTCGGCGGGCACGCGCTATACCTACATCAAAGGAATCGAAGGAGCCGATTTCATCATTTTCTCCTTCAATCAAGGCGGACCTGAAGTCTCGACCAGCAAGGTGGGAGCGTACTTTGGTGCGGGCTACCGGTATTTCACTCAATCGGGTTTCTATTGGGGAGTGAGCGTCATCTATGGCCGATATTTCGGCGGAGAACGGGACTACCAGGAGGTCCTCTTGGATGACGGGAAAACGATCATCGACATCGAACTGCTGAAATTCGGATTCGCATTTTGACTCCGGGCAACCCGTAGAAATCACATCTGCGACGGCCGCGCTTCACAAGCGGAGAGATCTTAGACACTCTCATCACACATCGGGGACCTTCCGTGAGAATCTCCATTCGTTTCCTCGTTGTTCTACTGATTTCCTGCGCCACCCTCATGAAAGCACAGCCGCGTGTGGTGAACAAGCTGAAGATAACCATCCTCTCGACCATGCTTGTCGGCGATTTGCCCTACAAGGGAATAGGCGAGTGGGGATTCTCCGCGCTCATTGAGGCAGACGGCCGGAAGATACTCTTCGACTGCGGCGAGCGTCCCGAGACTGTCCTTCAAAATGCCCGGGAGCTCGGCATTGACCTCTCCGATGTACCGGAACTGATCATTTCTCACAACCATTGGGATCATGTGGGCGGCCTCCTGACCCTGCGGCATGCATTCTCCAAAAGGAACCCGAAAGCCCTCGCCCGCGCGCACACGGCTCAAGGAATTTTTCTCAGCCGGCCTTCGCCTTCAAATCAGGCAGAGACAAACGGCCTCCTTCCCATGAAAGCCGAATACGAGTCAAGCGGCGGCGAGTTCATCATCCATGAGACATCGAAAGAGTTGTTTCCCGGGATATGGTTCACTGGGCCGGTCGCTCGGGTTTTTCAAGAGCGCAATTTCTCTTCAAGCGGTAAAATCAAAACAGCGCAAGGACTTGTCGAGGATACCATTCCCGAAGATGCATCAATTGTCATCAATACTCCGCGGGGGCTGGTGATTGTTTCGGGCTGTGGTCATGCGGGGATCGTGAACACGGTTGAATGTGCCCGCAAGCTGACCCCGTCGATTCCGGTTCAGGCCATCATTGGCGGTCTCCATCTTTTGGCAGCCAATGATTCAACCCTGACATGGACGGCGTTGAAGCTTCGGGAAGCGGGCCTTCACTTCTTATTGGCCGCTCACTGCACAGGAATTGAAGCGACCTACCGCCTGCGTGAACTCGCCGGGTTGGATCGCCGCAGGGCAGTGGTAGGCGCTGTGGGATCCTCGTTTACACTTGACATGGGGATTGATCCGCTTCTGTTGTCCCGATGAAGAGTGGGTCCTTGTTCCCATCGTTTTCATTTCAGAGTGCATTGTACGAGTCTGAAAGGATTTCCATCTATGAACCCATGGGCGTTGAGAGGATCGTATATGTTGATCCTGGGGGGAATCGGTCACTTTGCGATTGTTGACATGCCCCTCATGATCTTCGAGGCAAGCTTTATTCGCTGGATTCCTTCATCCCTCGTGGGGCCAATGAAAGAAACCGTGGTCGATTGGGGAATCCTTGGGAGCAATTATGCTTTTGCCATTTTCGAGGGGTTCAGCCTCTGGGTTGTCATAAGCCTCTTCATGATAGCCTTGTATAACTCATCGATATTTCTTTACGTGGAGGCAGGACACAGGCTGAGGCTGATCTCGCTCAGGCTTGGCCTTTCCGCTTCCGTTCTTTTTCTCATCGTTGCGGTTCTTTGCTTCATTTATCCCCCTGTGGTAGGCGGTGTTTTCGCAGTTGTCTTCTTTGTTTTTGCTCTCAGAAAAGAGAAACTCCTTCACGCCGCCCGCGGAACAACGGAATAAACTAAAGGAGTTCCGATGAACAGGATGCGATTCCGCTTTCAGGATCTTCGGCTGGTTCTCCTGTTGGTTTCTCTCACCTTCTTTTCCTTTCAGGAGGGCATGATGAAAAAGACCAATCAACTCTATACCATGGGACACTGGACCGCAAAGGCCGGCAGAGAAAGTGAATTCAGAGCGGAGTGGGAAGCATTCGCGCGATGGACGGGAAAAAATCAACCGGGGGCGGGAGTAGCGTACCTTCTACGGGATAATGAGCATCCTCAAAAATTTGTGTCGTTCGGTCCTTGGGAAAGCGCCGAAGCAATCAAAGCCTGGAGAGAGCGTCCGGAATTCAAAGCGTATGTGGGAAAACTCCGGGAATTGTGCGAGGACTTTCAGCCCCAATCCCTCACCGCAGTTGCCAGTTCGGCTGAGTAAGACTCTCATCCCGGCTCGCGAAGCTGCTATCCCCTATCCATAACGTCACCAAGGAGGCTCCGTTGAAAGAGAAGCAAAACGTTGGAAGTGCCGATCAGGTCATCAGAATCATCCTTGGTTTTGTCTGCGTGGGATTGCTGGTGTACCATTTTGCAGTCGATGCCTTTTTGCCGCTCTACGCTCTCATTCCGGTCATCATTCTCGTTCCGTTCTTTCTGAAAACAGGATACACGAAAGTCTGTCCGGTGATGAAGGCATTGAACGTTTCGACTGCAGGCAAAGATCTCCCTGCTGAGGATACGCCGGCATAAGAAGCGACGCCGCATGCATGGCAGAGAGTCACTTTTTCTGTCGGTCCGGCTGAAAAATGTCTTCAACGCGTTTTCCGAAGACGCCGGCGATCCTGAACGCGAGGGGAAGCATCGGATCGTATTTGTCGTTCTCAATGGCGTTCACGGTCTGCCGCGAGACATCAAGCCTGCGGGCAAGTTCTTCCTGAGAGAGACTGTGGGCTTCGCGGAGCTCCCTGATGCGATTCTTCACTGATAGCGCCTCCTGGCAATGGCGACTCCCATCAAATAAAATATCGGGAGGATCGCCCAGACATGCCGATAACTGAGGTCCTCGGGTGGAAGCCTGATGGCGATCTCGAGCAGGCCAAGGGTCATCATGAGAATGAGGGTGAGCGGAAACGCCACCACCAACGCCTCCAGTTGAATGCGCTGTTCCAGCTCGTCAAGCTGCCGAACGCCTTTGATCATCTCCCACAGCATCCAGCTAAAGGGAAAGACGGGAATCAGGGCAGCAAGGACGCGAAGCCCTTCGCCCAATTCCTGTTTCAGAAGCGCCCGGGCGACAAAATATGCCAGGACGAAAAGAACAGTCGCGATCATGCCGCTTCTGTTCCCGGTTCCGCCGCTGTTTCCGGTTTCTTTCATAGAAAGCCTCCTCTCATGATGTAAAGTATTCTTGACATGCCGAATCTACGGCAATGGAAATCGAATGTCAAGTATTCTTTACATAATTATTTCATCATTCGTCGAAAACCGTAAGCTATGAATCCACATAGAGTTGGCGCACATTCCTGATGGAGAAAAACCTTAGGATCGTTTTTTTCGCATCCTTTGTGCGCTCCGCCGCCATCAGCGGCCTCAGCGTTTTCTACGGCCTCTACCTCGCAGCCCTTGGCTTCAATGAAATCGACATCGGATATTTCATCGCAGCGGGGTTGCTCGGTATGGCTGCGGGCACTCTCCTGGCGGCCAATGCGGCCGACAGGGTGGGAAGAAGGAGAAGCCTCGCCCTGCTGTCGTTCGTCATGGCCGGGTCAGGCGTTCTGCTCGCCTTTTCTTCGACAGCCTCCACGCTCGTCGCCGCTTCTTTCATCGGCATGGTCAACGGCATGGGCCGTGACCGGGGAGCACTTCAGGCGATCGACCAGGCGGTGGTCGCGCAGGCATCAGAACAGACAAAACGAACAGCGATGTTTGCACGTTACACGTTTATCACCGATGTGGGGGGCGCGCTCGGCGCACTGGCGGCGGGGATCCCTCAGACGCTCGACGCCTTTCGGATTGCTCTCGTGCTCTATGCGTTGACGATCGCCGCCACCATCCCTCTCTATTTTCTGCTCAGCGGTGCCGTCGAAACGTCCGCCCGTACGGTCGAACGTGTCCCCTTGTCTCCCGAATCAAAAAGGCACATCGTCCGCTTTGCCGCTCTTTCCACCCTCGACAGCGTGGGGGGAGGATTCATCACCCGTGCTCTTCTTTCGTATTGGTTCGTCAAGCGCTTCGGCGTGGACCCAATCTGGATCGGACCTCTCTTCGCATCCGCATCCGCGGTGAACTCCATCGCCTATTTCGCAGCCGCTGCGTTGGCAAGAAGGTTTGGACTCGTCAATACAATGGTCTTTACACATATCCCGTCGAGCATTTTTCTGATGCTTGTGCCTCTTGCTCCCGTGTTTCCCCTTGCCGTGGTTCTCTTTATTCTCCGCGAGTTCTTTGCACCAATGGATGTGCCTACGCGCCAATCATATCTGGCTTCGATCGTCAAAGAGCACGAACGCTCCGCTGCAGCGGGCATCGTCAATATGGTTCGTAATGCCTCATGGGTTGTCGGACCGTCCCTGGCCGGATGGGCAATGGCTTTTTCTCTCTCCGCTCCATTGTTTATTGCCGGCACCCTGAAGATTATATATGACCTGTCTCTGTGGAACGCCTTCCGGCACATTCGTCCCCCGGAGGAACTGCAAAAGTAGAAGAGGGCTTTATTCTTATGAATCTCGTCGAGCAACTGCATCAGGGAAATACAAGGGCGAATCGGGACTTTCTCGCTCATTGGGCGGGAACGGACAAGCGGAGGTTTGGGGAACTCATGATTGTCTATCTCACGGGAGATTTTCGGGAAGCGCAGCTTGCCGCAGGAGTTCTCTTCAGTTGTTTCCAATTCCATCCGGAACTCATCAATCCGTGGCTTCAGCAGGTGGTGCGGAGGATGGACACCGAAGGAGTTCACTCCGCGGTCCGACGCTTCGGCGTTTGGGTGCTTCAAACCGCCGATATTCCCCGCACTCTTCAAGGGAGAGTCGCCGACATGTGTTTCCGCTACATTGCCGATCCTTCTGAAACAATCGCCATCCGCGCTTTTGCTCTGAATGTTTTGGCGCGCATTGCAAAGGTGGAACCGGATCTCTCCCATGAACTGCAACAGACAATCGAAGCGGCAGTTCTCCCTGCAGCCACACCGGCCCTCCTTGTGCGCTCCCGTCGTGTGCTGCGACAGCTTTCGAAGGGGAGGAAAAAAACTGAGTCGAAAATCCTTCCCCTTTCTGAAGAAACTCCGAGAAAAGAATAGGCCCTCCACAGTTCTCTTGCTTTCGATTTCGCCATAAGATACATTTGACCGACGCCTGACAGGGGAGACTGTTACGCCATCTTTGAGCTATCCTCCCCCGCGCAAAAGCCCCACCGCAATGTGAGTTCCGAACGCAGTTTCTGCGAAAAAGAGTCGACACTTTCATCTTCAACAAGGAGGCGGAATGAAGCCGTCGTTCGTTGCAATGATTCTCTGTGTTGCTGCAATTCCTTTGTACGGCCAATCGGGCAGCATCAACAACACGCTCGGGAGTGGCGGCACATTTACGGTGAAGAACAGCGTAAGCGATCCTCTCGTGACCGTAGATGAGACTACCGGGCAATTGACTGCAGACCGGGTCAAGGTGGATGGCGTGCCATCTTTCACCGTGTATCATCTCGCAGAAACCGGTATGGGAAGTACCGACACACTTATCACATGGACCGAAGGGACCGGGTACGGGTCACATGACAATTCCGGGAGTTTCAATGAGTCAACGGGAGAATTCACGGCACCGCGTAA
>CAZRPU010000049.1:0-16710 GCA_964602055.1 uncultured Ignavibacteriaceae bacterium
ACTCTTGGTGATCAACATGCTTCCTTCTTTCTGTTTAATGTTACTTTCTGATTTCCAATTCGCCGATGATTTTCCTGTACCGGGCGATGTCTTTTTTCATGAGGTAGTCCAAAAGCCTGCGGCGTTTTCCCACAAGTCTGAGCAATCCGAGCCTGCCGTGATGATCGCTCTTATGAGACTCGAAATGAGGAGCCAGCCCGTTGATGTGCGCCGTAAGCATGGCAATCTGGACTTCGGGGGAACCGGTGTCACCGGCGCCTTTTCCGTATTTTGCGACAATGTCGGTTTTCTGTTCTTTCGTGAGCGGCATAGTGATTCCTTTAGTAAGATTGTGCTAAGATCGTCCGATGTTCTTTTGCTGCAGGCCCGTCAGGAGCTTTGCGTGTTCCTGCACCAGCGATAAGCTCATTTCCTTGTCTTTGTCCATTTGTTTGATGAGATCGCTGACTGAATCAAATTTCCTTTCCTCGCGCAGCCTGCGGAGGAATTGCACGTCGATCATGCGGCCATAGAGATCGCCCTGAAATCCCAAGATGTGTACTTCGAGCGTTCTGCTGCCCAGCGGCTCAAACGTCGGCCGCACCCCGATGCTCATCATTCCGTAGTACTGCATTTCTCCCCATGCAACGCTGACAAAATAGATGCCGTTCAGAGGAACAAGCTTCGATTCCACAGGGAGCCGGAGATTCGCTGTGGGATATCCAAGGCTTTTTCCCCGTGCATCTCCTCGAACGACTTCCCCCCGTATGCCATAGGGACGGCCCAGGAGTGTGGCTGCACGTTCGACATTTCCTTCAAGCAGGTGCGAACGGATTGTTGTGCTCCCGACGATTTCATTCTGCACGTAGACGGGCTTCATCGCGGTGACGGAGAACTCGAACTCTCTGCCCATCGCGAGCAATTGTTGCATGTTTCCTTCGCGGTCCCGCCCAAAGTGATGGTCGTACCCTTCGACCACCTCGCTGACACCAATACCCTCGATAACGTAGCGCTGATAGAACTCCCTGAAACTGACTCGCGAAAACTCGTATGTGAATTCAAGGACGCAGAGAAGATCAATTTCCTGCTCTTCGCACAACCTCGTGCGTTCTTCGATCGTCGAAAGAAGGGTGATCGGCGGACCGGCCTGGGTAAGAACTTGCTTCGGATGTGGTTCAAATGTGACAACGACGCTTCGCCCGCCCCGTGCGCGGCTTCTGCGGACAACTTCCTGAAGAACTGCCTGATGGGCCAGGTGCACGCCGTCAAATGACCCTACGGTAACGACGGAGTTCTTGTTGAAAGGTATCTCGCTAAGCTGACGCGCGATAGTCATTCGGCACCCTTTCGCTGTTTCCCCGATCCTCGCACAACCGTTCCAGCTCCTCGATAGTAAAAGCATCATCCACCACGAATGATCCAATGCGTGTTCGTTCGAGGGAGCGCAGTGCAGCCCCGCACCCCAGACGCTTCCCAAGGTCGCTGACAAGTGAGCGTATGTACGTCCCCTTCGAACAGACGATGCGAAACGAAGCAAGAGGCATGTCAATCCCCGTGATCGTGAATTCCTTCACATCAATCTCTTTCGCCTCGCGATGGACCGTTCTCCCCTTCCGGGCATAATAGTAGAGGGGTCTACCACCATATTTTGCCGCGGAGTACATGGGAGGGACCTGCGTCTGCTTCCCCGTCAGTGAAACAGCTGCATCGCCGAGCAATGCCGCGGTCACATGGGTGGTCGCCCGGCGCTCAATTACAGCCGTTTCGGAATCGAAGCTTGCGGTTTCAATGCCAAGTTCCAAAGTTCCGCAGTATTCCTTTTCCAGCTCCGTAAACGTATCCATCAGCTTGGTCTTTGGTCCCGTGCAGACGATCAGGAGTCCCGTCGCTTTCGGATCGAGGGTTCCGGCGTGACCGATCTTCCTTGCCCCCAAAAGAGATCTCATCTTCTTCACGACATCGAAAGAGCTCCAATCAATCGGTTTGCGCACGAGAAGAACTTCGCCCGCCCCGTTGCAGTCCATCGCTTCATTTTGTAGTCGTGTCCGGACCTTCATGAACCGCCTTTGGATTCCTTGTCGTGAATCTGATGAAGAATTGTTTCGATTTTCATGGCCCTGTCGAGGCTGTCATCAAGGAGAAACGACAGCGACGGCGTGAACTTAAGCCTCACAACGTGCCCGAGGCTTGAACGTATGAAGCTCTTTTGCTCGTCGAGCATTGCGAGGGATTTCTCCTTCCGCGCTTTGTCACCGAAAACGCTCACGAACACCTTCGCGTTCTTGAGATCGGGGCTCATACGAACTTCCGTCACGGTGATCATGCCATAGTCATTCATGCTGAATTTTGGCTGATGAATCGTACTGATCTCTTCCTTAATCAAGGAAGCAACTTTTTCGGTTCTGAGAGACATCGCGGATCAGAGTTTTCGTTTTACTTCGACAGTTTTGAAAGCTTCGATGACGTCCCCCACCTTGATGTCGTTGAAGCCATCGATGCTCACACCGCATTCAAAGCCCTGCTCAACATCGCGTACGTCGTCTTTGAAGCGTTTGAGCGAAGCAATGCCCCCTTCAAAGATCACCAGTCCGTCGCGGACGAGCCGTACTTTGTTGTTTCGGGAGATTCTCCCTTCCTTCACAAAACACCCTGCAATCGTGCCGACCTTCGAGACCTTGAATATTTCCCGCACTTCGACGGTTGACAATATTTCTTCGGACACGGAGGGAGCAAGCATTCCCTCCAGGGCACTGCGGACTTCATTGATTGCGTCGTAAATGATGTTGTACAAACGGATATCCACGCTCTCGGTTTCCGCAAGTCGTCGGGCATTCATATTCGGCCGAACGTGGAATCCAACAACGACGGCATTCGACGCGGCGGCGAGAAGGACGTCTGATTCCGAAATCGCGCCAACTCCCTTGTGGATGACCTGCACTTTGACTTCCTGCGTGGAGAGCCTCATCATCGCGTCTGAAAGAGCCTCCACCGACCCGTCGACATCTCCCTTCACAATGATGGGAAGATCCTTGACCTGGCCTTCTTTGATCTGTTGCGAGATGTCGTCCAGCGTGATCATCCGTCTTTGACGGAAGTCCTGTTCCCGCTTCAATTGCTGTCGCTTGGTGCTGATTTCTCGCGCTTTTCGCTCATCTTCGAGCACAACAAAGGCATCCCCTGCCTGAGGGATACCGTCGTAACCGATCACTTGCACAGGCTGGGACGGTTTCGCCATCTCGACCCTGTTTCCCCGTTCGTCAAACATCGCCCGCACGCGGCCGCTCCATACACCGCACACGAAAGAATCTCCTATGCGCAATGTACCTTTCTGAACCAGAACCGTCGCAACGATGCCTTTTCCTTTGTCCAGCTCCGCTTCCACCACAATGCCTCGTGCGACTCTGTGAGGATTTGCCTTCAGATCCAGGACGTCTGCTTCAAGCAGAATCTTCTCGAGAAGCTGATCGACCTTTTGCCCGGTCCGGGCGGAAAGTTCCACTGACTGGTATTTGCCTCCCCATTCTTCGACCAGCACGCCCTTTTCGGAGAGCTGCTGCCGGATGCGCTCAGGATTTGCATCGCCCTTGTCGATCTTGTTCATGGCGATGATAATGGGAACATTCGCAGCCTGCGCGTGGTTGATCGCTTCCACCGTTTGCGGCATGACACTGTCGTCGGCTGCAACGACCAGAACCACGATATCCGTAACCTGTGCTCCGCGTGCACGCATTGCCGTAAAAGCTTCATGGCCGGGCGTGTCCAGGAAGGTGATCTGTTTCCCGTCACTGAGAGTCACTTCATAGGCGCCGATGTGCTGCGTGATTCCTCCCGCCTCACCTGCCACCACATTTGCTCTCCGAATGTGATCGAGGAGCGAAGTCTTTCCGTGGTCGACATGACCCATGATGGTCACCACCGGGGGCCGCGGCAGGAGCGATTGTTCGTCATCGACGATATCAACCAATTCCTCCGACCCGAATTCCTGCTCGAACTCCACTTGAAGGCCAAACTCGTCAGCTACCAGAGTAATGGTGTCTTTATCCATGCGCTGATTGATGGAAACCATCATGCCCAGCGCCATGCATTTCGAAATGACGTCTGCGACGGGCACCCTCATCAAATCGGCGAGTTCCCCGACGCTCACAAATTCCGTTACGCGCAGGCGGGTCTTATCACGCTCCGCCTCTTCGAGAATGCGTTGTTCTTCTTCTTCCCTCTCCAGTTTTTTCTTCTTGCGATATGCCGCTCGCATGCTGGCCGGCTCTTCGCCCATGTCGGCAAGCGTCGCCCGAATCGCCTTTTCGACTTCTTCCTCGTTCACTTCGGCATGGCGGGCCTTCTTTTTCTTTCTGACCTTCGGCTCCCCCTCCTCTGCTGCCTTGCCGACATCTTTCCCCCTCTTTTCTTCCCGAATCTTCTTCTTTTTCTTCTTCTTTTTCTTCTTGTCTTCCTCACTCTCCGCAACAGGCTGCTCTTCTACCTGAAGTTCCAGCTTTCCCTTGATCGTCAGGCCCCGCGAACCACGAGCCACGGCTGCTTCAAGAGGAGTCTGCGACTCTCCGCGTTTTCCGCGCACTTTTTCTTTCTTCGCACCAACAACTTCTTCTGCACTCTTTGCGGTAACGGGCTTTACGGCTTCGGGTGCGGCCGGTGCCGGGGCAACCTCAAGCTCCACCGGCGCAGGAATTTTTTCAGGCTCCTTTGACGCCGGAACCTCCGTGACGACTTCTTCCACCTCTTCAGCGACTGGAGCGGCGGGTTCCTCTTCCTTGATCTTCTCCTTCGTTTCCGTTTCCTTTGCCGCCTTCTTTTCAGGCTTCTCGACACCTTCTTTCTTCCGTGAAGATCGAAAATCCCGGAGCTTCTTTTGATGCCGTTCCGCGACATCCTTTTCCTTCTTGAAATGCGACATGATGGCGGACATCATATCGTCCGTCACCACGCTCATATGGCTCTTCACATCGAATCCCTTCTTGTGGAGGAACTCAATGATTGTGTCGCTCGAAAGGTTAAGCTCTGTCGCGAGCTTGTAAATCTTGATTTTTTTGGTTTCTGCCATCGTGCTTTCGCTCAATTCCGTCGCTTGCGACGAATCACTCTGTTTTCTGTTTCTCTTCCGTTGCCTGAGGAGCTGAACCCTCTGCTGCGGTTCCTTCCGGTTTGGGCTGCGCCTCTGCAGCAGGCTCTTCCTCTTCGTCCTCGATCTCGGCTTCTTCGAGCCCCTTCTTCAACATTTCCATGATTTCATCCATCTTTTCCGCTTCGACACCGAGCGTCTCGACAAGAGTCTCTTTCGGGGTATCTAAGACATCACGTGCCGTTTTGTAATTTTCGTCAAAGAATTTATGAAAGAGTACATCGCCGAGCTCTTCCCGGAATTCGGACAATTCCATGTCGTATTCCTCTTCTTCTTCACCGCCCTCTTTAATAAGCTGAATATCAAACCCGGTCAGCTTCGAGGCAAGACGTACGTTCTGACCGTTTTTTCCGATTGCGAGAGACACTTGATCCGCGGCCACAAGGACTTCGGCTTTTTTGTTTTCCTGATCTATGTCGATCTTCAGAAGTTTGGCGGGTGCAAGTGATTTGGTGATGAAGAGGATGGGATCCTCGGAGTAATTGATGACGTCGATGTTCTCATTATTGAGTTCCCGCACGATCGCATGAATGCGGACGCCTTTCATGCCAACGCATGCACCGACTGCGTCAATGCGGTCGTCGTGCGACAAAACGGCAACTTTTGCGCGATCGCCGGGCTCCCGTGCAATTCGCTTGATCTCGATGATACCGTCATAAATTTCCGGAATTTCAATCTCGAACAAGCGCATGAGAAATTGCCGATCAGCCCTGGAAATGATGACCAGAGGATTGGCAGCTCCCTTGCGGACCTCCTTCACCACAGCTCTGATCGTGTCGCCTTTCTTGTACCGTTCCTTATAGATCTGCTCATTCCTCGGAAGGATCAGCTCATTCTTGTTGTGAATAACAAGGATTTCGCCTTTTCCCTTGCGAATCTGATAAATCTCTCCGACCACAATCTCTCCGATGGAATTGGAGTATTCATTGTAAATGGATTCACGCTCAATTTCCTTGATTCGCTGATTCAGATTCTGTTTTGCGCTGACGACAAGACGCCGTCCGAACGTCTCAAGGGGAATAATCTCAACAAATTCTTCGCCGACGTCCAGGTCCTCCCCGCTTTTCTTCTTTGCTTCCTTGCTGTCGATTTGCGTCGAGGGATCGGTGACCTCTTCCACTACTTCCTTTTCAAGGTAGATTTCGATGTCCCCCTTCTCCATATTCACCACCACGTCGAATTTCGCCGTCTGGCCATATTTCTTTCTGACCATCATGCCGAAGATATCCTCGATGATGCCGACAAGAATGTCCTTGTCGATCCCTTTATCGCGAACCATTTGGGTGAATGATTCGACTATCTCATGATTCATTGCGTCCTCCAACAACGATGCATTTGCAGCGCTACCATGGCAGTTCCTCTTTTGATTCTATGATCTGATCGAAGGAAAGAGAAATGGGTTCTCCCCCATCCGGTTGAAACGTCAGCACATCACCCGCGACCTGCGTCAGCACGCCGGTGAGCGAGGCCGGTTCAGGAGCCGAAGCAAAACGGATCGAGAATCTCCTTCCCACATTTTTGGGATATTGGCGAAGCATGGTCAGCGGCTTATCCATGCCGGGCGATGAAATCTCAAGGCGAAAATCGGTATCTCCAAGCGTCCGCTGACCTTCCAGGAAGGTGCGAAGTTCGCGGCTGATCTGAGCACACTGGTCGATGGTAATTCCTTTGTCCGTATCGACGAATATCTGCAGCAACACCCCGGCACGCTCCAGCCTGACTTGAACATCAACCAGAAACGCACCGTGCGTTTCGAGAAGAGGCCCCGACACATCCCTGATTTTTTGCTTAATTTCCGGAACTCTCATAATCATCCAAAAAAAATAGCCCGAACTGGCGGGCTATTTCTGAAGGCGTTTCTAAAATACGTACTTTGAAGCGTAGATGCAAGCAAATAATCAGAAATTCGTGATGACGGTGCTTTCTTTGTAGAAATTGGCAATAATTTCCGCGGCCTCTGCAGGATCGTCTGTCACGTTGAAAAGTTCAAGATCTGATTCGCTGATAGTCCCTTCGCTGACGAGTGTCTTCTTCATCCATTCAATCAATCCGCTCCAATACGCCTTCCCCATGAGTATGACGGGAAAGGGCTTCGTTTTTTCCGTTTGGATGAGCGTGACGGCCTCAAAAAACTCATCAAGTGTGCCAAACCCTCCGGGAAGGACGACAAATCCGTGGGCATATTTGACGAACATGACCTTCCTGACGAAGAAGTGTTTGAAGGTCACAAGCCTTCCCCGATCAATGTACGGATTCGACATTTGCTCGAACGGGAGGTCGATATTCACTCCGACAGAGTGCCCCCCCGCTTCCTGACATCCTTTGTTTCCCGCTTCCATGATCCCGGGGCCGCCGCCGGTCAGCACGTTGAAGCCTCTTCGAACGAGTTCCTTCGCCACCGCAACAGCCATTTCGTAATACGGCATGCCCGGCTTCGTCCGGGCAGATCCGAAAATCGTCACGAGTTGCTTTTGCTGAGCCATGACGGAGAACCCCTCCACAAATTCGGCAAGAATCCTGAAGAGCCTCCAGAAGTCCTGCTGGACATCCGCAAGCATCTTGAGTTGCGCATCCTGAACGGCATCATGGGACGAACGGTGATCCTGGGATTTCATAACGAGTCCTTTCGCGTGATGTCACGAACGAAGTTGGAGAAAATTCCGCAGCAGGGCCTTTCCGTGCTCCGTGGCGATGGATTCCGGATGAAACTGGACACCGAACGTCGGGGCAGACTTGTGTGCAAGCCCCATGACAAGACCATCTTCCGTCCAGGCCGTTACCTCGAGATCTTCCGGAACGCTTGATCGTTCAACAATAAGGGAGTGATACCGTGTGGCTCGAAAGGGCGAGGGGATTCCGGAGAAAATGCCGGTCCCATTGTGAAATATCTGAGAAGTCTTTCCGTGCACAATGACCGGTGCCCTTGTGATGGAACCGCCAAAGGCCTCCCCAATGGCCTGATGCCCAAGACACACACCAAGAATGGGAACCTGCCGGTACAGAGCCCTGACCGCCTCTACGGAGATCCCTGCTTGCGAAGGAGTGCAGGGCCCCGGCGAAATGATAAGAGCGTCGGGCTTCATTGCCGAAAGTTCACCAACAGTGATTTCATCGTTTCGAATCACCGTCTGTTCAGGCCCCATTTCCCCTACGTATTGCACCAGATTATAGGTGAAGGAATCGTAATTGTCGAGAAGAATAATCATGACTGATCCCGCTTGAGCGCCTGCACAGTCGCTCCAAGCTTCTCCAGGGTTTCTTCATACTCCCTCTCAGGCACTGAGTCATGGACAATCCCGGCGCCCGCCTGGAGGTAGAACATTTCCCCTTTTGCGACAATCGTGCGAATTGCAATACACGAGTCGATATTCCCGGAGAAATCCAGGTAGACAACAGCCCCCCCGTAGATTCCCCGCTTCAGGGACTCGAGCTCGGCAATAATCTCCATCGCACGGATCTTTGGCGCCCCGCTTACGGTACCTGCAGGAAAACAGGAGAACAGAGCGTCGAGCGATGAGAGCTCCTTGTGCAGCGAGCCCGTCACTTCGGAAACAAGATGCATGACATGCGAGTAACGCTCCACTTTCATCATCGAAGCGACGCGAACAGATCCAAACTCGCATATTCTACCCAGATCGTTCCTGCTCAAGTCCACCAGCATAAGATGCTCCGCTTTCTCTTTTGGATCCGCGGAAAGTTCCTGTTCCAAAGAACGGTCTTCCTCTTCCGTTGCTCCCCTTCTGCGGGTGCCTGCTATCGGCCTCGTCTCCACTGCGCGATCAACGACGCGCACGAGCATCTCGGGAGAGGACCCTATCACCGAAAGCTCCCCCGCCCGGAGAAAATACATATAGGGCGAAGGATTGATGACCCGCAAGTTCCGATACACGGCAAAATGTTCGGCATCCGACTGTTGTTGAAGTCGCTGAGAGAGAACAACCTGAAAAATATCCCCTCCGGCGATGTATTCTTTCGCGCGGGAAACCATTTCGCAAAATGCCCTCTTCGAAGTGAGGAACTGCCCCTCTTCCGCTTCAGCCGCTTTTCTGCCACCTCGGAGTTCATGAGCCTCCAGTATCGTCCGCAGTCGTACCAGTTCTTCTCTGGCCTTTATGTATTCGGCATTCAGCCTTTCTGCGCTCCGGTCGTTATCCGGCACGTATGCATTGGAAACCAGCACGATCGAACGAGTGGCATTATCAACGACTATGACCACATCGTAAAAAAACAAGAGAGAATCGGGAATTCCCATTTGATCAGCATCCGCCTGGGGCACCTCTTCAACGAGGCCGACGCATTCATAACCGAAATAGCCCACCGCCCCTCCCGTAAACCGCGGGAGCCCGGGGACCCGAACTGTCTTGAGATGGGCGAAGATCTTCTTGAGGGATATCAATGGAGATTCATCCGGCAGGACGAGCGAGGGGAGAGTGGTAACGTCATCGTGGAAAGCCTCGACCTGCAAACGATCTCCCCGGATTTCGCATTTCATGAACGGATTCACGCCCAGGAAGGAGTATCGTCCGACATGCTCGCCGCCTTCCACACTCTCCAAGAGGAAGGAATATGGGCTTTGATTCTGTATCTTGAGGTACAAGGAAACGGGGGTTTCGGTGTCGGCGCGGAGGGTTTCAAATACAGGAACAACATTGCCCCTCATGCACATTGCGGAGAACTCTTCGAACGATGTCATGTGTCCCGCACGGGCCAGTGAATAGCGCAATGCTGCCCTTCAAACTCCATGATTTGCTTTCGGAAAGCATCCCCCACATCTCTTGGTTTGCCGGTGTGTTCGTCGAGCCAGACGTGGAAGGCAACATTCGTCGAAACAACCTCGTGCGTCTCGGTCTTTTCCAGCAGCCCTTCCATCCAAAAACTTGTGTTTTTCACTCGTGAGACTCTGGTGTGAACACGCAAGGATGCATCGAACGTCACGGGCATCCGATAGTCAATTTCGTTGCGCACGAGGACAATCCGGTTCTTTCCCCTTGCCGACGCCTGGTCGAGCCTCACGCCGACCCGTTTGAAATACTCTATTCTTCCCACCTCAAAGTACAACAAATACACAGCGTTGTGGACGATGCCTTGCCAGTCGACTTCATAATTTCTCACCCGTATATCCGTCGAGTGTTTGAAAAGTTTGCGATCGAATCGGTCTTCTGACATCATCGGAAAAGCCTCACGATCGTTGACGCCGCCCTCTGTGTTTCCTCCATGGAAACGTCCATATGCGTCACGGCTCTGACGGCGGATGTTCCTGCTTCGGTGAGCAGTACCCCCTTCGCCTGGAGCAACGATATGATCTTGCGCGCTCCCTTTTTTGTCCCGGAAATATCCATTATGACGATATTCGTCTGAACACTCTCCAGATCAACGCGAAAGCCCCGCGCCCTCTGTACTTCAGCTGCAAAGACTTTCGCTTTCTCGTGATCTTCCTTCAGCCGCTGCACATTATGCTCAAGAGCATAGTGCGCTGCCGCCGCGACAACCCCGGCCTGGCGCATTCCTCCGCCGAAGATCTTCCGGGCCTTGCGTGCCCGGGCGATGAATTCCTTGCTGCCCACAATGGCCGAACCCACGGGAGCGCCGAGCCCTTTCGAAAAACAGACCGAAACCGAATCGAAGTATTTGCTGTACTCCCGAGCGTGAATTCCCGAAGCCATCCATGCGTTCCACAGGCGCGCTCCGTCCAGGTGCATCGGAATCTCTTTCCGAAGAGCAATCGAACGGATTTGTTTGATCGTTTCGATGGGATAAACCGTTCCGCCGGCCCTGTTGTGCGTATTTTCAAGACAAAGCAGAGCCGTGCGCGGAAGGTAATATGCCGGGCTGCGAACCGCATCAAGAATCTTCCCCGGCTCGAGAATCCCCGACTTTCCCTGGATGGGGAACAGTTGAACCCCCGACAGTATAGCAGGAGCGCCTGTTTCGTAGTTGAGGATGTGCGCGTCGCGTTCAACGATGACTTCATCCCCCGGCCTCGTGTGACAATGCAGCGCTATCTGGTTTGCCATGACTCCAGTGGGCGTGAAGAGTGCGTCTTCCTTTCCCAGCAGCGCCGCAATCGCCCGCTGCAGCTTGTTCACCGAGGGATCCTCTCCAAAGACGTCGTCGCCCACATCGGCCCGGGCCATGACGTCCCTCATCGCAGCGGAGGGCTTTGTTACCGTGTCGCTTCGTAAGTCTATCGTGCCCATAGTCATGTTTTCCGTTTCCACGCAAAAGCGAGAAGAATGATGATCCCCGATCCGAAAAGACACGCTCTCCCCACGAGGTCGCCATACTTCACATAGAACGTTTCCTCCTCCATTGTCTTGACCACCGCAGAAAATGTTGCCGCCTCGAACATCGACGTCCCGGCAATGAGCCTTCCTGCCGGATCGAGGACGCCGGAGATCCCGCCATTTGCGCATCGGAGTATCCATCTTCTCGTTTCCACAGCCCTGATGCCGGTCGTTGCGGCAAGCTGATAGGCGCCGGAGGTGTTGCCCCACCAGCTGTCGTTTGAGAGAACAACGAGGAAATCTGCCCCGTTCCGTACAAATCCCCGCACATAGTCCGGATAGATCAATTCGTAACAGATCATTCCGCCGAACGATGTTGAATCTCCGCCGCGCATTCCAATCCGGTATAGTACCTGTTTCGTCCCCTTGCCCCAACTGCTGATTCCGACACTCCATTTGAGCGGCTCGATGAGGAAGCGAAAAGTTTCAGCGTACGGTACTCTTTCGGCATACGGAACAAGCTTCACTTTTCGATACACCTCGCCGCTTCCCACGTACGGGAGAAAAAGGGTTGCGGCGTTGAATGACTCAAAATAACGGTCTCCGGATTTCATTGCGGTGACGCTCGCGGCGGCTGAATCGGAATAGAACCCGTCGGGCAGGCCTGTGAAAACGGCTGTGTTCGAAAAATCCACTTCATGCTTGAACAAGTTGTAATACTCGATATTCTGCGGCAGCAAAAGATGAAACGGAACCGCTGTTTCGGGCAGTACGATGAGATCCAGAGAGTCCTTTGAAAGTTTTCTCATTTCTTCGAAGAAGAGCGTGAGCTGCTTAATGTATCCTTCCCATCGTGCTGAGCCACCGTCTCCCCATTTTTCAAATGGATCGATATTGGGCTGGATGATCCCGACTTTCACGGCTTTGCCTCCGGCGAAGGAATCATACCGTGAAAGAAGAGACGCTCCTATGACAAAAGGAATCACATACAGAAGGACGAGGGAAGAAAAGAGCGTCAGGTTTCTGCCGGCCGTGAAACGCATCCGCAAGAGAGCAACATTACGAATGAATGCATAAGACAGAACGTTGAAGGTCAGCACGAGCATGGAAAGCCCGTAGACGGAGACAACCTCCGCAATCTGGACACGATGAAAATCATACGCCTGGCTGTTGCCCAGAGTCAGCCAGGGAAAAGAGAACTCTCCTAAAGAGTGAAAATATTCAAACCCCACCCACAACACTGGGAACGTCACGAGCCATACGGTGGTGCCAAGGCGTTTCCGGACGACAAATGATGCGAAAAGGGGGATCCAGTAGAACATGGGATGAAGAAGAAGGAGCCCGGCCCCGGAGAGCATGAGATACTGGTCGCGCATATGCGTGAATCCACCCACCCAATACACCGTCAGGGCATGAAAAACGAAAAGCATCAAATAGGAAAACCGAAGGAAATCACCCGGTTTGTCGAGACGTTCGAACAGGAAGAAGAATGGTACGAATCCGACGTATGCAAGGGAATAGAGCGGCGAAGGGGGAAAGGACAATCCCAGAAGGATTCCTGAAAAGGCCGCAAGGAATGCATAGGTTCTCCGCCGGCGGCGGTCATCAAGGACCTCGAGCAGCTGAGTCATTCATCGACTCCCGAATCGGTTCGTTTGGTCCATCGGTTCTTCACGGCTTGATAAGCCAAGAGGACGAGCGCGGCAATCCCCGATCCCAGCAGGACCCCGGCGACAACGTCGGAGGGATAATGAACGCCGACAGAAACCCGTGAGAAAGCAATGATGCCGGCAAACGCAGCGAAAGCCCAAAGCCATTTCCGATAGAAGAATGAGAGAATGACGGCTCCCGCAGCGTTATTCACGGCGTGGGAGGATGGAAACGCATAGCCGCTCCCGCAACTCACCAGCAGATGGACGTCGGTGAGAGCATGACAGGGACGAACCCTTTGGAAAAGATGCTTGACAAATGAGCTGTTGAACTGATCACTGAGAGTTATCGTGACCACCAGAAGCAGCACCACCGTTCTGCCGGTCTGACCGCCTTTGATGAGAAGCCAGAGGAGGATCCCGGCAAGTACTGCCAGTGCGACCGGCTGTTTGTTCAAATCGGTGAGAAACGGCATGAGCACATCAAAAAGCGGATTGGCAAGAGACCCATTGAGAAATCGAAAGACCGCTACATCCATTCCGTACAGAAAATCACCCATGGGATCTCCGGGACTTGGGTGTACCGTCTTTTCGGGCCCCATTCCGCCCCCCCTTATAGAAATATCGGGCAAGAAGCAGTAACAGACCAACGATAAGAATCGAGGTTACAACCTTGCTGTACGTTTCAAGATAGAACAAGATGTCGGACCAGTTTTCTCCAAGGGCCTTTCCTGCCATCAACAGGATCGCATTCCAGACCATTGCGCTGAGAAATGAAAGAGCCGTCGTGCGTACAAGGGACAGTTCCGACATTCCCGCGAAGAACGAGACGACAGCCCTTGTTCCGGCCAGGAAGCGATTCGCTACAATGACCCAGTAGCCATACCGCCTGAACCAGGCTTCAACCTTGTGCACGTTTTCCACCGGAATGAACCTTATTTTTCCCGTTTCCAGTATCTTGTCGCCGAACCAATCACCGATTTTGTACATTGTCATGAATCCCAGCGTGCTTCCGATTGTAGCACCGAGGAGAGCGATGGGCAGCTCAATCCTGCCAAAGCCGATCAATGAGCCGGCAGCAACAACCATAACGTCGCTGGGAAGAGGAGGGAGGATGTTTTCGATGTAGCAAATGCCTGCCACGGCACAGTAGATCCAAATCGGCTGCAGGGCGATGAGGTTATCGACGAGTTCTTGCACCGCTGTTCCCGCTGATGGAGTAAATCGTGGCGATGGCTATCGCTGCGCAACCCTCCCGCCTTCCGACAAAGCCCATCTGTTCGTTCGTTGTCGCTTTCACGGATATTTGATCAGCAGAAAGCCGGAGAGCCCGTGCAATCGTTTTGCGCATTCTGGAAACGTACGGCGCAAGCTTCGGCGTTTCCAGAACAACGGTTGCATCAACATTGCCAACAAGATAGCGGTGTTTCGACAACAGGTCGCGTACTCGCCGGAGCAGCACAATGCTTGAAATGTTCTTATACCGTTTCTGCGTATTCGGAAAATGCTTTCCGATGTCTCCGAGGGCAGCCGCACCCAGGAGAGCGTCGCAGACAGCGTGAAGAAGAACATCCGCATCGGAATGACCCTCGAGACCAACAAGGGATGGAATGCGGATACCACCCAATATCAGCTTTCTCTTCGGGCCGAACGTGTGCACATCATAGCCAATTCCGCTCCGCACAAGGCGGTGATTCATTGTATCTCAAATCCCTTGAATTGCTGGCTGGATTCCTTCCACTCGATAATACAATTCCTGACGTGTGCCGACCGCGGCCCCACCTTCACCTCACGGATCAGCATTTCGATCGACCCACGTTCTCCTTCGGCTCCGATTTCCACGTCACCATTATAGAGGTTCCTCACAAATCCGTCAACGCCGAATTGGGCTGCTTTCCGGGCAACAAAGTAGCGAAAACCCACTCCCTGCACCAATCCCTGCACAATGATGTGGACTCCCGCTCTCATCAAAATCGAAGTTACACTTTCTTCCGCAGAGACACAACCGACTCAAGGACAGTCCTTGCCCTCTTCAAGCTTCTTCGCGTAGTGCGCTCGTTCAGCCGGAGAGCCTGCCGAAGAGCGGGGAGAGAAACGCCCACGCGAAAAGCTCCACGCAGATGAGAATAGAGTTGTGAAGAAAATCCCTGAAGAGATAAGACAGTCACATTGATCAGTTCGCGTTCCTTCAAGGTCAACCCAGGGCGCGTGAAGACCCGTCCGTAGACATTTTTGACGATGATGGATTGCGCTTCCGGGTGCAGTTTGCTCAGATTGAAAAGGAGTTTGTCTGTCTGGCTTCCATAAATCCTTTCGAAAACAACCCGACCGCGTGATGACTTGCGGGCCCGACGGGCAGAATGCGGGATTGAAACGCGCGCGGCCTCAAGTCCTTCGAGCATTGCAGGATATCCCAATACAAGAGAGAGATGAAGAAAGAGTTCTCCAACAAAGAGCGGAGACGCAGATGAGTCACGTCGGAAACGCCTCAGGACCGCATGGGCTTCGCTGCGCCGATGAACGGCATACAGTCCCGAAACCATGATGCAGCATTTGTGCCGATCCGACAAACCTTCGTGCTTCTTCTTCATGGGCGACGATGATTCCTGATTGTTTTTGACACGAGGATATCGCCTGAAACAACAAGAGGGACGATGAACACATCGTCCCTCTCAGAATCCACCCTCGTTCTGCTTCTATTTTCCTTTGATGCTATCGAGTTCGTACTGCGCATTTCGGCTGTAGACTGCGTCTTTTCGAGCTTCGGCGAAGGCACTTCTTGCTTTGTCAAATTCGCTCATTTTCTTGTACGCGATGCCTATCTCGAAATATTCAGCGCCCTTGGATCTCCCCTTTTTCCATTTCAGAGCCTGGTTTGCCGCCTCAAGGGCCTTCTCTGCACGTTCGAGTTTGTTATAGACGCGCGATGCTACGAGATAGAGTTTGCTGTTGTCAGAAACCTGCGACAATGCCTCATCCACCATCGTTCCGGCTTCGTCGAGTTTTCCCTGCTCGAGCAATTGCTGTCCTTTTCCCGCATATGCTTCCGATATCCCGGCCAGCGACTGTTTCAGTTTTGCATCGTATTTCAGGGCAGTCTTAAAAGATGCAATAGCGTTGTCGAAATCGCCCTGGACAAGATACACCCCCCCGACAGCGCTGTGAGCGCCGGCAAAATTTGGTCTCAGTTTGATCGATGCGAGGAGCGACTGCACCGCGTTGTCGTACTGTTTGCTGTTCTTATAGCACAGGCCAAGCTGATAGTGAAACGCGAAATCATCATCGAGCGCGAGCGCAGCCTTGTATTTCTCCGCTGCGGCAAGATAGTTGCCCGATTTTAACAATGAATTTCCCTCGTTGTAGAGCTTCTTGGCCTCGTTCTTCGGATCATCAGCCGGCGTGCCTTGGGCGTACAGAAAAGCCGAGAAGACCATGAGGGACATTACGGCGAGCAAACTCCTTCTCATCAGTCCATACCTCCTTGTGTGGTGGGAATTCGTGCCCGGAGCGAGACTTGAACTCGCATGCCTTTTCAGGCGCCGCCCCCTCAAGACGGTGTGTCTGCCAGTTCCACCATCCGGGCCTCACATTGAAGATTGAAGACCTCTTCCCTGTCGACAACCTCTCGTCCGCAATCCGCAATGTACTGTGAGCGTGGATGGATTCGAACCATCGACCCTCTGCTTAAAAGGCAGATGCTCTACCCCTGAGCTACACGCCC
>CAZRPU010000050.1:0-16623 GCA_964602055.1 uncultured Ignavibacteriaceae bacterium
TATTGGGCATTCATCTTGAACCGAATCTCAAAAACAATATCCAATGTCGAATGTTCCATTTCCAATGTTGAATGAAACATCCATGAAGACAACACTTTTGCTTCTTATTCTGACAGTAACATCCTTTGCCTTCTCACAGAAAGGGCCAGCCATGCAAGAAAAAGCCACACTCGGGGCGGGATGCTTCTGGTGTGTCGAGGCGGTTTTCGAAAGACTTCCGGGCGTGCAATCTGTCGTTGCAGGCTACGCCGGCGGTACAAAAGCAAACCCGACATACGAAGAAGTATGCAGTGGATCAACCGGTCATGCAGAGGTTGCACAAATCACTTATGATCCTGCAGTGATCAGTTTTGAAAAAATCCTGGACGTCTATTGGAAAGCTCACGATCCCACAACCATGAACCGACAAGGGGCGGATGTCGGCACCCAATACAGATCTGCGATCTTCTACAACGACGACAAGCAGAAAGCAGCTGCCGAAAAGTCAAAAAAGGAAGCTCAAAAACAATTTGACGACCCCATCGTAACCGAAATTCAAGCTCTGAAAGAATTCTACAAGGCAGAGAACTATCATCAGGATTATTATAAGAACAATCCCAACGCAGCATACTGCACATTCGTCATCCGGCCGAAACTGAAGAAGCTGAAGTTGGAGGATTGAGCGGATCGTGCGCGTGAACCTTGGGGCATGAAAAGACGGGGACCATCTCATGGCCCAGAAGACCGCCATAAGATGGTCCGTTGTTGGTAGGAACCGGAGCTGTCAGTTATTTCCGCGTTTTCCCGATTTGCGCTGGGGCGGTGCCGCAGGTGGAGCAGCCTCGCGCCGCGGGGCCGGACGCACAGCCGGCGATTCTCGTCGCTGGGGGCTTTGCTGGATGCTTGGCCGTTGAGGCTGGACATTCCGGAATTCTTCACGCCGTTCCGGAATAGCCTGGCGCTGCGCGGGCGCATCGGACTCCTGTCGGGTTTCAGGGACAATGGTTCTTGTTCGTGGGGCCTGATCCTGCCTTTCTTCCTGCTGTCGCTGACCTGGCCGTGTCCTGACGCCGTCTTCACGTTGTTCCTGACGCCGTTCAGGCGTTTCTCTCCTTTGAATCGACTCGGTACTTCTGTTGCGCTCGACCCGATTGAGATCCAGACTTGAGCGCCTCTCGCTCTTTCGAGCGTCGATCGTTTCATTCCTCATTTCCATTTCACTCCTGGAGGGGCGATACACTTCGATGCGTTCCCGTTCTCCGCTGCGGACGACTCCTTCACGGCGTTCGCGGGTCTCACCTACCTCCATACGGGAAATCCTCAGGTTCCCCCGCCGTTCGATGAGATCGCGGTCTACCCCGCGGTTGACGATGCGATCTCTGTCAACTTCATACCTCACCGCACTCCTCGTTGTCCTGATGAGCCGTCTTGATTGACCTTCATCAACATAGGTGTTGATTCTGGTCGAACCAAAATGCCGGTACGGAACGAAGCACCAATAGTGCGCCGGCGCATACCAGCGGGTCGTAAACCGCACGCCGATGGCAATGCTGAAACTTGCATACGGAGGAAGGGGAGCCCATCCGAGATAATCGTCATTATATCTCCACTCCACCCAAGCCGGCCCCCACACATCGTCAGGAATCCAGATCCAGCCGTAGTAGTCGTCGAAATACCACCGCCCGTAATGGAAGACAGCCCAACCGAATGGCTCGTGGGAGACCCAATACCATCCGTAATCGGTCCATGTCCAGCGGCCGTGAAGATACGGGCGCCAGCCGGCCCTCACACGCAGGGGCCGCCATGCGTGAAATCCAGGCTCGAGTTCGATCCACTCGCCGTAGGATCGGAGGGATTGGTAGAAGAATCCGGCATGACCCACGCGAAAACCTGCCGCAATCGATTGAGCATGAAGAGTCGACTCTCGTTCAGAGACCCCCAGCAATGGCAGAGCCACAAAGCATCCAAGTAGCACCAAGAAGCGTTTCATAGCGACCTCCTGAAATCAATATATCCAGAGGTATCGTTTCAAGTGCCATGCCATAAGATTTTCCGGGAAATACCCCTTTTTTGGCAAGAAACCAGTGTAATCGTGTAGCAAGAAGTCATCAGAGAGTGTTGATAAGAGTACAGGCGCCTTTGCCTTTCCTCAACGGCGTCCGGAGTGCTTCGTGCAATTGCTCTCACATCGAAGCCAACCAAGACACCAGGGCACAGAGGATTTCTTGATTCCATCGTCAAAAAGTTCGAAGTTGGATCCGTCCCACTATTGGAAACATGCACATGGCTGCAATAGACACGTTCGATTGGTTTAGAAACGAAATCTGGCCGCAGGCAACCGATGAACTGAAGCGTTTTTTCCAGGATCGACGGGAATATCTTCTCAATATTCGCAACGAAAATGAGCGAAGAAGATTCATCGAGGGTCTCATGCTGGAGGTCAAAGCAACGCTCAAGAAACAGCGCGGGTAGACTGCTTCCACTTTCCACCTCATCTTACAAGCCCATGACGCGGTTTATTTTTTTTCTTGTGCTTACATCATCCATTGCTTCCTCGCAGTGGCGGTTCCTGGGAAGAATGGATTCAAGCAGGACCGAAGGAAGCAGATTGGTTGCGTTTGCAGGCGAACGCATGCTGACCGTTCATGTCCTTACAGCAGATCTGGTCAGGATTCGTGTTTCACGCATCGGTGAGGGTGATAGCCCTGCTTCGCCGGCCGTTATCATGACTCAATGGCCCGACGTGCAAACGGCAACGAACACGACAGACTCCGCGATCACCATACGAACGGAGAAGGGCGTTGTGAGTATCGCCCGCAGACAGCTGCTCCTATCGTTCTATGATGCCGAGGGCAGGCTCATCAATCAGGATGACGAGAGAGGAATGGGCTGGGACAGAGAGGAAGTGCGGGTTTGGAAGAGGATGCCCCAGAGCGAGAACTACTTCGGCTTTGGCGAAAAGGCGGGAAAGTTGAACAAGCGGGAACAGCATCTCACGATGTGGAATACGGATATTCCGGGCTATAAGGCGGATACGGATCCGCTCTATCAATCCATTCCCTTTTTCTACGGAGTCCAGGATGGGCGGGCCTACGGCATTTTCTTCGACAACACGTACCGCTCCTCGTTTGATATGGGAAAGGAATCGGCGACGAGATATTCCTTCGGGGCCGCGGGGGGAGAAATCAATTATTATTTCTTTTTCGGCCCATCTCCGAAAGACATCCTCGCCCGCTTTACGGAGCTGGTCGGACGAATGCCGCTGCCTCCCCTTTGGTCGCTCGGTTATCAGCAGTGCCGCTGGAGCTACACGCCCGAAGCGCGCGTACGCGAGATTGCTCGAAATTTCCGCGAGCGAAAGATTCCGGCCGATGTGATCTATCTCGATATCGATTACATGGAGGGATACAGGATCTTCACATGGAACAAGGACAGATTCCCCGACCCGAAAAGACTCATCAGCGATCTTGCGCAGGAAGGATTCAAGGTTGCTGTGATCGTGGATCCGGGTATCAAGAATGATTCCGCATATCATGCATTTCGATCAGGGAATGCAGGCGATCATTTTCTCAAGTATCCCGATGGCAGCCTGTACATCGGAAAAGTCTGGCCCGGGGAATGCGCGTTTCCTGATTTCACAAACTCCGCCGCCCGGAGGTGGTGGGGAGAGCAATTCAAGGTGCTCACCGATGCCGGCGTACGCGGGTGGTGGAACGACATGAATGAACCTTCGGTGTTCGACGTGCCGACGAAAACCGTGGAGCTCGGCGTGTTGCACAATGATGATGGGAGTCAGGCACCGCACTCGAAGAACCACAACACGTACGGTATGCACATGACACAAGCCACGTATGAAGGCGTCAAACGACTGGTTCCGGACGAAAGGCCTTTTGTTCTTACGCGGGCTTCCTATGCCGGGGGTCAGAGGTTTTCCTCCGCCTGGACAGGGGATAACGTGGCCTCGTGGGAACATTTGCAGATGGCCGTACCCATGTGCCTCAATCTCAGCATTTCCGGCCAACCGTTTGTAGGAACGGACATTGGCGGCTTCATCGGCTATCCGACGGGAGAGCTCTTTGCCCGGTGGCTGCAATTGGGCGTGTTCACGCCGCTCATGCGGGCTCATTCGGTCATCAACGAAAAAAACAAGGAACCCTGGGAATACGGAGCCCGTTTCGAGGCGACTAACCGAAAGACCATAGAGCTCCGCTATCGCCTGCTCCCGTATATTTATTCGGCCATGGTGCAGGCCTCGGAAACGGGAATTCCTCCCATGCGGCCGATGATTTTCGAATATCCCTTTGATCGGGAATACACGTGGAATGAATCCGAATTCCTGTTTGGTGATCAGCTACTCGTCGCCCCGGTTCTGTGGGAGGGTCAGACGGAGCGATCGTTGAGACTTCCGTCCGGTACATGGTACGATTTCTGGACCGGGGAGAGTTATGAGGGCAATACTCGTGTTACAGTAAAAGCGCCCGTGGACAGAATTCCGTTGTTTGCCAGGGCGGGAGCAGTGATCGCTTCACGCGAGGTTGTTCAATATGTGGGAGAGCGCCCGCTTGATCCCCTGATCTTGTTGGCCTTTCCCGGAGAAGGCACGAGGTCACTCTATTATGAAGATGACGGCATTACATTCGCTTACGAGAGGGGCTTCTTTTTCAGGCGCTTCATTGAGCACAAGAGCTCGGCGGCCGGTCGGCAGGTCATTCTCGGCAAAGCCGAGGGAGCATTCCGGCCCGGACAGCGGCACGTTCTTGTCAAGATGTTGGAAGTGAAGGCCCGGCCGAATTCTGTTTCAAGGGGGTCATTCACACTGGGCGCGGTTTCTCGCAAAGACCTCGGCAAGAAAGAGGGATGGTATTATGATGAGGCCAAGCGGGAGGTAACTGTTTCAGTGACCGACTCCGCGGAAGAGATCAACATTACCCTTCGGTGACGCCAGGAGTACGTCGGACTCTCACAGACAGCTTCTTTGGAAAACGTGACACTTTTTGCTATATTTTTCCATGGAGCACAAAGAACTGCTGTTGGTTCTCGACTTTGGCGGCCAATACACGCAACTGATCGCTCGCCGGATCAGAGAGCTTGGCGTGTATTCCGAGATCCATCCCTTCAACATTTCCCCCGAGAAGATCCAGCAGCTGAACCCTATCGGCATCATTCTTTCCGGCAGTCCTCACAGCGTCTATGACGCGAACGCACCCCACTCGTCGCAGCACGTGTATGAACTCGGCGTACCCGTCCTCGGTATCTGTTACGGTCTGCAGCTGATTGCTCATCAATTCGGCGGGTTGGTCGACGCATCGGCCCGAAGGGAGTACGGAAAGGCCGAGTTGCTCATCGACAGCCGCGAAGACCTGTTCGCAGGTCTGAACGGTGATACGACCGTTTGGATGAGCCACGGCGATGCGTTGAAAAAGATTCCCGACGGGTTTGAGCCGATTGCTCACACGTCCAACGCGCCCATTTGTGCCATCAGGAATCCCGGAAAGAAAATCTTTGGGGTTCAGTTTCATCCTGAAGTTGTTCACACACCCCACGGTAAGAAAATCCTCTCGAATTTTGTTTTTGAAGTGTGCCGTGCGAAAGGGGACTGGACACCAGCGGCTTTCGTGGATCTCGCAATCGAGGATATTCGCAGGAAGGTGGGGAATTCCCGGGTCTTGTGCGCTCTCAGCGGGGGAGTCGACTCGTCCGTCGCGGCGGTTCTCATTCACAAGGCCATCGGGGATCAGCTCCATTGCATCCACATCAACAATGGCTTGATGCGAAAGAACGAGAGCACGGCGGTGGTCGAGACGTTTCAGAAGTCCTTCAAAATCGGACTGACGTACGTGGACGCGACAGAGATCTTTCTCGCACGCCTCAAGGATGTCGTCGATCCGGAAGAGAAACGGAAGATCATCGGAAAGACCTTTATCGACGTTTTTGAGGAACATGCGAAGAAGCTGGAGGCAGAATCGGAGTCGGCTCACAAGGGACGCTTTGCGTTTCTCGCCCAGGGCACCCTGTACCCCGATGTCATCGAGTCAACCTCCTTCAAAGGGCCTTCTGTCACGATTAAGACGCACCACAACGTCGGGGGGCTCCCCAAGAACATGAACTTCCAGCTTGTCGAGCCGTTTCGCGAGCTCTTTAAGGACGAGGTCCGGAATGTGGGCAGAATGCTTGGACTCCCCGAGGGACTCATCGGGCGCCATCCCTTTCCGGGGCCGGGATTGGCGGTGCGCATCCTCGGCGCTCTTTCAAGGGAGAAACTGGATCTCTTGAGAAAGGCTGACGACATTTTCATCGAGGAAATACGGAAAGCCGGGCTGTATGATGAGGTGTGGCAGGCCTTTGCCGTGCTGCTGCCTGTCCAGTCTGTCGGCGTGATGGGAGACGGAAGGACGTATGAAGCGACCATCGCTCTTCGTGCGGTGACCAGCGTTGACGGCATGACGGCGGATTGGGCGAGGGTTCCGTCGGAAGTTTTGGCGAATTCATCCAACAGAATCATTAACGAGCTCAGGGGAATCAATCGTGTTGTCTACGACATCAGTTCCAAGCCTCCCGCCACGATCGAATGGGAATGACGTTCCCGCATCTTCCTCATGATTGAACTCCAAGCGGTTACCAAGAAATTTGGCAGCTTTGTTGCTGTCGATGCACTCTCGTTGACTGTCCGGCCCGGAGAGTTTTTTGGCTTTTTGGGACCGAACGGGGCCGGCAAGACAACGACGATCAAGATGATTGCCGGGCTCTTTACCCCCACGAGCGGAAGAATCCTTATTAACGGGTTCGACACCGTCAAGCAACCCATGGAAGCAAAAAGGGACCTCGCCTACATTCCCGATCAGCCATTCCTGTACGACAAGCTGACCGGACGGGAATTCCTCTTTTTTGTGGGCGGACTATTCAAAATTGAAAAGAAGAAGCTGGCTGCAACCATCGAAGAGCTGATTGCCCATTTTGACATCGGGGATTGGGTGGACAAACGGTCGGAGGACTATTCGCAGGGGATGCGCCAAAGAATAACGATCGCCGCAGGGCTCTTGCACCATCCGAAGGTCATTGTCGTGGACGAGCCGATGATCGGCCTTGATCCCAAGAGTGCGAAAATTGTCAAGGATGCCTTCAAACAAAAGGCGCTCGAGGGTGTGGCGGTTTTCATGTCGACGCACAGCCTTCAGGTAGCCGAGGAATTGTGCGACAAGATCGGCATTATCAAGGACGGCCGGCTTATCTTTGCCGACTCTCAGGAGAAGTTGCAGTCCTACAAACAACAGTTCGACGGGAAATTTGAATCGGTGTTTCTTGAACTGACAAAATAGAGTGGCCCTGTTTCTCCATATCCTGCAGTACAAGGTTATTTCCTTCCTCAAGACAACATTCGATTTCCGCGCAATCTCTATTGTGCGGGGTCTTGGTTCGCTTTTTGTCTTTGCCGGCTTTGCCCTTGGTGCATATCTCCTCTCGAATGAGATTACGCGGTACGTTCTGGAGGTCCCGAAGGTGGGGCTGTTTCTCTTCCATCGCTTTATTGCCATGATGCTTTTCGTCTTCTTTGTTTCCGTTAACCTCGGCAATATCATCGTGTCGTACGCAACCCTCTATCGCTCACCGGAAGTTGCCTATCTTCTCACGAAACCTGTTTCCTACTCGACAATCTTTGTTCTGAAGTTCCTCGACAATTTCCTCTACAGTTCGACGACGCTGTTCCTCGTTGCATTCATGGTGCTCGTGGGGTATGGCTCATATTTCGGTTATCCCTGGTGGGTGATTGTTGCGCTGATGGTGCTGGTTCTCATTCCGTTCATGTTTCTTTCCGCCTGCATGGCCGTCATTATTCTCCTGACCATCATGAAAGTTGCCGGGCGTATCGGTTTTCGCCGGGTAATGGCCCTCCTGAGCGGTTTGTATCTGCTGATGGTCTATTTCTTCTTCCGTTTTTCAAACCCAATCCGCCTCATTGAAGAGACCGCAAAGTATTATCCCAATATCGACATCAATCTTTCCCAGCTCGATCCCTTTTTTGCGAAGTTTCTCCCGAGTCAATGGGTTGCCGATCTCTTGTTCTTCATCGCCCGGGGAGAGTTTGAGCGCGGGCTGCCCATGGGTCTGCTCCTGCTTCTCGTCACCGCGGGAATGTTTGTTATTTGTCTCATCATCGCCAATCGGTTTTATTATCGCAGCTGGCTCGTAACCTTTCAGGTGCAGGCCGAATCGAACATGCCGCGGCTCCGCTCCCGATGGAGATTTTTCGACTTTCGTCATGAGTCAGTCTTTCCTTCTGTTTTGGAATCTCTGCTGAAGAAAGAGTATTTCACGTTCTTCCGTGAACCCAGTCAATGGATTCACCTTGCTGTCATGGTGGTTCTCATTTCCGTTTTTGTCAGCAGCGTCCGCGGGCTCAATTTTATTCTGCGCGTGGCCGAACTCCCTGCGCTGACGTATCTGGTGCTGTTTGCCTTCGGGGGATTCCTTTCTTCTTCCCTCGCCCTTCGTTTCACGTTTCCCATGATCAGCCTCGAGGGAAAACCGTTCTGGGCCTTGCGCAGCATGCCGGTCAAGATTGGTACCGTGTATTGGACTAAATTCGTCATGGGTTTTGCGTTGATCCTCATCCTTGCACTCTCTGTCGCATTTTTTTCCAACAGGCCCTTCATCCGTCTGTCACCCGAAAACAGCATGCTCCTTTGGTTCGGGTTGTACGGTGCCTTTTTCATCGCGCTGACGACCACAGCTCTCAATCTGGGTTTCGGAGGGTATTTTGTGAACTATCAGGAGAAGAACCCGATTCGCCTGGCGTCATCACAGGGAGCGACCCTCACATTCCTGGTCACCCTCGTGTATCTCGTGATCCTCGTGTCACTCTTCGCATTTCCCCTCAGCGGCCATTTCGCTTCCATATTCTACCGGGTCCCCTTCAACAAGGCCAGTATGGTTCCTCCGCTCATCGTGTTCAGCATCCTTTCTTTTCTCCTGACGGCAGTGGGTGTCGTTGTGGGCCGTCGCGCAATCGCGAGGGATTTCTAAATTGCAATTCAGTGGGTCAATCGCTATCTTCTCCACGTATGATTGACGAACCAACTCTGTATCAAATGCTCGAGCAGGCCCGCGGCTTTGTGGAAGAAAGAAAATTCCTTCATGCCGCCCAGGTCTACACCCGCATCACGGAAGCTGCACCGTCAACCGAACAGGCGTGGGTGGAGCTCTCGCATGTGTACGCCGAGCTCCGCCGGTATCAGGCCGCCGAACATGTCCTTCAGAGGGCAATGGTATCCAGCAGCGACCCGAACAAGGTCATCTTTCTTCTTGGAAATCTCTATTTCAAGACCGGAGACTACAGCCGGGCTCTGACATATTACAAGCAGCTACAGCTTCAGGAAAAGGTGCTTTCGCAAACCTTGCGGGCGCACCTCCAGTTCAACATGGGGTTGAGTTATTTCTACCGGGGCAACCTCAAGCAGGCCGAATCCCATTTCCGACGGACGAAAAAAATCGACCCGTTTTTTCCGAAGATCAATGAATCTCTCGGGGAGCTGCTCCTGAGACGAGAGGCGTATTCCGAGTCCATTAGCGTTCTGAAACAGGCCATTGCGGCCGATACCTTCAGCTGGATTGCCCACTATCTACTGGGACTTGCGTATCAACGGACGAAGGAATGGACCAGCGCCTATGAGGAATTCGTTGCGGCGGTTGAAATGGATCCCAATGAGCCCAACGGCTGGCAGATGTGCGGCGAGGTGCTTCTTTCTCTCGAACGATTCGATGAAGCGGAGCGGTATCTGCGAAAGGCCCTTGAACTCAATCCGCATCTCACTGATGCGATTGCAAACGTCGGGTTTCTCTATCTCTTTCGGGGCGATTGGGGGGCTGCATCGGAGTGTTTCGAACGGGCATTGGCCCTGGAACCCCGCAATTCGAAGGCTCTCAAAGGAAAGCAACAGATTCAATCCGGCAGAAAAACCGTTTGATGAAAAGGTTCCATGAAGTTTCGTCTTAGACCCTCCTCACTCTGCGTGGTCATTCTCTTGTTCTGTGTTTCCGCGGGCATCCTCAGGGCCCAGGAAGACAGCCTTTCGTTCAATCCCGATGTGGAGCGTGTCTTTGTTGCAGCGATGAAGAATTTCTCAGAAGAGAAGTTCGACAGCGCGAGCGCTCTTTTCATGCGCTGCATACGGGAATTTCCGCTGAACCATCGCACAACCGGCGCGTATGTGATGGGTGGGAAAGCGTACTACCGGCTGGGGAATTACCGGGAGTCGGTCCGTCTTCTCAGGAACTTCCTCGACCTGTATCCCATGTCGCAGTATGTGTTCGATGCGCACTACACGCTTGGTCTCGACTATTTTCGCATGCTGAGGTATGATGACGCTGCAGAGGAGTTTGCACTTGCTTCCGGAAGCCCGAATGACCCCACGGTGAGAGACCGGTCGATCCGTTTGCTCGATGAACTCGCCCTGAATTATCTCAGCATAGCTGAACTTCAGCTCCTTCTCGGCTCCAGTCTGTCGGACCCGGTTCGGGTAATTGTGACGCTGCATCTTGCGGAAAAAATCTACCGGACCGGCGACATCAAATCGGCCCAGGACCTGCTGCAGCCGGTTGCTCTGCTGCCTCCTTCGATCCCCTTTGTGGACCGCGCCGTGGCGCTCCTCCAGCGGATTCAGTTCAGCGGCGTGATCAAGATTGGAGCAGTTCTGCCGCTCATGTTGAAGGCCGAACGGCCCTCTTCGCGAGAACTTGGCATTGAGCTCCTTGACGGCATCAAGCTTGCCGTGGAAGAGTACAACCAAACGAACCTTCCGAGGGTCAATCTCGAAGTGCGCGATTCCGAAAGGGATCCCGGCATCGCTGCCCGTGCTGTGACGGAGCTGTGCAGTGATGATGAAGTGGTTGCCATCCTGGGGCCTGCATTCAGCAATGAGGCCTTCGCCTGCGCCGGCATTGCCAGTGCTCGCGGTGTTCCCTTGTTAACCCCAACGGCTACTGCCAACGGCATAGCGTCCATCGGCCCCTTTGTCTTTCAATTGAATCCCGATTTCGAGGTACGGGGGAGAGCCATGGCGCGCTACGCATTCTCTCAGGGTGACCGCCGGTTTGCCGTTCTTTCACCGGTGGAACAGATTCCGAAATCCATGGCCGACGCCTTTATCGACGAAGTGAAAAAGCTGGGCGGCGAGATCGTCGATGTTCAATGGTATCAGGCGGGCTCCACCTATCTTCGCATGCAGCTCACTACCATGAGACAGCGCGCCCTCGACAAGACAGAGCCGTTTGTCGTGAACTTTGCATTTCGGCTTTCCTATGAGGACATCAAAAAAATTCTTATGACAGGCGTGTCCCCGCAAGTCGTGGATTCTCTCGTCGAATGGGGAGCGTCGGTTTCGGTCGAAGAACTCTGGGGCAAGGAAGGGAAAAAACTGGCCGACTCGCTCTTGATCCCGACGGAACGCGCGATTATCAAGTACGACAGCCTTGCACTGCCGGTGGAATATATCAACGGCATCTTTCTGCCGATCGCCTCTTCGAGCGAGATTGGGATCGTATCGTCGCAGCTGAGGTATTTTAATTTTCGTGCGCAGCTTCTTGGAACAGGCGAATGGAACGATCTGGCTGAACTCGACCTGAACAGGCAATATACCAACGGAGTGATGTATTCTTACGACACGTTTATTCAAGAGGGGGACAAGGAATACCAGGCAGTTGCTGCCCGCTATCAGCGCCTCACCGGCAAGAAGCCGACCGTGACATCCCTCATCGGCTACGACGCAGCAAAATTGCTCCTTGACCGCATTGCTGCGGGAGCGAGCCGGAGGAATGATCTCGCAGTCTCTCTTTCCAGCATAAGCCGTGCCCGCGGTTTGCATACCATCTTTACCATTGGGACGTCGAGGGTCAACACGGCCCTTTCGATTCTGCAGTTCATGAATAGAACCATCGGGAAAGTCGGGGAAATCGATCTTCCTGATGCGCAATCGCAGGAAACCATCCAACCATAGGGGGGCTTATGACCCGGGGGGAGCAAAGCGCCGATCGAAGGCGTCCGTATCATTCCACCATCAAACAATGGCCGTCTGATGAAAGGCCGCGGGAAAGGCTTGTCAGGGATGGGGCGTTATCCGTCACCGACGCGGAACTCCTCGCCATTCTTCTTCGGACGGGGAAGAAGGGAGCAACGGCGCTCGACCTCGCCCGGACGCTCCTGACGCAAGCGGGATCGTTGCGAAGCCTTTCCAGGATGACGGTTCATGACTTTCTTGGAAAGGGGATCGGTCAGGCCCGGGCAGCGGTGCTGGCCGCTTCCTTCGAGCTTGCGCGTCGCATTCCCGCACGGGAATCGGTGGAACGGCCCGTCCTCAGTTCTCCGGGGGATGTTGTCCGGTGGTGTGCTCCGAAGCTGAAAGATCTGCACCACGAGGAGTTTTGGGTCGTACTCCTTTCTTCATCGAATCAACTCATGCATGAGATCCGCGTATCGAAGGGGACTCTGAATTCCTCATTGGTCCATCCGCGGGAATGTTTTGCCGACGCGCTGAAGCTGCGATGTGCGAGTGTCATATTTGTACACAATCACCCGAGCGGCAATCCCGAACCCAGCCAGGAGGATAGGGCAATCACGGCCCAACTCGTCGAAGCAGGGAAAATTCTTGGGATCCCTGTGCACGATCACATTATTATTGCAGATGCAGACTTCACCAGTTTTGCGGAGAGGGGATTGTTGTGATCAGGAGCATGAAAGAAATGACCGCTTCCCTGTTTTGCGGGGAAAAAAATCCGAAATTCCTTGACTTTCTTTTTGGCAATAGTTATACTTAGAAGGCTTCTTTGCCGCGCGAAAAGGCAGAGCGTTAATCCAATTTAAGGAGAATTTCACATGAAGAAGTCGATAAGCCTGATGGTCGGTGCCTTGTTGATTGGGGGCCTTCTGGCGTCGGGCTGCTCAAGCAACCCCAGTGAAGAGGAAATGAAGCAGCTGACCGAGTTGAAGGCTGAGGTCGCTTCGCTGGAGAAACAGCTGCAAGACCTGGAATCACAAAAAGCGAGCCTTCAGCAGACACTGGCGACCAGGGATGCACAGCTCAAGAAATGCAACGACGATAAGGCTGCCGTTCAGCAACGCACCAAGGGCATGTAACAAGCGGATCTTAAGGAGAATAGACAATGAAAGTACTTGCACGTATGGGTCTTGTGTCACTCTTGATGATGGTGTTGTCCGCCGGGGTGCTTGCCCAGGAAATGACCAAAGAAGAGTGGCAGAAGCAAATTACGGAATGGACCGCAAAGAGAAACGATCTCGTCAATAAATTGAACAGTCTCCGCGCGGAAGTTGAGAAACTGAAGACACAGGACTCGGAAAAGGCTGCGGCCGTCAAGAAATGCGAAGAAGAACTTCTTGCAATGGTCGGAGCCAATCAAACTCAGGTCGCTGCGTACGAAGCCGATTTGAAGAAAATCGACGGAAGACTTGGAGAGTTGTCAAGACTTTCCAATCAGGATCTGTGGAATCGGCGCGCCGAGCTGGACGAGGTTCAGGCATGGATTAACGCGGCGAAAAAGAACGCCTTGAGCTCGATCCCCCAATACTACAACCAGTTGGCGGATTTCCAGAAGCGCCTTGATGCCTTGCGCAACACTCTCAAGCAATACGCAGAGTCAGGTCAGGGAATGATGACCTACAAGGTGGGTACGTGGGCAAAAGACCGTGACTGCCTCTGGAATATTGCCAAGAAGCCGAAAATCTATGATAATGCCTTCCTCTGGCCGAAAATCTACCAGGGCAATCGTGAGAGAATCAAAGATGCAGACGTCATCGAGCCGGGATGGATTCTCAAGATTCCTCCCAAGGCGCCCCTGACGAGCGAAGAGAAGTCCGCCGAGCGTTCTTACTGGCGGAACAAAGGCAAAATGTAAGGAGACCGATCCACACGGTCCTTCTTGAAAGAAGTTTCCGAAATGAAAACGTCCCGATCGCACCAGCGTGCGCGAACGGGCGTTTTCGTTTTTGCCCGAACGAAGATGGAGATGATCCGGGTTGACTGAACGAAAAATTGAACTCAAGGGTGTTGATTCAGTCCAGTTGCTTGGGTTCCACGACGCCCATTTGCAGCTCCTTGAAGAGCGTTTTGACGCCACGATTGCCGTTCGCGGTGATCAAATCACCCTCAGAGGGACACAGCAGGAAGTCGCGAAATTGGAGCGAATATTCAAAGAGCTCCTCTACATTCTCGCAAAGAACGGCAACCTCTCGCCAAACGATGTCGACACGGTCATCGACCTCGTCTCTGTTAATGGTTCAACACCTGACATTCCTCGTGATGCCGACGATGCGGAAAATGCTCTTCTGTATACGAAGATCGGCATTATCAAGCCCCGGACCCAGGGTCAGAAGCACTATGTCCAGCAGATAAGGGGCCATGACATTGTTTTTGCCATCGGACCGGCGGGAACGGGGAAAACCTATCTTGCGGTAGCAATGGCTGTTGCCGCACTCAAAAACCGGGATGTTACCAAGATCGTGCTTGCACGCCCGGCAGTTGAGGCCGGAGAAAATCTCGGATTCCTTCCGGGAGACCTGCGGGAAAAAGTCGATCCCTATCTCCGCCCGCTCTATGACGCTCTCGACGACATTCTCTCGGCGGAAAAGCTGCGCAGTTACATGGAGAAGAGGATTATCGAGATTGTCCCCCTTGCCTACATGCGGGGAAGAACCCTCCACAATGCCTTCGTAATTCTCGATGAGGCACAAAACGCCACCGCACTGCAAATGAAGATGTTCCTGACGAGGCTGGGGACCAACGCGCGGGCGATCATTACGGGGGACATCACACAAATCGACCTTCCCCAAAAAACAACATCAGGTTTGGTGCAGATTCAGGAAGTACTGAAGGAGATTCAAGGAGTGGCGTTTGTCTACCTTGACAGAAATGACGTCGTGCGGCACCGCCTTGTGAAGGATATTATTGACGCCTACGATCGATACCATGAATCGACGAATGGAAAAGCAAGCGGCGGCCCCAACGGGGACAAAGGGAGTCCTCACTAACGCTTTTCCATGCTCTTCTTTTCGTTCCACAATTCGTCCATTTCCTCCAACGTGACATCTTCCGGCCGTTTCCCTCTCTTTCCAAGCTCCCGTTCCACGTGTTGAAAGCGGCGTATGAACTTCTCGATGGTCTTTTTCAATGCCAGTTCCGGATTAACATCAAGAAAACGGGCGTAGTTGACGAGGGAAAACAAGAGGTCGCCGAACTCCTCTTCCTTTCTTTCCTTTTCCGCTGCTTCAAGTTCATCTGCTTCCTCATGCACTTTTTGAAGCACGTCCTTAGAGTGCTCCCAGTCGAACCCGACTTTCGACGCTTTTTCCTGAATTCTCCATGCGCGCAAAAGTGACGGAAGTTCCCGGGGTACGCCGTCGATAATAGATTGCCGGCCTTCGGTGAGCTTTATCTTCTCCCAATGGCTTTTCACCTCGCGGGCTGTTCCTGCCTGGGCGTTCCCAAAGACGTGGGGATGTCTTCGGATCATCTTCTCTCTTGCCGTCTCGAGCACGTCCTGAAGCGAAAAAGACCCCTGTTCTTCGGCCATAATGGCGTGCATTGTGACATGGAGAAGAAGATCTCCCAGTTCCTGCTTGAGTTCCTTCCAATTCTCATGGTCAATTGCTTCGAGGACCTCATACGCCTCTTCCAAAAGGCTGTGGCGGATCGACTGATGCGTCTGTTCACGATCCCATGGACATTCCTTCCGAAGCCTGCGCACCACGTTGACGTATTCTTCGAACATGGGCGCCTGTGTTCGCCTGACTTTCATGAGTTCCTCCAAAAAAGGAGAATATCGAAAAATGCGTGGAGAATCAATGTGAGCAAAACGGTTTCGGTTTGCATCATATTGACTTCACCATTGATTCTGCGTACCATCATCGCCGTGGAATTTTGCCAATTCATTCTCCCTGCGGGAGAACACACCACACCAAATCTTGCGGAGGTTCCATGAAATCATCATTCGCGGGGCTTGTTGCCGCCGCTGTTCTGGCTGCGATGGTGATGTCGGGATGCACACAGAGAATCCTCGACTTTACCGTCATCAGCAGCAAAAATGTCAGTATGCGCGTGAAAGATTCCGGAAAGGGACAGCGCGTCAAAGGGGAGGACATGGCCGTCTATATTATCTTCCCGCTCGGAATGCCCCAGGTGAAAGGTGCAGTGGACAAGGCCATTGAGAGTGCAGGAACCGGCTATGATGCACTCATCGACGGCGTGATCTATTACAAATACAACGTATTTCTCCTCTTTGGAACTTACGGTTATCAGGTTGAAGGAACTCCCATCAAAACTGCGGAGTTGATTGCGGAGCTCCGGCAGCGAGGAGAGGACGTCGACAAATATTTTGCGGATCACTCTATTCTCTACAGTTCTTCCAAGCTCCCGATGAATGAGCAATCGGGGCGTTAAGAGACTGTGGTTGTGAATCTCAGGAATCCCGGTCAGTACGACGGGATTTCTGTTTGCTCTTTCTTTGGGCTAACTTCAAGCGGGATTGCCGGAAGGTAAATAGAGTTGCCTTCCAACTTGAAGTTTTGTATCTTAAACCACGGAAAAAGAAGAAATTCGCAGTTTTGGGGCTGTAGCTCAGTTGGGAGAGCGCTTCGTTCGC
>CAZRPU010000051.1:0-16544 GCA_964602055.1 uncultured Ignavibacteriaceae bacterium
TATTCCTTCACAGCGCTCAAAGAGGCGGGAACAAAGGCGCGGGTGCCTGTGTGCAGAGAGGAACGGGACATTTACAAGGCATTGGACTTGTCGTACGTCCCCCCTGAGCTGAGGGAAAACATGGGAGAGTTTGAAGCGGCGCGCACCTCTTCGTTGCCCGACCTTGTGAAGTATGAGGATGTTCGGGGGACCTTTCATGTGCACTCTCAATACAGCGACGGTGCCAATTCGCTGGAAGAGTTGACCAAGGCAGCACAGAAATTGGGGTGGGAATACTGGGGCGTGGCGGACCACAGCCAGATCGCCGTTTATGCAAATGGTTTATCGGTAAAACGCATTGCAGATCAAAAAAAGGAAATAGAGGATATCAATCGGCGACACAAGAAGATACGTGTCTTTCACGGGACCGAATGCGACATTCTTCCTGATGGCTCCCTGGATTATTCGAACGAGGTTCTTTCCACCTTTGAATACGTCATCGCATCGATTCACAGTAAATTCAACATGACTGAAGCAGAGGGAACAAAGCGGCTGATCACGGCAATCAAAAACAAGTACGTTACGATGATTGGACATCCCACAGGCCGGGTCCTTCTTTCCCGCGAGGGGTATCCTTGCAACATGATCGAGGTCATCCAGGCGGCTGCAGATTATGGGAAGGCGTTGGAGCTCAATGCTCATCCCTCGCGGCTTGATCCTGATTGGAAACTCCTGAAATATGCGAAAGAGAAGGGGGTTCGTCTCTTTGTCAATCCGGATGCGCATCAGTCGAATGGACTCCAGGATGTCCGCTATGGAATTGGCATAGCCAGAAAAGGGTGGCTTGAAAAAGGAGATATCGTCAACACATGGCCCGTCGGGGAGGTCGAAAAGTTATTTGCATCCATGCGTTCAACATCCGTCTAGGGAAAAGGAAGACCTTTGAGTATTTACCGTGCCTTGGAATTTGACCCTCCGATAATCGCCTATTGTGCCCTTCACCAGGCGCGCAAAGGAGTCCTGCCCGCCGACTATCGGAAGACCATGCAGGACTTGCACGCACTCATCGGGAAACAGTCTGAGGTCATCAACAACACATGGAAGCAGTACCACTCGGAAACCATTACGCGTGTCGTGCAGATGCAAAGATCATTGTTGACGAAGTTCCTTGCTACTCCCTTGAAATCCGATATCGACGAAATCGACGGTATTGTAAGGGAGAAACTGCACGAATTGTCCGAACGAATCATGCCGCAGGACGCCTTCGGTGTCCTCGCAGCAAGCGAAGGGCATGCGCTGTTCGATAAATCAGCAAAGGACCTCATCGGCAGGATGTCCTCCGCAGGAAAGTCGTACCTTCGTGAACTCGGTTTCCGGACGGGAAAGAACGACGGGGAGATTTATGAGTCGGTTTTTGGTGTCAAAGGAGCGCAGAACCTCGATATCATCGAGCATATGGTGAGGGATCGTATCGGCATCTATACGCCCGTTCATGGAAAGCACATTCAAGAATTCGACGCGTATGCTTACGCAGCCTACAACCTGGTCCATCTGACAGGAGAGCTCAGTACTCGAGGTAAATACGAAGCGAGCTTGTTCTTTTCGAAGGGCGACACACGATATGAACCCTTTCGCAATGGAATCAAAAAAGCAATTGAAGAAGTTTTAGGGAAACGTGGCACATCCCACGTATCGGTATGGCAGCGAAAACTGGGACTCGGCGTTGGGAGGGAATTTGTTCTGAGAGTTCGGGGTGAAGATATCAACGGGCCTTCTGAATTCATCAAAGGCATTGTTGAAAGCAAAGGCGGAGAGCTGATCAGAAAGGCACTTGTCAACGGGCACCTCTTGGTGAAGGAGATGCTGGTTTCATGATGAAGAGGGAGACACAGGCCGGGAGGAAAGACAGGACGAAGGAGCTTCTCCGCAGGCTCAAGAAGAGTTATCCTCAGGCCAGGACGGCTCTGCAGCACCAGAACGCCTTTCAGCTCCTCGTTGCAACGATCCTTTCCGCGCAATGTACGGATGCCCGCGTCAATATGGTAACACCAGGCCTTTTTGCGAAATACCCATCGGTTCACGATTTTGCAGGTGCAGTGAAGGAAGAACTCGAGGAGGACATCCGATCCACCGGATTTTACCGAAACAAGGCAAGGAACATCTTGTCTGCCGCCAAAAGCATTGTGAGTGAATTCAACGGTGAAGTTCCCAGAACGATGGAAGACCTGCTGAAGCTTGGGGGAGTTGGGAGAAAAACAGCAAACTGTGTCCTGGGCGGCGCCTTTGGGATTAACGAAGGAATTGTTGTCGATACACATGTCCTGCGTTTGTCTGAGAGGCTTGGGCTCTCGAAGCAGAGAGATCCGGTGAAGGTTGAGAAGGACCTGATGGAGATCGTTCCGCGAAAGGAGTGGTACGATTTCAGCAACTACCTCATTCACCACGGAAGGGCGGTCTGCAACGCCCGTAAACCGCAGTGTCCCGACTGCAAATTGCTGAACAAGTGTCCTTCTGCGGAGAAATTTATGAGGAAGGGGAAGAAGTAGAAGAACGCGAGGTCATGTCGGCATGCAGATTTCTTATGCATTGCGGGCAGAAATGGACGACCTTCGTGTCGCCAATTTCGCGCAGGGTGAGAATCGAAAGGTTGTACTTCTTTCCACACAGAAAACAGGAAGCAGTTTGGAGATCGTCTTTTGAGGGTGGTTTTCGAAGGACGATGCCGAAGCCGTAGAGTATGGCGGCAATCAGGAAAAGGATGAAGAGGGCAGCAAGATAGGTAAGCATGCATCGAAGATAGCACTAAATCGCAAATTCTTCACGAGGGAAGAACCTTTTTCAAGGAGAATCTGATGGGATATGAAGAAGCCTTGAAGCTCATGCAGACGCACACCAAGAATGAAGCACTACGGCGGCATATGTACGCTGTCGAAGCCGGCATGAGGGCTTATGCAAAGAAATTCGGGGAAGATGAAGAAACATGGGCCATCGTTGGGCTTCTGCATGATTTCGATTACGAAATGTATCCCAACGCACCTGATCATCCGGCAAAAGGGTCTGAAATACTCGAGAAGGAAGGATATTCAGAGGCGATCCGCAGAGCGATCCTGAGCCATGCCGACTACATGAATGTTCCCAGGGACACGACACTGGCCAAGGCTCTCTTCGCGTGCGATGAGGCGTGTGGATTTATCAGCGCGGTTGCGGTTATTCGTCCGAACAAAATAAGAGACCTGGAGGTGTCTTCGGTCAAAAAGAAGCTCAAAGACAAGGGATTTGCCAGAAACGTCAGCCGGGAAGACATTGAGAACGGCGTGAGAGAACTTGGGGTAACACTTGACGACCATCTGAAATTCCTTATTGACGCGATGCGCGGGTCGGCGGAAAGGTTAGGGCTCTAAGAAAAGGAAGCCTGATTCAACGTGCTCCCGGTCGGGTTTTTAGCCAGGATCCCTGGTGCAAGCACAAGGCTTCTTGTTGGGTAAGGTTTCCGTGACGCACTTCACTGCGTTCGCCAGCCTCTTGAATTAGATTTGTGCGCACTGATTCAAGCCTTGAAATCGCCCAGAAACTTCTTTCGCTCTAAAGAGATAAATACATATGAAATATGAAATTACTACGATTGAGCTAAAGAAAAAAATCGAAACAGGGGAGGGGATTGTCCTTCTCGACGTGAGGGAGCCATTTGAGCATGAGCTTGCGAATCTGGGGGGAATACTTATGCCCTTGAACCAGCTTCGCCATCGATTCAAGGAACTCGACACCGAAAAGGAAATTGTCGTCTACTGCCACAGGGGAAACCGAAGCGCGTATGCCGTGAATTTCCTCCTACAGAAGGGATTTCACAATGTAAAGAATCTCGTGGGAGGAATAGATGACTGGTCAACGCGTGTCGATCCAAACCTTCCGCGGTACTAGTTGCCGTCCTTCCGCTCTACATTCCTCTTTTCGAGCTCGGGGATGCTCACGAGCTTGAGCTTACCTTTTCCTTCTTTGTACCCGGTCAGACACTCTCCGCAAATCGGGTCCTTTGCCTTGATGTTCAGGTAGCAAGCACAATTCTTCCGGTCGGTTACACACTCAAGACAGCCTGGATCTGTGCAGCAATCGTACTTCCCCTCGGCACGCAATTGCTCACGCTCCCTTATTTTTTGATCCACAAGGACGATGGACGAAGCGCGATCAGAGGAGTCCTCAACGGCTTTCTCGTTCGGTTTGCTTGACACGACTTTCCGGCCGGTATCGTCCGTCGTACAGCCCGTGCTCCCGAGCAAGATCAGGATCAATATGATGATGGCCTGCTTCACAACCTCTCAAAGCGTGCCTGGAAGAACCTGAGGTACTTCGGCTCATAGACCATTTTGAGTCCCTTGACCTTTCCCCGTCGTTCATAGACGGCCTCAACTGCTTCAGCTGTTACATCACAGTGAGCCTGCGTATATACTCTCCTGGGAAAGGTTAGCCGGACCAGTTCAAGCTTTGGATAGTAATGATCGCCCGTCTCTTTGTTCCTTCCCGCCGAAACGATTCCTCTTTCCATGGAGCGGATGCCTGATTCTGCGTACAGCTCTGCGGCAAGCGCCTGGGCAGGGAATTCGGTCTGTTTCAGATGGGGCAGGAACCGCTTCGCATCGAGGAAGATTGCATGCCCGCCGATTGGGAGCACGATGGGTACTCCTATACCCTTGAGTTTTTCTCCCACATATTCCACTTGCCCTATCCTCGCCTTGATATGGTCTTCGCTGATTGCCTCTTCGATTCCACGCGCCATTGCTTCCATATCGCGGCCGGCGAGCCCTCCGTAGGTGTGCAATCCCTCATAAACGACAACCAGATTACGCGCTTCTTCAAACACTGCCTGGTCATTCACGGCCAGGAATCCCCCTATGTTCACGAGCAAGTCTTTCTTGCCGCTCATTGTGCATCCATCCGTGTAGGAACACATTTCCTTCAGGATTTCCGCTATGGACTTCTTCTCATACCCTTTTTCTCTCAATCGGATAAAATGCGCATTTTCCAGGGCTCGTGTTGCGTCGAAAATGACCTTGATTCCATGCTGGAGGCAGAGTTCTCTCACCATCCGAAGGTTCTCCATTGAAACCGGCTGTCCTCCGGCCATGTTCACCGTTGCAGCCACTGAAACATAGGGGATCTTCTTTTCTCCCACCTTCTGAATAAGCGCTTGCAGTTTCTGGAGGTCAACGTTTCCCTTGAAGGGATGGAGATTTTCCGGGTCATGGGCCTCGTCGATGATCACATCAACAAAGGTCCCGCCGGCCAGCTCCTGATGGAGCCTGGTCGTGGTGAAGTACATGTTCCCGGGGATGTAATCCCCCGGCTTGATCAGAATGCGGGAGATAAGGTGTTCGGCGCCTCTTCCCTGATGCGTGGGCACGAGATAACGATAACCGTAGTACTTCTGAACATTCTCTTCAAGGTTGTAGAAATTCCTGCTTCCCGCATACGCTTCGTCTCCGAGCATGATCCCTGCCCACTGGTAATCACTCATGGCATTGGTCCCGCTGTCCGTGAGAAGATCGATATAGACGTCCTCTGAATGCAGGAGAAATGTGTTAAAACCCGCTTCGGTAAGTGCCCGCCCGCGGTATTCCGGCGTGGTCATCTTCAGGGGTTCAACGACTTTGATCTTGAACGGCTCCGCCCAGGATCGTTTCTTCAGCTTTTCCATTTCATTTCCTTTTCTCGGCGATTTTTGTCTTTTTCAAAGTAATCGAAAATCAACGGAGAAACAACATCAACCCGACAGCACCTTCCTTGATTTTGAGGGTCTCGTCGTCTATCTTGGTTGAACAATGACACAACGTACTCCTTCTCACTCCCGCCGCGCACATCACACCGACGGACCTTCCCCGGGCGGTTTTCGGAGAAATCCATCGTAATGCTCTCCACCGGAAAGGGAACGAAACCGATTGTTGGCGAGCACTGGACTTCCCAGCAGCGACGGGGATCTCCCATTCATGAGATTTCCTACAGAGCCTGTTTCAAGCCGCAGGTGCCGCGTTATTTCATCGACCGGTATTCCGAACCCGGCGACGTTGTCTATGATCCGTTCATGGGGAGGGGTACAACAGTGGTCGAAGCAGTTCTTGCCGGACGCGGAGCGATCGGTAACGATGTGAATCCGCTCTGTGCCATCCTGGTCGAACCGCGGTTAGCCATCCCTGATCTTGATGCGGTTGAAGCGCGCCTCGAATCGATTTCTGCCCGGGCTGCAATGGGGCCGGAGATCGATCTTTCCATGTTCTTCCATCCGCAGACGCTGAGAGAAATTCTCGTCCTTCGAGCATACCTCGAACAGAGGCGAAGCGCGGGCAATGAGGACCGTGTCGACCGGTGGATCAGAATGGTGGCGACGAACCGCCTCACCGGACATTCCCCGGGTTTCTTTTCGGTCTACACGCTCCCGCCCAACCAGGCCGCGTCACAGGAAGATCAGAAGAGAATCAACCGAGTGCGGAGACAAGCACCGGCATACAGGAATGTCGCACAACTGATTGGCCGAAAGAGCCGCCGTATTCTCCAGGCCCTCTCGCAAGATGATCGGACAATACTGACGCATGCGCTGGATTCCGTCGTTCTCTTGACGGGGGCGGCATCTACGACAGGTGGGATCAGAAGCGGATCCGTTCAACTGACGGTGACCTCGCCGCCGTTTCTGGACATTGTGGATTATGCAAAGGATAACTGGCTTCGGTGCTGGTTCAATAACATTGACGCACAGACTGTGCAGAAGAGCATCACGAGGATGAGAAAAGTGGACGATTGGGCTGCTGCGATGGAAGAAGTTTTCACGGAACTCCATCGGGTGACGCGGAAGGGGGGCTTCGTTGCATTTGAAGTGGGAGAGGTTCGAAAAAAAACCATTCGTCTCGACGAAATAGTCATTCCGATCGGAGAGCGGGTCGGCTTCACGACAGAGAATGTGTTCATCAATCGGCAATCCTTCACGAAAACCGCTCATATTTGGGGTGTCCGCAACAACCGGGATGGTACCAACACCAACAGGGTTGTCGTTTTCCGGAAGAAACCCTGAGGCTTCTTTACAGCCAGGAGAGAACAGACTACAGCAATGATTCCACTGCGCGACCGCAATCCGACACGCCGTACTCCCGTTGTGACATTTGGGATACTTGCAGCGAATATCGCAGCTTTCCTTTACCAGCTCTCGCAGGGAGAAGGCGTCGTCTCTGTCTACTATGAATTCGGTGTCATCCCGAAGAGTGTGACACAGGGGCTGGCAGAATATCAGCTCGGGGCTGTGGTCGTACCTCTGTTTACCTCGATGTTCCTTCACGGAGGTTGGCTGCATCTGGGAGGAAACATGCTGTACTTGTGGATTTTCGGGGATAATGTCGAAGATCGTCTAGGCCGTATTCGATATTTGGGATTTTATCTCGTGTGCGGGATCGCCGCTTCCGTCATCCATATCATGATTGATCCGACGTCTGAGGTGCCGACCATAGGAGCGAGCGGAGCTATTTCGGGAGTGTTGGCAGGTTATCTCCTCCTGTTCCCAAAAGCGCGCGTCGTAACCGTTATCCCCATTTTTCTCTTTCTCCAGGTGGCCGAACTTCCCGCGCTCATCGTTCTGGGATTCTGGTTCGTCATGCAGTTCTTTTATGGTGTTCTGTCGCTGGGAGTTGATTCGAGCGCCGGGGGCGTAGCGTGGTGGGCCCACATTGGCGGTTTTCTCGCGGGGCTGGTCCTCGTTCTTCCTTTGGCAAGGGCACAAAAGCTATCCCCAAATCTTCACTCAGAATGAACTCTCCCCGAAAACGCAAAGCCGCGAGGAAGCCGGTGCGAGTCTATCTCTCGGGCGGTATGGAGTACGCGCAATTTGAGGGAGCGGGCTGGCGGGAAGAAATCGAAGGTTGGATCAAGAAATATCTCAAGCATTCAGTCTTCAATCCAAACAAGGAGAGTGCAAGATTTCTCCGAAAGCGTGTCAGGGGAGATTTTCGGAAATTGAAAACCGACGACACCGCACGATTCTCTTCCATTGTTGCCGAAATTGTCGATCTTGATTCAGCTGAGATTGCCTATCAATCGGACTACGTGGTTTGCTACTGGGACCGAAGCGCCCAACGCGGGGCCGGCACCAAGGGCGAGCTCACCATCGCCCGGCTGTTTCGCAAACCCGTGTACATGGTGACGGAAGTCAGGCCGGAAAACATTCCCGGATGGATTCTGGGGTGCACGTCGCGGATGTTTGCCACATTTGATGAATTGAAGGAATTTCTGCTGGAAACGTTTTCAGGGAAGAAGTCTCGACCGAAACGATAAAGGAGGAAATGATGATACGCATCGCCGTAATGACGGTTCTGTTGTCCGCAATCGTTTGTGGTCAGACGGTCCGGTACACCCCTCAACACGGAGAGTTGAAGTACACCTTTGGCGGCCATGATCCGGTGATGACCCTGAAACCAGGGACCATACTTGAAACGTGGACGGAGGATTGTTACGATGGAGCAGTGAAAAGCCCTTCCGATATTCCGTCGAAAGTCGCTCCGATCGGAAGAGACAACCCACAGACAGGGCCTTTTGCAATCGAAGGAGCTGAACCCGGCGACATCGTGGTTGTACACATCATCGATTTACAGCCCGCGCGCGATCATGCCATCAGCAGTCACTTCCCCGGCTTCGGAACCCTGACGGGAACAGAGTATACGGCTCTGCTCACACCGGAGCTGCCTGAAAGAGTCTGGTGGTATACTGTTGATGTGAAGAGGAATGTCGTTGCGACGAAGCTTGGGTCTTGGACATTTGAAATGCAGATGAACCCCTTTTTGGGATGCATTGCCACGGCGCCGCAGCGCGGTGAAGTACGATGGACCGTGACGCCGGAGGCGTATGGAGGCAATCTTGATTACTGGGAGGTCAAGAAGGGATCAACGGTCTATCTGCCGGTTCATGTCAAAGGAGGGCTTCTTCAGTTTGGCGATGGACACCTTGTTCAGGGAGAGGGGGAGATCGTTGGTACCGCGGTCGAATCGGCCCTGAACGTTCGAGTGAAAGTCGATCTCATCAAAGGACGCTCCATCAGCTGGCCCAGGGTGGAAAATGACGACTTTATCATGGCAACCGGGAGCTACAGGCCTTTGGAGGATGCGCTGAGAATCGCCTACAAGGAATTGATCCGCTGGCTCGTCGAAGATTTCGGTATGGAGACCATGGATGCATACCAATTCTGCTCACAGGCGGGAGTTGTGGATGTGGCGCAGGTTGTCGATCCGAACTACACCGTTGTGGCGAAGCTTCCAAAGAAGCTGCTGCCGAAGGGATCTGCTTTCGGCGGTATTCACGATCGTTTGAAGGGTAAAAAATAAACAGGAGAATGCAATGAACCGATTACTACAACGAAGAGATTTCCTGCGTTCCGGTGCGGCACTGGGAGCAGCAACCCTTGTCGGAAATCCGCTTAAGGCTGCAGAGGCTTTAACGCAACAGACGGCAACGGCGGTCAAGCCGGTCGTTATTGCGAGCGCCAACGGCATGGCAGCAACCGCGAAAGCCATGGAAATGATCAAGGCGGGAGCCGACGCCCTGGATGCCGTTATTGCCGGTGTCAACATTGTTGAAGACGATCCGAACGACAATTCCGTCGGCTATGGAGGATTGCCGAACGAGGAAGGAGTCGTCGAGCTTGATTCTTCGGTGATGCACGGACCAACGGGGCGGGGCGGAGCAGTGGCTTCACTGCGGAACATCAAGAATCCCTCCAAGGTGGCTCAGCTTGTCATGGAACGAACCGATCACGTGCTGTTGGTTGGCGAAGGCGCCTTGCGGTTTGCCAAAGCTCATGGATTCAAGGAAATGGACCTCTTGACGGATTCTTCGAGAGAAATCTGGCTCCGGTGGAAGGAAAACATGAGCACGAAGGATGATTGGCTTCCTCCGAACGAGATGAATTCGACCGACATCGGAGCGAAATGGAAGGACTATGTTCGATCGACCGGTACGATCAACTGTGACGCAATCGACTTGAAAGGGAATATCTCGGGATGCACGACGACCAGCGGGCTGGCTTTCAAGATTCCAGGAAGAGTAGGTGATTCACCTATTCTTGGAGCGGGGTTGTACGTTGACAACGAGGTGGGAGCGGCCGGTTCGACAGGCAGGGGGGAAGCGAACCTTTTGTCGTGTGCGAGCGTTATGATTGTCGAATACATGCGCCAGGGAAAGTCGCCTGAAGAGGCGTGCCTTCTGGCCTGTAAGAGAATAGCCGCCCAAACCCGGATGAAGCGGCTCCTGGACGAACAGGGACGGCCAAACTTCAACGTTAACTTCTATGCGATCAACAAGCGGGGCGATTACGGCGGGGCAGCAATCTGGAAAGGCTCTCAGTTTGCCGTGAACACCGGTGACAAGGAAAGCAAGAAGGTCGACTGTGCGTACCTCTTCAAGAAATAGGAAAGACAATCAGCACTATGCCGTGGATTATTGCAACAACCCTGACGGTGTTCGTGCCGCTGGTGCTCGTATACTCTTACGTTTGCCGGAGGACGATTTCCGCCGTCGTGGAGCTCAAAGGATGGGACCGAAAGAAAGTGCGGAAGGTTGTCTTCCTGGGAGCCCTGGCGCTTAATCTGTTCCCGCTGTTGTTCCTGATAGCTTTTCTTCTTGGGGGTCGAACGAGGATTCCCGCTTTTGCCGGCGAGAGTCTCTTCATCGACCTCCTTTTTGTTTATCCCTTCTGGTTTGGCCTGGTCATCGTGGTGCAGTTGTTCCTGATCCTCGTCGTGGTAGATCTTTCACGGCTCATCCTGCGGATGTTTGCAGCGCCGCGTATGCCACAATGGAACTCCATCGCGGCGCGGGTCGCACTCTTCTCTCTTCTCTTTCTCACCGTGTATACCGTAGCGACGGTCGCAAAAGACACATGGACCGTGCGGATCAATGAGCAAACATTGATTCTCCCCGAACGAGCCAGCTCGCTTGACGGTACAACCATCGTCATCGTTTCGGATATCCAGGGGGACGGCAGAACGACCCCTGATGCAATCAGGAAATACGTCGCGCGGATCAACTCCCTTCGCGCCGATCTTGTCCTGTTCGCGGGAGATCTCGTGACCTCGGGCGAAGAGTATATTCAATCGACGGCGGAACTTCTGGGGGATGTCCAATCCAAATACGGGAAATTCGCCGCGGTGGGGGATCACGACATGTTTTCCAACCGCGACCACGTTGTTCGTGAACTTCAGCGTAGAGGATTTGTCATCGGCGATGATACCGCGTGCGTTGCGGCCATTGGAGAAGATTCGATCGGAATTGCGCTCGTCACGCAAACCTACATACGTCAGCCGAAAATGGAACAATTGGAGTCTGTTGCATCCTCAAGCCGGGGAATATTTCGTATCTTTGTCGTTCATCAACCGGCGGAGAATCTTGTGGACTTTGCGCAGCGAAACGGATTTGACTTGTTTGCAGCGGGTCATACACATGGAGGGGGAATCGCCTTTGGTATTCCGGGATTGTACACTTTTGCTCCGGCTAATCTCGAAACAAGATTTGTCAGCGGTTTCTTCGATTACAAGGGAATGATGGTTGTTGTGACCAACGGACTTGGCATGACCCTGGCCCCTGTTCGGTTCCACGCCCCTGCCGAGATATCCGTCGTGAGATTGGCGAAGCAAACACAACCATGAGTCTTCAAACAGATATCGTTGCTCTTTTGGAGCGGGGTCGGGCCTGTGCCGTCGAGATCGGGTCGGAAATTCTCGAAGTGCGCGGCAAAGATGGATTGGATCTCCTCCAAAGGATATCCACGAATGATCTCTCCGCTACTGGAAAAGGGTCCTGGACCCAGACTATTTTGACAAACGAAAAAGGACGAATGATTGATGTGATCTGGGTTGGCAAATCGCAAGAAAACGTCCTGTTTGTCGTCAGCGCGGTGGCAGGTGCAGAGAAAGTGATGCGTTGGATTGAAAAGTTCGTCATCATGGAAGAAATTGAGATCCACTTGGTGAATGATCGGTTCACCCACATACTTCTCTTCGGATCAGCTGAGGGATTCCCCAAGACAGAGTACATTGCTTTTGAAGAGCAGGGGAACCGGGTGGGCCTGCGCCATTGCCTGGTCAAGAAGGGAGACACAACAGGTTTTGTGGACTCATTGAAGACGAACGGCGTCGCCTTGGCCTCCCGGGCCGATCTTGAGGAATTTCGAATCAAATCTGGGAGTCCCTTAAGTCCTCATGAGGTCAACGAAGACGTGAATCCGCTAGAGGCGGGACTTTCGGGTCTCATAAGTTGGACAAAGGGGTGTTATGTCGGTCAGGAGGTCATTGCCCGTCTCGACACATACAAGAAAGTGCAAAAGAAACTCGTTCGTTTGGTTGCCAGTGCAAGGCCCTCCCATCTCCCGGCTCCGATTCGCAACTCGAAGGGGGGAGAATGTGGAAAACTCACCTCAGTTACGATGAGTGCTCCGTTCATGGCCCTTGGTTATGTTCTTTCAGGCCAAATGCGAGGCGGGGAAAAATTATCCGTCCAGGATGACGGCAACAACATCGAACTGTCATTTGTGGAGTAAAGAATGGAAACCTCGGTAAGAGTGACGAAAACATCGAAAGAAGAGGTGTATCGCGAGATTCTCCCTCAGATCAAGGCGCTCATCGGCGATGAAACTGATTGGATTGCGAACCTTGCCAACACAGCGGCGGTCCTGAAGATGGCTTTTCCCGAAAGGATCTCCTGGGTCGGCTTCTATCTGATGAAGAACGGACAACTGGTCCTCGGCCCTTTCCAGGGAAAACCAGCATGTGTTCGGATCAACCTGGGAAAAGGGGTATGCGGCAGCTCAGCTTCAAGCAAGAAGAGCGTCATTGTGCCAAATGTCGAGGAATTCCCCGGCCACATTTACTGTGATCCCGATTCAAAGTCGGAGATTGTCGTCCCCATGCTTCGGGGGGACAGCGTTATCGGGGTGCTTGATCTTGACAGCTCAACGCTGGCATCGTTTGATGACACCGACAGGCAATATCTCGAAGAAGTCGTTGGCTCGCTTACCGAACGTCTGAAACATTCAAGCTCCACTAGCCTTCAAAGCTAAATGAGCAAACCATTGTAAGACAGAGAGATACATGAAAACAAAGAAACTGAAACCGAGGGCCGCGAAGGCCTACAAGAACGAAGAGTTTTTGAATAGTCCCGATGCCAGGGCGATTCGCATTATTTCGGAGTTCCTTGAGCCATTGAGAAGATTCCGGTATCACCGGGTCAGGGACACGATCGTGTTTTTCGGATCAGCGCGAACAACCCCTGCGAAGGAGGCCAAGGCCGTTCTGAGGAGAATCGAGCGGCGAATGAAGAAGGCAAGGCGGCCTTCAAAGAAATTGCAGGGGGATCTGAGACAGGCGCAGATTGACGTTGAAATGTCGAAATACTACGAAGACGCCGTTGTTCTGGCCCGCATGCTCTCGCGTTGGTCGAAGAAGCTCTTCCATCAAAACAGGTTCATTGTTTGTTCCGGGGGCGGCCCGGGCATTATGGAAGCGGCAAACAAGGGAGCATACCTCGCAAAGACCAGGTCCATCGGGTTGAACATCAGTCTTCCGTTCGAGCAAAACCCCAATCCATACATTTCCGATGAGTTCAATTTTGAATTCCATTATTTCTTCATGCGTAAATTCTGGTTCATGTATCTGGGCAAGGCATTTGTCATGTTTCCCGGTGGATTTGGAACATTAGATGAAATGATGGAAGTGCTTACGCTGCTGCAGACTAGCAAGATCAAGAAGAAGGTAACTCTCCTGCTCTACGGAAAGGAATACTGGGAGACCATTGTCAATTTCCGTGCTATGGTTCGTAATCATGTCATCAGTGCAGATGACCTCAAGCTCTTCACATTTGTCGACACTCCGGAAGAGGCGTTCAAGGTCCTTGTTCGCGAGTTGGGGAAAAACTACCCCGAGGAAACGGCGATGGCTTGAAGAGATTGAAAATCAGGTGAATTCTCAGTATATTGTTTCATGGGCTTGCTCAATAGCCGGGGGTGAACTGGCTTCGACGGGGATGAGGACGCTCAGGACTGCATACCGTGGTCTCCGTGTCCACGCTAAACAAGCGGAAAAACAATCAAGTGCCAACTACAACTACGCACTGGCTGCTTAAATAACTTAAGCATCCCGTTCCCAGAGTTTCTCTCCCATCGGGAATTCCGGGAACGTCGCTCAGATGGGATAGTTCTCCTCCGTGCGCAGGGGAGAAGGATGAATCCCGGCAACGGGAGCACCTGCGATAGCCCTGGGTCAATCCAGTCTGCCGGAGTTTCCCAGGGTGAAGATAAACGGCAGAACATGTATGTAGACGTCTTGAGGATCTTCTCTTCGGACCGGGGTTCGACTCCCCGCACCTCCACAACGCTCTCCCGGCGGAACAACATTCCGCCTGTGCCCCATCCAATTTCAAATGAAACAAACCATCCTTGTTGTTGATGATGAAGGGGATATCCTCGAACTTCTCAAGTACAATCTTGAGAAAGACGGATACAGGATTCTTACTGCCAGAAACGGACGCGACGCCCTTGAACATGCGAAATCCGGTCCAGATCTGGTCGTACTGGATGTCATGATGCCGGAGATGGATGGCTGGGAGGTCTGCAAGTCTCTTCGTCGAAACCCCGCAACGAACAGGATCCCGATTATTTTCCTTACGGCAAAGGACAGTGAAGTTGACGAAGTTGTCGGCCTGGAGCTCGGCGCTGAAGACTACATCAAAAAGCCGGTGAAGGTCAGGACGCTTCTGGCGAGGATCCGACGCGTACTGAGGAACAGAGAAAGGAATGAGGGAATTGCCGCTGGTGGATCGATCAAGGTTGACGAAGTGGAGATATTCCCGGACAATTACATTGTTCGGATCGATGGGCAGGATGTCCCCTTCCCGAAAAAGGAATTCGAAGTTCTCCTCTTCCTTGCCCGCCATCCCGACAGGGTTATCCGGCGTGAAACGTTGTTGAACGAGATTTGGGGTCAGGATATCTTTGTCATCGACCGAACCGTGGACGTCCACATTCGCAAGGTCCGGGAAAAACTAGGAAAACATGCCTATCACATTGAAACTGTGAAGGGTGTGGGGTATCGGTTGAAGAAAGACCTTTAAGTGCAATCGATCCGCTCAAAGATCACCATTTCGTCCATCCTCGTCTTCGTCGGCCTCACGACGATCCTGCTCTTTCCTCTCGGATACGCCATCGAGGACTACTTCATCCAGCACCTCGTCGCCCAGTTAAGAGTTGAAACGGGAGTCCTTGCCGCCCTTGCCAAAGACCATGCCCGTGCTCCCGAGTCCGCCCGCTTCAAGCACCTTCTGGGGGCGATTGCCGATTCCAGCGGCATGAGGATAACCCTGATCGACAGCGTCGGCACCGTGTCCTTCGAATCTTCTCTTCCCGCTGAGGAATGGAGGTCAATGGAAAACCACATTACGAGGCCTGAGATTCAGGAGGCTCTCGCCGAAGGCATAGGAGTGGGCTTCAGACACAGCAGCACGCTGAATCTCGACATGGTCTATGTCGCAAGGCGGATCGATGGACAATCAGGAGAAGGAGAATTCCGGGGGCTCAGGTTCGTCCGCGTCGGTTTCAGCGCATCGGAGGTCAATCGCTTGATCTGGAGAATACGGGCCATGGTTCTTATCGCCGGGGCCATCGCGGTCATCTCCATCATTGTTGCGAGCCGCATTGTCGGCAGGCGTATAGCAAAGCCCATTGTTGAGATCGGCGAGATTGTACGGCTGATCAAGGCCGGAGACCTGACAAAGCAGCTGCCGGTACGGACACGGGATGAAGTAGGAAGGCTGGCCGAGGTGATCAACGAGATGACTTCGAAGGTGAGGCAGGATATTGAACAGCTTCAACGCCTCGAACGTTTTCGAAGCGAGTTCCTGGGCAATGTTTCCCATGAATTGCGGACGCCGATCTTTTCTTTGAAAGGATTCCTTGAGACCCTGCTCGAGGGGGCACTCGAGGATCCTGTCGTGAACCGTTCATTCGTTGAAAAGGCGTATCAGCACGCAGGCCGCCTCGATGCATTGCTGCGGGATCTTATCGAGATTTCCCGGATTGAATCGGGCGACATGAAAATGAGCTTCCGCTATTTCGACACGGTTGCGTTCCTCGAAATGGTCAAGGAGGATTTTTTGGATCAGGCCAAGAAGAAGGGACAGAATCTCTTTGTGGAGTCGCAATTTCCGGAGATGCTCGCTTTTGGGGACAAAGAACGCCTCCGCGAAGCGGTCGGCAACATTGTCGACAACGCAGTGAAGTACTCCGGCGACGGAACCACGATTGTCCTCCGATCGATGGAAAAAGGAGGAGTCATTGAACTTTCCGTCGAAGACAACGGTCCGGGAATTGCTCAGGAACACCTGCCCAGGATTTTCGAACGTTTTTATCGCGTCGACAAGAATCGGTCAAGAGAAGTCGGGGGTACTGGGCTGGGGCTTGCAATCGTGAAACACATTGTGGAAGCTCACGGGTCAAGAGTATCGGTCAAGAGCCAGCTGGGGCGCGGCTCCCTCTTCACTTTCTCCCTCAAGAAGTA
>CAZRPU010000052.1:0-15850 GCA_964602055.1 uncultured Ignavibacteriaceae bacterium
TTTCGAGAAGGTGACCGAGCTTGATCCAAGGTCCTCCATGAATTTCAACGAGCTTGGCTTCACCCAGGGTGCTCTTCGTAATTACGTTGCCGCAGAGAAATCCTACGAGAGGGCGATCGCGCTCGCAGAAGATGAACCGATCAACTACTGGTATGAGGCCTGGATGCTCATCGATTGGAAAGCGGATCTCAATGGCGCCACGAAGATTCTCGAGGCAGCCATCGAACGAAAAGTCACAGATCGGGAACAATGGCTGAACAATGCCCTGACGGTGTTCGCGTACTGGAGAGGAGATTATCGCAAGGCATTCGAAATGTTGAAATCAACAGACCAGCTGGTTTGGGACGATCAGATCAACTATGTGCCGACATTGCTGATGATGGGTTGGGTCAAGCTCGGCGGGAACTTGGGAGATCCCCGGCCTTCATTTGAATCCGCCCGACAATTCCTCGAGAAGAAGATTCAGGAAGATCCAAAGGATTCAAGGTTGTACGGACCTCTCGGGATGGCTCTGGCAGGACTCGGGGACAAGGAGCGCGCGATCAGGATGGCAAAGGAAGGAGTCAGAATACTTCCGGTAACAAAAGAGGCCCTTCGGGGGGCTGCGCGATCCTATGATCTGGCAATGGTGTATGCGATGGTCGGAGAACAGAACCTCGCAATGGATCAACTCGAGCAATTGCCACCGTTTGCCACCTTCCCGACGTACGGCCAGCTGACGCTCGACCCTGTCTGGAAACCGTTGAGAGAGCTCCCGCGCTTCAAGAAACTGGTCTCATCACTTACACCAAAGAATTGAGCTTCAAGATGATCGTGTGCCTCAGAGGAACATGATCACATCACCACATCATCACATGACAACATTATCATGATTGGCTCAACCATCAGCCATTATAAGATCCTCGAGAAACTCGGCGAGGGCGGCATGGGCGTGGTCTACAAGGCCCTGGACGAAAAGCTCAACCGTACCGTCGCGCTCAAGTTCCTCCCCGACCGCGTCAACAAGGACGAGGCCGCAAAAGCACGGTTCATCCAGGAGGCTCAGGCAGCCGGGGGATTGAACCATGCGAATATCTGCGTAGTACATGGCGTTGATGAGTTCAATGCTGCACTGTTCATGGTTATGGAATTTGTGGAGGGCGGTGAGCTGGGGGCAAAGATCCCGTTTTCCAAGGCCGAGGAGGCCATCAAGATCGCGGCTCAGATCGGCGAGGCCCTGCACGAAGCCCACTCGAAGGGAATCGTGCACCGCGACATCAAGGCCGACAATATCATGCTTACCTCCAAGGGTCAGGCCAAAGTGATGGACTTCGGACTTGCTAAGCTGAAGGGATCTCTCAAGCTTACCAAGTCGAGGAGCACGGTCGGAACCCTGGGCTACATGTCACCTGAACAGATCCAGGGGGAAGAAGCCGACCACAGGAGCGATATTTTCTCTTTCGGCGTCCTCTTGTTTGAGATGCTCACGGGAAGAATGCCCTTTCGCGGAGATCATGAAGCAGCAATACTCTACTCGATCGTGAATGAAGCGCCACAAGATATTGCTTCAATCAAGCCGGAACTCTCCCCCCTCGTCGTCAACCTCATCAACCGCTGCCTTGAGAAGGATCCCGATGACCGGTATCAGACCATGCAGGACGCCGTCAGCGAACTGCGCCGTTCCCTGAAGAAGGGTTCGCGCTTCATCGGAAGCCGGGAAACTGCAGAGACTCAGGCAGTTTCCGCCACCGAACACGAAGCGGTAAAGGAAAAGCGATCACCTTTTCTTATTCCATTTATCGCAGCGGTTGGAATCATCGGCATTCTTCTCGCCGTGATCTTCGTGCTCATGTCAAGAGGAGAAGAGGAGTATTTCTTCTCAGGACCGGAATCGCGGATCTACCGTTTTACATCCACACCCGGACTCGAGGATAATCCGTCATGGTCTCCTGACGGAAAATTCCTTGCATATGAAACCGATGTGAACGGCCAGACGGATATCGTCATCCAGCCGGCCGACGGCAGCAGCCCCGTTCGGATTCTGGATTCGCCGGCAAACGAAGTTCAGGCGACCTGGTCCCCCGATGGTTCGCAGCTTGCTTTCGTGTCCTCGAGAAATCACGGAGGGTTCTTTGCCCCCGTCGTCGGGTTCGGAAACTTGAATCTGATTCTCGACGGCAAAGGGGGAGACATCTTTATTGTGAAGCCTTTCGGCGGCGATCCTCTGAAACTTGTCTCAGACGCTTTTGATCCCGCTTGGTCTGCTGACGGAAAAGAGATTGCATTCCGCTCCGCAAGGGATAAGCAATGGGATCTTTGGAAGGTTTCCGCCAACGGCGGTGAGCCGACACGCCTGACGAATGACGAGGAATATGATTATCAGCCTGTCTGGTCTCCTGACGGGAAGTGGATCGTGTATGGTGCGGCTTTGGGAGGGGGAGTCTTCAGACTCTACACCGTTCCTGCCAGTGGTGGACCGCGGCGCCAGCTTCTTGACGACAGCATCCTGGTGAGCGGGCCTGAGTTTGCCGACGGCGGTTCCTCGATCATTTTCTCCTCGAACCGGGGAGGAAGCATGAATCTCTGGCACATGAAATTCAATCCTGAAGCCAGTGGCTATTCGCCGGTACACCGCCTGACCATCGGTCATGGCGATGATGTCAACGCATCCGTCAGCAAGGATCAAACCAAAATTGCTTACGCGTCCGTTGCTTCAAAACCCGACATTTGGGAACTCACGGTTGCATCGGGGAAACTGCGAAGAGTCACCCTGGAAAACGGAATTGAACAGCAGGCCGTCCTTTCTCCCGACGGCTCACAGCTTGCGCTCAACAGTGATCGGGGGGGATCTCCTTCGGTCTGGATCGTCGGTCTTGACGGGTCGTTCAAGCGACTCTTCGCGCCCGGTCCGAGCGGCGGATTCCCGCGATGGTCACCGGACGGGAAGCGAATATCATACAATGCCGCCAACTCAATCGAAGTACGGGACGTCGCAAGTCTTTCGGCAGCAACAACAATTCCGAATACTGCCTTCAGCACCTGGGATCCGACCGGCACAAAAATCGCCTGCGTCGAAGTTGGCGGGGCAATCTGGAGCCATGATCTTCGAACCGGGGCCAGGCAGAGGATTGGCGCCGCGGAGGGAGTAGCTGCATTTCCCGACTGGTCAGCTGACGGACAAATGATTGCGTTTACGGTTGATATCGGCGATGTACGAAAATTGTACGTTATTCCCGCCGCCGGCGGCACTCCGCGGCTCGTCCCGACCGATGGCGCGGAATACTCGCATCCCGACTGGTCACCGGTCAACAACGACCTGGTTCTCTGCGTTCGGGATCATCACGATTTGGTGTCCGTCTCTGTCTCGACGGGCAAGGTTACGTTTCTCAAGAAGTTTGAGGAGGCAGCGATCCGATTGACGGACTACCCATCTTGGTCAAGCGACGGAAAGAAGGTGTATTTCGATCAGGTCCGGAGGTCGGGAGATATTTTTGTCCTGGAGAATAAGAAAACGGCAAATTGATGCAGTGACTCATTGCATCATGGGAGCATTTCAAATGAAGGGTTCAACAGTCTTACAGAGGAGGACTTGAAAAAAGCTTCTCCTCCTTTTCTATTTATAGAAAAAAGGGTAGGGGGATGAGACAAAACCATGATGAACCCGGCAACCCAGGAGATCGTGTATGATGTGCTGATGATCGTGAATCCGTTCAAAGAGAATAGTAAAGGGTAATGAGATTTTTTTTTGGGGGGGGATTGAAAACATATTACAAGAGGCATCTGCCTCATTACCAGCCGGAGGATGCAACGTTTCATGTTGTGTTTCGGCTTGCAGGGTCATTGCCTTATCACGTCGTAGAAGAATTGCGTGAAGAGCGAGATCGCCTCAGGGATCTTCTTCAGACTGGTGTGAGGAATGAAGAGCTTGCAAGTCTCCTGAGAAAAGAGGAATGGGGTTATTTCAGGCGCTTTGATGCATTGCTGAATGGAACATCAACGGGGCCGCACTGGTTGAGAAAACCTGAGATTGCAGAGATTGTAAAAGAAGCAATGCATTATCGAGATCAGAAGTTCTATGATCTCATTGCCTTTTCAATTATGCCGAACCATGTACATATGATTGTAGAGAATATAAGAAGTACAGCCTTCGTCCGTCGGGTCGCTGACCCGACGAAAACAAACCTCAGCCGACGGGACGCAATAGCCGTTCGACGGGCAGACTCTGGGCATGAAGGACGCGGATCTTTCGTTCGTCGGGTCGCTGACCCGACGAAAGCAAACCTCAGCCGACGGGACAGCGTCCCGTCGAACGGGCTTACAGATGTCCTTGCCTCACTAAAGAAATACACTGCCCTCCGCGCCAACCGGGCCCTTCACCGCACCGGCCCGTTTTGGCAAAGCGAGAGCTATGACCACGTGATTCGAACAGACGCGGAACTCGAGCGAACAATCTGGTATGTTCTCCAGAATCCCGTGAACGCAAACCTGGTGGAATCCAGGGAACAATGGCCCTGGAATTATTGTAAATGGAATCCTGAATGATCAACACAACCATCAGCCATTACAAAATACTTGAGAAGTTAGGTGAGGGAGGCATGGGCGTTGTTTACAAAGCCCATGACGACAAGCTCCATCGCGATGTGGCACTGAAGTTTCTTCCCTCGTATTTGTCTTCTGACGCGACAGAACGTGAGCGCTTCCTTTATGAAGCGCGTGCGGCGGCGACGCTGAACCATCCGAACATTGCCACAGTTTACGAAATTGACGAGCACGACGGCCCCGATGGAGCAACCCGCCTGTTTCTCGCGATGGAGATCATCGAAGGAGGGACGCTCAGGAACCTGCTTAGTAAGGAGCTCCTGTCGATCGACAAAGTGCTCGAAACCGGGATTCAGGTATCCGAAGGCCTATCGGCGGCACATGAGAAAGGAATTATCCACCGGGATATCAAGCCCGAAAATATCATGGTCACTGCAAAGGGCCTTGCGAAAATCATGGATTTCGGGCTTGCCAGGGTCGGCGGCGTAACAAAGCTGACAAAGGCCGGTTCGACGCTGGGCACCATCGGCTACATGTCTCCTGAACAGATTCGGGGTGAGGAGGTTGACCGCCGCTCGGATATCTTTTCGTTGGGTGTGGTTCTGTTTGAGCTGTTAGCGGGGACGAAGCCATTCCGTGGAGAGCACGAAGCATCGATTTCGTATTCGATTTTGAATGAAGAACCAATGCCCATCGCTCGGTTCAACAATAAAGTCACTCCGGAGTTAGAGCGGATCGTACGCAAGGCCCTTAGCAAGGATCGTCAAGAGCGGTATCAACATGCAGATGATCTTCTGGCGGATCTTCGCCACGAGCGCAAGGGTCTTGACTACGCGAAGTCGGGATACGTCAAAGCGACTGCAACAGAACAAACCACGGGAGCCAAAGCTGACGTTCCAAAGAACTATGTGTCAGGAATGAAGTATTTCGTTGGTCTGGTGGTTCTCGTGGGAATTGCTCTTGTTGTTTTCAAGCTGAACCTTCCTTTTGGAGAAGGGACTGTCAAATCAGGGAGTGCTGAGCGAAAATCGATCGCTGTGCTCCCGCTCGCAAATCTCAGTGGCAACCAAGAGGACGAGTTTTTTAGCGACGGGATCACAGAAGACATTATCACCCAATTGTCGAAGATCGGTGAGCTCAAGGTCATCTCGCGCACCTCGACGATGCAGTATAAGAACAGTAAGAAGAATCTCAAGGAGATTGGGAAGGAGTTGGGTGTTGCGACCATCCTCGAAGGAAGTGTCCGTCGCGCGGGAGATCAAATCCGAATTGTTACGCAGCTCATTGACGCTAACACAGACGAGCACCTTTGGGCTGAAACGTATGACCGGGAGTTCAAACAGATCTTTTCCATCCAAAGTGAAATAGCGCAGAAGATCGCCGCGCAGCTCAAGGCGACTTTCACACCCCGCGTGAAAGAACAGATAGAAAAGAAGCCGACGGAAAACTTGGAGGCGTATACCTACTTTCTCAAGGCACGCGAATATTACGGAGTCCGCAATAACGAGCAGGCCATCGTCCACTTGAAGAAAGCAATAGAGCTTGACCCAAACTACGCCGCGGCATATGCATGGCTTGGACAATCATACGCTCAACGCGCTGTCAGATTCGGTTATCCTGCTGTCTGGCTGGATTCGGCGCTTTCCATGGCTCAAAAAGCGATTTCGTTTGATCAAGACATGGTAGAGGGAAATACGACTCTTGCGCGTGTCTATCTATCGCGAGGTGAGGTCATGAAAGGATTGGAAACGGCCGAAAAAGCAATAGAGATGAAACAAGTCTTCTCGGCACGCACTTACGCTCAGCTGGGAATGGGATCATTCTTTTTGGGCCGACTTCATGATGCGATTCGTTCACATGACAAAGCCAGCAGTTTGGAGCCCACCGGTCCTATTCTGGCACTGCTTGGTCAGATTTACCTTGCTTCAGAAATGTACCGAAAAAGTGAAGCGGTGCTTCAGCAAGCTCTCGAGTTACAGGCAACATCACCGGATGCATTGTATGGATTGGGCCTCCTGCGACTCATTGAAGGACGGGTCGAAGAAAGCATGGCTCTCAGCCAGAAAGCCTATGAAGCTTCACCCGACTATGTGAACATGCTTCACCTTAGAGCGATGATTCAGTTGTTTCGTGGTGACTATGCCGGAGCGGAGAAACGATACCGTCAGCTGGCTGTCAAAGGAGTTTACGTTCCCGCGAGCTTCCCGCTGGGCGTGGTCAGCACTGACTATGAGGCCGCGCTCGGACTGATTGCGTTGAAAGCCGGAAAGAAAGCTGAGGCGAAGCAGTTCTTTGATCGAAGTCTCCAGATGAATCGTAAAGCAATCGATAGCGGCAACGAACTGTACCACTATCGCTACAACATCGCAGCTGTTCAAGCGGTGCAGGGAAACAAGGAGGAGGCTCTCCGTTGGCTCCAACAAGCAGTCAACGCAGGATGGCGTCTCTATCGGATAGCGCAAATTGATCCGTTCTTTGAAAGTCTTCGATCAGAGGGTGAATTTCAACAATTGATGTCAAAAGTAAAGGTCATGGTCGATGAAGAGCGGAGAAAAGTAGAGGAGTGGGAGAAGAACGATGCCTCAAACTAGAACTCAAAAATCAGATGATTCCTCACTATAAGATCCTCGAAAAACTCGGCGAAGTCCCAAACTTCCCGGCGAGTGTTTCTCAACGAGCCGTTGGAAGTTTGTGGATCCCGCCCCTCATGAGCTTGTCGAAGGATGGCGGGAGCCGCCATCCGAGGTGTCTATGATCGACTCAACCATTAGCCATTACAAAATACTGGAGAAGCTCGGAGAGGGCGGGATGGGCGTCGTCTATAAGGCCCAAGACCTCAACCTCGACCGCATCGTTGCCCTGAAATTTCTCCCTGAGCGGGCATCTTCAGGCGAGGAATCGAAATTCCGCTTTCTGCAGGAAGCAAAGGCTGCGGCTTCCTTAAACCATAGCAATATCTGCACCATTTACGGGGTTGAGGAACATCAATCTCAGATGTTCATCGCCATGGAATTTGTCGATGGTGGTATTCTTCGCAACAGAATTCCTTTTACCAAAACCGATGAGGCAATCATCATCGCGATCCAGATTGGAGAGGCTCTGGCTGAAGCGCATTCGAAAGGGATTGTCCATCGGGATATCAAGGCAGACAATGTGATGCTTACCGCCAAAGCCCAGGTGAAAGTCATGGACTTCGGCCTTGCAAAGCTGAAGGGCTCATTGAAACTGACCCGCTCCAGCAGCACGGTTGGTACCCTGGCCTACATGGCCCCGGAGCAGATCCAGGGCGGGGAAGTGGACCTGCGAAGCGACCTCTTTGCCTTTGGTGTTCTTTTGTTCGAAATGCTGACGGGAAAACTTCCGTTCCGCGGAGAACATGAGGCGGCAATGATGTACTCCATCCTGAACGAAGAACCGGAAAACATCAGGAAATACATTTCAGATATTTCCACGGAGTGTGAACGCATCCTCGAAAAGTCTCTGGAAAAAAACCCCGAAGAGAGGTATCAATCGGCCGTCGAGATGGTGGCAGACCTGAAACGCTGGAAGCGGGAGACCGGCAGGGTAACCCGGCCCCCAATGGCGCAACAATCCACAGCAATGAGGGATGGCGACTTTCAGAAATCGGTAGAGAATATCGGATCAATGACTTCAAGAATTTCTGCAACGAAATCCTGGAAACGAACCCTTCTTTCGGCCGGCGGCGCTGTCATTCTCGTGGCAGCTATCATTGCCGGATATTTCACGCTGCAAAGGCAGGATGAACGCCTAGATTCTCTTGCCGTGATGCCTTTCGTGAATGCAACCACCGACCCGGGGCTTGAGTACTTGAGCGACGGAATCACCGAAAGTGTTATCAGCCATCTTTCAAAACTTTCCAATCTTCGAGTCATGTCTCGCAACTCAGTCTTCCGCTACAAAGGCAAGGAAATCGACCCGCAGGAAGTCGGCAAGACACTTGGTGTGCGCGCGATCCTGACAGGCCGAATGAGTCAGCGTCCTGACGGATTTTCGGTCAGCCTTGAACTCATCAACACGAAAGACAACCGGCAGATTTGGGGCGACCAGTATTTGCGGAACCTGGCAGACATTTCGACGTTGGAGACTCAAATCCCAACAGAAATCACGGAACATCTTCGGATTGAGCAAAGCAGCGAAGAACGCGAGAACCTGAACACCGCATCGACCCGCAGCTCAGAAGCATATGCGCTCTACATGAAGGGGCGATTCAATTGGAATAAGAGGTTGCCGGAAGCCCTTCACCGCGCGGTGGATTTCTTTTCTCAGGCGATCGAAAAGGATCCTTCGTATGCCCTTGCGTACACCGGTCTCGCTGAAACCTATGTTGTGATGCCGGTCTATGTCTATCCACCCCCGAAGGACGTATATCAGCAAGCAAAATACTATGCCATGAAAGCTCTCGAGGTAAATCCACTGCAAGCCGAGGCGTACTCGGCTCTGGGTTATGCAAAATGGAGTCAACTCGATTTTGCGGGCGCCGAAGCTGACCTAAAACGCGCCATCACGCTGAATCCGAGATATGCTACGGCACACCACTGGTACGCTTTTGTTCTTTCGACTTCTGGAAGACACAGCGAGGCAATTGCAGAAGCGCTGAAAGCCAATGACCTGGACCCACTCTCACTGATTATTCAGGCCAGCTACGCGGTCGTGCTTCAATCGGCCGGACGTTACGACGAGGCCATTGAAGTGGAGAAAAAGGTATTGCAGACTGAGCCAGCATTTCCCATTGCACATCTTGGATTGGGAACAACCTATATCCAATCGGGCAGACCATCCGAAGCGCTCTCAGAATTTCAGAAAGCCAGAGAGGTTCTCGGAGATATCGTGTTACCGAACATTGCCGCCTCGTACGTCATGCTCGGGAGAACCGCAGAGGCGCGAACAATCCTGAGAGAGCTTGAGGCATCCTGGAAAAAGGGGGCACGAGTGGAGTCCCCAATTGCTATGATTTATCTCGCCTTAGGTGAAAAAGATCATGCCATTGAATGGCTTGACAAGGTGTATGAAAGCAGATATATCAACGTAGCCCAATTGTGGAATCTTCGTGATTTTCCAAAACTGTCACACATAGACACAGACCCAGCTATTCAGGCTGCACTCAATAAGATTGGTGTAAAGTAACGATGATCGGGCAGACGATATCGCACTACAAGATTCTCGAAAAACTCGGCGAAGTCCCAAACTTCCCGGCGAGTGTTTCCCAACGAGTCGTTGGAAGTTTGTGGATCCCGCCGCTGTCTGGCGGGAGCCGCCATCCGAGGTGTCTATGATCGGCTCAACCATTAGCCATTACAAGATTCTCGAGAAACTCGGTGAAGGAGGACTTGCCCGCCGGAGCATCATGCACCTCACGTTAGGTGATCGCACATGATTGGAACGACGATCTCACACTATAAGATTCTTGAAAAGTTGGGCGAAGGCGGGATGGGCGTCGTGTATAAAGCGCATGACTTGAAACTCGACCGTCATGTCGCGTTGAAATTCCTACCGCCTCATGTATCAGCTTCAAGTGATAACAAGGCACGCTTCGTTCAAGAAGCAAAAGCAGCCTCGGCGCTCAACCACCCCAACATCCTCACGATTTACGATTTTCTCGAGGAGGAAGGGCAAAGCTTTATCGCCACGGAGCTTGTCGAAGGAGAATCGTTGAAGACGAAAGTCGCTGAAGCAAAAGAGAAAGGAATTCAGCTTCCCGTCTCTCAGGTTCTTGGTTACGCAGATCAGATGGTTCAAGGGCTCTCTAAGGCCCACGAAAAAGGGATCGTCCTTCGAGATGTCAAATCAGAAAACATTATGGTGACAAACGATCGACTCATAAAGATTATGGACTTTGGCCTGGCGAAACTAAAAGGTAAGGCGGGCATGACAAGAGCAGGTAGCACTGTGGGAACTGCGGCTTACATGTCGCCGGAACAGATACAGGGCGACGAAGTCGACGAGCAAGCGGACATCTGGTCGTTCGGTGTGGTATTGTTCGAGCTTCTCTCCGGCGAACATCCTTTCCATGGCGAGCACGAGTCGGCAATGATGTATTCTATTACGAATGAGGATCCCAAACCACTCGGAAAACTTCGCTCTGAAGTCCCACTTGAGCTTCGACAGATTATCGAACGCTGCATGAAGAAGGATCGATCTCAGCGGTATACGTCGATGAGCCAGATTCTTCTAGACCTTTCGAAGTTGAGACCGGCTGCAGGATTCGAAGTCAAGGCTTTGAGCTTAAAGACTATTATGAATAGCCTCAAGCGACCGGCTGTCGCAGTTCCCATTGTTCTCATTATCGTTGGGTTGGGATATCTCACATATTGGTACATCGATCGCAGTGCAAAGATCCGCTGGGCACGAGAAAAAGTCATGCCGGAAATTGAGCGACTGGCCGGTGAAAGTAAGTGGGCGAGCGCGTACTTCCTTGCAAGACAGATTGAAGGCGTCGTTGGCGATGATCCATTGTTTATTAAGCTTCGGCCTTTGTATGCTATGCGCGACGTCATCAGGACAGAGCCACCGGGTGCTGAGATTCTCGTTGCTGAGTATGGCACACCACGCGAAAATTGGATCTCGTTAGGTCGAACTCCGACTGATACGATCTTTTTGCCACGGGGCCTCTGGAGATTGAAGCTCCGAAAGGAAGGATTCCATACGTTTGATGGCGCTGGTTTCTTTTTGTGGGGTTTCTTTTTCTGGGGAGGAACGACCAAGCTTGATTCGACTGGGTCATGGCCCGAAAACATGTTGCAAGTCCCGGGCGGGATGTATACCCTGAATATACCGGGGCTTGATCATCTCGAGCCTGCCCGCGTCGACGAATATCTCATAGATAAATTTGAAACCACCAACAAGGAATACAAGCAATTCGTCGACCACGGAGGATATGAGAAAAGTGAGTACTGGAAGCATCCGTTTGAAAAGGATGGTCGAACTCTCACCTGGCAAGAAGCGATGAAGGAATTCGTGGACGCGACAGGAAGACCCGGCCCCTCAACCTGGGAATTAGGGACATATCCCGAAGGAAATGCCGATTATCCCGTTGGCGGTATTAGCTGGTTTGAGGCTGCCGCGTATGCGGAATTTCGCGGAAAATCTCTTCCTACTGTCTATCATTGGAACATCGCAGCGGAAACACGCGCTAGCGCGTTCATCATCCCCGCAAGTAACTTTGAAAAGAAGGGACTCGCCCCTGTTGGGAAGTATCCAGGCAGCAGCCCTCTCGGCACGACCGATATGGGTGGCAATGTGCGTGAGTGGTGTTTCAACGCAAGCCGTGAACAGCGAAGCATTCTGGGAGGCGGATGGAATGACGAGCCGTATATGTTTACTGATTATTATGCCCAACTCCCTTTTGATCGCTCACAGACCAATGGTGTTCGTTGCATTAAAATCCTGGAACACGATAGCACTTCTCATGCCGCTTATGCTTCGATTGAGCGAGATCCCTATCGCAATTTCTTGAACGAGAAACCAGTATCAGACGCTGTCTTTAAGTTTTACCTTTCGATGTACAAATATGATCGAACTCCGTTGAATGCCAGCATCGAATCGGCCGACACGACTTCAGACTACATCATGCAGAAGATCAGCCTGGATGCAGCCTATGGCGGCGAACGTCTCACAGTATTTCTGTTTGCGCCAAGGGTCGGTAATCCGCCGTATCAGGCAGTAGTCTATTTCCCGGGGTCCGGTGCGCTCCACACCCGTTCCAATCGCTTTCTGGAAGTTGGTGCAATTGACTTCATTGTAAAGAGTGGTCGCTCGGTCATGTATCCTGTGTATAAAGGCACTTACGAAAGAGGCACCGCATTGAACTCCGACAATCCGAGCGAGACAAACCTTTGGAAAGAACATATGATTGCCTGGGGTAAAGATATCGGGCGATCAATCGATTATCTTGAGTCCCGACCCGACATCGACGCGAAAAAAGTAGCCTATTACGGAGTAAGCTGGGGTGGCATGATGGGACCAATTCTCACAGCGGTGGAAAAAAGGTTCAAAGCATCCGTGCTCTACGTTGCAGGTCTTAACTTCCAACGCGCTCTACCTGAGGTCGATGCCATTAACTACGTCGGCCGTGCTACAGTACCTGTAATTATGTTGAATGGAAAATACGATAACTTCTTCCCTATTGAGACATCCCAAAAGCCCTTGTTCAAACTCCTCGGCGCTCCGCTACCGCACAAAAAGTACGTGGTGTATGAAGGCGGCCACTTTGTTATTCGCAATCTGCTCATCAAAGAATCACTCGACTGGCTGGACAAGTACCTTGGCCCCGTGAAATGAAAATGGAACTATCAAGATGATTGGAACAAGAGTACCGCATTACAAAATCACTCAGCTATGTTCTGGACTCCCGCTTACAATCCGCGGGAGTGACATAATTGTATTTGGTTTTGCACAATGATTGGCCAAACCATATCCCATTACAAGATTCTCGAAAAACTCGGCGAAGTCCCAAACTTCCCGGCGAGTGTTTCTCAACGAGCCGTTGGAAGTTTGAGGACCCCGTCGTTTTCTGACGGGGGCTGGAAGGCGAGGGCTCAATGATCGGCATAACTATCTCCCATTACAAGATTCTCGAAAAGCTCGGAGAGGGTGGCATGGGCGTCGTCTATAAGGCCCAGGACGGAAAGCTTAACCGCGCCGTCGCGCTTAAGTTCCTCCCCGAACACATCTCCTCATCCGACCAGGACGTCGCTCGGTTTACCCAGGAAGCACAGGCGGCGGCCGGATTGAGCCATCCCAATATTTGCACCATCTACGGAATCGAGGAGGCTGACAAAAAAACATTCATTGTGATGGAATTTGTGGATGGCCAAACCCTCCAGGAAAAGAAGTCGACCTTCTCGATGAAGCAGGCTCTCGACATCGGCATCCAGATCGCCGAAGGTCTCGCCGCAGCCCATGAAAAGGGCATTGTCCACCGGGATATCAAGCCGGAAAACATCATGATCCGCAAAGACGGGCGCGTGCAGATCATGGACTTCGGGCTCGCGAAACTGCGAGGCGCTTCCAGGCTCACAAAAGAAGGGAGCACCGTCGGGACTGCGGGGTATATGTCACCCGAACAGGTCCAGGGACAGGAAACGGATCATCGCTCAGATATTTTCTCCCTGGGGGTCTTGCTCTACGAGATGATCACAGGTCAGCCCCCATTCAAGGGCGTGCACGAAACGGCAATCTCCTATGAGATCGTGAACGTCGATTCCCCGCCGATGTCTTCAATCAAATCTGAGATACCTCCCGAACTGGACGGCATCGTTCTTGAATGCCTCGAGAAAGATCCGAAGGAGCGGACGCAGTCTGCCAGCCAGGTTGCCGTTGACCTGAAGCGCTACCGGAGATCGTCGAGCAAATCGCGGGCAAGCAGAATCACAGCCGCGCGTCCGCTGCAATCTGGTTCTACCGGGGCAGTGGAGGTCGCACCTGACTCGGCAGGAGTGCGTTCACCTTCGTGGACTCTGACTGGCGGGATTGCGCTCGCAATGCTCATTCTTGGCCTCGCCGCCTCGCTCCTTCTTTCCGGGCGCGAGGCTGCCATGCCCATCGTTCGAGCAACGATTGGCATGCCCCCGGGTATCCGATACGACGACGGATTGGGCGGAAATTCCGTTATCTCTCCGGATGGTTCAGTGATCCTCTTTGCGGGGAGGGACTCGGTCGGGACTTCCCGGCTGTGGACCCGCCCACTCGGCAGTGAGTCCTCAACCCCGCTTCCAGGCACGGAGAACGCGACATATCCGTTCTGGTCGCACGACAGCAAGGCCATCGGATTTTTTGCGGACGGCGCACTTCGGACCATAGCGGCATCAGGCGGACCGGTCGTGTCCCTGGCAGAAGCACCGTTTGGCAGAGGAGCAGCATGGAGTTCCAACGGGACGATCATTTTTGCACCGACCTTGCTCGACCCGAATCTCTATGGAATTGTTTCCGGCGGCGGGACTGCACGTCCTGTCACAGCATTTGACACCTCGGCAGGCAGGGTGCCTCGATTCCCGAGCTTCCTTCCCGACGGCGACCATTTTGTGTTTGCGATGCTCGAAACAGGAACGAATGCTTCTGACATCTTTTTGGGATCACTTCAATCAGGCGAAACCGAACAGATTATCAAGGATGGTGCGAGTCCGGTTTATGCAAACGGTCATCTCCTTTTTCTGCGTCAGGGAATCCTGATGGCTCAACCGATGGATCCTGATTCCAGAAAGCTCTCCGGCAATCCTGTCTCGTTACAGGGAAATGTGGTCCTGTGGACGGCACGGGCGAAGGCTGATTTCTCGTCATCAACGACTGGTGTGATGCTGTATGCGGGCCGCGCATCTTCGCAGACGAACGAGAACGAGTTCGTTTGGATTTCGGAATCAGGCGCAGTGGAGAGTATTCTTCATGCACCGACGTTTTCCCGGTCATCGCTCTCAGCTGATGGCTCCCGTATTGCTTTCGGGCAGGCCCTGCAGGCGAGCGGAGTTGATATTTGGACGTACGACACACGACGAAAAGTGACGACGCGGCTCTCATTCGTGGCGCCCAAAAGCGCGGCCACGACGCCCATATGGTCAAGAGATGGGCAGACGATCTACTACAACTCGGAACAGCTCGGCGCCAAAGCGGCGATTTACGCAAAACATGCGGACGGCTCCGGTCAGGAAGAGCTTCTCGCAGACGGCGGGCGGGATGCAAAGGCAGGATATTACCCCGAAGACGTTTCCCCCGACGGACGATATCTCCTGTTCCGCATCACGAATGATTTTGAATGGGAGCTTGCAATCCTGGATCTGGCCAGCACGGCCCGACCCATACCTCCAACGCGATTAGGAATTCAAGCCAGGTTTGGAAAGTTTTCTCCTGATGGGAAATGGATTGTGTATACAACCGGTGTTTCCGGCGAAAGACAGATCGTTGTGTCGGCTTTCCGTGGACGGCCTGGTACATGGCAGGTTTCATCGACAGAAGGAACAGACCCGCTGTGGATCGGGTCGAAAATTATCTATGCGTCCCCCACACGGTCATCGTGGACGCAGGTGGAAGTGTCTTTCTCCGCGGGTAGCCCTGTTTTTACTCAGGCCCGACCGATGTTTCCGAACACGGGCGCAGGATCGGGAGTGTTCATCATCGGCTATTCAAAATTCAGAAAGGCATATCTCGGCTTGCGGCCCGTGGGAGCCGGTGCTTCCGAGGCACAACTCTCGTTGATTGTCAATTGGCCGGCACTCGCGAAAGAGAAGGAATAAAGAAATCCAGGAGCTGCACATGATTGGCACAACCATCAGTCATTACAAAATTCTGGAGAAACTTGGAGAAGTCCCAAAATGGCCCACGA
>CAZRPU010000053.1:0-15481 GCA_964602055.1 uncultured Ignavibacteriaceae bacterium
ACCATTTCCAGGAAGTTGCTCGGCACCGTTTCGAAATAGTTTGTGCGGTCGTTATTGGTTGACCCGTTGAGGGTACCTCCCGCTTCCTGGATCATGGAAAAATGTGCATCATCTCCCACGTTCTGCGAACCCTGGAAGAGCATGTGTTCAAAGAGGTGGGCAAATCCCGTGCGGCCCGCTTTTTCATTTGCGGAGCCCACGTGATACCAGATATTCACGGCGGCGATCGGTACCGATGTGTCCTGATGAAGGATCACGGTCAATCCGTTCGGCAGTGTGTAGCGTTCTGACGCAATGTTGACCTGAGCAGGCAAACAGTACGTGAAAACGACGAGGAGAGAGAGCGTGAAAAAGAGTCTCATGAGTTCACTCCTGATTGATGAAATGTGGGTAGTCGGGCGTGTCAAAGAATCTACTATGCAGAAAGTTGTCGGTCAAGATCGCTTTTAGGTTTCTTGCCTGTCTCCTTGCATGGACGGGGACATTTTCTTACTCTTTGACACGTCTTGAGACAGAAAGGATCCGCGATGAACAAACGTCTGTTGTTTCTCATGTGTTTTGCTTCCCTTCACGTGTTTTCTGCAGTCGCACAGGGGTTCAAGGCTCCTGAACGTGCAAAACACGGCATGGTCGTTTCATCCCACGCGCTGGCGTCCGAAGTCGGGGTTCGGATTCTGAAAGAAGGCGGCAATGCAGTCGATGCCGCCATTGCAACAGGGTTTGCGCTCGCCGTTGTTCATCCGGCTGCGGGAAACATCGGAGGGGGAGGGTTCATGATCGTTCATACGAAGGATGGGAAGGTTACAACGTTCGATTTTCGTGAAAAAGCGCCGCTGGCAGCACATGAGCGCATGTTTGTCGATTCATCAGGAAACTACATTACCGACTTGAATCATGAGGGATATCTTGCCGTGGGTGTCCCGGGAACGGTCGCAGGGTTTGCGCTCGCCTGGAAGAAATTCGGATCGCTCGCGTGGGACGATCTCCTCGAGCCTGCGGTCGACCTTGCGGATGACGGTTTTCCGCTCACCTGGTCCATGACCGACGATTTCCGCTATCTCCGGGGTGATTTTCAGAAGTACCCCTCATCGGCAAAGGTTTTTTTCAAGGAAGATACTGTCCTCTTTGACCCGGGAGACGTATGGGAACAACCGGACCTGTACAAGACCCTCAAGCGAATTCAAAAATACGGACGGGATGGATTTTACAAGGGCGAAACCGCAAGATTGATCGCCTCAGACATGAAGAAGAACGGAGGACTGATCACGGAAGCCGATCTCGCGGCATATGAAGCAAAGGAGCGTGTGCCGCTCCGCGGAACATATAGAGGGTATGACGTTTATTCCATGCCTCCCCCAAGCTCCGGCGGAATCACGCTGATCGAGATGCTGAACATTCTTGAAGGATTCGACCTTGCCTCGTACGGCCACAATTCTGCGATGTATCTGCATTTGCTGTCGGAATCCATGCGCCGCGCGTACGCCGACCGGGCTCGGTATCTCGGCGACCCGGATTTTGTCACGGACCTGCCTCAGGAAAAGCTCATTTCAAAAGAATATGCTGCGAAACTCAGAAATTCGATCAGTTTCGAGAAAAAAACCGTGAGCGATCCCGTTTCGTTCAACGACTCGTACGAGAGCGGGGAAACGACGCATTATTCTGTCGTTGATGCTCAGGGGAATGCGGTTGTTGTGACGTATACCGTCGAGGATTGGTATGGAACCCGCATCATCGCCGATGGACTCGGGTTTCTCTATAATAATGAGATGGGTGATTTCAACCCTCAGCCGGGAAGGACCGACAGCACGGGAAAAATCGGCACGCCGCCCAACCTTGTTGCTCCGGGGAAGCGAATGCTCTCAAGCATGACGCCGACCATTGTGGCACGCAACGGAAAGCCTTTCTTCCTCGTCGGATCACCGGGAGGAAGGACCATTATCAACACGGTTCTCCAATGCGTTCTGAATGTGATCGACTTCAAGATGGATGTCTCGCACGCGGTGACCGCGTCACGGATTCATCACCAATGGCTGCCGGATGTTCTGCAGATTGAGAAATTCGGTACCACGCTCGATTCACAGCGGATACTCGAATCGATGGGCCACCGGGTGAGAATACAGGGCCAGCAGGGCCGGGCGATGGGAATCATCATTGACCCGCTGACCGGATTGTTGTACGGGGGAGCCGATCCGAGGGACGACGACGGGGCAGCGGTGGGATATTAACCAGGATGAACAGGATTATGGGATTACCACGATTGGAGGGAGAGCTGGACCAGGATTAACAGGATTATGGGATTACCACGATTGGAGGAGAGTCCAACACATTCCAGGGGGAAAAATGAAATACGAAGATCTTACACGGTCGGTCATCGGTTGTGCGATGAAAGTGCACTCAACGCTTGGGAATGGCTTTCAGGAAGTGATATATCAACGATGTCTTGCTATTGAATTGGACAAGCACAGCATTCATTTTGCGCGTGAAGTTGAAATGCTCATCTTCTATGAAGGATTCCAAGTTGGTACTCGCAGAGCCGATTTCCTCATCGAGGGTACCATCATGGTTGAGCTAAAAGCTCTGATCAACATGGAAGATGTCCATCTTGCGCAGGCATTGAACTATCTTGAAGCGTACAACCTCGAAATTGGTCTCCTTATCAACTTTGGAGCGCGGAGCCTCGAATTCAAACGCCTGTATAACAAGAAATTCAAAAGCTGATGACTCATTATCCTGCACATCCGTCAATCCGGGCAATCCCGGTTCAGACACCGATGTCGCTTTCAGGAATCTTTCCTACCATCTTCCCTCCCGCGCCCACTGCGTGCCGCAGATGGTCTGGTAGGGGCAATGCGGACAGTGCTTCTTCAGATCTTCCGTCGGCTTGAAGGGCACGCCGGGATCCTTGATGTCGTTCGCCAGACTCAGGATGACGTGATGAAGATTCTGCTGCATGGTTTCCGTGACGATTCCATCCTTCGAGAGACCCGTCTCAATGGTCTTGTCGAGATAGTTTCGTCCCAGGAAGACGTACGCGGGAACGATATTTTGCAGCGATTCGCCGCTGTGTTCCGCTTGGAGGAGGCTGTACATCGGCAATTGCAGCGAGCCGATTGATTCCGACCAGGTGTCGGGCTTGTCGGGATCGAATTTTTTCCACCGAATTTTCTGGGGTGTGTCGTCCTGGCGGGTCTTGTAGTCCAGGATGACCGTCTTTTCCTTCCTCCGTTCAACCCGGTCCAGTCTTCCCGTAAAATGGTGATCATCCCTGATAACAGAGACATTGACTTCGAGTCCGGTGATCGCGACGGACTCTGATTCCAGGATTTTTTTCTGATAGTCTTTCAGAAATTCTGTCAGCTTCGCGATTGTCTGCTGACGGAGCAGGAAAACCGATCCCCTTGCGTGAGGCCCGAACACCTCTTCGATCGTGTCGCTGACGACTGTCTCCATTCGTTCCGGACTCAGCTCTTCCGCTTTCAGGTCTTTTCCCACGAACGGATCAAAGTACGATTTGAGTATCTTGTGAATAAGGTTCCCAACATCCAGCTGCTCAATCTCTTCCCCCACTTCTTCTTTTTCCCGCAGCTTCAGCACGTATTGGTAATAGAATCGCAGCTGGCACTTGAGATAAACGTCGAGAGCCGTCGTGTTGAATTCAAATTGCTTCAGATGTTCGGAAACTTCCTTTGATTTTTCGATCGGGCCGGGATTGTCGTTGGCGAGATGGATGCGGTACCGGGCATGGGCCGCGCCCGTTTCCCTCTTGTCCCTCTTTCGGCGCATCCAAAGGAGTTTTTCGATAAAGCGGCTTTTTTCCTGTTTGTTGTTTTCCGAATAAAAGAGATGAACTTCCTTTGCCCCTTGTATCAGGTTGGAAAAGTAGTATTCGATGAGCCTTTCGCGGTCTTTGAATGTTTCCAGGCCGAGCGTTTCCCTGATTTTTTGCGGGACAAGCATCTCGGTGCCGCGCGCGCCCGGCAGCATATCGTCGCTCGCATCGAGGACGAAGACCCTTTCGAACGACAGTGCCCGTGTTTCGAGCAGGCCAAGCACCTGCAGGCCCCGGAGCGGCGTACCGGGGAAGGGAACCGTCTGCGGGCCGCAATAGCTGCGCAGAAAGCCCGCGTAGCTTGTTCTGTCGTCGAAACGGAGTCCAGCAGCCCGGGAGCCCTTTATCGCGTCCGCCATTGCGATCAATTTTTCCGCATACCTCGAGAACAGAGGATGAAGGTATGCAGTGCTGTCTTCATTGATGGAGAGGACAAGATCGATCATTTTCGACGCAAACTCCCCCAGGGTTCCGGGGTGAAGGAATGGCCGGATCGTCTTGTTGTGAATCGCCCGAACGTGCTCCTTAAGTTTGACGGGCGAAATTCTTCCCTTCTCATCCGACAGTCCGCCGGCAACGCGCTCGAAGAGCGCATGTTCTTCCTCCAGGGACGCAAGGTCCACGGAAGTCGCCGGCCGTCTCGCAAGGAGGTCTTCATAGGCATGAAAGAGGACTCTCGTCACATCCGTGCGGTGGCCGAACCGGATATTCTTGATATAGGGATGGAGGATAAAGCGGGTGTACGCAGCCGCCTGGACCATGCCGTCGCGTTCCGTCGCAACCAGATCGAGGAGGTTTCTCAAGAGCCCGTAGAGCGGCGTCCGGGCAAGAGGATATCCCAGCGAGATGTTGTACCCTTCTTCCGGGAGAAGAGCCAGGGACTCATAGAGGACGGGGAACAGAGCGTCGGACGACGGGAGGACGATGACCGTGCGCTCGTCGAGTTGTTCCTTCCGCTCCAGTAATTCGCGAATGCGGGCGCTGAGAGCGAACACCTGGCCATGCGTGTCCGGCGACTTTACCAGATGGATTTCCGGCTCACCTGCTTCGGGAGCGTTCTCGGATGAGCTTCCGCCGAACAGGTCCATTTGGGGCGATCCTGCTGCCTGGGCTTGAATTCCCAACGCCTCCATCTGCTGGTGCAGGCCGGGCCCCCATTGGAAGATCAATACAGTCTGTTCGTGATTTCCGAGCGATTGAAAGATTTGCCTGTCCGTAGGGGTCAGTGCGTAAAATCCCGCGAGGATGATCTTCTGATACCGGTCGATGTTCATTTTCGCACCACCGTCGGCAACAAGCCGGAGCCGCGTGGAACGGGTTACGAGCTTCTCCTTCGCCACGTGCTGATAGAATCTGTCGAAGTACGTCGCCAGGAGATGCCTGTTGCCGAAGGTCAGGCTGCCGATTTTCTTCCGGATGGTTTCGCCATCGGCTCCTGCCAGTACGAGTTCCTCCAGCTCATCGAACAGTTTCAATCCAAGCGGCAGAAAATGATCGAACGATGCAAAGTGCACGCCTCCGAGCTTTTCGGGGAGGGCAAGATGGATTTCATACAGGATGGCGGAGGCGTCGAGGGCGTCGATGTCGTTCGCCTTGACACCGAACAGCTCTTCGCTCAGGTGGCGGATAAACTCATCATAGGAGAGGATTTTCGGAGGAAGAAACCCGGCTTTCCGTTCCAGGGCAAGGGCCTTGCGCAGAAAATGAGACGGCCTCTTTCCCGGGAAGACCACGATGGCTTCTCCGCCGTCAACCCCCTTCAGGTGCGATTGTACTTCCTTCAGAAGACTTTCGGACGAAGATATGATGCTGACGGTCTTCACGGGAGATTCCGCACGCTGTTCTTATCAACGTAGGCGAGAAGACCTTTCACGGTTTTTTGCGGAAAGATGTCGCGCAAGATATCCATATAGTTCCGAACCTGCTCGTCATAGGAAGCCTGCTCGCCTCCGGTCTTGTAATCAATCACCGTCACGCTCTTTTCATCGATCACCACCCGGTCCATACGAAAAAGCTGGCCGTCCTTTCGGACAAAGTCCTGTTCGTTGAGAACTCTGCGGCCTTTCTGTTTTTGGAACAGCTCCCGAATGCCGCCGCCAAGGAAATTCGTGAGTGTTGCGCGGATTTCCGCAGTTCCGGCGCCAAGAGGCCGGATTATGGATTCTTCGCTCAGGGCCCTCTCGATATCTGCCACCGGATCGGTACCAACAAACTCCAGGCGGGCAAGAAGGCTATGGACAACCTCTCCACGCCGCGTTTCCTCGAGGGAGATTCTTTCGGCAGGTTGAGAGAGCCCTTTTCCGGCGGTATGATGGAGCAGAGGTGCGCGTTCTTCGCGGGCCGGGGGCTCCTGCTCGGCTTTGGGTTTCTTCTTTTCTTCGAATCCTTTCGTGGGAAGGAACGCCGACGGCTCTTTCGATTGGGGGTATTGAACGCTGAGAATGTACATCTCTTCCTTGGCCCTCGTCAAAGCGACATAGAGCTTGTTGAGCTGGTCGACGCGGTTGTTCAACTCGCGGTCCATGAGAAGCTCGCGGAGGTACGCGTCCTCATCTCCGTGTTTCTTGATGAGCCTCACGAGCCTTACTTTATCTCCGGTTTCTTCCATATAAACGCGATCGGAGCGCAGCGCGACGTCGTAGAAGAGAACGATGACAACCCGGAAATCGAGCCCTTTCGCCTTATGCACCGTCATGATACGAACGGCGTTCACATCCGGAGGCACCTCGATGTTCCAATCGGAGTCTTCCGAGATTTCCGCGGCATAGCCGATGAATTCCCGCACGCTGTTCATGCCTCTCTGTTCGAATTCCTTCACCACTTCCAGGAGCTTGACCAGGGCGGCTTCTTCTTCGGGCATGATGTCGAACACGCCGAATTGTTTAAAGATGTGCGTCGTGAGGTCGTACAACGGAAGATAGCCGGTCAATGCAAAGAGGGGATCGAAGTAGCGCTCCCAGAGGGCGGGGTAGTGTTCCTTGAAGATTGCGTAGAGCGGCCGGCGGGGGGCCGTTATCCGCTGCCGGAGAATAAACGTGTGAAGCTCCGATTGTTGGAGTGATTGCTTATCGCGGACCAGTCGGGCGGCAAGCGTTTTCCCGAGGAGAAACGACGCGAAGGCACGGTCATCGATGGGTGAATCGAGGAACCGGAGGAGGTCGATCAATTCACCGATCACTTTTCTCGTGCGAATATCGAGAGTACTGAACGGCACGAACTCATATCCCTGCTCGTTCAGCCATCCGCTCACCTTCACCACGTCTTCATTTTCGGGGGTCAGCACAGCGATATCGCGCAGTGCGTGGCCGCGGGCTACGCAGTCGGCAAGAATGCCGAGAATCATTTCCCTTTCAGGGCGTTCATCCGTCTCTCCCTCGAAAATCCTTGCTTCGACAACCCCTTTCCCCCGCGCTTCGGGCCTCGGTTCCTGTTCAAACGTGGCAAGTCCGCTTGCCTGGGCAGCCCCGGTCAAGATCTGATAGGGAACAATGTCGTGAAAGACCGTCTTGGTGAAATCCAGAATTCGTTCTCCGCTCCGGTAGTTGGTCTCCAGCGTGAGAAGTTCTGCGGGGGCCGAAGGAAAATATTTTCCCTTGATCACGTCCCGCATGATGCGCCAGTCGGCCCCCCGGAAGCCGTAGATGGACTGCTTCATATCTCCGACGACAAAGAGGCTTCCTTCCTCCGAAACGGAATTCCCGATGAGGGGCACCAGGGTATTCCATTGTATGGGCGACGTATCCTGAAATTCATCAATGAGGTAGTGATGGATTTTTTCCCCGAGAGAGACATAGAGGTCCGGCACTGCTCCTTCATTCACAAAGCGGGCGAGTTTAAGCGTAATATCGCCAAGGTCCACCTGACCAAGGCGTCGTTTGATCCGATCGATCGTTTCATTGAGAATCCTGTGTGTTTCGATGTACGGCTCAAAGTAGGATTGAGCATGAAGGACGATCAATTCGCGTCTCAGTGCCTCGACTTCAGAGAACAGGTGTTCAGAGGACTTGAGAAATTTCGCAAATTCGATTTGAGGCGACTTGCTTTTGGTTGCAGGGGGGTTGGGAAACTGGAGATCGATAAGCCGGTCGATTTTCCCCGCCCGCGCTTCGTTGCGGTACGTGAGAAAGCGCGCTGCCGGGGCAAGATGCGAGCGGTCGATGGCCATTCCGATTTCTTCCACCAGGAGACAGAGCCTCTTCCCTTTCTCGAGGTACTCGGCGGTGCGGTCCTCCTCGACCAAGGGACGGGCCGTGGAAACGATTTTGGCGTAGAGATTCTTGACCTGACGTGAAAGTTCGCTGTAGGGATTCCACAAGTACCTGGCGTCGCTCGAACGCATGATCAGAAGGCGATAAGCCAGATTTTTGAGAAGTTCAGCCTCACGGGATCCTTCCGTGATTTCACCTGCAAAAGTATCGAACGCTTCATCCAGAAGCGGACGGCTGTCGATCACAACATCGAATCCCGGGGAGAAACCAAACTCCAGAGCGGAGGCCTTGAAGACCCGCGCCAGGAAGCTGTCGATCGTCTGGATCTGGAATTCCGAATACCGGTCGAGCACCTGTTCGAGAACCTCCTCGGCGCGCGTCTGGATTTCATGATCCTTCATGGAGAGCAAAGGCCGCAGTTTCTCGATGGCCTCCTGTTCGCCGAGTGCAGCGCTTTTGAGCAGGCCGAGGATCCGCTGTTTCATTTGAACGGCAGCGTTATTGGTAAACGTTATGGCGAGGATGTTCCCCAGTCCATTGTGGGGTATTTTCTTGGAAAGGAGGAGTTGTGCGAGACGCTCGGTGAGCGTGGTGGTTTTCCCCGAGCCGGCCGATGCATCCACGACCGTGACGCGGGGAAGGACAAAATCGGTATCCCGAGGAAGAATGGTTGCCATGGCAGGATGTTTGTTTTCGTTTTCCGGAATGGCTGCCCGTGTGTTCCCGGAAACCGAACTCTTCGAGGTTATCGCTTTACTTCTTCAACGCTCAGGCTGTACGTGTACTTGTCAAAGTACACGTTCGTTCCCCCATATTCGACTTCCCCCCGCTGGAAGTCGACGTTATCGGAGCGCATGGATCGTTTCGGAGGAGAGAGAGACTGGCTGTGGTCATTGTTCGCAGCCATGCGGTATTGATCGAGGCCGCCAAAATAAAAGTCCCGGATTTCTTTGCGCTGGTCTTCGGGAATCTTAAAAACCTGCATGGCGAAAACGCCCATGTACGGATCGACGGGGATCCATCCGTAGGGAAGAACGTAGATTTCCGTCCAGTCATGAATCGTTTTCCCTCCCGGCATGGTGAGCCAGCCCGATTGCCACCGGGCGGGAATGCCGTTGGCACGGCACAGAGTCATAAAGAGCAGCGCCGTCTGACCGCAGTCCCCGTACCGCTTCGTCAGACAATAATCGCTGATATTGCGGATCGTTGAGTACTCCAATGCATAACTGTATTGGATATTTTCCGATATCCAATCATAGAATTTTTTCGCCTTCACCAAAGCATTGGTGTCTTCACCGGCAAGTTCCTGCGAGAGTTTTCGAATTTTCTCCGTAAAGACCACGTGAGGCGCTTCGGCGGTAAAGGTCTTGTAGAAGTCCGAACTCGTATTGTAGGGCTGGACGGCGGCAGGCTGAGGATCAAACCAGATGCCGAATGTCGTGTACTCGTAATCGATCCGAAACTCCGTCGGCTTTCCTTTTTCCGATTTCTGTTCCAGAACAACGCATCCGATGGGAGCCTCGTAATCGCTGATGCTCTGCACCGGGTTTGACGTTGTCAACAGGCGGAAGCTGATCTGATGAGGAAACGCCCTGGGAACGGGGAGCCAAGCGCGTGCCGTCTCCCCTGCAGGAATTGCATCGGCCTTGAGGGTGAGGGTCATGGAATGACGGAAGGTCTTTGGCAGAACGTACGGCGCACGGCGCTCCTGTGCCGCTTTCTTGATCGATTGGGCCGTACTCAGAGCCGTTCGTGCGAATTCAGTATAGTCCGGCGGATTGAGGCGACGGGGTGCAAGCTCCGGATAGCGGAAGAAAAGATTGCTGCGGCTTGATCCGGCGAAATACTGCACGCTGTCAATGACACGGAAATCGAACCTCCCTTCGTTCACCCATTGATCAAATTCCCGTTCGGTCAGTTCTTTCACCGAGCCCGCAAGGATTTCGTACAGCCGGTCCCTCGAGAGCGAATAATCCATCCGAATCCGGTCGAGCCGGTCGAGTTCGAACTCGAGCTGCTTTCGGATTTCGGGATAGGGAGATGCAATCTGAAGGGCTAACGCGGTCCCCAACACGGTTGTTGCTTCGATAAACCTTCCTTCTTCCTCGAGCCTGGCGGCTTTTTCCACAGCGGGGGAAACAGGCGGCTGCTGGGAAAACAGATTCGGAAAGAACAGGAGGGAGAAGAAGAGGATCTTGCGGACAACCATGTGCCATCCTTTAAAATGAACATGGTGAAAATAGGGAATGAGGAGGTGAGGTGCAAGAACAGACGGCTAAACCAACACCTCTGTTTTCATCTGACCGACATCGTAGAATCGACTTTCAAAGATCTTGAGATCGGAACGGGAAATCTCCACGCGGCACACCGGGTGGGTATGAACGCCTGCGAATGCGTCGTCTTCGAAAAAAGAACAGGTACAGACCAGATGCGTAATCGAGGCAAGGTACGGTTCCATCCATTTCTCCTTGTGCAGGACCTGAAGAAAATCGTAGAGATCCTGTTTGAGACGATACAGGGACGCTGGGGTCCGAACCCTGTCATCGGCAAATTTGTCCGACTCCAGGACAAGGTGCATTTGCTTTGTAACGGGATCAACGACAACGCTTTTGACCAGTCGAAAATACTCGTGTGAGGAGCGTTTCAGTGAATTGATGCGCCAGGAATCCGAAATATCAACAGCGGACCCCTGTCGTATCTGCCGGAGTTCTTCCTTCACCTGAGGCGATTCGGATGGCTGCTGGAGCTCTTCGAGCGCTTTCCTGCTCGCCGGAACCAGCTTGTCCTTTGAAAACTCCTTCCCTTTTGCCGCTTCGAGTTTCCTCTTCAGATCGTTTTCGAAACGCTGGTCGGTGTCGGGAAGATCATTTCCCGTCACTTCCTTGTAGACCCTTCGTATTTCATGCTTGTCCACTTCTTCCGCCAGATTCATCCAGCTTCGCGCCGGGTTGACAAAGGCCAGAGAGTCTTTCAGAAAAGGGCGCATCGAGTCGAAATCCAGCAGTTCGGGATTGGCGTGCGCATATTTGGCTATCCCGCCTGCCGCAAGAGCCAGGCCTCCGATGAGAAAGGCGACACCCATGTTGGGCGATGTAAAGAGTTCGATCACTGGTTGCGCGAGGCCCCAGAGGATTCCAACACCACTGCCGAGGGCGCCCCATGCCAATAGGCCAAGGAAGTACTTTGACCACGGGGGCAGCTGCCGTTTCTCCCAGGCAAGCTTGAGGTAGCGAAGTGTAAAGTAGCAGACGCTAAAAAAGAGAAGAGATGTGATGAGAGTCTTCATGGCAGCTGCGCCAGTTCAGATTGCATCGTCGTCCCGATGGGGGATAGAATGGAAATGAGGCCGCATCAAACCCGGGGGGGATTGCACGACCTGACATCAAAACACTTGAAGCGGAGAGGAAGGATTATTGAAAGCTTGCCACTGCCCGGTCTACGGTTTCGTACGTCTTGAACACTTTGATCAGCTGAGTGATCATGAACACGCTCTCGACCTTTTCGGTGATGTTGGCGAGGCGCATGTCACCCCCCTTGTTCTTGACGGAAGTCATCGCCGCAATGAGTGAGCCCAGCCCGGAGCTGTTGATCCACTTCACTTTTCCAAGGTCGAGGACGATTTTTTTCACGTCGTCCTGCAAGAGACTGTAGACTTTCTCGCGTACTTCCGTTGTATCCGGTTCGCCCATCAGATTCCCCTTGAGAGCGACAACCGCGACGTCCCCTTGCATTTTCTCTTTGATATTCATGACGACACTCCTTGACTTATGCGGCTTTGAGAACGACGACTGCTGCGATGCGGCACTATGATAGTATCTTTTCCGGCGAATGTCAACGCAGAGAAAATCCCGTTGCCACCGGAACGGTGAACTTCATGCTCCGCCCCGCACAATTGTACAGCCAAGGAATTGCGGGGAGGCTACGGAGTATTCCAGACTCTCGCCGATCGTTTTTCTTCAGAAGCGGCTGATGTCTCTCCCGAACAAAAAGGTTTTCACCCAATCGAAGAGGACGAGGATCTTGTTCTTGATGCTCACGAGCCGCGTGATATACACCGACCTCCAGAAGAGCCATGCACTGAATCCCCTTCCCTTGACGAATTCGAGGTCGGCAAGAGCCCGTCCGCTGCCGACATACGCCAGCATGCCATAGTGTTTATAGCGGAACGGCGCAACGGGAAGATTCCGCACAGATCGCTCCAGCACACGGGCCAGATAAGTTCCCTGTTGTTGGGCAACCTGCGCGGTGGCCGGGATATTTTTCCCTTCCACGATCATACAATCACCGAGGGCAAAAAGTTGGTTCGTCTGTTTCACGCGCAGATAGTCATCGGCGATCAACCGCCCGGCCGAATCCTTGGGCAGTTTCAATGAGGCAACGAACCCTGTTGGGGCAATGCCGGTTGTCCACACGATAAGCCCAAACGGTATGCTCGATTTGTCGGAAAGCTGCACACGGTTCTTTCCCACCCTCACAACGGGGGATCGCGTGCGAATATCGATGTTCTGTCTGCGGAACAATCTCGTCGTATAACTGCTGAGGACCGCATCGAAGGTATTCAAAATATGCTCCCCTGCTTCAAGGAGAATAATCTGAACATCGTTCACAAGGGTCGGATACGATCTCCTCAAATCTTCCGTAATGAAGTCATGCATTTCCGCTGCGAATTCCACGCCCGTCGGGCCGCCGCCGACAACCACGTACCGGAGCAGTCTCCGCCGCTCTTCCTCTGTAATGGTTTGCTGCGACGCAAGCTCGAGGCATTCTATGATTTTCTGCCGAATCGCGCGCGCATCCGACAATTCTCTGAGAAACAGCGCATGCTCTTTCACGCCCGGCACTCCGTACGTTGCAGAGGCGGCTCCCACCGCCACCACGAGGTAATCGTACGGAAGAGTAAATGTTTTTCCATCCAGGGACCCTTCGCAGCGAATCGTTTTCTTCTTTTCATCGAGTCCGACGGCCCGGGCAGGAACGAATTCGATATCGGGACGCGCAACGCGAACCGATTCGATGATGCTGCGGAATTCGATAGTACCCACTGTGGTGCTCGGAAGGAGCGGAGTAAACAGGAAATGGTTCCGCGGACTGACGACGATGATTCTGAACAGATCCTTCGGCAGCCTTTTCATCAGGCTGAACCCTCCGAAGCCGGTGCCGAGGACGATGAGTGTCGGGTGAGGTTTCATACAGTTTCGTGTCAGCGGGTTATGAGTTACGCGTTCTTCTCCGGGTGTTTCGCGTTGGATTCAGAGATACTGCTCCCCCTTTACTCTTCCCTCATCGATTCCTATTTTGCCATCGTGAACATTACGCATGTCCAAACGCTCGAGCATCCGCCGCTTCAGCCTTACAGAACGCTGCGTCGCCCTGCCGACCATGAGAAACAGGGTATCTTTGTCGCCGAAGGGGAGAAAGTTGTCAGGCGCCTGCTGGAGAGTCCGCTTGCCATCGTCTCCGTGCTCCTGACCGAAGAATGGTTCTCCCGGCTGGAGGCGGAGCTTGAGAGGCGCAACCCTCCCGATATTTTCCTTGCCCCCAAGAAAGTTGTAGAAACCATCGTCGGCTTTCCTCTTCACCAGGGAATCATGGCCGTTGGAAAAATTCCCGTTTCGCCCGACCTTCAGGCGCTGCTTTCTTCGCTTCCGCAGCCGCATCTCCTCGCGGCAATCGACGGCCTCACGAACTCGGAGAATCTCGGTGTGCTCGTCCGGAATTGCGCAGCGTTCGGCGTGCAGGCGCTTCTGGTGGGAGAAACTTCCAGCAGCCCGTACTTGCGCCGTGCCGTGAGGAATTCGATGGGAAGCATTTTCATGATCCCGGTGATTCATACCGGCAATCTATCCAAGTCACTCGTCGAGCTGAAGGACCGCGGCATCGTCACCATCGCCGCGCACCCTCATGCCGATCGGGAACTTGCTTCCATCGGCCGGTTGTCGTCATCCTGTTGTGTCGTCTTCGGAAGCGAAGGCGACGGGATTTCGGCAAACGTTCTCGCTGCCTGCGAGTACGCGGCGGCAGTCAGGATGGAGAATGGTGTCGACTCCCTCAATGTCGGCAGCGCGAGTGCCGTGTTCTTCTATGCGGTACAGCACGCCAGGGAATCTTCGTAAGAACCGCTAGGGCTTCGGCGCAGGAGGAGAGAGTTTTCGGGCGATGATTTCGCTCTGAAAATTGGCGTCCCGGTGCGATCTGTCGCAAAAAGGCTTGTCCTTGCTCAGGCCGCAGCGGCACAATGAAATCGCCGTCCTCCCGGAGAGATCGAACTTATTTCCCTCCTTGTCGACCAGCTCGAAATCCCCCTCGACTTTGATGCTTCCGTTGCTTTTGACCATGATACGTGTTGGCATGGATCTCTCACAGTGTCGATTTTGATGAGGATTGGGTTTTCTTATTCAGAACTTTGAAGGAAACGGAGAGCGACGTGTTTTCCCATTCGAAGATGATGCTTCCACCGGCGGCTCCGTTTCGTTTCAGGGCAATGACAAATTTTTCGACCGGGGTTTTGATTTTCTTCTTCTTCATGGTCACGCGGGCAAGGTCAAGATCCGCATTGTAGACCGTACCCCATTGGCCCGTTTGTTTGTTGACGATCAGCTTCCACGATTTTTCCGAAGGAAGGGTGTACAGGGTGTACGAACCTCGAGGCACCTGAACGCCGGCGATCTCGAGGTCTGCCTCCGTTTCGAACGCCGTTGCTTCGTTGGCCCCCGTTCTCCAGACTTTGTTGTAGGGAACGAGCTCTCCCATGATTACCCGGCCCCGCATGGAAGGACGCCCGTAATTGACGCTGATTTTCTTTCCGGCAATGGTGATGTCCGCGGAATCACGGGGGCTCAGCAGAGGCTGTTGTGCGAACGCCGCCAGCGACAACGCTGCGGCGAGCAGGGCAAGCGATAAAGGGATTCTCCTGCATCGATTCAGCATGACCATCGTTCTCCTTGTTCTTCGTGTGATCTTCTATTCCGCCGACTGACCGAGTGCTTTACGATACGCCTGAAACGTTGCGTCATCAAAACAAACGACCGTGACCTGCTTCAATTCCTTGTTGCGTTCCAGCGCGGCCCCGATTTCTCTCAATGCGATGACGGAGGCCCGCTCGATCGGGAAACCATAGGCGCCCGTACTGATCGAAGGAAACGCTATTGTTTCCGCGTTTTTCTCGAGAGCACGCTCAAAAGAGCTGCGGTAGCATCGTGCAAGGAGTTCATCCTCCCCCTTCTCCCCTCCTCGCCAGACCGGACCGACGGTGTGAATAATCCAGCGTGCAGGGAGCCGGTATCCTCGGGAAACCTTCGCATCCCCGGTGCTGCATCCACCCAATGATCTGCATTCCTTCAGCAATTCCGGGCCGGCGCCACGGTGAATCGCTCCGTCGACACCGCCTCCTCCGAGCAGCGAACTGTTTGCGGCATTGACGATGGCGTCAACCTTTTGCCGGGTA
>CAZRPU010000054.1:0-15339 GCA_964602055.1 uncultured Ignavibacteriaceae bacterium
CCTGCAACCTTCGGGTTATGAGCCCGACGAGCTACCAATTGCTCCACCCCGCGATGTTGTAACTCACAATATACGAACATTACACAGCCCAGTCAAGATAAAACCAACAGATTGGCTCCCGAGCGAATTTATCGTAGATTGGATTCATGCACTCAAAACGAAAGAAAACATCAAAATCGGAATGGAAGGGAAGAATCACCGACCTCGACGTGCACCTCTTTAAGGAGGGAAGTCACTTCAAGCTTTTTGACAAGCTCGGTTGTCACCTCACCACGCAGAACGGCGCCTCAGGAGCAGCTTTTTCCGTCTGGGCCCCCAATGCCAAGAAAGTCTCCGTTGTCGGTGATTTCAACGGCTGGAACAGAAGCTCGCATCCTATGAACCCTCGCTGGGATGGATCGGGCATCTGGGAAGTCTTTGTTCCCGATGTTCCCAAAGGCAGCACGTACAAGTACTATATTCAGTCGCATCATAAAGAACATACGGGGGAAAAGGGCGATCCTTTCGCTTTTGCATGGGAAATCGCACCAAAGACGGCCAGCGTCGTGTGGGATGTCGATTACGAATGGAATGACGAGGCATGGATGACGCATCGGAAGAACGCCAATGCACTCGATGCCCCGATGTCAATATATGAAGTGCACCTCGGTTCCTGGCGACGCGTACCCGAGGAGCAATTTCGTTCGCTGTCCTACATGGAGATGGCTCACGCCCTGGCGGAATACGTCGGAGAAATGGGATTTACGCACGTCGAGTTCCTCCCTGTCACCGAACATCCTTTCTTCGGATCCTGGGGATATCAAACCGTCGGATATTTTGCCCCGTCGAGCCGTTATGGGACGCCTCAGGAGTTCATGTATCTCATCGACCACCTGCATCAAAAGGGCATCGGCGTGATTCTCGACTGGGTGCCTTCTCATTTTCCCGCCGACGAGCACGGACTCGCCTACTTCGACGGAACACACCTATTCGAACATGAGGACATGAGGCAGGGGTATCACCCCGATTGGAACAGCTACATTTTCAATTATGGCCGCAATGAAGTGCGCGAGTTCCTCATCAGCAGCGCCCTCTTCTGGCTGGAAAAATATCACGTGGACGGCTTAAGGGTCGATGCCGTGGCGTCCATGCTGTATCTTGACTATTCCCGGAAAGAAGGGGGATGGATACCCAATCGCTTCGGCGGCCGCGAGAATCTCGATGCCATTTCATTTCTCCGGAAGTTCAACGAGGCTGTGTATACCGAATTTCCCGACGTGCAGACGTTTGCAGAAGAATCGACTGCCTGGCCCATGGTGTCCCGTCCCACGTATGTCGGAGGTCTCGGCTTCGGCATGAAATGGAATATGGGATGGATGCACGACACCCTTGACTATTTTTCGAAGGATCCGATCTATCGCAAGCACAACCACAATCAGCTCACGTTCAGTTTATGGTATGCATTCAACGAAAACTTCACTCTTCCCCTTTCACACGATGAGGTGGTTCACGGAAAGGGATCGCTTGTCGGGAAAATGCCCGGTGACGAATGGCAGCGTGATGCCAATCTGCGCGCCCTTTTCGGATATATGTACGGCCATCCGGGGAAAAAGCTGCTCTTCATGGGGTGTGAATTCGGACAACGGGGGGAATGGAACCACGACGGGAGTCTCGACTGGAACGTCCTCGAGTACCACCATCATGCCGGGATTCAGCGATGGGTCAAAGATCTTAACCGCGTGTACCGCAGTGAACCGGCTCTCTCACAGATCGATTTCGCTGCAGAGGGATTTGAATGGGTCGATACGCAGGATTGGGCCAACAGCATCATCAGCTTCATGCGGAAAGGAGTATCAGCCCAGCCGGGCATCCTCGTCGTGTGCAACTTCACTCCTGTTGCAAGGAATAACTACCGGGTTGGCGTACCCGCCGGCGGAACGTGGGAAGAAATTCTCAACAGCGATGCTTCCCTTTATGGGGGAAGCGGCCAGGGAAATTTCGGCGCTGTCGAAGCGTCCCCCATCCCCTCCCATGGCCGGTACTACTCTCTCTCGCTTACCCTTCCCCCGCTGAGCGTACTCTTTTTCCGGCACCACGCACAGCAAACGTAAGCAGATACGAAACTATTTTTCGCAGAACGATCCTCGCGCGATCCACAGGTGCTTGACAGATACATCGACCATTCCTTCGCGCACCGCACGCTCTTTCCTGAGCGCCGATTCATCGGGCGTCCCGCGGTGAATCACAATGCTGCCATTCCCTTCGAGAATCCCGGCCGCAACGACAGAATCGGGATGTACCAGTCGGAGCAAGTGCCCTTCGGGATTCCCCTCTTTCCATTGAAACCGCACAAAGCCGTACGTGGCCATTTCGTATTTTATGACCACTTTGCACACTGAACCGATCCGAGGGATATACGGGAAGGCCTCGATGATCCATCGTTTCGAGCGAATGGCAGGATCTGTTGAGAGCCAACGCCGCGCAGTGTCGGGAAACGCAGTCGAAAGAACGAAGATTCCACCCCCACCGTCAAAGGGGCCTGCAATGACGACTTTCCCTTCGTTCGAGAGCTTCTGGATATTCGCGAGGTGCGCTTCCTGAAGACTGTCCACCGTCCTTTGAGGCAGTTTTGGCCTGTCCGGATCAATGGCGAGCAGGACCATGGTGAACTGGGCAGACTGGCTTGACGCGCTGCCCGTCACGAGTGTGGCAAGCAGGAGTAACTTGAAAAAGTGTTTCATCTTATTTGTTCGCCTTGAGAAGTCGTATCATACCATCTGTTTGCGATAGCATCAGTGTTGTTCCACCTTCAATAAACTGAGTACAATAGAACTCGTTCGGGCTGTTTCTCAGAGTCAGAACGGGCTTTCCCGATTCGACATCCCATATTCTCGCCGTCTGATCGTACGACGCCGTCACCAGCCTCTTCCCATCAGGATGAAACGCAACGGCATAGACGGTCGACCCATGGCCCTTCAACTGATGAAGCTTCTTTTTTTCCCGGATGTCCCATATACCGGCCCCTCCGTTGATGCCTCCGGCAAGAATGAGCGTTCCCGATGCGTTGAACGCAAGATGCGATACACCCTCCCCGTCCGTCGACCATTCCGGGAGCTCCTTCCATCCCTCTGTCTCCCAAAGCTTGATTGCGCCTCTGCCCATCCCGGCAGCCATCAATCTTCCATCGGGACTGAATTTGACGCAGGAGAATGATCCGCCGGTGCTCTCGTATTTCCACACTTCCCTGCCGGTGTCCAGGTCCCAGAGACGAATCGTCCGGTCTCCTGTCGAGGCGACCACATTCTTGGATGCCAGAACGTCGATGCTGTAGATGCTGCCTTCGTGCCCCGTCAAGGTGCGCACTTCCTTCAACGTCTTTGCATCCCACACATGAACCGATTTGTCATGGCCACCCGACACAAGATAACGACTCCCGGCCGCGAAGACAACACTGTTTGCGGAGGGGCCCGCGAGAATTCCCTTCATTTCGCCCTGCCGGTCCCAAAGCCGGACATCATTGTCCGAGCAGGCTGCTGCTATAAGAGATTCGTCGTCAGAAACGGCCACGTACCAAGGCCCGTTTTCACAGATGTCGAATTTCCGTTCATCCCGCCGGGCGGGGTCCCACATTCTGACTGTGCCATCGTTCGAGGCGCTGACGACGCGTCTGCCGTCGGGGCTGAATGCAACTCCGTTGACAATGCCTGTATGTCCGCGGAACGAGTTCTGGAGCCGGCCCGTGCCGGTATCCCATATCTTGACGAGCATGTCCTCGCTTACCGAGACGATGGATTTTCCGTCGGGGCTGAAGCGAACGCCATTGACGTCTTTTCGATGTCCGTTTTCAGGACGAATCACATGGAGAATGTTTCCGTTGGCAGCGTCGAGAATACGAATCTGCTTGTCCTTCCCTCCCACGACGATCCGGGAGCCGTCGGAGCTGATATCCAGGGACTGAATGGCGGTGTAATAACCCAGGTCTGACAGATCAAGCAGCCAAAGCAGTGAGTCGGTCGCCAGCGAAAACTTCTTGATCACCATTCCCCATCCCCCGATGAGGAGCGTTGATCCGTCCTTGGAGAACGCCACGGATGAAAGCGGGTGGGACGTTCCCTCAAACCGACGCAGCTCTGCTCCGGTGGCAGCGTTGAAGAGTTTTGCAAAACCGGCGACCGGGGGACTTTTGCCCGTGGGCTCCCACGACGCCGCGGCAATCGCTTTACCATCGGGGCTGAACTTCACCTGGTAGATTCCCTGAGAGAGTCCCGCGGTGATTGATCGGAGTTCCTTCCCCGATGCGACGTCCCAAACTTTGACGGACTTGTCTCTTGATCCTGAGACAAGGAACCGGCCATCGGGGCTGAAGTCGATGGTGGTCACTGCCGACCGATGGCCGGCGAGGATTTTCTTGACCTGGCCGGACCGGAAGTCCCAAATCTTGATGAGGCTATCCTTGAGTCCTGCCGCAAGGAGTGTTCCATCGGGGCTGACGGCGACGCACGCAACCCCCTTTTGAGATCCGCTCAGGATCCGGTCACTCTGCTCTGCGAGGCCTGAGAGATAACCCCATTCCCATGAGCGGAAGTGGGCAGGCGCGGCAGAAAGGTGTTCTTTTGCTTCTGCCGTTTCGTCAATCTGGAGGAGAGCTTCTGACGCAGCCACATGGGCACGATATAATTCCCAGCCGTCCGAATTTTGTGCGGCTGCACAAAAGACAAGAACAGCGAGCAGTGCACCTGCCTGAAAAAAACGCATGAGAATTCCTTTCTTCGCGCTCATTATTTCCATGCTCCGATAATGGCGCCCATGATGATGAAGGCAACGACCATGTAGCTTGCGTTGATGAACCAATGAATCCGGGGGCGTTGTTCGAACAGATAGATGATTCCAAACGAAGTGGCAACCCACCCTATGCCGACAGCTGCTCCGGCTGTAATGCCGAACGTCAGGTCTGATTGAGGCCCAAGAAACATACCAAGATTCACCGCAGATATCAACGTCAGAACGAATGCACCGCCGTAGAGTTTTGCGGGGTTGGCTTTTTTGGCCATCTCCTCCGTAATTCCGGCCACCTCCATCCATGCACGGCCAAACATAAGCGGAGAGTACCAGATTCCGCCAAGGATGAAGGTCGAGAGTGCCGCTGCAAGAACGGCAAGCCAATTGAGTGTTTGAAATGCGGCGCCCATGTCCATGGGATTCTCCTGAATGTAGTTTGTTGAGAAAGACCGGATGATTGCGTGACGAATCTAGAGGTTGGGGAAGTATCATGCAAGGAGAAAGTCCCTGAAGAAGGATTTTTGCCCTCCGAAGCGGGACAGAGAATACCTGAAGCATCTTGGAGAGGCAGGAGTTTTTTCCTACATTGGAACGTCCATGGATGAAGCTCGCATCAATACCGACCTCAACGACCGCTGGATCCGGCTCATCTTTATTCCCTTCTTCGGATTGTTGATACCCAACGTCACCGGGATGATTGACAATACCGTCTATGCCTGGTGGCAATTGTTGCTTGCCTACGCCTATTTCACGTTTGTTTCCTTTGCGATCTGGCAGGGAAACAGGTACTTGCTCTTTCGTCTGCGGCCGAGGTTTTCCTGGCTCAATCAACCCATCCATAAGGTGGTGGCTCTTGTCATCTCCAACATCTTTTACACCATCCCGATCACGATTGGCCTTGTGGTTCTCTGGTACGCCTTCACGATGCATGCTGCGACCGATTGGAGCGTTGTGTTGAAGGCCGCCGGGTTGTGCGTCATCTGTGTCGTGTTTATCACGCACACCTACGAAACGGCATTCCTCATCCGTTCATGGGGGACAGACAAGTCCCGGGGCGAATCATTGGAGAAAGCGCGCATGAAGGCGGAGCTTGATGCCTTGAAGAGTCAAATCGACCCCCATTTTATGTTCAATTCCCTCAATACTCTTTCACATCTTATTGAAACTGATTCAGTCAAGGCAAAGGAGTTCAACGAACACCTTGCCGACGCGTACCGCTACATCCTCATGAACAGAGAGCGCGATCTTGTCCTTCTGAGGGAGGAAATGGCTTTCCTGCGGGACTACTTTTCGCTCCTCAAGATCCGCTTCGGCGGGGCAGTCACGATGAATATTGATTTCAATGGAAATCTCCCCGAGCAATATGTCCTTCCGCCGATTTCGCTGCAGATTCTGATCGAAAATGCCATCAAACACAACGAGTTGTCCGATACCGATCCACTCTCGATCAACCTCCGGTTTGAACAAGACAGCGTCGTCGTTTCGAATGCCATTCGGCGGAAATACAGCCGGGCCCATAGCTCCCGCCTGGGGCTTGCCAACCTCAGCGAACGCTACAAAGTTGTGACGGGAATGGACATCCGGGTGCTCGATAATCAGGAAGTGTTCGAGGTTCGCCTTCCATTGTTGAAACTGCAGACCTCATGACCGTTCTGATCCTCGAAGATGAAACACCTGCGGCAGAGAAGCTGATCCAGGGGATCAAAACGTTCGATGCTGCAATCGAGATTGCCGGTCCTCTTCGAAGCGTTCGTGAGGCGGTTCGGTGGCTGACGGAGCATCCGGCGCCCGATTTGATTCTCGCCGACATCCAATTGACCGACGGCCTCTCACTCGATATTTTCAGGAAGGTGACAACATCGTCGCCGGTGATCTTTACGACCGCACACGATGCCTATTTGTTCGAGGCGCTGGAACACAACAGCATCGATTACCTGCTCAAACCGATCAAGCAGGAAAAACTCGAAGGATCGCTGAAGAAGTACCTGCGTTTCAAGCAGCATTTTTCCGCAAATCTGGCACAGGCGGCAGAAGCATATGAGCGCCAGGGGAGAGTTCGGGACAGAATTGTGGTAAAAAAGGGGAACGACTTGTTCGGGGTCAAGGTCGAGGAAATAGCGTACTTTTATACAGAGCACAAGGTAGTGTTCGTGGTCGATCGCAACGGAACCCGGTACATGGCAGATGATGCATTATCGGCCCTTGAAGAGAGGCTCGATCCTTCCCTTTTCTTCCGGGTCAATCGAAAGTTTCTTGTACACGTCGATTCCGTCAAGAGTTTCAAGACGCTCGACAAGGGAAAATTGCAGGTCGAACTGAACCCTATGGTCCGGGAAGAGGTTGTTGTCAGTCAGGAGAATGCAGCTGAATTCAGGCGTTGGATGGAACAATAGCTGCAGCAGGCGTTGAGATTTGTCTATCAGGCAAGAGGGGGAAAAACGCTAAAGTTCACCGATGGGGGACCTACCACGTTAGCAATCGGGGTGCCCGCACGGAGCTATCGCGATATTACCTTCTTTTGAGCAGGTAGATAAACAGAGGCGCACCCACTGCGGCTGTGACCGCACCGACCGGAATTTCGGATGGCGCCAGAATTGTGCGTGAAAGAAGATCGCACAACACAAGAAAGATTCCCCCGAGGATCAATGACGCGGGCATGACGATCCGGTTGTCGGACCCGAACACCATCCGGCATGCGTGAGGCACGAGCAACCCGACGAAGCCGATCACGCCGCTGACCGAAACCGCCAGGCCGGTAATCAACGAAGCGAGGACGTACGACGTTTTCCTCACCCGCTCGACATTCACGCCGAACTGCGCCGCAGACTCATCCCCCGTCGCTATCAGGTTCAACGCTCTCGACTGAAGCACAAGCATCACCGACGCCGCGAGAATCAGGGGACCGACAACCATGAGCGTTGCACTATCGGCACCGCTGAGATTCCCCAGCATCCACAGATAGGCTGTACGCAACTCCTGGTTGAAGATTGCGACAATCACCAGAATGATCGAGTTGAAGAACGCGCCCACCATGACTCCGGAAAGCAGCAAAGCGTTCGGGTCGAGAAACCCTTTCCTGTACCCGAGAGAATACACCAGAATCATCACAAGGCCCGAACCGGCGAATGAAAAGAGGGGCGCTGTCAGGGGAATCCAGCCAAGTCCCAGTGAAATGACCAGGAATGCCCCGACGGTACCGCCGCTGGAGATGCCAAGAATGTAGGGTTCTGCAAGGGGATTTCTCAGCAGCGACTGCAAGGCAGCGCCGGCAACGGAAAGTCCCGCTCCGACGACGACGGCAAGAATGACGCGCGGGATTCTCAGCCGGAGAACAATCGTGCTGACAGTTTCATCTGAGCCCTGTCCCGTGAAAACCGACAGGACCTGGCGGAGACTGATGTCGGAAGAGCCGACGAGAATGCCGGCGAAGCTTACGAGAACGAGGCCTGCAGCAAGGATCAAGAGATAGGAAATTGTCCGGCGCAGCGTGAGGTGAGAGTGAGACATCATGGCTCGTCCTGCCGAGATTGAACCATGCGCCAGAGTGACTTCAGAAGCCGGTCCAGTCCCTTTCCGGAGACGGCGGAGATCATCAGCACCTCGACATTCTTTCCCATGTTGATTTCCTTCAGCCGCTGTTCCTCTTTCTTCTCAAGGAGGTCTATTTTTGTGAGGGCAACCACAAGCGGTTTCTTTGCAAGGGCCTTGTCATAGGACTTCAGTTCGTCAAGAAGAATCTTGAAATCCTTCCGCGGATCCGTGCTCGTGGATTCGACCAGAAAAACGAGAGCTTTGGTCCGTTCGATGTGACGAAGGAATTGTATGCCCAGCCCGCGTCCCTGATGCGCCCCCTCAAGAAGGCCGGGAATGTCAGCGACAACAAGACTCCGATGCTCACCCAGCCGGACAATGCCCAGGTTCGGTGTGAGCGTTGTGAAAGGGTAATCCGCGATTTTTGGTTTTGCAGCAGAAATGACGGAAATGAGGGTCGATTTTCCTGCGTTCGGGAATCCGACAAGTCCGACATCTGCCAGGAGTTTGAGCTCCAGAGAGATTTCCCGCTCTTCGCCCGCTGTGCCAGGCTCGGCAATGCGGGGCGCCTGATTTGTTGAAGTGGCAAACTCGGCATTTCCCCTTCCTCCTTTGCCTCCTCTCGCAACGATGATTTCCTCACCATGACCGACGAGATCGCCGATGACTGCTTCCGATAGAGGATCGCGCACGATCGTTCCGCAAGGAACTTTCAAGACGATATCGCTGCCCCATCGTCCGTCTTGCTTCTTTCCCCTTCCGTGCTCGCCCCGCTCGCCGTCATATTGGCGCCGGTACTTGAAGTCGAGGAGCGTGTTCAGCTGCTTGTCGGCGCGGATAATGACGCTGCCGCCGTTCCCGCCGTTTCCGCCGTCGGGACCACCTTTCGGAACATATTTCTCCCTCCGAAAGCTGATGCATCCGTTTCCGCCTCTTCCGGCGCGGACAAAAATTTTTGCTTCATCAATAAATTGCATGGAGAAACCGGGGGGGATAGTTCACTGCTTGTCGTGCATCTGACCTTCATAGCGGCCGAAGAGTTTTTCCGTCAGCAGGATCGCTTCCTTGGAGAACGGATCGACATCCTGTTCCGTAAAAATCTGATCGAGGGCAAATGAAGCCTCTTTCCATGTTTTGATCGGATTCAAACGATCGAGGGCATTACGGAATTCCACCTCATCCTTCTTGAACAGCTTCCGAACAAAGACTTTCTGATCCTTCACCTCGAACAGCGAATAAACATCCTGCAGGTCCAAACCATCGGGCATGTTCACGGCTGCCGGGACTTGTTTCTCCGGCGGCACGACGGCACCGTCCACCTTGGGAGCGATGTCCGCCGGCACGATTGACGGACGAACGGCTTCCTTCTTTTTCGGCTCAGACTTCGGCTGGGTCACGACCGGCGGCTGTTCATCCCGGGCGAGTGCTATCGCCGCTTCCAGCTCAGTCAGGCTGATATCGACCCTGCCATTTTCATCACGCTCGGCTTCGAGCTGCTTCTGAACCTTCTCGTTCCGTTTGTCTTCGAAGAAGACGATGGCGGCATTGATCGGCAGAACAGGCCCCGTTCCACTCCGGGGTGTCTGGGGGATCCCGATTTCAATAAATTCGACCATGGGCCTGAGCAGCCGCGCCAATTCATGGCTCGAATGCCGGCTTACGATTTCGGCGTCAATCCGGGCGATGAGGCTCTTGAATTCCTCGTAGCTCATTTCGGCCAATCCCCGGTCGACCACGTACCGTTTGAACAGCTCGGGAAAATACGTGTATTCGACACAATAGCGGAACTTCCTGATGGCTTCCCCGATCGAAACGGTGCGGCGGTTTTCAAACATGAACTCCTGCAGGGTCCATTGGGGACGACACAAATAGTTGAACTCGAAGTGGACGGCCTCGTCAAGGAGCGATTCGAATTCCTTCTGGTCGAACTGATGGTGGCTCACAAGGAGCAGGTCGATTTGCCGCTGCAAGCTAGCAACTTCAGGAAGCCCGTACGAAAACCGTTTGGACCGGCTCTCCTTCCCCCGTTCCTGTTGAAGGAGCTTTTCGACCTCTGCTTTAAAATACGCTTTGATGGCCGGATGGATTTCAGCGGCCATGATATCCTTCAGTTGAATGGTGTCCGCCTCGCCGATGGTCCGGACGCGGACAGTATTCATGATGGTCACTATTTGGGTTTCAAAGATAAAGCCCATAGGATTATCGGTTCAATTGAAATATTCTCTGTGTGGGGTCTTTTTGTCCTCGTTTCGAAAACATTACACAGAGAACACAAAGGACCACAAAGAACACTGAGAAGAAGGGCTCATGCCCTGCAGGCGGTTTCAGAGAAACGATGACATATTCGATTATCTCTGAAGCGATCTCCTGATCGCTACCTTCCTTTCACCACGGCGTTCACTCGATCAATCTCTTTCTGCGCGGCCGTCTTGAAGGTTGCATCGATACCCGGCCGTTCGATGATCTGCCTGTACATGGTGACAGCCTGTTCGAATCTCGACATCTTCTCATACGCCTGTCCCGCCATGTAGTACGATGTTGCCACCCAGTCGATTTTTGTCCGAAGGGTGATAAGGTACGGAACTTTCAGAAACTCCAGAATGGCCTGTTGATATTCCCCCTTGTAGAAGTACGCTTCTCCGATGTAATACCGGAGTTCTCCCTCGAGGTCGGGATTGGCGTTCTCCAGCATGCTTTGGAGATGAAGGATCGATTGATCGTAGTATCCGAGTTTCTGATAGATGACGCCCAGATCGATTCGCTTCATCACCAGATCGGGATCGGAGGGATAACGCCCGATGTATTCCCGCGTCAATTGCATCGCCGCATCAAACAAGCCGATCTCCTTGTATGCCATGATGAGATTGCTCATGGCAAACTGCACCAGCTCGGGAGCTCGCGACGGGTCGTCGACAAGCAGTTTATACTGTTTCGCGGCGGCGTCCCACTGCTCAAGACTATAATAGACATTTCCCAGGCTCAGCTGAACCCGCGGGATGATCGCGTGCCCCGGGAATTTCTGGATCAGGGAATCGTATAACTGAATCGAACGCTGAGGATCGTTCTTCATTTCGTATGCCCGTGCCAGCCAATACACGTTTTCGGGCACAATCCTCGACCGCGGATAGCGGGAACGGACGTTCTCCAGGCGACGTAGGGCGAAGTCGATTTCCTCCTTGCGAACATGATAGCGCCCCCGTTCATATTCAAATTCTGCGGCCTCCTCAAGGGCTTTCGGATGCGCCCGCACAAACGCATTAGCCCTCTTATCCGCCTCAGGGAGATTATCGAGCCGGAAATACGCAACAACCATTCTCGCCTCCAGGTACTGCCGGAGGCTGTCGGCCTTCATCTGTGGCAGCAAAGCCTCCATGCGGGCAAGCGCAGTCTTGTAGTCCTCGCTCCGCAGCAACAACTCCAACTCCTCCAGCCCGGTCTTCTGCCGCTGTTCCGGCGATACAGCGCCGAGCCGGCTGGCGTCGAGATACCGCGCTGCGGCATCAAGGTTGTTTTCTTCCCTCGCAATCGATGCAAGAATGTAGAACGTTTCAGAGCGCGATGATGCCGAGGTGTCGGAGGTCAGGAGCATCCCATAATGCCGCTTCGCTTCTGCACGATTACCCGTTCGTCGATAACAATCGGCGAGTCTTCTGATGAGCTGTTCCGGCTGATCGCGGAAAGGATACACCGTTTCCGACAATTGGTTCGAGAAGGCAACGTATGATTTCAAAGCATTCGGGTAGTCCCCCGCTGCATAATAGGCGTCGCCTTCGGCGAGGCGAAGATCGCCAGAGGCATTCGAATAGGAGAAATTCTGCTTCAGAGCGGCAATCAGCCTGAGCGCTCTTGTAAGCGACCCTTTTTCCGTATCGTACCGGGCAAGGGCCAAGGACGCCTTAGCGCTGAATTCATCCATCGGATACTTCCGCAGGTACTGATCCAGAACCGTTGCTGCAGAATCGCGCTCTCCCAGCTCGAGGTGCGCCTGCGCCAGGAAAAACAGGGCTCGCGCTTCCGTTTGCGGGTCGGGCTTTCCTTTGCTCAGTTCCCGAAAAACAAGGACCGCGTCCGCGTTGCTCTTCAGCGATTGATAGGCCTCTCCAAGCATCAGCAGCGCTTTCTCCCGTGAGCGTACGCTCCATTGTTCCCTGCGCATATCGTCGCTTATCTTCCTCAACTCCGAGATTGTCTGCGCACTTCGAATTCTCAGACCCGCTCGGGCAATCATTGCGTCTTCCCGCATGGGAAATTCAGGATTTCCCCTGAGAAGCGAATCGTATGCAGCGATCGCTGCCGTCACGGACGAAGCGGACGCCCGGCTCGGGGCCTCAGCCCGCGAAAGAAACTCGAGAGCTTGCGCTCGATGATACCATGCCATTGCCCTCAGCTCACCTGTCAGCCGGTTTTGAAGGGCAATTTCGTACTGTTGGGCAGCCCGGGAATAGCTCTTCAGGTCATTAAAGTAGATTTCAGCAAGTCGAAACGCGAGCTCGGCCTTGGGCTTCCCGGCAATGACATCGCCGGTCAGAAGGGCCAGGTTTTCTATTCCCCCTTCCTTGTCCTTCTGATCAAACGTACGAATCTGGAATTCGAGCTCCCTGGCCTCCCTGAGATAGTCGCTTGCTGGAAATCGTTTTTGAAGCGACTCAAGCGACTGCAAGGCGGCGAGAGGCTCCCCCTCGTTTCGCAGCGCCTTTGCGAGCCCGAACAACGCATCGTCGGCAGCTTCGCTCTGAGGAAAGTCCCTCACAACAGACTCAAACCAATCGCGGGCATGGCGCGGATCGTTCAGCTCCGTCAGAACAACCATCCCCGTTTCCACCATGAGGAGAGGCGTGTGCGGGTCTTCCGGATACTGGTCACGGAATTTCTGGGCAAAGCGCGTCATGAGGTGGTAGTTCTTGATGAGTTTCGAGCCGAGCACAGCGCCTGCCGCAATGGCCTTTCGATCCGCCATCCCGGAGCTGTCTTCGGCTGCTTTCAAGTACCACTCGCCTGCTTTGAGACTGTTGCGGAGCCCTTCGGCTGTCCTTGCAGCTTTGAAAGCTGCCTCGCCGGCCCGTCCCAGGCGCAGAGCCGCGGCAGCCTCAAACGAGGCCAGCGCAGGTTCAGGTTTCCCCTGGAGAACTTCCACATCGCCCATTGCAATGAAAGCTGCTTCCTTTACCGGGCCGGGAGCTGATACTGAAGGCCCGACAATCTGCTTCCAGATTCTCCTGGCTTCGTCAACAGAACCGCTTTCGGCATTCAGTTCTGCCAGTGCATGCAATGCTTCGAAATACGAGGGACTGGTCCTGTATTTCGTTACGACCTCTGCAAGCGCTTTCATCGCTTCGTCCTGCCTTCCCATCTGTTTGAGAGAAGCGGCGGCAAGACGAAGGGCGGCCGGAGCGACCAGCGGATCGCTGGAACCCTCGGCGACACGGAACGCTTCCGCACGAGCGGGCTCAAATTGGCCTTCGGAAAAATAGATGCGGGCAAGACGCAGCCTTGCTTCAAGAACGACAGGGGATGAGCCATACTCCTGCGTCAAAGCCCGAAGCGCTTTCTTGGAGCTTTCCTGATCGCCCGCGTTCCCGAAGTACGTGCTTGCTTTGAGCAGGGCGTCCGGGGCGAGGGGACTCTTTGGATGAAAGGTTTTCACTCTCTCGAAGGCCAACGCCGCTTCCCGGGGATTCCCCATTTCAACGTAGGCCCCTGCGACATTCCACCATGCTTCGGCGGCCTTGGGATGTTCCGGAAACGCGAGAGCAAAATTCTGGAAGGTAAACCGGGCGTCTTCAAACCGTTTCAACTCTCGCTGCGTCAGGCCGAGATAATAGCGAGACTCGACGCCCTGTTGCGTGTTCGGGTAGGCAACAACGAATTGCCGGAATTGTTCTACTGCAAGATCGTAGAGTTTGTCGTTGAAGAGGCTGACAGCAAGCTTGAAATCGGCATTTTCCTTCGATTCCTGGGGGAATACCACTGCGAGGCCGGCCGAGAGGAGCAGAATGAGGACTTTTGATTTCACCGGCAAAAGTTACCCATAATTGCCGCTATTATCAAGAATGAGATGGCCGCCGCAACATGCGTGGTCAACGAGTACAAACAACGTGGATGAAGAACCTCAGGAAGGTGTCTATGAGCAGGAATCCCTTGACGGCTCCCGGCTGGCGTCGGGCGTCTATTTCTTGCGGCTCGAATTCAACGGGAAACACCTCATTCGGAGGATGGTGCTCACGAAATAGCGAGGACGCAAACTCCGGGCGGGGAAAAAAAGCTACGTGACCTTCGCGCGCAAGAACTCTCTGTTCAACCGGGCGATGTGACTCACGGAAATCTCCTTCGGGCATTCCGCCTCGCACGCGTAGTTGTTCGAGCAGTTGCCGAACCCTTCCTTGTCCATCTGTTCCACCATGCGAAGGGCCCGTGTCTTGCGTTCCGGCTCACCCTGCGGCAGCAATGCCAGGTGGGAAACCTTCGCCGCGACAAACAACATGGCGGAAGAATTCGGGCAGGCCGCCACGCATGCCCCGCACCCGATGCAGGACGCTGCGTCCATGGCTTCTTCTGAAGCTACCTTGGAAACAGGAATCGCATTCCCATCCGGAACACCCCCCGTTTTGGTCGAAACGTATCCGCCGGCCTCCATGATGCGGTCGAATGACGTGCGGTCGACCACAAGGTCCTTGATGACGGGGAAAGGCGATGCCCGCCACGGCTCCACGGCGATCACGTCGCCATCTTTGAAATTCCGCATCCTCAACTCGCACGTTGCGGCTTTCCGGTCAGGCCCGTGTGCTCGGCCGTTGATCATAAGGCCGCAACTGCCGCAAATACCCTCCCGACAATCATGGTCGAAGGCAATCGGCTCCTCCCCTTTCTTCACCAAATCGCCATTCAGTACATCGAGCATTTCCAGAAAAGACATATCCGGTGAAACGTCTTTCATGGGGTAGGTCACGAGTTTTCCGGCATCTTCCCGGTTTCGCTGGCGCCAGATTTTCAGGGTTAGGTTCATGGGATTCAGATTGTTAGTTCAAGGTTTCATGTTTCAGGTTCAAGGTT
>CAZRPU010000055.1:0-13899 GCA_964602055.1 uncultured Ignavibacteriaceae bacterium
GTGGCTGACGCCACTTGGCGTTAGACGCTCGAAGCCGAAGGCCGCAAAGGATATATGGAATATCCTCACGAAGGCCGGCGTTCCCAGATATGCTGAGCTCGTTTGTTTCTCCGACGATGCCGGTGAAGCCGCGGTCAACTACTTTGTCTTGAAGCTGATGGGCTATCCGGATGTGAAGGTCCTCGTGATGTAAAGATCTGATTTCAGCTTTGCGGAGTGCTGGAATTGTCTACTCGCTCAGGCGGGTGTGGACAGCTCGATGGAGGCGCTACGTAACAAAATCGGGACGATCGCGCAGAAGAGGCTCTGAAACCGGTAGGAGCTCGCCGGTTTCGATGGATTCAACTCTTGATGCTTCGTTGAACCAGCTCGGGGGAGGTGTGTGGCCCCAGAACGTCGCACGGCGGGGATCATTGATCGACCACTTGATCGGCTTCCAGTCGGGGTCGGGAATGATGTAATCGTTCGTATACAACTCTATCCTGTTGCCGTCGGGGTCACGCAGATACAAGAAGAACGCATTGCTGAGGCCGTGTCGCCCCGGGCCGCGCTCAATGCTTTCCACCATCCCCGCCGCGGCCAGTACATCGCAAGCCCGCAGGACGCTCGCCTGGTCGCTCACCCAGAATCCTCCGTGATGAACACGCGGTCCGATGCCGTTCATCAAGGCAATGTCATGCACGTCTTGCTTCCGATGAAGCCAGGCTGCCCACAGCTTCTCTTCCTTATTTACCGTGTATTCGGAACAGGTAAACCCCATCTTCTGCGTGAACCAATCGTACGCCTTCTGGACGTCAGGGACCTGGCAGTTGAAATGATCGAGGCGCATGACATGCGCGCCGCGATAAAGGTCGAACCGCTGGAGCATCCGTTCCCTTTGCTGCATGGTATGGAAGAACTCTATGGGCAATCCCGTAGGATCCTGTACCCGCACAGCTTCACCCTGTCCCTTCTCTGACCCTTCCTTCAAATGTTTCACGGCGCATCCGTTCTTCTTGTACAGGTCGGAGATGACGGCGAGGTCTTTGGGGTCGGAAACCCGGAAGGCAATGTGCCCTACGCCGGGTGATTCGGCCTTGCGCAGAACGAGGCTGTAGAGATCGCGCTCTTCGAAGCCCCCAAGGTAGAGGCGTTCCGCATCTCTGGCCGTTTCAATGAAACCGAGGGTATCGACGTAAAACTTCTTTGCCCGGTCGAGGTCGGTGACGCGAAATTCAAGATGGGCCGCACGAGTGATGCTCAGTGGCATGTGTGCTCCTGTCATTCCGAATCCCACGGGTCATAGAACAAATGCGCCGGGGTTTCCGGGCTGTCGAGATCGGGGGCCGGCTGGCCTTCCTGGAAGTCGAGTTTTCGATACATGCCCCCGTGAAACACGAGAGGACGAAGCGGCTCGATGCCCATATGCAGGGCAATGACTTCCCCCAGGATGATCCAGTGATCCCCACCCTCGATGGTCTGATGAAGGCGGCAGCCGATTGCAGCCGCGCAGCCTTCGAGGCGCGGGCCCCCTTCCCACGGTACAAAACGAAAGGGAGGAGCCGCTGATTGTTTCCATCCTCCGGCAAAATACGTCGACAACGCTCCCTGATCCTCGCGAAGGATATTGATGGAAAATCCCTTGGCCCGTTCCATGAATTCCGCCATTTTTGCCCGCTTGTCGACGCAGAAGAGCATCAGCAGCGGATTGAGGGAAAGCGATGTCAGGGAACCGACCGTCATCCCATGAATCTCGCCGGCGATATCCGTTGCAACGACGGAAACCCCCGTAGGGAGTTGACCAAGATGCTTCCGGAACACTTTGGGATCGATCGTACCGCTCATGGCTTCTTGTGTCCTTCGGCAAAGGCATCATCTTTGGCGGCTGACAGGAACTCCTTCACCCTCTCGATGTATCGTGACCGATCGTGGTTGGCCACGAGCGCCCCTGCCATCCGAACGGGATCGCCGAAAAAGAACCGTTCGTAGAGAACCTGTCGCGTGCCGAAGGCGGAGAGCGCTGTATCCCACGCGAGCCGGAACAGAGGAATGCGCTCGTGGGCTTCTGCGCGCGCGGCCTGAAAGAAATTTTTCACCTGCTCGGCAAGGGGGCCGTTCACGTCGGCCTCGGTGGGCGCTGCAACCAGGCCGCTGGCGCCCATCTGTTGCACGATTTCGATCATGCGCGGGTAAAGACGGGGGTAGAGGTTCCTCGCAGCGTCCAGAGGATCCCATGCGGGCCGCATCGCTCCGTATTCGTCAAGCTGGGCATCCGCTTCTGCAGCCCTGAGAAAGGCCTTCATGGTCTCCATGTTGACCCAGATCTCGGCAAGCTTTTCCTGTATGTGCTGGAAACCTTCGATGCCGATCGTATGGGCGAGATAGGACGTCAGGCCAAGAAGGTACTCCGTCTTCGCAATATTCTTGACAACCACCTGGTGCGACATGTTGACAATGGCACCGGTCTTCGCGTACGCCTCGTTGCACCGCACCACGTCGCGGTACAGAAAGACATTTTCCCAGGGCACAAATACATCATCGAAGATGACCACAGCGTCCATTTCGTCGAACCGGGAGCCAAGAGGATGGTCGTAATGCGATTTTCCGTAATCAAGGCTTTCGCGGCAGAGGAACTTGAGTCCGGGCGTGTTCGTGGGGAGCGCCAGCCCAAAAGCATATGGTGCGTCCTCATCCTGATTCTTGAGCAGAGTCGACGGAAAGACCATGATCTCGTCGGAAGCTGGGAGGGTCGCAAGCATTCTGCATCCCCGGATCACGATACCCGCGTCGGTTTCCTCCTTGACCCTGGCGGCAAGATATGGGTCGGCCTGCTTGGCGGTGTTCACCGAGCGATTCGCCTGCGGAGTTATGAGGGTGTGCGTTAAACAGAAATCGTTTTCCCGTATGTGTTCATGATAACGAACGGCGTTGTCGCCCAGCTTCGCATTGGCCGCCTTGAGGAAGGCGGCGCCCGATGCGTATGCCGTCATGGCTCTGTTGAGATAATCGGGAGACCTTCCCATCATCCCGAAACTGTTATCGGACCACACTTTCATCATGGTGCTGATGCTCTTGAGCTCTTCGCGAGTCTTGGGAATCATGAACGAGCGGCCGACCTTCTTTCCGCTTGTCGGAGAGTCGAAAAGCATGATGTCGGGTTTCTGCCACTGTACATCGTAAAGGGACGCCAGGCTCTTGACGCCGTTCCGAAACGCCGGATGTGTCGTCACATCCCGGACCCGCTCTCCTCCGTACCACACCTCGGGTGGCTGTTCGCGCAGCTTCTGCAAAAGCTGTTCACCTTTTCTGGCGCCTGCATTCATCGCTTTGTCCGTGCGGCCTTTGTTCATTGTTCCTCCGTGTTCCAAGATCCTTGCTAGCCTTCACATGCCCATTTTCGGTATCGGATGATCTCCCAGGGCAACGTGAATGGTCGAGGTTTCCGCGTAAAAATCGAAACTGTAGTGCCCGCCTTCGCGGCCGATCCCGCTTGCCTTGGATCCTCCAAAAGGCGTTCGGAGGTCGCGGACATTGTGGGAGTTGATCCACACAAGGCCCGATTCGATCGCGGCGGCGACTCGTTCACCCTTTGCAGGATCCTTTGTCCAGACGTAAGCAGCAAGCCCGTACTGAATGTCGTTTGCCATCGCAATCGCCTCAGCTTCATCGTTGAAAGGTATCACCGCAAGCACGGGCCCGAAGATTTCCTCCTGGGCTACTCTCATACTGTTCCTGACGCCTGTGAGAAGCGTGGGGAGGAAATAGTTCCCGTCCTTGAGGTGTGGCGGGCGGTCGCCTCCTACGGCAATGACTGCTCCTTCCTTCTTCGCAACGTCCATGTACGATTGAACGCGCTTCCAGTGATCGGGATGGATCAGCGGGCCTACTTCGGTGCGCTCGTCGTGAGGATCGCCCACCCGAATCTTTTTCACGCGGGCCTCCAACCGGGCCACGAAGTCCCTGTAAATACCCTGCTGAACCAGGAGTCGCGATCCTGCCGTGCAACGCTCGCCGTTGAGGGAATAGACCTGGAACACGGCTCCGTCGAGCGCACGGTCGAGATCGGCATCTTCAAAAACGATCGTGGGATTTTTTCCCCCCAATTCCATCGAGAACCGTTTGAGCGTCGATGCCCCGTTACGGATGATCTCTTTGCCTGTGGTTGTCTCGCCGGTAAAGGAAATCAGAAGCACTTGTTCATGTGCGACCAGGGCCGCCCCTGCGGATTCGCCGAATCCGTGGACGAGATTGAAGACGCCGGGAGGGAGGTCTGCTTCCTGCATGATGTGAGCCAGCCGGTCGGCGGAAAGGGGGGACCACTCTGCCGGCTTGAGCACGCAGGTGTCCCCGGCGGCCAGACACGGAGCGGCTTTCCACGTTTCCAGCATGAACGGGGTGTTCCAGGGTGTAATGAGACCGGCCACACCCGCCGGACGTCGCACCGTGTAGTTTCTGAATTTTCCTTCAACAAGGAATTGGTCGCTTGTCAGCTTTGTCGCCATCTCTCCAAAGAAATAGAAATTCTGCGCCGCGCGGGGGATGGCTCCCTTCTTGATCTGGCTGATTGGGATTCCCGTGTCGTCGATTTCGATCTCTGCAATGACGTCGGCATGCTTCTCGATGAGCTCGCCGATGCGGCGGAGGTACGTTCCGCGTTCCTTGGCAGTCATGCGTGGCCACGGGCCTTTGTCAAATGCCGTCCGCGCGGCACGTACCGCACGGTCGACATCTTCAGCCATGCCGGATGCGACCTGCGTTATAGGCTTGTTCGTGGCAGGATTAAGCGTTTCGAATGTTTCCCCTTTTTGCGAGGGAACGAAGGCGTTATTGATGTAATGATGGATCATTGGTCGTGGCGTTCAGTGTTTGCGCTGCATGGTGTTTTCCGGAGGTGCTTCTGCGACGACGGGGTTTTCCAACGCTCCCAGCCCGTCGATCTCCAGTCTCATGACATCGCCCGGATGGACATGAGATATTCCCTTTGGCGTTCCGGTCCAGATGAGATCGTTTTCTTCAAGCGTCATGATCATGGTAATATATTCGATCAGCTCCTCAACGGGCCGAAGGAGGGCGGAAGTGTTCCCTTCCTGGCGCAATTCGTTGTTGACGAATGCCCGGAGGCCGAGGGAGCGTGGGTCGGGCATGTCATCCGGTGTAACGACATATGGTCCAAGCGGACCGAAGGTGTCGTACCCTTTTGCCCGAACGGGCGGCCTGTAGAAATTTTTCACAAAATCGCGCACGGTGACGTCGTTGCCGATGGTATAACCTTTCACGTAATCGAGCGCATTCCGAGCCTTGACCGCACGGCACCGTCGGCCAATCACGGCTACAAGCTCTACTTCGTAATGCATATACTCCACACCTGCAGGATAGATGACCGGAGTTCTGTGGCCCACGAGCGAGCTTTGGGGCTTGAAGAAAAGGGCGGGATCCTCGGGAGCTTTCATGGCCAATTCTTGCGCATGATCAGCATAATTCAAGGCCAGGCCGATTGCCTTCTGCGGGGCTACCGGCGGAAGCCACGTGACTTCATCGGGGGAATACTCCGTTCCTTCCCGCGTCACTAGGTGTCCGTCCTTTCCGACCGTTCCCTCGTGCGTTTTCCCGAGAGCCATGAACCGCGCAAGTTTCATGAAGCACCGCCCATCGGGATCTTTTTCAGGAACTCTTCAATTGCCGGAGTAACGGGAGGATTGTCCTGCATGAGCATGGTGTAGTGGTTCCCTCCCTGAACCGTCACAACCCGGCATTGGGGGATGCGGCCTGCAATGCTCGCGGCCAATTGGTCGCTGTAGACGTGCCCCGTCGCACCGAGTAGGCCTTCGCTTGGGCGAAGCAGAAGCGTTGGGCATTGTACTTCCGGCAAATGAAAGAACACTGTATAGAGAAAGTGCATGTCAAGATCGTGTTCAATGGCCTTTGCAGACGAACGCGACCGAACCGTACCATCGGGCCCTTGCTCCATTTCATCGCTCAGACATTGTTCCAGTCCGCGCGTCCAGGGTTTATGATAGACAACGGAACGCTGAACGGCAAGATACTCCTCGAGGGACGCATACGATTTCTCGAGCCTTTTGACCGAGGGATACATGAGCTTCAGGGTTTCCCAGGGCGGCTCCGAGCCGCCGTCAAGCAGGATGAGCGCTTTGACCCTTTCGGGACGAATGGTGGCAGTATAGGTACTGGTGGTTGCGCCGAAGGAGTGACCGAGGAGAACGAACTTCTCCAGGCCGAGGGAGTCAGCCAGGCCGATGATATCCCGCGCGTGGTAGGCGAACCCGTAGCCGCGGTCTGGTTTGTCGCTTTCCCCGCGGCCCCTCAAATCGAGAGCGATCACGCGATGCGCAGGGGAGAGGCGCTCGGCAAGCGGCCGAAAACTTCCTTTCTGACCAGTGATGCTGGGGATGCAGAGGATCGGATCGCCTTTCCCGGGCCAGTCAGAGTATGCAATTGAAACGCCGTGAACGTTGACGAACTGGGTGGCGGGCATCTTCTGACTCATGGATTTCCCCCGACGAGACCGTACTGCCGGAGAATCGACCGAAGTTTCTTTTCATTTTCCGCCGAGAGCGGGGCGAGGGGAAGACGAACTTCCGGAGAGATTTTGTTCATCATCCCAAGAGCCGTTTTCACCGGCACGGGATTGATCTCCAGAAACACGGCGTCGTTCAACGGCATGAGCTTGTAGTGAAGATCCTGCGCATCCTTCCACTTGTTTGCTGCAACAAGATCGTAGAGGCTGGCTACCTCTTTCGGCATGAGGTTTCCTGTTGCGCTGACATAGCCGGCACCGCCGATGGCAAGAATCGGGAAACAGAGAAGCTCGATCCCGGAGTACACCAGGAAATCCCTGCCCAGTTTTCCCAGCAATCGCGTGATATGGGAAAAGTCGTGGTTGGCCTCCTTGATGCCGATAATGTTCGCGCAATTCTCGCGCAGCCGTGCTACCGTATCGATCTCCAGGTTGATCGCAGAACGCCCGGGTATATTATAGAGGATGACAGGAAGCCCGGCCGCATCGGCAATGGTCTTGAAGTGGCGAAACAGACCTTCCTGGCTTGGACGAACATAGTAGGGGGTAATCACCAGCACAGCATCCGCTCCGGCCTTTCGTGCGACCTGGGTGAAATGGAGGGTTTCCTCCAGATTGCTCGATCCGGTGCCCGGAACAAACGGGACGCGGCGGTGTACCATTTCTGCTGCGGCCCGGATGACCCTCTCCCGCTCTTCACGCGTCAACGCAGTCGGTTCGCCGGTCGTGCCGGTCACCGAGATTCCGTGGCTCCCTTCGGCTATCTGCCAATCGACAAGGGATCCGAGGGCTTTTTCATCCAGAGCACCGTTGCGAAACGGAGTAACAAGCGGCACAATCGAGCCGCGAAAAGACTTTGAACTCATGAGGGTATTTCTCCAACCTTGTTTGCCGGCGGTCGCTCGTAAGGGCTTCGTGTCGAAAATTCTATCCTGCAGTCGCTCGATTGGAGTCTCTGGATGGCCGATGCAGAGAGTCCGTTGGGGAGCGTCGAATGGCCCGCCCGGATTCGCTTGTGGATCTGGACATACGACGCGTCTCTGAGGGCATGACGCGGAAACGTATTTTGGCTCAGGACTTTTCTGGTCATCGAACGCACTTGCTCACTGAGAAACCGGAAAATCGCTTCATTTTCCAAAGCAACATGGCCCGAAACCAGGAGGCCGAAAAGTCCCGCGTTTCCTGCATTGGCTATCGCATCGGGAACAATAGAGACGCCGCGTTGGTACATCCTTTCTTCTTCTTCTTCCGTGAAGGGATCATTTGCCCCCTCGACGACGAGCCGGGCGCGCACCCGGTCAACGTCGATGCGGATGTGCGAACCGGCGGCGGGAACGAGAATGTCCACAGGTTCGTAAAGAACCGCATCGGATTCGTCCATCCGGATCGCATGATCGGGTGGGAGCAAATCACGATCGATGACTTTCCTCTCCGGCTGCTTGCGAAGCTTCAGCAAAAGTGGTATGTCCAGTCCTGCACCGTTCTTGGATACGAGGGCGCCGCGCTCGTCGGAAATGGCAACCACGTGGGCTCCTGCCTCCGCAAGAAACTTTGCGGCACTTCCCCCGACGGATCCGAATCCCTGCACCGAGACGGTTTTCCCCTTCATCTGTTCTCCCTTCATCGCCAGCGCCTCTTCCGCTGCGGCAAACACGGTCCATCCGGTGACTGCGTTGCTCATGCGTATGCCGCACGCTTCGTCGACAAGGAGGGCGGTCCCGTTCTTGAGCCTATTGATGCCGGCTTCGACAACGTCCTTGTTCTCCCCGCCATAGGCCTTCATGAGGGCAAACTGGGGGTGAGGAATGCCGCCGAACTCTCTGCACGCCGTGACAATGTCCTGCCAGTCTGTGCCGAAGTCGGATCCTGTGACCCAGCAATGCTGCAGAAATGGAGCAAACGCTGCTACGACGCGGTTAAGAACCGCTTTGCTGTCGGGGGCCCTGGGGTCATAGCGAATACCGCACTTCGCTCCGCCCAGTGGGGGCTGCATGATGGCGAGCTTGATGGACATGGTTGAAGCGAGGGCCTCGGTCAGATTACGGGTGACCCCGGGGGACATGCGAATGCCTCCCCCTGCGACACCGTGTAGAAACGTGTCAACGACCAGCCAGGCGTCCGCATTGGTCGGGGCGTCATGATAATGGACGACGAGCATCGGTCCTGCATGTTTACTGCTCATGATTTCCAAAGAAAGAGAGGAGGAAATACGAGGGTTGGAGCCCGGCGTTTGGCATGAGCACGAACTTCTGGAATATTGTATAAAGAAGCAAGGCGGACCGGAGCTCCGATCGGTGCTTCATCGGTGTTCAATTGAAGATTCCAGCGAATGGTCCGGAGTATTCCGCGTCTCACTTCATGGCAACCATTTGGCGAACCATCCGTCTAGAAATTGAAAGGAGGTGGTGAAAACATGAGAGAGCTCTTACTGGGTGCAGCCTTCGTTCTGCATGTCCAGGCTGCCGAGGCACAACTCCTCGACCATTTTCCTCAACTCAACGTCACCGATTGGATTCAAGGGAAACCGGAGGACATCGGCCCATGGGGAGACGGGAAGGTCTATGTCATAGAGCTCTGGGGGACATGGTGTTTGCCATGCATCAGGAATATTCCCAAACTGACTCGACTGCAGAAACAATACAGTGGGCAAGGCCTTGTCATCGTGGGGTATAGCTGGGAAGAACCCGCAAAGGTCAGGAAGTTCGTACGGGATATGGGGGAGGAGATGAAGTACGTACTGGTCAACGACACCGAGGAAAAAACGCTGAAATACCTTGCAGAAGAGAAAGAAGTCGTTGAGGGATTTCCCTTTTCATTTGTCATTGACCGAAAGGGCCGCGTGGTGTGGCAGGGGAGCCCACAGGACGGTTTGGAAGAGTTTCTCGGAGAATTCTTCAGAAAAGCAAAACCATGAATCCGCCGCCTTGGCACTGAATCAGTGTCTTCAGCCGCGAGAAAAGCAGATGTGGAAAACATTCGAAACTGTCTTCCCCCGGAAGTGGAGCAGCCGTTCAGTAAAAAAAACCCGGCTGGGCCGGGGTCGTTGGGGAATCCGGGGATGCTCTAGCGGGGGAATTTTCTTTTGAGCTTCCCGTAGTAGCTGACCATCGCCTTGATGGACTTATTCGCCCTGGCGGTCGTTACTTGCATCGCTCTGGCGATTTTTGCCGGAGCTTTTCCTCTCTTCCAAGCCCTCTCCATTTGGCCAAAGGCGCTCTCCATCTGTCTTTGAGTCTTGCGCGCCTGGCTCTTCAAGCGAGCAAGCCTCTTTTTTTCCGCCCTGGTGAGTTTCACGGTGACTTTCATTGGATTCCTCCTTTGAAGGTTTTGAAGAAAAAAGCCGACTCTTTTAAGATACGATTTGAGGCGGGAAAAGCAACCCTCGCGCGACAGTGCCGGCGCCCTCCGGGTTCTGTTGCATTCTCACTCTACGCTCTGTATGTTTCACTTGCTCGTCGAAAAGTGCGGTTCTCCCTCAGTCGATAAGAAAGAGCAAGGAGAGTTGTCGACAGATGAAATCGCTCGCTGATGTCTCCCTGAAAGAAGGTCTCATTATTGGAATTCTGTTCGGCGGGGCGGGTACGTACATCGAGCTCATTTCCTTCGGCGTCCTGTCGGACGAGGGAATGAACGCTCCGCCGGTGATAGGATCCCTGGCTGGTGCGGTTTTTCTTCTGCCCGGAGTCTTGTCTCTCTACTATGCTGTGAGGAATCGAGTGAAACCCCGCGATCATGAACCGGGAACGGAATCGTTCGACATTGCCGGATGGCTTGTCAGCTGTTTGATCCTTACGGCACTGACGGCCATCGGACTCTGGATTTCTCTCGCGGGAGGCGGGGCATCCTTCAGCGGAGGTGTGACGGGTTCGATCACGGAGTTCAGAATTGCGTTCGGTGTGGGAGCAGTTCTGTGCGCCGCGGCCTCAGCCCTGTTCTGGTCACATGGATTGAGGAAATTGTGGAAGAAAAAGAGCGGAAGTGGGGAGGAGTGATGTGTTCACAACGAGTGCATAAAAAAAGCCCGCCGAAGCGGGCTTTGCTTTTTCTCCTACAAGACATGATTACTGAATTTCGACAATCTTCAATCCTCCCGTTCCCGTAGCAACGAAGAGCATATTGTTATTGCTGGCGACAAAGTTTGCCGATTGTTTGCTGCTGAATTTGAGGCTGCCGACATATTTCAGCTGAGGATTTGACGTAGGGACAGCTTCCATGTCGAATTTCGCTTGGGCAACGTAGACCCCGGCTTCACCGTTTGCAGCGAACAAGAAATCCTTGCTGATGGAAACGGCGTTGGTGACAGTGAGATTCGCCGAGATGCCCCCCACCGTCACGCGGGCCAGGGAGTCAATGACGGTCCCGGATGTAAAGCTGAACACTTTGATTCCTTCATCTCCCGCCGCAACGAACGCCCTGTCGAGAACGACATCGGTGATGGATTTCGACTCAGCGATAGTGGCTCCTCCCACGAAATAGCTTGACATGAAGGCATTTGTCGATGAGTTATATGTTCTGAGTCTTGCAGCCGTTCCCTGCATCACGGTAACCGTACCTGCTTCGATATCGACACTGCGTGCATCGAGGAAGAGATCTTCCGTGATGAAGTTCAACGAGCTGGCATCGAGAATGGTTAGCCCGCCCGTTCCGGCCCCGCCGGAGCCCGAAGTGACCCAGATCTTCCCTCCGGAAACTTTGATGTCCGTAGCGACATAGCTCGAAACCCCTTTCCGCCGCGTGGGTGTCGTAAACTTATTGGCGGAGAGTGTGATTTCTTCAATCACTGCCGGGTAGACAAATCCGGTGTCCTCGGTTGCTTCGGCCAGGTACACCTTTCCTCCGCTGTAGAAAATCGAACTCACATCCGTTCCGACAAAAGTTGCCGACGAAATGAGTTTTGGTTTTTTTGGATTAGATATGTCTATGATGTCTGCACCGCCGAGATAGGTGGTTCCCTCGGTATTGTAGGAGACATACGCATAATTGCCATTGAGGACAACATGTGTCGCTCGAAGCGTGCTTCCTTTGTACTTGGGAGGATTTCTCGTTGCCCGTAACGTGAGTTTTATCGCGGCGGTGCCGGATCGCTTCGCAAGCATGGGGGATGGAACGGTTGTCGTGTCGACGGGGACATCCGATGTATCGGAATAGTCCATCTCCGCATCGAGGGTTCCCTCGTCGTTGGTTATAATGATCCTTCCCCCCGGTCCCTCGACAAACGAGGAATCAACGGGTGTGTCGACGGAACACGCGAAGAGAACCATGCAGCCGGTGGCGGCCAACGGAAAGAGTTTTCTCATGTTGATCATTGTGTCCTCAAGAGCTAGCATGACAATTGTTCGATGGGAGGAAGATGAATATCGGTCGCCGTTGGGAGGAAACTCTTATTCATAATGTAACACTTCCTGCCAAAAATGCAACGGCCAGAGGCTCAATTTTGACAGGGATCACACGGAGAACTCGCGTGGTGAGTGACATCGGGTCTGTCTTGGCCAGCATTGATGCAGGAAAGGACCACCCTGTGACTCGTGTCAAGAGGGCAGGAGAGTAATCTTGCTATCATGGCAGAGCATTGCATTCGATCCTCCCTGAAGTTTCCTCCCGTTATCAATAATTCATCCGGAACACGTTGATGGGATCTCAATCGAATCTCCTCATTCTCCTTGTTGTGATCATATGCGGGATTGCCGTGTATGTCGGGATCACCATGTTTGCAGGGAAGAATATTGAGTCTATCCGGGATCAAGTCCGCACCGAGCTTGGCTATCTTTCGCAGGAGGCGATTGCTCATTACAATCGTCCTGTGAATCTCGGGGGAGGTGGAAGGACGTTTCTGAAGTTTAACGGTACCAAGCGAATGAAAATAAGCACGAAACGGAAAAGAGCAGTTTCGGGCACACGGCTGTGGGAGAGCGAAACCGCGGTCTACACGGTCCTCGCCGCGGCCGCGGATTCGGTCGTAATCGAGGGAAAGACTGATGAAATCGGGAACGATGGCACGAATCCGATCAGAATATGGGGCGTCGTCAAGCCGAACGGATTCTACTCTCTGTCGAAGAACTGACCTCCCCCGGCTTTCATGTTTTATCGTTATCTTGTGATCCCTTCTTTTTTTTCCCTTTGTTTTGTCACAAAGATTCGCTATCTTATTCTCACTGCATCTCTGTCCGCCGGTTCTATCGACGGACTCTTTCCGCAAACGGTCTTCAGTATCGAGAGCGGACATCAGAGGTTACCGCTCCGATGAAGCTGCACATGGTTGTGCTGACGGCCTTCGTTGACCGCTATCCTTTAACGCCGGATATCGTCTCCTCAAAGTATCCCTTCTGATCACGACCCTGCCAAACATCGGCAGATCACGATTCACATTTCACTTTCACTTATTTACAAGGATGTATTATGAGTTTCACCACATTTGGCCTGTCAGAACAGGTACTCCAGGGAGTCCATGCAAGCGGCTACACCGTTCCAACTCCCATTCAGTCTCTTGCTCTCAGGCCCGCAACCGAAGGAAGAGACATTATCGGCTCTGCACAAACAGGCACCGGCAAGACGGCAGCGTTTGTTCTGCCCATGCTTCACAGGCTGTCCGCGATGAATGGCTCTCCGGCACAGCACATTCATCCACGAGCGCTCGTCCTCACACCCACGCGTGAGCTGGCCCAACAGGTCCAGGATGCCGTAACAACCTACGGACGTTTCCTCTCACTGCGCCCCGGATCCATCTACGGAGGTGTCAGCATGGAGGGGCAGATCAAAATGCTCCGACGGGGAGTGGATATTGTCATTGCGACTCCCGGACGACTTATGGACCACATGCGTCGCAAAACGATTGACCTCTCGCACATTCAGATTTTTGTGCTGGATGAGGCAGACAGAATGCTCGGCATGGGATTTATCGACGATGTCCGGGCTATTGTCGCCAAAATCCCCAGGGAGCGGCAGACGATGCTGTTTTCAGCAACAATTTCCAAGGAGGTGGGTTCGCTGGCATCCCATATTCTGCGCAATCCGCATTCCGTCGAGGCCGGGCATCATCGCAAGCCCGTGGAAACAATCAGCCACAATTTTTACGTGACGCCGACATCTTCCAAAATGGACCTGTTGCACCATGTCCTCAGATCGGAAAAACTCGAAAGCGTTCTGATCTTTTCCCGGACCAAGCGGGGAGCCGACAAGATTTCGCAGCGGCTTGAGCGCACCGGCATCTCCTCAACAGCTATCCATTCCAACCGCTCCCAGCCGCAGCGCATGCGGGCCCTCGAAGGCTTTCGGCAAGGGAAGTATCGGGTGCTCGTTGCAACCGATATTGCGGCCAGGGGAATCGATGTTGACGGAATTTCCCATGTGATCAACTACGATATTCCGCGTGACGCGGAAGACTACGT
>CAZRPU010000056.1:0-13737 GCA_964602055.1 uncultured Ignavibacteriaceae bacterium
TACGAAAAATGGAAAGAACGTCTGGACGTTGACCTCGCAAAAGTCTTCGTGACATCCAATGCGCTCTTGCTGCAGTCGATGATGACGGAAAAAGCCGAAGAACGCCACTCTTCACTCTTTGATTCAGAATTCACCCCTCAGGCATAAAGAGCAGGAATACGAATGCGGAAGCTATTACGTGTCGGTGTATCACTCTCGTTCATCTTTGGAATCGCCTCTGCCCAGGAACCAGCTGCGCGCATGATCACCCTGGAGCAGGCGGTGTTGACCGCTCTGGAACAGAACAAGGACTTGCGAACGGCAATGCTGGAAATCGAACGTGCAGACGCCCGCGTCAGCGAAGCGTGGGGCTATGCACTTCCGGCAATTGACCTCTCCGCCCGCTATACGCGTGCGCTGGAACGTCCTGTATTCTTTCTTCCCGATTTTTCCAATCCCTCGAGCAACAAGACCGTACCGGTGAAGATCGGTACGGCGCATTCCTGGGACCTCACCGTTTCGGCCAGACAAACGCTGTTCAATTCAACTGTCATCATCGGTGTCGGGGCGGCGCATATCTACTCCGAGGTCGCCCATGAGCTGTTTCACGCAAAGAAACTCGAGACGATCTCCAATGTCCGAAAGGCATTCTACAGAGTGCTTCTCGCCTCTGAAGCGCGTGATCTGATGCGCGCCAATCTGAAGAATGCCGAAGAGAACCTCGAGAATGTCCGCACCCTGGCGAAACAGGGTTTGGTTTCCGAGTACGATGAGCTGCGCGCCTCGGTGGGCGTCGAAAACCTCAAGCCGGAAGTCATCAGGGCCGAAAACAACTATTCCCTTGCACTCGACGGCCTCAAGACCGCCATGGGCATCGATGCAACGGAGCCCATAACCGTTGAAGGAAGACTGCAATTCGAGCGGGTGCCCGAAGACCGTGTCACCACGGCTCTCGATCAGGTCAAACTGGCCAATGCGAATCTGAAGGCCCTTCGCCTTCAGGCCGACGTCAATCAGGCGTTTCTCAATGTCGAACGCTCGAACTACCTCCCCACACTCGCGGCGTTCGGCAACGTCCAATATCAGGCGGCCAAAAATACGTTTGGCATTTCGACCAACGATTTCTTCCGCAGCTCCCAGGTAGGCCTGACCCTGACATTCAATGTCTTTCAGGGACTCCAAACCAACGCCCGTGTTGACCAGGCGAAGGTTGAAGTTCGGAAGACGGAAGAACAGGTTGCCAGCCTCGAAAACAACCTTCGAACCGCAGCCCACTCGCTGATTCTCCAGCTCAAGCAGGCACAACAGCGCGTCGAAGCCCAGGGGAAAACAGTTGAACAGGCCGAGCGGGGGTATCGCATTGCCACCACGCGTTTCCTCAGCGGCGCCGGAACACAGCTGGAAGTGAATGATGCACAACTGGCGCTGACACAGGCGAAAGTGAATCGCATACAGGCTATTTACGAGTACCTCGTCGCTTCGGCAGATTTTGATATGACGCTCGGGTATCTCCCCGAGTACGTTCGCAGTTGAAAACAATGATTACTTCTCAAAGGAGCGTTATGAAGATCGTTCAGATAATTGCCGCTTTCATTCTCCTCGCAGCATTAACTCTCGGAGTGATGGCGTGCGGCCAATCGGACGCCAAAACGGAGCCCGGACAGGAACAGCACTCTCCCACCCAGGCCGTCTCGGTCAAAATCCAGGAAATTCAGCTTTCCCCTTTTGTTGATGTCATTCAGACGACCGGGATTGTCAAGGCTTCAGAGGACGTCATGCTCAGCCCCGAAGAAGGGGGTGTGGTCAAGGAATGGCTCGTCGGGAGGGGTGAACAGGTCAGGAAGGGACAGATCCTGGGAGTCCTCAATGACGATGTGATCAAGGCGAGCTACGATGCGGCTTTCGCTCAGTACCGCATTGCCGAACTCAACTACAGCAAACAGCAATCCGTGTACAAAGAGAAGGCGATCAGCGAACTCCAGTATAAGAATGCGCAATATGCCCGCGATGCAGCAAAAGCTCAGGCCGATCTCATGCGTGCCCGGCTCGAACGTACGCGTCTCCGCAGCCCGATTGACGGCGTCTTCGACGACCATTTCTTCGACGCTGGCGAATTCGCCCCACCGGCGAACCCGGTTGCACACATCGTCAACGCACGGATCATCAAGATCGCGGCTGATGTGACCGAACGATATGCGGCGGATGTCCAGCTGGGCAATCTCGTCCGTGTTGTTCCTGATACCTTCCCGGATGACACGCTGGAGGCCCGCATCAACTACGTCGGGGCAACGGTTTCTTCGAGCAACCGCACGCTGCTTGTGGAAATTCAGATGGAAAACCCCGGCATGAGGTTGAAGCCCGAAATGATCGCCCGTGTCAGCATCCTTCGCACAAAGAGGATGAATGCAATTCTCGTGAACGAAAATGTGGTTCAGCAGGTCGATCGCAACAAGATGGTGGTCTTCGTCGAGAACAACGGAGTGGCCGAGGAAAGAGTCGTGAAGCTCGGCTCGAGGCAGGGATCCATGCTGGAAATCCTTCAGGGACTGAAGGCCGGCGATAAAGTCATCGTGTCGGGAATCCAGAAGCTTGTCAATGGACAGCCTGTGACCGTGAACGGATGATGTCTCATATCAGAACCGAAAGAAGAGTGTTATGAGTATTTGGAACCTGGCTGTTGACAACAAAGTAGCGGTGTACATCCTCATTCTCGTCATCGTCATTGTGGGATTCAGTACGTATTCCGACATGCCGAGAGAGGCCGCACCCGATATCACTATTCCTCTCGTGATTGTTTCGACGCCTTACATCGGCGTTTCCGCCGCAGACATCGAAGGTCTGGTCACACAGCCTCTCGAACAGGCCCTCAAATCACTGAAGGATGTCAAACAAATCACCTCCGTTTCCAAAGAAGGCCTTTCCACGATCCGCGTCGAATTCAATACCGGCATCGATATGGACGAGGCACTGCGGAGGGTGCGTGATGAGGTGAACTCGACGCGTTCCGACCTCCCCACCGATATTCTTGATCCCGTCATTTCCGAAATCAATTTCAGCGAGTTTCCCATCCTCTTCGTGAACGTCGAGGGCGATGTGGGCATTGCCCGTCTCAAGAAAGTTGCCGAAGAACTCCAGGATAAGATCGAAGGAGTCTCCGGCGTTCTCCGCGCCGATTTGAGCGGGGGGCTGGAGCCGGAAGTACAGGTAAACGTCGACCTCTACAGGATGAACGGCTATCAGGTAAGCTTCGAAGATGTGTCCAACGCCGTCCGGAACGAGAACCTTTCCCTTCCGGGAGGCACCATCGACGACGGCGGCAAGTCGTTTTCCATTCGGGTACCCGGGGAATTCAAGAAGGTGAAGCCCCTGGAAGATATTGTCGTGAAAATTCAGAACGGGAAGGCAATTTACCTCCGCGATGTCGCAACGGTTGACTATTCGTTCGAGGATCGAAAAACGTATTCCCGGCTGAACAGTGATGAGGTCGTTTCTCTTGCGGTGAGAAAACGGGCCGGTGAAAATCTTCTCAGGATAGCCGCCGAAGTCAAAGACATTGTCGGGAAGGAACGGGCATCGCTTCCTTCCGGCATCAACCTTGCGATTTCGAATGACCAGTCCATCAACATCCAGCGTTCGGTTCATGAACTCGAAAACAGCATCATGACCGGCATGTTCCTCGTCGTCCTCGCACTGTTCATGTTCTTCGGATTCAAGAATGCGCTTCTGGTGTCGACCGCCATCCCTCTCTCCATGTTTATCGCATTCGTCATTCTGAGTGCATTCAACGTGACCCTGAATTTTGTCGTTTTGTTCGGTCTCGTTCTTGCCCTCGGCATTCTGGTGGACGACGCGATCGTCGTCATCGAAAATATCTACCGGCATCAGCATGATTACCACAAGAGCCCCGTGCAGGCTGCAAAGGACGCGGCCGCAGAGGTGGCCATGCCTGTTGTTGCATCGACCATCACCACCGTTGCCCCTTTTATTCCCCTTCTCTTCTGGCCGGGTGTGGTGGGCGAGTTCATGTGGTACCTCCCCATTACGCTCATTTCGACGCTCGGCGCTTCCCTGATCGTCGCTTTTGTCATCAGCCCTGTACAAGGAGCGCAGTGGATCGATTATCAGAAGGAAATCAAGAAGGCAAAAAGGAACCTTGAACACCCGAGCTGGTGGAAGAAATACAACCCGCTCACCTGGCTCTATCATAAGAGCGATGAAGTCCTCTTCCCCTGGCTCCAGGAACAATATGTTACAACCCTGCGGTGGACCCTAAACAGACGGGGATTCACCATCGCATCCGCGGTGGGAATTCTTCTCCTCACCTTCGTCCTCTTTGGCATACTCAATCGGGGCGTCGAGTTCTTTCCGACAACCGAACCGGCAAGGGTGACGGCGAATATCGAGGCGCCCCCGGGGACGTCGCTCGACATTACCAACGCCATTGCCGAGATAACAGAAGAACGGATCAATCAGATTCATGGAAAACGGGATGTCGAATTCGTCGTTTCGACGGTCGGCACATCGGAAGATCCCTTTGACTTCGGTGGACAGGGGACATCCAACAAGGCCCAGGTCGCCATCAATTTTTACGAGAAAAAGCTGAGAGGCCAGAATACCTTTCATACCCTTGAAGAAATCCGCCAATCAACAACCGGAATCTCAGGAGCCAACATCCGCGTTTCGAAACAGGAGATGGGCCCACCGGTGGGAGCTCCGGTCAGCATTGAGATTTCCGGGGAAGACTACTCCCAGCTTGCTTCCATCAGCGCCACGGTGCGCCGCCTTATCAACGACGTTTCGGGACTGTACGATTTGAAGGACGATTACAACGTGGGGAAACCCGAAGTGGAAGTCATTATCGACCGCGAAAAAGCGGGGCTTCTCTGGACCAATACGGGACAGATCGCCGGCACCATTCGGGCGGCAATCAGCGGCATCGAAGCATCCAAGTACAGAGTCGGCGAGGACGAGTATAAAATTCGCGTGAGGCTGTCGGAAGAACAGCGGGAATCGGTCCGTGATCTGGAAAATGTCCGCGTGACGTTCATGAACCGGCGCGGTCAGCTCCTCTCGATTCCGGTCTCAGCGGTGGCCGACATCAAGAGAACCTCCGGCGTTTCCGACATTCGGCGCAAAGACCTCAAGCGCGTGATTACCGTAACGGGAAATGTGGAAGGCAGGGTCGCCTCGGATGTGTTGAACGATGTGCGCGAACGCCTGTCGTCCCTGGACCTTCCGGCAGGATATACCCTGAAATTCACCGGAAAGGATGAGGAACAGAACAAGGCCTCGGCGTTTCTTGCGCGTGCCTTCATCATCACCGTTCTGCTCGTCTTTCTGATTCTGGTATCGGAATTCAATTCGATCAAAGTCCCGTTCGTCATCATGCTTTCCGTCATTCTCTCCCTCATTGGCGTACTGATGGGACTCATTGTGACTCAAACGCCTTTTGTCATCATCATGACCGGGGTTGGCGTCATTGCCCTCGCGGGCATCGTTGTGAAAAATGCCATTGTGCTTCTCGATTTCGCCAAGAGAAAGCGGGACGAAGGAATGCCCCTCGATGAAGCCCTCGTTGAGGCAGGACGCACACGTCTGCGGCCCGTGATGCTCACCGCCGCGACGACGGTCCTGGGAATCTTTCCCCTTGCGACGGGATTCGATTTTGACTGGCTGGAATTCCACTTCGTCATGGGTGCCGAAAGCGCCGCATTCTGGGGTCCGCTGGGAATCGCTGTCATATCGGGCCTTTCCGTTTCAACGTTCCTGACCCTTGTTGTGGTACCTACGTTCTATTCTCTTCTCGAGTCATGGTCGAACAGCATCGCGGCTTTTTTCGGGAAAATTCTTCGTGCGGACGACAGTCATGAGGCCCCGGCTGAAAAAGGGAATGTCCTCAACAAACAGTAAACAGCGACGAACTCAAACATAGGCTTTTTGACCCAAGAAGGGAGGCATCTGCCTCCCTTTTTCGTCCAACCGGGAGCGTCAGTGTATTCCGTGCGTAACTTTTGATCCCATCACCCGTTCTTCTCTTGTTCCTTCCCCATCGTGATGGAAAAAGAACTTCACCTCCGGGTGAATATTCGGGCATCCTCAACAACACTCAGAGAAAACGGACCTCTCGTATGAATCGTCATTGGTTTGTCGCCGCTTTGTGCATGAACGCAGCCTTCCTCGGAGGGTGTGCAACCACCGTGCTTGTTCAAAGTACATGGAACGACAACGCGATCGTTGTAGACGGGAAGGACAGGGATTGGGGAACTTCTCTCACCCCCCTTTCCAGTCACCCCGTCGCGTTAGGCGTTCGTCATGATTCTTCGTTTCTGTATGTTTGCCTCTCCACGCAAAATCGCTTTCTCCAGCACCAGATTCTTCAGGGAGGACTGACGGTTTGGTTCGACCCGCTCGGCGGACAGGAGAAAGCCTTCGGCATCCGGTACCCCCTCTTACGCCGGGAGAACAGCCCCCGGCTCAACCCGCGCGAGTCCATTGCAGAGAACTTTCAGTTGGTAGAACCGTTCCTCCGTGAAGTCGAAATCATTGGCCCGGAGGGAGATGCTGAAGTTTCTTCGCTGCTCGAGCTCAAGGAAATCAGCGTCAGGCTGGGAGCATCCGAAACGGGGTTGACGTATGAGTTGAAGCTGCCACTGCGTCCCACAACGGAATTCCGCTACGGCATCAGCACAGGCCCGATGAAAGACCTCGGCATCGGTTTCGAGACCGCTGAGCCCGGTTCAGACCGCTTGCAGGTGCCATCGGGACGGGCCGGTGCAGGCGCACGGGGCGGAGGCCGGCGCGGAGGCGGGACCCCCACGCCGCCCGCGGACATTGCAGGAGCCGATCGTCCTGAACCGCTCAAACTGTGGACGAAAACAACGCTTTCGTATCAATAGATATTTCATGAGTCACCTTCTCCCACAAACTTCAAAAGGATCCATATGAAACAGCGATGGTTGGTGCCGGCGGTCTTTGGCCTGATGGTGCTTCTTGGACTGCAATCCTCTTTTGCCCAGGGGATGCGTCGGTCCCCCGAGGAACGCGCAAAACAGCTGAAAGAACAGATTTCGCTCACGGACGAACAGACGAAGAAGGTCACAGATATCCTGACCGAATCTCAGAAGATTGTAATGGCCAAGATGCAGGAAGGAACGGGCGACCGCTCTTCCATGCAGGAGTTTATCATGAAGGAAACGGAGAAGGTCGACAAGAAGATCGAGGCACTGCTGGATGAAGAACAGATGAAGAAGTATGAAGAGTTCAAAAAGCAGCGACAGCAGATGCGAAGAGGGCCGCGCCCGGGACAATAATCACATTGGCGGTAGACTTCTCAGGGGCACGTCCGTGCCCCTTTTTTTTTCAATCATCCCCCTTCAAGCGCCTTTCGGAGGATGACAAGAAGTTCCTCCTTCTCGAAATCCCCCTTGACGAGATATGCGGTTGCACCGATGGCCATCGCGTTCGCCCGTGCCTCCTCCGACGCATGGCCGGAAATGACGATAAAGGGTATCTTTTTCAGAGCTTCGTCATCCCTGGCAATACGCAGGACTTCGATCCCATCCATCCCGGGCATTTGATCATCCGTGATCACAGCATCGAAAGCTGATTCCTTGAGCCGTTGCAGGGCTTCCTCGCCGTCTCCTGCCACCTCGACGTCATAGCCGTTCCGTTGCAGGAGAATCTTGTAAAGATCCCGGGCTATCTGTGAATCGTCTGAAAAAAGAACCCTGATTTTTCCATCGCGTGAAGTTTGAGGGGCCGAGATGGCTGCGCCGGCGGAAGTGCTGCGTTCCCGCTTTTCGACAACACGGGTGACGAGCTCGGTGAGCTTGGCCTGGAATGTACCGAGTTCCTTTGACAATGCTTCTGCAGAGAACGATGAACTGACCAGCAGGTGGACCGAACCTTCCTCCCTCCCTGCGACGCTGAGGATGGAACCGTAACCTTTGAGAGCAGAGCGTATTTGCGGAAGCTCCGCCTGCATTCCGTCGTGCGGAGGCACATGCAGAACATAGAGCCGCTTCCCCTCATCCAATTCACGGGAGAGAATATTCTGCAGGGTTTCTCCCAGAGAGTTCCTGAGCTCCCGCGAAAACAATTCCACATTCTTCAGCAATTCCTGCACCGATTGCGCCGCCGGCAAATGGGAACGTACCGCCTTCATGGCTCCCTCGCCTTCGCGGATCGCCACGCCGGCAAAGAAATCCTCAACCTGTCCGTTCATAAGCCCGATGGCGAACCGCAGCGTCACATGCAACGCCGGTGTGAACACCGCGGGGTCGGTGAGAACGTGCTTCAAACATGCTTCCAGCGTGCGGGCCACATCCGACAGGGGACGCGCCCCTACAAGAGGAGCCGACCCTTTGAGGGCGTGAAAATGTCGATTCGCCTGATGAAGGTAGTCTGTCTGGGAGGTGTCATTGGCAAAGGATTGAATCAGTTTCTCCGCCTCGCGCAGGTGTGCCGTGGCCTCTGAACGAAATTTTTCACGGATTTCTTTCGTTCCGTTCATCGGTTCTCTTTCGAGGAAAACGGGCTGAGCCGGTGGTTGGAGAAGGCAGGGTGGCACAAAGGATAAGCTGCGATGGAGCCGCCAACGAGAAGAGTCTTCATTGTGCTCCCTGTGAGGAACAGTGCGCGGTTCACGAGTGAGGAAGATCTAGCGAAGATCGATCCGAAGTCCTTCCTTTGCCGCGAAGCACTTGGTTTTACCCCTGTAATGACGGACAAGCTTTTTTGCGTGGAGAACCATCTTATCAATGAAGGCATCGCTGTGCTGCGGATCATGATGGAACATCGCCAATTGCTTCGCATTCCCCTGGACGGCAAACAGGACTGTCGATTCCACCGAAGAATGTCCCCATCCCTTCTTCTCTTCATATTCGTCGTTGGTGTACTGCGCCTCGCCGATGTACAAATCGGCATCCCGGATAAAATCCACAAATTTCTCATCGAGAAGGGCTGGAAGGTCCGTGTTCTTGTCGGAGACACGCCCGGAAGCATGGATCGACCCCTGGTAGGGCTCGTTATCCGTTGCATAGACGACGGTGCGTTTGCCGTCACTGACGCGATACCCGAGCGTGAGAGCAGGATGGTTGAGATAAAAGTGGTCCACCGTGAGCCCGTCTATTCTGATCGTCTCCCGCACCTCGTGAACTTCAATATTCGGGCTCATATCGCCAAGGTCCACGGGGAAATAATCCGAGTCCATCTGGGCGCGGAAGATTTTTTCAAACGATTTGTACCGCCCCGGGGGGCCATAGACATGAATGCGGGTCTGGTCGTTGTAGGCGGGAAGAAAGAACGGAAACCCCTGAATATGGTCCCAGTGCGTATGACTGATAAAGAGATGGATGGTCATGGGACGGGAATCAAACTCTTTCAACATCTTCACCCCCAGTTCGCGGATCCCCGTTCCGGCGTCGAAGATAACGATCTGTTTCCCCGATTTGAGTTCAACACATGACGTGTTGCCCCCGTACCGGGTTGTCGATTTTCCCGGCGTAGCAACCGATCCCCGTGTACCCCAGAAGGTCACCTGCATCATGCAGTGATTCCTGAACGGTGTTGAAGATGGTGTCGAACGACATTCAGGAGTTCGTCGAAATCGGTCGGCTTGATACAGTAGTCGTCGGCACCCAGCTTTCTCGCTGCGTCGATGTCGGGCTTGTACGATTTCGCCGAAGTCATGACCACAACTGTTTTGTCAAGTCCCGGATTGCTCCTGATCTTCTGTATCACCTCAAACCCGTGCATCCCCGGCATGATGATGTCGAGAATGACCACGTGCGGCTTTTCCTGCTCTGCCAGCCTCAGTCCGTCTTTTCCGTTGTCGGCGGAAAGAACGTTGAAGCCCTCCTGTTCAAAACGGAGGACCATGAGTCGCCGCAGCGAGTCTTCATCATCAACAATAAGTGCCTTGAGTTTTTTTTGCATGAACGGAATTGTGCCGCCGGAGCTGCTTTCAAGCGTTTTGAGCAGTGTTCGTGCACGAAAAGCATCGAAACTTATAAAGAACTTTGACGAAAGGCAACCACGTGGATCACACGCTTGTCGCGCAGGGCGGGGGAGAGTTTCAACGAAAAGGGGTCATTCCGACCGAGTGTGCAACAAACTTCGGGTTCTCCTGCGCGAGGACCTCGTGACGATCAATACAGTGCGCTGCTGAAATCACGCCGGTATTCCTGCGTCAGTGAATGTTCTTCGCCGAGGAGTTTGAAAATCGCGATGCAGCCCTTGCGCGCTCCGTCATCATCATAGAAGCGGTCGGAGCGGATAACTCCGATAAACAGTCTTAATGCCTGTTCGAAGTCCTCCCGAAGAAATGCCCGGGCAGCCGCAGCATACGATTCCTGCGCCGGGCCTGCGGGAAGTCTCCCGGGGCTTTGTGTCTTTTCAGCAAGCTGCGCAACCGTGCGGATCGCATCGGCGAGTTCCGCATGATCCCCGATTTCGATACCCTTTACCAGCTCCCCTGCGCGGGCGGCGTCTTCAAAGAGCAAAAGCCTTGCGAGCTGCGTACGGGCCTGGTCGTTGTGAGGATCTTTCCGAAGAACTTCCTCGAATGTTCTTCTTGCTTCCTCCTCCTTTCCCCCTTCCAGCAGAGAACGTGCAGAGTCGAGATGCTTGCGGAACTTGTCGGGCAGCGATTGCGAGAGCCACGATCGCACCTGAAAGTCGGGCAATGCACCCACAAATTCCGCTGTCGCCCGGCCGTCCACAAACATCTTCACGGCGGGAATTCCCCTGATACCGTACTCTGCGGCGATATCGGGATGTTCCTCGGTGTTGAGCTTGGCGAGAACCCATTCTCCCTCCGCCTCTCCGGCAAGTCGCTCCAGCACCGGCCCGAGAATTCTGCAGGGACCGCACCATTCAGCCCAAAAATCAACGACAACCGGCGTTGTGTAGCTCCTTTGGAGTACTTCGGACTCAAAATTGTTTACATCTGCCGACATTGCTTGCTCCTTCACTTTCAAAGGGTCATCATGGAAAAGAAAAGAAATCCCGGGAGGAATTCAAGCAATTGATTTGGATTTCAGGGGAAAAGAAAACGCAGCGAGGTGGGAGGTGCTAATGAACGGAAACTCTGCGAAGCTCGTCGTACCGCCGCAGTTTGCCCTTCACCACAGCGACGAGATGCGCCTGGTCAAAAGGCTTCGCAATATAGTCGTCCGCTCCGATTTCCTTCCCGGCCCGGATGACGATCTCATCGGACAGGCCGCTCACAAAGACGAACGGAATGCGGCTGAGACGGGGGATTTGCTGCACCTTCTCGAAGAATGCGAAGCCGCCATAGGACGAGGTTTCCAGGTTGATATCGGCAAGGATAATTGCCGGAGTGGAATGGAGGAGAAACTGATACGCCTCGTCGGAAGTCGTAAAGGTGCGGACATCGAAATGTTCATCAAGAAGCACGGTCGCAATGGCTGTCAGCATTCCCTCATCGTCGTCGATCACAAGGACCGTTGGCCCTGCGGGGGGCTTCTTCAGCGTCTGGAGAAGTTCCACCTCGATCACCTCGAATTCGTCTCCGCTGATGTTATATCGCTGCCGAAGCTCAGTAATGGTAGCGGGGTCGTCAAAGGACTGCCGCGTCCAGAGGTTTCGAAATGCCTGAATATAGCACTCGCGGCGAATTCCGAGTTCCCCCTCTTTGTGCTCCTGGGGAGAAATTCGCAGCGATCGCCTGAGAGATGCAAGAGTCAGCTCAGCAGCGGCCGACGGAGTGCCCGATTCCCATGCTTCGAAGAGGGCCCGGTTGTACGAAACAATTTCTCCCGCATGCCGGCGTTGTTCTTCTCTCCGGAGTCTCTCCGCCTCCCCTTGCTGCAACACTCTTAAGCGCTCCTCATCCTCCGTTTGCTTCTGTCGTTGCTGTTCTTTGCTCATTCGTCCGGTGTCTTCCGCCAGCTTCTTCGCATGAGCGGCTTCGTTATTCCGTTTTCGCTGTTCAAGAAGGGAATCGACGCGCTCAAGGTACGCTTGGCAGTACATGTTTCGAGGATTGAGTTCCTTTGCAAGAAGGATCTCCGCACGGGCGCGATCCAGGTCCTCTGCTTTCACGAGCGTATCCACGTGTTTCAGGATATCGCTGATTTTGTCGAACGTCGCTTTGTAGGGGAATGAAGGGAACATGGCAGCCGTTCCGATGCAAGACGAATGCCAGGAAATGTGTGCGGGCGAGGAGCTATTCTATGGTCTGGAAGCCATGCGCAGAGAGGAAAACGGATGAAGTTTGTAGAAATTCCAGAACCCCGCTTAACCAGATGCGTTCAGCTGTCAGAACATGGATTTATCTGTCAAGAAGCGTCCGTATGGACCGGTTCAAGCGCCCCGCAGAGAACGGTTTTTCAATGAATTCACTTACGCCTAATTCCTGATATTTCTGGGTGGCGAGGTCGCCACTGTGACCGCTCATCCAAATGAGTCGTACGTTCTTGTTGATATGTTTCATGACCCGAGTCATTGCGATACCGTCCATTTCAGGCATCATGATATCGGTAATAACGGCAGCTATTTCATTCTTGTGATGGGCGAAGAGGGCGATTCCTTCTGTGCCTGTTGCGGCCGTCAACACCCTGTAGCCGGAACTCTCAAGGGTAATCCTCATGATCTCAAGGACCGAGACCTCGTCATCCACCAGAAGAATGAGTTCGCCCTTTCCTTGTATGGGCTCCTCACTCGCAGGTATCGCAGCCGGAGGGAGCATGTTCCTCCCTTCGTCCGCAGGGAGATAGATGGAGAATTTCGACCCTTGTCCTTCCTTGCTCTCAAGGTGAACAAATCCTTCGTGCGCTTTGACGATGGACAGCACGGTGGAAAGCCCCAGACCGGTCCCCTTGCCTGTATCCTTGGTGGTAAAGAAGGGATCAAAAATCCGCTCCTGCAGGTCTTCAGGAATTCCGACTCCCGTGTCTGCAACGCTGATCTTGACATATGCCCCGGGCGCAACATTGCTCTGCATGCTCGCATATTGTTCGTCGATGACAGCATTGGAAGCAGTGATGCTCATTTCACCGTGGCCTGACATCGCATCGCGTGCATTCACGCAGAGGTTCAGGACAACTTGCTGGATTTGTGTCGGATCTCCGTTTAGATTCCAGAGGTCTTTGGGAATCTCAGTTTTCAGAGTTATATCCTTCGGAAATGTCTCGCGGACGATTTTCTCAAGTTCTTTCAGCACATGCTTCGGCTGGAGGAGAATTTTCTTTTGCTCGGAGCCCCGCGCGAACGTCAGCACCTGCTTTATGATATCTGAGCCGCGTTTGGTGACAGATTCGATGGTGTTGATGAGCTGAAGGCTCCTCGGATCCGTGGTTTTCGTCCTCAGGACCTCCACCCCCATCATGATGGGAGCGAGGATATTGTTGAGATCATGCGCAATGCCGCTCGCCAGCACTCCTATGCTCTCAAGCCGCTGGCTCCTGGACATCTGATCTTCCATCCGCCTCTTCTCTGTAATGTCAGAGCAAATCGATAACACACCGCCGATCGCCGCCGTTCCTCAAGAGCGTCCAACGTGCCTGGACAAAGATTTCCCGTCCATCTTTGCGCTTGTGCGTGAGTATGCCTGTCCATTCACCGCGCTCGAGCAATTCCCGTAGCGCTTTATCATAAGATGACGTTTCTCTTGTGACCAGGATTTCCGAGATGTTGCCGCCAAGCATTTCCGATTCTTTGTAACCGTAGAGGGTCTCCGCGCCGCGGTTCCAGTAACGGTACGTTCCGTCGAGATCATGGACACTGATTGCATCG
>CAZRPU010000057.1:0-13495 GCA_964602055.1 uncultured Ignavibacteriaceae bacterium
AAGCAATGAATGGAATTGTCAAGTAAAGGATCTGGCTGAGGCGGTGGCCCAAGCCATTCCGGGGGTCGAAGTATCTATCAATAAGAATGCCCAGCCGGACAAACGCTCGTATCGCGTAAGTTATGACCTGTTTAAGCAGCTTGCCCCAAAGTTTCAGCCGCTTTCCGACCTGAAGTCTACGATACTTGAGTTGAAGGATGGTCTTGGACGGGCGCATTTCAGCGATCAAGCCTATCGCGAGTCTCAATATATGCGCCTTAATGTGATCAACAGGTTTCGCAAGGCGGGCTTGCTTACCGATAACCTTGAATGGTCCGGCTTGATGAATAGGAGATAGGAGCTCTTTGCTGACATCATAATTGCAGTTGCAATTTGGTCAGGGAAGGTCGGTGCCTTTGCAGCCTGAACGGAAGGTATAGGCAACATGGAAACTAAGAAGTGTTTGTTCTGCAGTGCGCCATTGCGGAAAACCTTTGTCGATCTGGGAATGCATCCGCTGTGTGAAAGTTATGTCAGCGAGGACAAGCTGAACCAGATGGAGCCTTTCTATCCGCTCCACGTGTACGTTTGTGAAAAGTGTTTTCTCGTGCAGTTGCACGAATATGTCAGCCCCGCCGATATCTTTACAGAGTACGCCTATTTTTCCTCCTACGCGGACAGTTGGGTGCAGCACGCAAAGCGGTATACGGAGATGATCGTCGACCGGCTCAAGTTGACGGAGAAGAGCTTTGTCGTCGAACTCGCCAGCAACGACGGCTACCTGTTACAGCATTTTGTAGCCAAGGGGATCCCGGTCCTTGGAATTGAACCGGCAGCAAATGTCGCCGAGGCGGCAAGGAAAAAGAATGTACCCACGTTAGTCAAGTTCTTCGGTCGGAATACGGCCAAGGACTTGGTTGCCGAACGCGGGAAAGCAGATCTTGTCCTGGGGAACAATGTCCTCGCACAGGTACCTGACATCAACGACTTTGTCGATGGAATCAAGTTGCTGCTCGCCGACCACGGAGTCGTTACAATCGAGTTCCCGCATTTGATGAAGTTGATGGAGGAAAACCAGTTCGACACCATCTACCATGAACATTTCTTCTATTTTTCCCTGATGAGCGCCGAACGAATTTTTGCAGCGCATGGCCTGACCTTGTTCGACGTGGAGGAACTGCCGACGCACGGCGGGTCGCTTAGGATCTATGGCCGCCACACCGAGGATGCAACTCAACCCGTGACAGAACGGTATCGGGAGCTGATGAACAGGGAAAAGGCAGCCGGCTTTGACAGACTCGATACCTATGAGCTCTTCGGGGAGAAGGTGAAGGAAACAAAGAGAAAACTTCTCGAATTCCTGATCGAAGCCAAGCGGAAGGGGAAAACGATTGCGGGATACGGAGCGCCGGGGAAGGGCAATACTCTCCTTAACTATTGCGGTGTGCGTGCAGATTTCATCGATTACACGGTCGATCGCAATACCTATAAGCAGGGGAAATATCTGCCGGGCACCCACATACCGATTTTCGCTCCTGAGAAGATCAGGGAAACCAGGCCCGACTACGTGCTAATTCTCCCGTGGAACTTTAAGGATGAAATCATGGCCCAGGTAAGCCACATACGCGAATGGGGAGGACGGTTTGTCGTTCCTATACCAGAGGTTAAAGTGCTCTAGTGGGGTGATCAATCTTCGACAGTACCAAGCGTAAGTAACCACAGGGCGATTGGATGTAATGGATTATGGGCACTGAAAAGAAGACGGTCCTTCTCACCGGTGCGAATGGCTTTATCGGGCGTCATTGCATTGATCCGTTGCTCAAACGAGGGTACCGTGTTCATGGCGTGGTTTCAAAGCTGCCGAAGGTTCAAAATTCAGATATTCAATGGCATGAGGCGGATCTTCTTGATGTAACTTCAATTCCCAATCTTATCCGAAAGGCGCAACCGAGCCATCTCGTGCATCTAGCTTGGTATTTGACGCCCGGAAAGTGGGCCGACTCTGATCTCAATTTTTCGTGGGTTCAGTCAAGCCTGGAGCTAGTTAAGCAGTTTAGTCTGGAGGGTGGAGAACGGATCGCCATTGCGGGATCCAGTTACGAATATGATTGGAACTACGGGTACTGCAATGAGTTTCGGACCCCATTGGCCTTCGCATCACCATACGGATCCTGCAAAAACGCGCTGCGGATCTTGCTCGAAGAGTATTCAAGACTCCATGGCATCTCTATGGTCTGGTCAAGGATTTTCGACGTGTTTGGTCCCCACGAACATCCCGACCGCCTTGTGTCATCAGTGATTCGCTCCTTGCTAGGTGGTGACGAAGCCAAGTGTACGCATGGGCGGCAAATTCGCGACTATCTCCTTGTACATGACGTTGCTGATGCTCTCGTGACTCTGTTGGAGTGTGGGGTAGAAGGACCGGTGAACATAGGCTCGGGGCAGCCTATTTCAGTTGCACAAATGGTTCACACGATTGGCCAGCTTTTGGAGAAGGAGAATCTTCTACGAATCGGAGCGCTTCCCAGTCGTTCGAGCGATCGCCCCCTTGTCGTAGCGGATGTGGAACGACTCACCAAGGAAGTGGGTTGGAAGGCACGGTATTCCCTGAAGGAAGGGCTAGATCTCACAATCGATTGGTGGCGAGCGAAGCTCAAAGGAGAAATTTGAGATGGGGACCATCGCAATCCTCGGTTCGGGCATGGCAGGCTTTGGGGCGGCCCATCGATTAGGCACCGAAGGCATTCAGGCAACCATGTACGACAAGAACTCATATTATGGCGGACACACGACGTCATACAAGCATGCCAATGGTTTCCTTTATGACGAAGGACCGCATGTCTCTTTTACGAAGATCGAACGATTGAAAGAGTTGTTTGCCTCAAATGTCAATCACGAGTATTTTGAATGGAAGGAAAAGGTTACGAATTATTGGAGGGGTCATTGGATTAAGCATCCAGCCCAGTGCAATCTCTACGGTCTTCCTGTGGAATTGCTGGTCGACATTCTCAAGGATTTCACTGATGCCAGTCGACGAGAGAATCATAGCCCAAAGAATTATCAGGAATGGCTGTATGCGAGTTTCGGAAAAACTTTTGCCGATACGTTTCCGATGCAATACACCGTCAAATATCATACGGTAACTGCGGAGAACATGAGTACGGATTGGATCGGACCGCGACTGTATAGGCCAAAGCTCGAGGAAGTCTTCAGAGGAGCGCTTTCACCGTCTACCGCCGATGTGCATTATGTCGGAGGATTTCGCTATCCGACCCGTAATGGGTTCGTATCCTACCTCGACACATTTCGGAAGAAAGCGGACTTGCATCTAGACCACGAAATTATAGGTATTAATCCAAAATTGAAAAGGCTGCGCTTTGCTAATGGGAAAGTAGTGGACTATGAGCATGTAGTGTCCTCGATCCCGCTCCCTGAAATCGTTCCCATGATCGATGGAGTCCCTCAAGATGTCCTGGAAGCATCACAACGACTTGCCTGCACGACAGCAGTGGTGATCAATCTCGGCATCAATCGAGGTGATCTGCTGGATGCCCATTGGGCATATTTCTACGATCGCGATATTTTCTTCACTCGCATAAGTACGCCTCATTTGCAATCTCCTAATAACGTGCCGGCGGGATGCGGAAGTTTGCAAGTGGAGTGTTATTATTCGAAAAAATATCGCCCTCTGGATCGTCGCCCGGAAGAGTGCATCGAGCCTGTGGTTAATGATCTTAGGCGTGTCGGATTGCTACGCGAAGACGACGTCATTCTTTTTAAGGAAGCGAGAGTAATCCCTTACGCCAACGTAATTTTCGATCTCGATCGAGCACCGGCGTTAAGTCTGGTGCACGCCTACCTCGAAGACATTGGGATAAGTTATTGCGGTCGATATGGTGATTGGGCGTATATTTGGACCGACCAGGCGTTTGTCAGTGGTGAAAAGGCCGCACAAAAAGTCATCGACCGAATGTTAACGTGAATCGGAGATAGACTTGTTCTTTAAGGGGATCGGGATATTCGGGGGTGCTCCGGAGAATCAAGAGAGGTAAACAACAATGAAGGTTGTGCTTTTTTGCGGTGGTTTAGGCATGCGCCTGAGGGAGTATTCGGAATCGATTCCGAAGCCGATGGTCCCCATCGGGTATCGGCCGTTGATGTGGCACGTCATGAAATATTATGCGCATTTTGGACACAAGGATTTTGTCTTGTGCTTGGGGCATGGGGCTGATGTTGTTAAGCGGTATTTCTTGCAATACGATGAGTGCCAGTCGAACGATTTTGTCCTGTCTCAAGGCGGGAGGCAGATTGATCTTATCAGTTCGGATATCCACGATTGGAATATAACTTTCGCGGACACTGGAGTGACGTCGAATATTGGTCAACGTCTGAAAGCCGTGGAGAAGTATTTGGAGGGCGAGGACGTATTTCTCGCCAATTATAGCGATGGACTAACCGATCTTCATTTACCCTCGCAGATCGAACATTTTCGTAGGCATGACAAGATCGCGAGCTGCCTCTGTGTTACTGCCCCCTTGAGTTATCACATTATCACGATGGGAGAGGCGGATCATGTCGAGAAAATTGAGGGGATGAGCATGGCGAATATGAGGGTAAACGGCGGGTATTTCATATTTAAGAAGGACATTTTCCGATACATCAAACCAGGAGAGGAGCTCGTCGTAGAACCGTTTCAGCGACTAATCAAAGAACGCCAGCTCCTCGGCTATTGTTACGATGGCTATTGGGAATGTATGGATACGTTTAAGGACAAGCAGCGCCTCGATGCCATGTATGCACGCGGTGATGCACCTTGGGAGGTCTGGAAGCCACGCGGGGACAAAAAAGGCGTCCAGCCTTAGCCATACTCTCTTATCGCAGATCCTCACCTCGTGTTTGCATGACGATGCAGCAAGTTCTCCAGATTAAGCGCAAGAGGCTAAACATCCTCTGCCTCGGGGCCCATTCCGACGACATTGAGATCGGATGCGGAGGAACCATCCTCAAACTGCTTGAAACTCATCCTGGGAGTCATGTTGTCTGGGTCTCGTTTGCCGCCAAGGGGGAGAGAAAAAAAGAAGCTGTGCGAAGCGCGAGATCCTTTCTGGGGGAGGCAGGATCAAGTAAGATCATTCCCAAGTCATTTAGAGAAAGCTATTTCCCGTCTCAGTGGAACGGCATAAAGCGGTTTTTTGAATCCCTTAAAGACCTAATCGATCCGGACCTCATTTTCACGCACTACCGTCATGATTTGCATCAAGACCATCGCGTGGTGAGCGATTTGACGTGGAACACATATCGTCGCCATCAAATTCTCGAGTACGAGATTCCAAAGTATGACGGCGACCTTGGTCAGCCTAACGTTTTTGTTCCCCTCACGGAGGTACTGGGCGAGACGAAGGTGAAGTTACTCATGGAAGGGTTTGCAACGCAGCGCAGCAAGCAGTGGTTCACGGAAGACACGTTCTATGCGCTGCTTCGGCTAAGGGGGATCGAATGTAACGCTCCAGAGAAATATGCCGAAGCCCTGTACGGGAGAAAGATCGTTCTTGTCTAACACCGTGGGAATGGGTGGTATATGAAGTTTCGAGTGGGAGATTGGGTAGAGGTCAGGAGCAAGGAAGAGATACTCCGAACTCTTGATTCAAATGGTCAGTTCGAGGGGATGCAGTTTATGCCGCAGATGTTCCAGTATTGCGGTAAGAGGTTCATGGTTTACAAGAGTGCTCACAAGACTTGCGATACGGTCAATCCCGTCAGAGCACTCCGCATTCCCAATGCCGTTCATTTGGACCTGCGTTGCGACGGGCAGGCATATGAAGGGTGTCAGGCTGCCTGCCTCATATTCTGGAAGACGGAATGGCTGACGCTGCTCGAGGGAGGAACAAGCGGGAAGCTTTCAAATAATCCAGGACTGGAAAAAGGGGAGAGTATAAGCGCCTCCTCTTGCACGGAGATGGATGTATGGAACGCAAGAGTTAATCATAATACGTCAGCTGCCGATGGCGTGCACTATCGCTGCCAGGCGACTCAAATGCCGTTATGTGGCACTGCTTTACCATGGTGGGATGTGAGGCAGTATTGGGATGACTATATGTCAGGCAATGTGTCTATGGGACAGGTGATCCGAAGCCTGCTCTTCGCATCCTATTCGTATCTTGTTCAACTCGGTATTGGTTTGGGGCCTCCTCTTCGGTGGATGTATGACAGGATTCAGGATTTATGGGGAGGGATCCCTTATCCAGGGCGGCGTGGAATTATACCATTGGACCAGCCAACTCCGGGCGGCGAACTGAACCTACAGCCGGGGGAACTCGTTCGGGTCAAGTCTTTTGAAAAGATTCGTGCAACCCTTAATACAGAGAACAAGAATCGTGGCCTGTATTTCGACGCGGAAATGGTCCCCTTCTGTGGAAGGACTTACCGCGTGAAGGACAAGCTTCATAGATTTGTCGATGAGAAAACGGGCAGGCTTGTAACATTGAAGAGCCCTTCTATTATCTTGGAAGATGTCTGGTGCCAGTCTCGCTATAGCGGGTGTCGTACATTCTGCCCGCGAAGCATCTATACATGGTGGCGTGAAATCTGGCTCGAACGATTGCCCGGTAATCCTCCGCATCCTTCGGAATCGACGGGGAAAAATGTCTGTAGAAAGGTGTAGCGTTGTGGCTATCGGGAAACTGCTCATAATGGATCGGAATTACCGCCTTCTGAATACAGACTCATCCGTGTGAGGCTGGAGCTGTTCTGGGCTGCAAGGGCCCAGGTCTGACGTAGGTGTCGTTGCAGCTGCAGAACCCTTCGATGTGTATAGCGACCAGGGAGTAGGTTGCAGAAAGAGACCGAGGCTACTGATCCGGGACTGGGTCCTGTCCTGACCGTCGAAGTTGTTGGGCGAGAGAACTAGTATGTCAGGTCCGGCCCGTTGAGGCTTCCAAAATCAAAGGGCGCGAGAGATGTTTCGGGGTGCACCCCGGGTGTGACAGAAAAGGCGAAAAGTGAATCCTGATAAGACAAAGCACCTCTGTTGCAGCATAGGAGTCTTAATGTCAGCCCTTGTTGGCGGACGATATCTGATACATCCCAATTTCGATGCAAAGGAGATTCCTGAGCTTACAAGCGCGGGCCACAAAGATCGTCTGGGCTCACGATGAAGGACCTGAAGAAGCGGACTCTTCAAAGTGGCATTGTTAAGCTTGGTGCACAAGGTGCGAATTTCCTCATTCGCGTCGGGTCTCTCATGATTCTCGCCAGGCTCTTGGATCCAAAGGATTTCGGGTTGGTGGGTATGGTCACAGCGGTGACCGGAGTATTTGGTTTGTTCAAGGATGCGGGATTGTCAATGGTGACAATTCAACGCGCGACGATCAGTAAGGAGCAGGTCTCAACATTGTTCTGGATGAATATTCTCGTGGGAGGACTACTGACTGGATTATGTATGGCGGTTGCTCCACTTCTAGTCACGTTTTATCGTGAGCCTCGATTATTCTGGGTTACCGTGATATTGGGTGCCGGATTTCTCATTAGTGCTGCCGGGGTACAACATTTTGCGCTTCTCCAGCGAGACATGCGGTTCAAGGCCATATCAGCGATTGAGATTGTTTCGCAAACCGTTAGTGTTCTGGTCGGAATCGGTTTGGCCTTGTATGGCTTTGAATATTGGGCGCTAGTCGGGTCCGCCGTTGTGCTCCCTGCCGTCTCGACTGTAGGAGTATGGTTAGTATTGGCATGGATTCCCGGGGCTCCAACCTGGGGGGAGGATAGCCGCCATATGGTGCGCTTTGGTGGTACGACGACCCTGAATAGCTTGATCATGTATGTTTCCTACAATTTCGATAAGGTGCTTCTCGGACGGTTCTGGGGGCCGGAGGTTTTAGGAATATATGGTCGGGCTTCCCAGCTCATCAGCATTCCATCAGAGAATTTGAATTATGCAACCGGAAGTGTTCTGTTCTCCGCCCTCTCGCGCCTCCAGGACGATCCCGACAGGTTAAAGAAATACTTCCTGAGCAGCTACTCTGCTATGCTTTCGCTAACCCTCCCTACAACCATTGCCTGCGCCCTCTTTGCCGACGACATTATTGCAGTCGCTCTTGGGCCGAAATGGAAAGGTGCCGTAATAATCTTTCAATTATTAGCTCCGACAATTTTGGTACTTGCAATGACCAATCCGACGTATTGGCTGCTCGTTTCCCTAGGAAGAGTCGCGCGTAGCCTAAAGATTGCCTTGGTCCTCGGTCCCTTAGTAATCGTTTCCTACGTTCTAGGATTGCCATATGGCCCCCAGGGAGTGGCATTTGCCTATTCTGCGGTCCTGGTCCTATGGTTGGTTCCGCACATGGCTTGGTGTATAGAGGGCACCTCTATTTCCTGGCGAGATATCTTGAGGGCATCAGGGCGACCTTTTCTGTCGGCTCTTGTGGCTTCAGTGGTAACATTTAGTGCAGAGGTTCTATACGGTCCATCTCTTACTCCATTCCCGCGGCTTGTTCTAGGAGGCGGCCTGCTATTGATTGTATATCTCTGGATGCTCTTGTTTGTAATGGGGCAGAAGGAGTTCTTCATCGACCTTATCCAGACCTTAAGAAATCGTACTTCGATCGAAGAAAAACAATCAGTGCGAGCGTGTTAACTCTCTGTGGTCTATGCGTTAACGCTGATGAGCCCATCGAACAGGAAGTAGCTTCACAGGACACTGGTGTCCCTCTGTTCAAGTAAAGACGGTGAAATTGAGTGCGGCCAAAAGCGCCTGTTTGGGGATTCGGAAGCATTGTTTAATTCCAACTGAAACCCTCCATGATTCCATCAAGTGATCCTTTAGTGACGATCCTTACTCCCGTTTATAACGGAGAGAAGTATCTCGTTGAGTGCATCGAGAGCGTGTTGACGCAAACGTTCAAGAACTGGGAATACATTATTGTAAACAATTGCAGCACGGATCGATCTTTGATGATCGCGGAAAGCTACGCACGCAGGGATCATCGAATCAAGGTGTGTACCAACCGTTCCTTTGTTGGCGTCATTGAGAACCATAATATTGCGTTTAGTTTTGTTGGTCGAAAAAGCAAGTATTGCAAGCTCGTATCGGCCGATGACTGGCTTTACCCCGAATGCATCAGGTTGTTAGTTGAAGTCGCCGAGAGAAATCCGTCGGTAGGAATTGTCGGGTCATACCAACTTCGCCCCGATCGGGTGATGTGGAAAGGCCTGGCTCCTGACGTGGAATGTATTTCGGGACGTGAGGCGTGTCGGAAGACTTTCCTCGAAGATTTGGCTATTTTCGGCCCCCCGACAAGCAGTCTGTATAGCGCCGACCTGATAAGAAATAACCAGCCATTTTACTCGACTTCCTTGCCTCATGCCGACATATGCGCCTTTTATGATTACTTGGACAGGTCCGATCTCGGGTTTGTACATGAAGTTCTCTCGATAGAAAGAATTCATCACGCACAGTCCAGCACGAAATCCAATGACGTATATGCTGACCTCGTTGCGGATATTTACAATGTATTGAAGTATGGATTGACTTATCTAAGCGAGCCTGAACGGGATGTTGTTCTCAAGCGATACTTGGAAACGTACTACCGGCGACTTGGAGGGGCCGTTTTGAAACTGAAGGGTGCGGACTTTTGGAAATTCCACGTCTCGCGAATGCGACAATTGGGTAATCCAATTTCGTGGATTAGGGTTGGGCGGGCTGTGATTGGTGAAATTGCAGATGAAATGAGAGATCCGCAAGTTGCCTGTCAGAAATTGGCCCAAGCGCTGAAGGAACGTTGGATTGTATCTCAAAAAGTGAAAAGCTGAGTGGTAATGCTTTCAAGAACTTACCAGGGAAAGTGGGGGCAAGTATGAAGATGGTAGCGGTCATTGGGGCGGGATATTGGGGACGGAATCTGGTTCGCAATTATTACGAACTAGGAGCGCTACACTCAGTGTGTGATGAGCGGAAGGAGGTACTGGCCTCCCTGCAGAAGACCTTTTCCGGAGTGAGCTACTCGACGAACTTTGAAGAGATCATGGCTGACAAGGATGTCAAGTCGGTGGTCATTGCCCTTCCCGCAGAAAGTCATTACGAGTTTGCTGCGAAGGCTCTGCGGGCGGGCAAGGATGTGTTCGTTGAGAAACCGCTGGCGCTTGAACTCGACCATGCCAGGAAACTGAATGCTATCGCTCTGGAAGAGAAGCGAATACTCATGGTGGGGCATTTATTGCGATACCATCCTGCATTTCTCAAACTCAAGGAGATGATCGATAAAGGAACCCTGGGAAGACTCCAGTATGTCTATTCAACGAGACTGAGCCTCGGAAAAATCAGGCGGGAGGAAAATGCTCTCTGGAGTTTTGCGCCTCACGATATTTCCATGATCCTGGCTCTCTGTAACGAAATGCCTCAGCATGTGTCTGCAGTCGGGCACAATTATCTTCATAAACAGCTGGCGGATGTGACGACCACGCACCTCTCATTTCCCAGCGGGGTGAACGGTCATATCTTCGTCTCGTGGCTGCATCCATTTAAGGAGCAAAAGCTCGTCGTTATAGGCGAAGCTAGGATGGCCGTTTTCGAGGACACGCAGCCATGGGAGAAGAAAATCGCCCTATATTCCCACACGATCAAGTGGCAAGGCGGCCTGCCTGTGCCGGAGAAGGCCGATCCTGAATTTGTGCCGGTGGAAGGCAAGGAGCCGCTCCGGGAGGAATGCCTGCACTTTCTTCGCTGCGTCGAGAAGCGAGAAACCCCGATCACCGACGGGAACGAAGGGTACCGGGTTCTGGATGTACTTCAGCGGGCGCAGCATTCGTTGGAGCAGGGAATACGCCAGGACAAAGTTGCTCCGCAAGCAAAGCAGGAAGAAGCTTATTTCGCCCATCAGTCGGCATTCGTGGATCAGCCGTGCAGGATAGGTGCCGGCACAAAGATCTGGCACGGGGCGCACGTGATGAAGGGCGCGGAGATCGGTGAGCGATGCAATTTGGGACAAAACGTGTGTATCGGGAACGATGTGAAGATCGGCAGCAATGTCAAGATTCAGAATAATGTGTCGGTATATACCGGAACAGAAATAGAAGACGATGTTTTTCTTGGCCCTTCTTGTGTATTGACAAATATCACGAATCCCCGCTCCCAAATCGTTCGGCATGCGCTCTATGAAAGAACGCTCATCAAGCGCGGGGCCACGATCGGCGCCAATGCCACCATTGTCTGCGGTGTGACAATCGGACGGTATGCCTTCATCGCGGCGGGCGCTGTGGTCGCGAAGGACGTTCCGGATTATGCCTTGATGGTGGGGATGCCCGCGAGGCAACAGGGCTGGATGAGCCGGCACGGCGTCAAGCTCCCGACACCGGATAAGGAAGGGATATCGGTCTGCCCGGAAAGCAAGTTCCGATATAAAGAAGTCGGTAGGGGGCTGCTTAGGTGCCTGGACCTTGATGAAGAGAAGCCATTGCCGGCGGAGATGGCGGTGGGGAAAGTCACCTATGACCAGCTAAAGCGGTAACAGGGCAAGCCATCGATGGTATTGGCCGGCTGACCTGCGCGAGTCATGAGCACATTCCAATCGTTCAAGGAGACCGATCATGGAGTTTATCGACCTGAAGAAGCAGTATGAGAGAATCAAGCCCCGGATTCATGACCGGATCAATGAAGTGTTGCGCCACGGAAAATTCATTATGGGGCCGGAAGTCGCCGAGTTGGAAAAGCAACTGGCATCGTTCGTCGGCAGCAAGTACTGCGTGTCTTGCGCGAACGGCACGGATGCCTTGCTCCTCAGCCTGCTGGCGTATGACGTTGGGCCGGGAGATGCGGTGTTTACCACGCCCTTTACCTTCATCGCGACCGCGGAAGTGATCTGTCTCCTCGGTGCGACGCCGATCTTCGTCGACGTCTCCGCTGAGACGTACAACATTGATCCTGCCAGGCTTGAGCAAGCACTCGACGATGCAAACAAGGGAATTGTGCGCGGTGTGAGCGTTACAAAACGCCTCAACCTCAAGGGCATCATTCCGGTCGACCTATTCGGTCTGCCGGCTGACTACGATCGAATCAACGCCATCGCCAAAAAGCACGGATTGTTTGTGTTGGAAGATGCGGCGCAGAGCCTCGGAGGGAGCTATAAGGGAAAGAGAGTCGGGAATCTTGCAGACATATCGGCGACCAGCTTTTTCCCGGCCAAGCCTCTCGGGGGTTATGGCGACGGGGGAGCTATCTTTACGAACGACGATGTGATGGTGGATCGTCTGCGCTCTCTGAGAGAGCACGGCAAAGGTTCGCATAAGTACGACAACATTCGAATCGGCATCAATGGACGACTCGATACCTTGCAGGCTGCCATACTGCTGCCCAAACTGGAGATATTCGAGAGCGAAATCAAGTCAAGACAAGAGGTTGCGGCGCGATATTCGAACGCATTCAAAGCGCTCATGAAAGTTCCGCACATCCCAGACGGTCTTTTGTCCGCCTGGGCCCAATATTCGCTGGTGGTGGAAAAGCGAGACCATTACCTCAATAAGCTGAAGGAACGTGGGATTCCCACCGCAATCTACTATCCGAGGCCGCTGCATTTACAGACAGCGTTTGCACACCTTGGATATCAAAGAGGCGATTGCCCGATTTCGGAGCATTTGTCGGATCGGATCTTTAGCCTCCCTATGCATCCGTACCTCGAGACGCAGGATCAAGACGGGATCATTGAGGCGGTCAAAAAAGCGCATGACGAAGTGTCGAAAGGTTAGTTAGAGGCATCCCTGCGATTGATTGTTGAAAAGCCTCCTCACTCCATGAATGTGCAAGAGACAATCGGCGGCGTACCGCATATCAGCGTATGTATCTGTACGTTCAGACGGCCCGGCTTGCTGAAGCGTTTGCTGGATGGGCTTGGGGAACAGGACCCGGGCGGGTCCTTTACCTTCTCGATCCTGGTAGTCGATAACGATCAGGCGGAGTCGGCGAAGCGGGTTGTTGAAGAGTTCACGGCGACCTCACCGATGCGGGTGGCCTACTTCGTTGAGCCGAGGCAGAATATCGCGCTTGCGCGGAACAAGGCCATTGAGAATGCAACCGGAGACTATATCGCCTTTATAGACGACGACGAGTTTCCGGGAAGAGATTGGCTTAGAAGTCTGTTTACAGCCTGTCAAAAATATGAGGCGTCTGGCGTTCTGGGACCGGTAAGGCCGCATTATTCGCAATCACCTCCCGAGTGGCTGGCCAAAGGAAGATTTGCCGAAAGACCAACCTATCCTACCGGACATGTTCTGACCTGGAATCAGTCACGAACAGGCAATGTCTTGTTCAGGAAGGAAATTATACAGGGACAGGATCCAGTGTTTCGGACTCAGTTCGGGACGGGAGGAGAAGACGTCGATTTCTTTGAACGAATGATGAAGAAGGGGTGCATTTTTGTGTGGTGCAAGGAGGCGGAGGTGTTTGAAGAAGTTCCGCTAGACCGCTGCACGCGAAGATACCAGATGCGACGTGCCTTGCTTCGAGGGAAAAATTCATTGCAGCGTGAAG
>CAZRPU010000058.1:0-13416 GCA_964602055.1 uncultured Ignavibacteriaceae bacterium
AGCCTCGCCTGCAATGAGCCAGCCGAGAAACACTGCAATCACAGGATTAACGTATGCATAGGTGGACACGAGCGCAGGTTGAACGTTCTTCAAGAGCCAGACATAGGCGGAGAAAGCAATGAGAGAGCCAAAAATGACAAGGTAGAGAAGCGACAGGAGTGAATGGATTGACGCGCTCCGAAGATCCAGATGGAAAAGTTCGCCCGAGACCGCACTGAGGATCATCAGGAAAATTCCCCCGGTCAACATTTCCATCGCAGTTGCGAGCAGCGGGGAAGAAGGCAATTCGGCCCGCCTCGAATACAAGGAGCCCCACACCCACGAAATCGTCGCAATCAGCAGGACAAAAGCACCGACGAGATCCACGCGCTCTCCTCCCACGAGCTTGGCCGGATCGATGAGAATGATCACTCCCACGGTTCCCAGAATCAACCCGCCGATGATACTGCCGGTGGGCTTGACGCCGCGATTCCACCAGTCAAACACGACGAACCACAACGGAGTAATGGCAATGACGAGAGCCGTTATGCCCGACGGTACAAATTGCTCCGCCCATGAAACGCCGCCGTTGCCGACAAGCAGCAGCATGGCCCCGACAACGGAGGCTGATTTCCATTGCGCGAGGGTCGGTTTTTCTCCTCCCCGTGCGCGCAGCCAGGCGTAGAGCCCGGCGCCGGCGAGAATGAACCTCGCTCCCGCCATGAAGAAGGGAGGAATCGATTCCACCGCAATTCTAATGGCGAGATATGTCGAGCCCCAGATGATATAGACGGCGGCGAATGAGGAGAGTATCTTGAAACGGGGCTGGCTGGGATCCATGATTCTCCAGAATCTCGAGCGAATGGGAGGCATCCTATGCGTTCTTCCGGTCTTTCCAGTTCCACCACTTCAGAAGATCGGGCCTGGGCCGAGGAGTGGATGCATAATAGACTGCACATCGGAAAACGTAGAGCAGACAGCGATCGATTGGAACGCCCACCTGCCTGCAGCGCTTCTCATAGAGTGCTTCGGGATTTTTTCCCCGAAGATCCCCCACGGAACGAAAACCCAGCTCGAACAGATCTTCTGCAATACTCTCTCCAACGCCGGGAATCTCCTGAAGCTGCTTCAAGATAACCGATCGCGATTGTTTGGCCATACTGTCTCCCGATTCGACAACTCTCAACTCGTAACCCGAAACCCGTAACCCGAAACCCGTAACCCGAAACTCGTAACCCTCAACCCGAGACCCGCGACCTTCTCCTCCAACACCCAACCACGTGATCATTCACCATCCCCGTTGCCTGCATGAAGGCATAACAGATTGTCGAACCGAAGAATCTGAATCCGCGCTTTTTCAAATCTTTGCTCATGGCATCGGACTCTGCCGATGTCGGAGGGATCTGTCTCAGGCTCTTCCAATGATTGACCTTGGGCTTTCCGCCGACAAAGTTCCAGATGTAGCGGTCAAAGGACCCGAATTCCTTTTGTACTTCGAGAAACAATTTCGCGTTGCCTATGGTCGCTTTGATTTTCAAACGATTGCGGACAATCCCGGGATTGCGCATCAGCTCTCTGAAATTCTTCGCATCAAAGCGCGCGACGCGGCGTGGTTCGAAATTCCTGAACGCTTTGCGGTAATGTTCCCTCTTTTTGAGGATGGTTATCCAGCTGAGTCCCGCCTGTGCTCCTTCGAGGGTGAGCATTTCAAAGAGCTTGCGGTCGTCGTGAAGGGGAACACCCCATTCACGATCGTGATAATCGATATATACCGGATCGGACAAACACCACTCGCACCGGGGCTTTCCTGCCCGTGTTTTCTTCACGCCATTCATTCCTTCTTGTTCATTGCGCGGACGTGATGAGAACAAAAAAAGGGCGATGTGAATTCCATCGCCCGAGAAACAACGAAAACGGTTGTGAAGTCACATTGCGCTTGAGGGCTCGCTCGTTCCTTTTTCTTTGCGCCGCACGTTCTGGATTCCTTCCCCGAGGCCTGCCCCAAGGAGCGAAAGCCCGAAAATGGCGATCATCACCACGATGAGGCGGGCGAAGTCGAGCTTCAGGGAAAGACCGCTGGTGACGAGCATGATCTGATAGACGGCATACCAGAGAAGTGTCAGAAACGCCCCTGCGACCGCTGGTTCAAGAATGGTCACGCCCTTCGACATCATGGCCGATGCGCCGGCAATCACGATAATGCCTCCAAAAAGCCATCCTCCCAGAATCGTATTGCCGAAGGAGCCGCGCACCGAAGACGCGAGAAAGAGTGGTACCATGTAGAAAGCGACGTACATGCCCAAAGTGATCCACACCCACTTCCACTCGAACCGCTTGGCCGGATTGACTTGGTCTGTCATGATATTTCGGGCGTCATTTATTGACGACAAGACAGCCTGCAATCATATCATGGAGAGCCTGCTTTTTTTCCGTGAAGGCCGCCATGATATAACCGATCATCAGGATCATGCCCGAGATGATCTTGCCGAAATATCTACCCGTTGCCCGGCCGAACGAAAGCCGGTTTCCATTCACATCCGTCACGATGATGCCCAGGGCCATTTTGCCAAGGGTCGCTTGTTTTGCGGATGATTCCATGAGGGCAAAATACAGCCATGCGGCCGCGCCGATGACAAGCCAAAGCATCATCGAGGCGCCGATGATCGCAGCAGCCATTCCAGAGGCGGCTTCTTCATCCATCATCATGTCCTCGGAGTACTCCATCGAGCTTGCGCTGAAACCGATGAGTCCCAGTACCGGCAGGATGATGATCCAGCTGGCGACACCGAGAATGATGGAATCGATGAGGTAGGCGGCGAAGCGTTTCCAGAAACCTGCGTACGTCATACTTCCTCCCTGAGAAGTGAGACATGCAGAAAAGAACGGTGACCCATGGTACAGTTTTCGCCCTTCACCCGCAAGAGGCACACCGGTTATTTCAGTAAAAGCATCGGAATGGTCTTTGCGAATATTCCCTCACGGCCCGAGAGCGTAAGCCGGCAAAAGACGAGACCGCTGGCGAGGCCTTGAGCATTCCACCGCATCGAGTGAATACCTGCATCCTGCCAGGCTGCCCCGGGCTTCATGAGGGACCTTCCCATGGGATCAAAAACCTCCAATTGCACATTCCCCGCGAACGGAAGTTCATATTCTATCACCGTGGACGCGTTGAAAGGATTGGGGAAGTTCTGAAAGAGATGGAAGGAACCCTGTGGAGCTTCTTCACCCCTTGCAAGAGTTGTTTGACGTGGAACAAAACGATGGATCGTCCCGGCAATGGAACAAGCGTAGAGCTCCCCGTGCTCGTCCGCGCCAAAGGTGGAGAGCTGGTACGCGCCGAGGGAGTCGAGGAGCATCGTCGCTGCCGTGCCCGGACCGCTGTACTCGAGGGACCAGATTCTTCCCGACACAAAATCGCCGTAGACATACCTGCCGTACAAATTCGCAATCGCCTGGCCCCGATAGACATAGCCTCCGGTGATGGAGCCTCCCTGTGACCTCCCGTAATCCCAAACGGGAAGCGTCAATCCTGTTGTGTCGCATCCAGACGGCGGATTATAGCAGATGTTTCCTTCCATGATCCTCCAACCGTAGTTCTTTCCGCTCTCGATCTGGTCAATTTCTTCTCTGGCTCCCTGACCCACATCGCCGCTCCAGAGTATGCCTGTGGGTGAATCGAAACTGAATCTCCACGGATTGCGCAGGCCGTATGCAAAAATTTCTTCGCAAAAACCGCTTTGATTATCCTTGAAAGGATTCGTCGGAGGAATGCCGTAATTCTTTCCTCCTTGCGGAGCGTCGACGTCAATGCGAAGTATCTTACCAAGAAGCACCGAACGGTTTTGCGCGTTGTTCTGCGGATCACCCCCGGATCCCCCGTCGCCAAGGGCGATATAGAGAAACCCGTCGGGCCCGAAGGAGAGCTGGCCTCCGTTATGATTGCTGTAAGGCTGTGTGACTTGAAGAAGGATAAGCTGCGACGACGCGCTCGCAGAATCCGGATTGGAGGTGACGGTGAATCTCGCGATGATCGATCGCAAGGAATCGGTGCTTCTCGTATAGTGCACAAAGAAATATCCGTTCAACTCGTACATAGGATGAAATGCAAGGCCCAGCAACCCCGTTTCGCCGCCGCTGGATACGAGGCCGCTGATGTCAAGAAAAACCCGCGCGCTCGAAGTGGCATCGGAGTTCAGGAACACTCTGATGATCCCGGCCTGCTCGACGACAAAAATCCGGTTGCTGCCATCCTGGGCCGATTGAAAATCGACGGGAGAAGAGAAGGTGAGGAGAGGGAAAGCCCGTTCGAGTACGGCAGGGGACTGCGGCTGTACCGTCGCGGGGAAGGACAGAAGAAAGAGCGATACGGAAATCAACACCGGAGTTCTTCTCTTCACGAGGTCAACACTTTCTGCTGTCGTGGGAGTTTCAGGATTTTTCCGCGGGCAGCCCCGGAGGAACCATGAGAACTTTTTCTCTTTCCACCGTCACCGTGCCTGCAGGCGAGCCCTTTCGTTTGTGGACATACTTTCGTTCGGTCATGGCGACGGGAACAAGTTTCGCGTTCTTCATCTTGCTGTAGAATGCGGCAATAGAGGCCGCCTGCTCCTTTGCGCGGCGGCTGATCTCTCCCTTCCCCGTTCCCAGGCGAAGAACCACATGCGACCCGCCCGCCCCGCGCGCATGAAACCACAAATCGTTCGGGCGAGCATGCTTCGTCGTCAACAAATCGTTGTTCTCGCTGCTCTTACCGGCCCATACTTCGAATCCCCCCTCGACGGTGAACACGCGAAACGGAACGCTTTCCTTTTCTTTTTTCTTCGAACCGCCTCCCTCTCTCAATCCGATGGCCTTGCCGTGAGCCTCCGCAAATGCTCTCCACTGCTCCGCTGTCTGAACGGGTTCCAGGGATGCAAGAAGCCTTACCACCTCTTCATATCTCTCATTGTATTCATCCCGGTGCCGGGCCTGATCATCAAGCGCCTGCCGCGCCTTGCGGGCTTTGTCGAAATAGCGCTCGGCATTCTTTGCGGGACTCACATGTGGGTCGAGCGGAACCCGTATCTCCTCCCTCTGGGGAGAAAACACGTTCTCGAGAAGCACCGCATCGTCGCCGCGTTGGAGAGTGTGCAGATGGGCCATGAGAAGCTTTCCGCGCAGCTCAGCAACCTTCATGCGTTCGACCGACTCCTCTTCTTCCCGCGCAATCTTCTCGGTGGTCCTCTGGATCTTCTCCTTCTCTGCCTTCAGCTTTGCGATCGCGTGGTCGCGTTCGGCATGGAAGCCCTTTTCGCGGAACGAAGTGGAAAGGAAAACACGGATTGCATCATGGATCGATTCAAAACGCTCAGACTGGTGTGACGAGAACTGCCTGAGCTCCACGAGGGCAAAACAGACAGGACGGCCTCTATCGCTGTAGATGCGGGGCGAAGGATCCGAGGAAAGATCCGCTTCGAGAGAACGGGCATGCTTGAAGAGTTCCTCCGCCTGCGAGTCGGATACTTCTGCGGCCGTTCTGTGCTCGTCGACGGAGGCTCGTGCAAAAAGCTCCCGGACGATCAGCGTTCCCAGCAGCGGTGCCATGGACTTGAAGGCGGAAAAAACGGAGAGATGCCCGATGGCGGAAAGCTGCGCGTGAAAGTCGGACGGGGTGGATGGAAACGGCCTGGGAGGCAAAGCTGCTTCTGCCGTCGAAGCGATCAGTTCTTTCGGACGGAGGAATGAGTCCAGAATGGTACGCTGCTGATCGACGAGAAGAACGTTTGCCTTCGCCCCGTAGAAGCGCAGAAGCAACCGCTCCGGCCTGTCGGTGAGGATGGTCATCTCGCGGTCGGAGGGATGCAGAGTCACTGAGCGGACCACCGCTCCGGTCATGCGCGGGAAAAAGCTGATGGTATTCTTCTTTGCCCGCGCGTACGTCGTTCGAAGAAAACAATGGTTCATGGATGGATCGCACGAGCAAAGGAGAAAGTGTTTTCCCGAAAAGGCTATGATGAGTTCGTTCTTGTTCTGCGAGAAAATCTCTTCAATGGCCGATCCGGCGAGTTTGTCATGCAAGTCATGTGCGATATGCCGAAGTGTGTAGTAGTTGCTGAGCATGCGCGAAAAATGTAGGAAATTTCGGAGCAAATACAAAGAAACGACGCAGTGTGGAAAAGAGAGTGACAAACTTGTTCAAAACTTGTCCTTGTAGTCGCTTCAAATCTTTCTTACATTACCTAGCATTTTTGCCCCGAAACGAGAGGAAAAACCGTCTTGATGCTGAGCATGACCGGCTACGGCCGGGCGGAAATAAAGAAGAATGGAATCAGCTGCTCGGTCGAACTCCGCAGCGTGAATAACAGATTTCTCGATGTCGTTTCCCGATCGCCGCGGTCCCTGGCCCATCGTGAAAACGATATCAAAGAGATCATCCGGTCGTCCGTTAACCGCGGGAAAATATCCCTTGCCATCGTCCTGGAAAAGGAGACCAACGGCGACCTCCCGGTTTCCATCAATCCCACCGCTGCCCGCGCCTATTACAAGCTCCTGAACCAGCTCCGGAAAGCCGTGAAAATCAAGGAACAAGTCAAGCTGGAGCATTTGTTGAAGTTTTCGGAGGTCCTTGAGCCGGCCGACGAATCGGCATCGGATGAGAAAGAGTGGGAAGTGGTTGCCGCCGCCTTGAAAAGCGGACTTGCCGAGCTGAACACGATGCGCGCCAACGAAGGAAAAGAACTGGCGAAGGATCTTGGCCAGAGAATCCGTTGGATGGAACAGGCCATCGACAGCATCGAGACGCAGTCGAAAAACAGAATTCCCGAGGAGCGGAAAAAGCTCGAAGAGCGGGTCAGCCAGCTCCTTTCGGACAAATCGGTGATCGACCAGAACAGGCTCGAACTGGAAATCGCCCTGCTGCTGGATAAGCTTGATGTAACGGAAGAATGCGTCCGGTTCCGCAGCCATACGAAGTTCTTCCTGGAAGCAATGAACCGCGAAGACTCGCCGGGCAGAAAACTGAACTTCCTCGTGCAGGAATTGAACCGCGAAGCGAATACCATCGGTTCAAAAGCCAACGATGCGCAGACTGCCCAGCTGGTGGTCCAGCTGAAGGAAGAACTGGAGAAGATCAGGGAACAACTGCAGAATATCGAGTGACGGCGGAACAAGGCACACTGATTGCCGTGGAGTGGATCACCACACGACTCCATCTCACATGATCACATAATGGCATCTTCCAAAGGAAAGCTCATCGTCATCTCCGCGCCGAGCGGATCGGGAAAAACCACTATCGCGCGGGCGATCATGGCAAAGTACCCGTCGATTGAGTTTTCGGTGTCGGCAACAACAAGGCCCATGAGGAAGGGGGAGAAGGAAGGGCAGGATTACTTCTTTCTGAAGCGCGGGGAATTCGAAAGCCGGATCAAAGCAGGGAAGCTGGTGGAATGGGAGGAAATCTACGGCAACCTCTACGGAACCCTGGCTTCGGAAGTTGATCGGATCCTTACGCAGGGCGGGGTCATGCTCTTCGATATCGATGTGAAGGGAGGGCTTTCGATCAAGAAAAAATATCCCGAGGCGCTTCTCATATTCATCAGGCCGCCGAGTTTTGAAATTCTCAAAACGCGCCTCACCAAACGGAATACCGAGGATGAAGCAACGCTCGAACGAAGGCTGGCCCGCGTTGCCATGGAGATGGAGCTCGGGACACAATTCGATCACCAGGTCATCAACGAAGTACTGGATCATGCGATACGGGATGTGGAGCAACTGATCCGTCAGCATACGGAACTCGAACCAATTCAAACTTAATCGTGGAGGAAGTGTGGCACTGAAACCGATGAATACCGAGGAGTTCAACGATCGCGTTGAAGGAGGCATCTATGAAGCCATCATCATCGCGGCGAAAAGAGCGCGTCAGATCCATAATGACGTGAAGATTGAATTGAATCAGCATCTCGAGACCCTGGCGCAGCTCACGCAAACGGTGGAAACCGAAGACGAGATGGATGTCAGCGCAAATCCCGACCAGCTGAAGATCAGCCTCGAGTTCGAACAGCGGCCGAAAGCGACGGAATTGGCCATGCAGGACCTCGCCGAAGGACGCGTGGAATGGCGCAGGCGCGAAGAAGAAAAGGTCGAAGAGAAAACTGATGAGGCGGAAGAGGCTGAATCGGCGTAAGGCGGTTCCATGCTGAAAGACAAGCATATTGTCCTGGGCGTTACGGGCGGCATCGCAGCCTATAAGTCATGCTACCTCGTGCGCGAATTCAAAAAGGCCGGGGCCGATGTTAAAGTCATCATGACGGATGCGGCAACGAAGTTCGTCAGCCCCCTCACGTTCTCGACACTCTCCGAGCATGAAGTCGCAGTCGACCTCTGGAACCAGAACCAGGCGACGAGCTCGGAAATCGGCACGCGTCACATTGACCTGGCAACGTGGGCCGATGTGTTCCTGGTTGCTCCCGCATCCGCTCATACGGTGGCGAAATTGACCTATGGCCTCGCGGACAACCTCCTGACCGTCATCGCCCTCGCCTGCCGCGCCCCCATCGCCCTTGCTCCCACGATGGATGCCGATATGTTCCTCAATGAAACAACCCAGCGCAATCTGGCAACCCTGCGGGAACGCGGGTTCTTTGTGATTCCTCCCGCCGAGGGAGAACATGCAAGCGGACTGCACGGCCCGGGGAGGTTCCCGGAGATCGAAGCGATCGTCAACTACGTCGACGGCGTTCTCGGAAAAACGCATCAGGACATGAAGTCGGTGTCTGTTCTTGTCACGGCAGGCCCGACGTTTGAACCGATCGATCCCGTGCGCTTCATCGGCAACCGGTCGTCGGGGAAAATGGGGTTTGCCCTTGCCCAGGCCGCGGCAATGAGAGGAGCAACGGTGACCCTCGTGTCAGGGCCGGTCCATCGCGAGACACCCCGGCATGTGCACCGCATCGATGTCGAAACAGCGGAACAAATGCAGAAAGCCGTGGCGGAACACGCTGCGAACGCCGCCGTGGTCATCATGGCGGCCGCCGTGGGAGACTTCGCTCCCGCACAAACGGCAGAACACAAGATGAAGAAGGAAGAAGGCGGCGAAGCTCCCGTCCTGCGCCTGACAAAAACTCCTGATATCCTCAAAGCTCTCGGTCGGAAAAAAAATGGCGGCGTGCTCGTGGGGTTTGCGCTTGAAACACAGGATGAACTTGCGCACGCCAGGGAAAAGCTGAAGCAAAAAAATCTCGACCTGATCGTGCTGAACAGCCTCAAGGATCCCGGAGCCGGCTTCGGCACCGACACCAATGTGGTGACCATTATCGACAGAAACGGAAAAGAGGAGCGCCTTCCGGAAATGTCGAAATTCGACGTGGCGAACTCGATTCTTGACCGGCTTCGCCCGTTGCTTCCAAAAAACTGATCGCATCTCCATCGCAGCAACCGTTGTATGCCGCCAGAGACTCCCGAAATACAAAGACTCTTGACCGATGTTGAACGATTTCTCAGACAACAACAGGAACTCTACGGTGATTTTCTTTTTTCCGGCCCGAATGTCCCCGAGGAACAAGCGATGACCAGGCGATCCCCGGCTGCTCAGAACGACGCGGATCTGTTCGGAACTCCCGCGGCGAGGGTTGCCGTTCCGGCACCAGCGGGGTACCCCGACGAACCATGGACAGCGCTCCCGACACTCGATGCACTGAACCAGGACATCTGTACGTGCCAGAAATGCGCTCTGGGTGCAACGCGCACGAATTTTGTCTTCGGGGTGGGCAATCCCCATGCCGATCTCGTTCTCGTCGGGGAAGCCCCCGGAGCGGAAGAGGATCTGAAAGGCGAGCCGTTCGTGGGCCGCGCAGGGCAACTCTTGAACAAGATTCTGGAAGCTGTTAACTTCAAGCGCGAGGAAGTCTACATCTGCAATATTCTCAAGTGCCGGCCGCCGAATAACCGCGACCCGCTTCCGGAAGAAGTCGCCCAATGCGAGCCATACCTGTGGAAACAGCTCGAGCTCATCAAGCCGAAAATCATCCTCTGCCTTGGGCGCGTAGCGGCGCAGGTGCTGCTCAAGACGAATGACTCTTTGACAGCGATGCGCGGAAAGATCCATGACTATCGCGGCATGAAACTCATGGTCACATACCATCCGGCAGCACTTTTGAGAAATCCTCATTGGAAAAGGCCGACATGGGAGGATGTGCAGAAGCTGAGAAGAGAATATGATGCGATGAGGAAGAACGCCTGAAACCATGGCAGAACCGAGAAAAATATTTGATTTGAACAATGCAGGGAGCGGCGCCAGCGAAGGCCGGGTTCCCCCTCAAGCGGTCGATGTCGAAATGGCCGTGCTCGGCGGAATGCTGCTGGAAAAAGAGGCCATTGCGAAAGCGATCGAAGTGCTGGACGAAAACGCCTTCTACAAGCCCGCCCACCAGCAGATCTTTTCGGCAATCATCGGCCTCTTCGAACGCAGCGAACCTGTCGACCTCATTACCCTCGTCGAAGAACTGAAGCGGCGCGCCCAGTTGGAAAAAATCGGAGGAGAGTTCTATCTCACGGAACTCACGACGAAGGTCACTACGGCCGCCAACATCGAGTTCCATGCCCACATCGTCCTCGAAAAAGCCCTGATGCGGCAACTCATCGCTTCCTCGTCGGAAGTGGCCAGCCGGGCCTTCAGCGAAACGGAAGACGCCCTCGAGCTTCTGGATGAAGCGGAGCAAAGAATTTTCCAGATCTCCGAACAGCGGATGAAGAAGAATTTCGTCTCCATGAACACCGCCGTTCACAGCACCATGGAGCTTCTCGAAAGCATCCATGGAAAACACAGCGGCATCACGGGCGTTCCGGGAGGATTTACCGAACTGGACAACTACACCGGGGGCTTTCAGAAATCCGACCTGATTATCGTGGCGGGACGCCCCAGCCAGGGCAAAACCGCCCTCGTGCTCTCCCTCGCCCGCAATGCATCGGTTCTTCACAACGTTCCCATAGGATTTTTCAGCCTGGAAATGTCCACCCAGCAGCTTGTTATGCGCCTCATCTGCGCCGAAGCACGGGTCGATGCACACAGTGTGAGAACAGGCCGGCTTCCTGAAGATGAATGGCGAAAACTCAGCACTTCGGTGGGAAGACTCTACAAGGCGAAAATCTTTATTGACGATACTCCTGCACTCGGGATCCTCGAACTCCGGGCAAAAGCACGGCGTCTGAAGGCCGAACATAACGTAGGCATGATCATCGTTGATTATCTCCAGCTCATGCAGGGTCCGAAGAACGCGCAAAGCCGTGAACAGGAAATCTCCACGATCTCGCGGTCGCTGAAAGCGCTGGCGAAAGAACTCAGCATCCCGGTTGTCGCACTCTCCCAGCTGAACCGTGCAGTCGAAGCCCGAGGAGACAAACGCCCCGTTCTGGCCGATCTGAGGGAATCGGGCGCGATCGAACAGGACGCCGACGTCGTCCTCTTTGTTCACCGGCCTGAGATGTTCGGCATCGAGAAGGATGAGAACGGCAATTCGACCGAAGGAACGGCAGAGATTATTCTCGGGAAGCAGCGAAACGGCCCCACCGGCTCGGTGCGCATGGCCTTCGTCAAACAATACGCCCGCTTCGAAAACCTCACACGCGTCCGCGAAGATGCGTTCCTCCCCGCAGGACGGCCGGATGAGACCCCGTTTTAGCATACCCCTTATTGCGGCCGGTTTCTTCCTCTTCCCCGCCGCGACGGCAGCCCAGGAAGGTGCCTGGACCGTCTCCTTCTTCGGAGGCATCAGCGCTCCCAGTCTGAAGGAAGTGAACGAAACCCTCGATAAAACTATCCGCGATTGGAATGTGATCCAGGCAATCCCCATACGGTCCATTGACCACTTCTCCGCTGCACCACTGTTTGGCATCAATACATCCTACCGCTACGATCGCGACATGGCAGTGTCGTTTTCAGCCTCCTACGCCAAACAAAAATTGAACGCCGTCTACAAAGATTCGACGGTATTCCTGAATCTCGACCGCTCGGCGCAAACGATCGACTTCATGGTCGGACTCATGTATTTCTTTCCTCTTCTCTACGATATGGAAGTAGCCATCGTCCTGGACGTGGGGCTCCTCATGGCGGAAGCACGCGCCGGGACCTATAATACGCTTGAAGAAAAGTCGGGAGAGACGACAGTGACCGTTGTCCATTATGATTCTGAAGCCGTGTACCGAAAATCAAAACTCATTGTCGACACAGGCGGCACTTGGACATGGAACGCGTACTCCACCTTCTTTGTCAAGGCTCAGGTTCTGTACCGGTTGGGCAATATGGGGCAGATGGAGGGAGAAATTAGGAGACTCCAGGGAAACATCCAGGAGCCGAGCTTTGCGAATTTCGACTTCTCCGGCTTCACGGCAACTCTTGGCATCGGTTTAACATTCTGAGGCATTATGAAAAGACGCGATTTTATTAGACATATGAGCGCGGCCGTCCCCGTGCTCGCATCCTCGTCGTTGATGCGCTTTTCCTGGGACGATGACGAAATGCTCTGCAACAGGAAATTCGACCTGGCAATCTCCATGGCCCTGCGTGGGAAGCCCATCGGTGAAGCGGTCGTGGCTATGGGAAAAACATTCCTTGGCACCGACTATCTCGCCCACGCCCTGGAAGTTCCGGGAGAAGAACGCCTCGTCGTCAATATGCGCGGGCTCGACTGTGTATCGTTCTATGAAAACGCCCTCGTGCTGGCCAGGTGCGTCAAGATGAACAAACTGTCGTTCGAGGAATACAAATCGCAGCTCCGGTTCATACGGTATCGCGGCGGAGTCATTGACAGATATCTGAGCAGGCTTCACTACACTACGGATTACATTTTCGACAACGCCAAAAAAGGTGTATGGAAGGACGTGACGGCGGAAATCGGCGGGATCCCTTTTGTCAAAAACATCGACTTCATGTCGAAACATCCTGAAAGCTACCGTCAGTTGAAAGAGAATCCCTCACTCGTGGAGCGCCTGAAGGCATTGGAAAGAGAGTTTTCGGGCAGAAAGCTCTACCACATTCCGAAGGCCGCCGTGAGCGCTGTTTCGGAAAAAATCGAACATGGCGATATTCTCGGCATTACCACCGATATCGAAGGACTGGATACGTCGCATACGGGAATCGCCCTCCGGGAGAACGGCACTCTGAAGTTCATGCATGCGCCCATCGCCGGCAAACAGGTGCAGATCACCGATGTGTCCCTTGCCGAGTACCTCGAGCGCAACAAAAGGCAAACGGGCATCATCGTTGCCCGGCCGCTTGAACCGTGACAGGTCATGGCACAGGAAAACCGGATCGTCATCGCCCGGGGCGATATTACCCGGCAAAAGGTTGACGCCATCGTCAATGCCGCGAACAATTCGCTGCTCGGAGGCGGCGGTGTCGACGGGGCGTTATACGGAGTTTTAAGTGCCCGAAAAATCAGTAAGTGAAGCGGCCGACTACGTGCG
>CAZRPU010000059.1:0-10367 GCA_964602055.1 uncultured Ignavibacteriaceae bacterium
TTCTTTCCATTTCTCGTATTCATAGTCCATCCGGGTGAGGATTGCATCGGCGCTGGACCACAGCACAACGGCGCATTCGGCCGGATTGAGGTGCGGCTTGAGGAGCCCTTCGTCGATCCCTTTTCGAAAGGCGGCAATCACGCCGGACCACATTTGCTGCGTCCTGCTATTGCAGGATGACATCATGTCATCCGATACCTGACGATGAAGCGAGGGGTTTTGGAAGAAATGAAACATCCTGAAGAACGGTGCATGCTTTTGCGAGAAGTCAAAATATGTTTTTCCCAGTCCCCAGATTCCTTCGAGCGTCGACGGCGCGTTCTCGAGTGTTTCGATGATCATGTCGTTGAGAATATCGAATCCGCGCATCATGACAGCGAGGTAGAGATCTTCCTTGCTGCTGTAGTAGAGATAGAGCGTGCCCTTGCTCAATTCCGCCGATTCGGCGATCTCATCCATCGTCGCACTCTGAAGTCCTTTCTCGAAGAAAATCTTTTGAGCGGCATTCAGAATTTCCTCGCGCCGATGCTCCTTTTCCCTTTCCTTCCGTTCCTGAATTCCCATTTCTTCTCCTGGATTGGCTGACTATCAGTCATTTACTACGCACTAGTATAGTCATTTGTTTCAGGAACAAGAAGTTAATTTTTCTTAAGAATTTACTCAAATTTAGGGGCTTGGCAGGAATAAGAAAGAAAGGCTTGGATTGCGATTGGAGATGATCCAACACGAAGCCCCCCATTCTTCTATAAGAAGGTTCCTAGTGTCTAGACGACGGGAAGGTGGATATATTGTTTCATTTCAAGACAGAGGAACGGCGTCTTTTGAACACGGAAAAGCAATCTTGGGACCAATAACATGCGGCCAAGGAAGAGGAAGAAAGTTGACAAGGGAAAAAACGGCCGGGGAAGCCCGTGTTTCAGTGATTATTTCACCGATGGGCATTTTCACTTGCAGGAGAGGAATTAAGCTTGTACTTTAAAGTTGTCCTACCTGGTTCCCCCCACCAGGTACGGTACACCGGCGAGTGTAACTTCCCCCCAAGTTCACTCGCCACCTTTTTTTTGCAGGTTCCCTGCCTCTGTAGCCCACAGCCCGCCTGTCGAGGACATCCAATCGGCAATCGAATCCACCGCCTGAGACACATCGCTGTTGGAGACATCGATTTCCTTCCAGGGAAGTTTCGACTGCTTGACGAGGCTTGTGAAGAGCTGTTGTTCCTCCACGAAGTGCCGCAGGTTGCCGTACTGCGACGGATTTCCTGAGACCTTTAAGCGCTGCTCACGCGCTTCGGCCATCGACTCTCCGGTTCTGGTGCAAAGGACAATATGAAATCCCAACGGCAGAAGGCGCTCCTCGAGCCATGAAAAGTCATAGTCTTTCCCCCGATGAAACATCTGATACACCTGCGTTGAGAGATGGAATCGGTCGATGATCCAGGAGTAGTAGCGTTGAAGTTCAAAGAGCCTCACCCACGTGCGGTAGGTTTCCATCGCCTGGGCTTCTTCGTGCGGTTCGAAATTGATGAGGCCCCGTCCCCAGGGGAAATTCGTGAAGGAACACCATTCAGCAGAAATGACGGGGGAGTGATACCGATACTTGCGCTCACCCACAACTTGTGGATGTTCGTTGAGAGCAAACGCGATTTCGGTCTTCAGCGTGAGCCGGGTGCCCTCGAGGATGATCTTGGGGCAGAGTTTGACGCTCATGTGAACGTAGGATCAGAGAGCCGCTTCGGCTTGCCTCTGTACTTCCTGCGGCTCAGGTTGCGTCAGGTATTCATGAATTGCTGCCGCTGCGTTCTTTCCGTCCCTCATGGCGAGGATCACGGTTGCTCCGCCGCGGGCAAGGTCGCCCCCGGCAAAAATTCCGGGCCGGCTCGTTTCCTGACGCTCATTGGTGACCACGACCCCCTTTTTTGCAGTATCCAATCCTGGTGTGGTCGACTGGATGATGGGGTTGGGTGACTGTCCGATGGCTTCGATAACAGTTTCGACCGGGATGTTGAATTCGGAACCGGGAATCGGTACAGGCCGCCGTCGCCCGGATTCATCCGGAGGGCCCAGTTCCATGCGCTGGCACTCGATGGCCCTGACCCAATTGTTGCTGTCGGAGAAGATTCGGGTGGGCGTGGTCAAGAGCATGAACTCGATTCCCTCTTGCTGCGCGTGATGTACTTCTTCGGCCCGGGCAGGCATTTCTTCACGCGACCGCCGGTAGATGAGATACGCGTGTTCCGCACCAAGACGCTTCGCCGTCCGGACGGCATCCATGGCAGTGTTGCCTCCTCCGATGACCGCAACGCTTTTCCCCGCCCGGATGGGCGTATCGAATTCAGGGAACTGGTTGGCTTTCATCAGATTCACTCGTGTCAGGAACTCGTTTGCCGAATACACACCGCTGTAGTTCTCCCCCGGAATGCCCATGAAGTGGGGAGTACCGGCACCGGTCCCGAGGAAGACTGCTTTAAAGCCCCATTCCTCAAAGAGTTCGTCAATGGTCGCGGTTCGGCCTACCAGGAAGTTCGTATGAATTTTCACGCCCAAAGCCTTGATTCTCTCCGTTTCCAGGTCCAGAATGGCCCTGGGAAGGCGAAATTCGGGGATTCCGTACCGCAGAACGCCGCCAACCGCATGTAACGCCTCGAAAACCGTTACCTGATAGCCCATGCGGGCAAGCTCCGCCGCGCAGGTCAACCCCGCCGGCCCGCCTCCGACAATAGCGACTTTATCCTCTCTCTGGTCGGCAATTGCAGGAGGAGAAAACAGTCCATGATCCATCTCATAGTCAGCCACAAATCGCTCGAGCTTGCCGATAGCAACCGAGGGATGCTTCTTCCCCATGGTGCAGACAGATTCACACTGTTCTTCCTGCGGACAGACGCGGCCGCAGATGGCAGGAAGGTAATTTGCTTCACGGATCTTGTTCACGGCTCCAACGTAATCCTTTTCGAGAATTCGCTGGATAAAAGACTTGATGTCGATGGAGACCGGGCAGCCTTTGATACACACGGGGTCTTTGCATTCGAGACATCGCTTGGCCTCCAGGAGAGCACGCTCTTCATTGAGTCCATGAGAGACTTCAAAAAAATTGCGCGAGCGAATGCCCGCATCCTGCTCAAGAGACTCCTGCCTGGAAATTTTCATCCGTTCCGACGGCTTGAGGGGATTCAGCCCGGTCATACTGCAATCTCCTTTCCGCACGCGATACTCTTGTCGAAATTCTGATTCGCTATCTTCTCGAAATCGCTGTACGTTCTGTTTCTCATGATCAGTTCATCGAAATCGACCGTGTGACCGTCGAATTCCGGCCCATCAACGCAGGCAAATTTCATTTTGCCGCCGATGGTCACGCGGCAGCCACCGCACATGCCGGTGCCGTCCACCATGACTGCGTTTAAGCTTACAAACGTGCGCAGGTCGAATTGCTTTGTCAAAGCGGCCACTGCTTTCATCATCGGGAGGGGCCCGATCGCATAGACGGCGTCGAAGAGGATTCCGATATCAATCAGTTCTTTGAGCGCGTTCGTCACAAGCCCTTTTCTGCCGTACGACCCGTCATCGGTTGTGGTATAGAGGTGATTCGAGCAGAGGCGCATTTCATCCTCGAGGATGACAAGTTCTCTGTTCCTTGCCCCGATGATGGTGTAGATTTCATTCCCTGCATTCCGCAAGGCCTGTGTAATGGGGTACAGCTCGGCCGTCCCGACACCTCCGCCGATGCAGGCAACGATGGAGTTCTCCAGGATTTCCGTCGGGTTGCCCAACGGGCCTGCGACGTCCACGAGGTGGTCTCCTTTCTTCTTGGAAAGGAGCAGGCGCGTGGTCTTTCCGATCCCCTGAACGATGAGGGTAATGGTGCCTCTGGAGGGATCACTGTCGACGATGGTGAGAGGAATACGCTCACCGGTCTCGATCACCCTGACAATGACGAAATTACCCGGTTTCCTTTTGGGAGCGATGAAGGGAGCTTCGATGACAAAACGCGCGACGGTGGGCGAAAGAAACTTCTTTTCGAGAATGCGATGCATGGCACAATTCTTTCCGTTGAACTTCACACAACCTGACCGTCATCCTTGATGCAGCTCATGGGGCAAACATCCATTGCTCTGCGAATGTCGGCTACTTCGCGTTCGTCGGTCGGCTGATTATAGATGAAATAGTAGGAGGCGTCGTTGCTGTACATGAAATTCTGCAAAGCATACGAAAAACAGATGCCGCAGCCATTGCAGGCATTCGTGACATAAAATTGTCCCGGTGCGTTTTCTTCGAGTCGGACGGCAGTTGAACTCATGGCAGTTCCTTTGTTGGTTTGCCCTGAAAGGGCAAGTTACATGCCACCGGACTTGGCTCGGAATCTTTGGGGAAACGTCCATTTTTCAAGAAAAACAGGGATATCCTGGTGTTGAAAATTTCACATATTGGAAGGGGAGTTCCAAGAATTGGGAAGCCAGACTTCCCCCGAGTGGGGGCCTCCATGGGTAAACCGGACGAGGCAAGAAGATCGGATTTGTCCTGAAATCAGACACGGCGGCGCCCTGAAGATTGAATCCTCGCTTCGGAATAGAACGTCAGCGTGACCGGATATGCAACAAAGGGAATAGAAGAACAAGGGTCCACCACAGCATTTTTTTATGGATACAATTTCTTTCCCCGAGGATTCGAAATGCCGCAATCTTGCCTTTTTGAAGAAGTGTGGGTATATTGAAGCCCAAGCCTGTGAGAAACAGGCTTTTTCTGTCTTGTCGCAGTCTGTTTGGATGAAGTTCTTTGACATAAGGGGATTGGAGAAATCTACAGATCCACATTTTTCAATTTTCCCATTTTCCAATTATCCATTTTTTATTGTTCACATGGTGTCCATAGTTCAGTCGGTTAGAACGCCAGGTTGTGGCCCTGGAGGTCGTGGGTTCAAATCCCACTGGACACCCGAAGAGGCAGGCCCTGCCCCGCTAAGAAGCAGCGGGGTCCTCAATTCGGCAGCTGCTCACAGGAAATCGTTCGCAGGCCGAATTGGGAGAGGTCGTGGGTTCAAATCCCACTGGACACCCGAGGGGGAATTGGAAAGTTGGAAAATGTAGAATGGGGAAATGGGAAAATGGGGAGGTTTGATCAACCATCGTTATCTTTTGGGGGGTATATGGCAACATATGAGCATCTGAAAGATCGAACAAGGCAATTTGCGATCTCGGTCATAAGAGTTTCGCAAACGATGTCGAGAAATTGGGTGCATGAAATTCTCGGCAGGCAATTAGTACGAGCGGCAACATCGGTCGGGGCGAACTATCGCTCAGCGTGCAGAGCCCGGTCAAAAGCCGATTTCATTTCTAAGATCGCAATTGTCGAAGAAGAATCAGATGAGGTGCAATACCGGCTTGACCTTCTTCGGGCGCTTGGCGCTATTCCGGATGAAAAGATCGTCCCGCTTCAGCAGGAGGCCGGGGAGTTGACAGCAATTTTCACTGCTTCAAGGAGGACTGCCAGGCAAAACAAGTAGAATGTTCATTCTTATTTTCTAACTTTCATTTTCCAACTTTTCATTTTCCAACTTTTCATTTTCCAACTTTTCATTTTCCAATTTTTCATTTTCCAACTTTTCATTTTCTAACTTTCCCACTTCCCCCCCCTCGCCCCCATCGTCTAGAGGCCTAGGACACGAGCTTTTCAAGCTTGGAACACGAGTTCGAATCTCGTTGGGGGCACGATGATGAATGCGGAATGCGAAACGGAATGGAGAATTGCCTCGCAGAGATTCCTCAAATACATTCCGCGTGCCCCATTCTGGCATTCAAAAAGAGCCTGCTCAAAACGATGAGTTGGCTCTTTTTTTTACATCGGGAGTGTTGAAACCATCTTCTCAAAGAGCAGGCTTGCAGATTCGGAAAAAGTAACACACCTTGAAGGACAGGCAACTCATCCTCTCAGGAGCCCATCATGAAGCATTTCAGCCGGACATTACTCCTCTGCCTTTTGCTTTCCATTCCATCTCTCTCCCAGGAACGAACCGGTTATTATCGCCTGCCTTCCCTTCATGGATCCACCGTTGTCTTTACTTCTGAAGGAGATCTCTGGGCGGTCGGGATCGACGGAGGAACCGCCAGAAGACTCACCACTCACCATGGTTTGGAAACAAACGCCGAGATCTCGCCCGACGGGGCGGTTGTCGCGTTTTCGGCTCAATATGACGGACCAACCGAAGTCTACACAATGCCTCTTACCGGAGGACTCCCGACGCGACGAACCTTCGCGGGACGAACTTCGATTGTCGTCGGTTGGACAAACGACGGGAAAATTCTGTATACCACCGAGAAATACTCCACGCTTCCGAATTGGCAGCTCGTGACGCTGGATCCCCGCGACAATACCGAATCGGTCCTGCCTCTCGCTCAGGCAAACCAGGGAACATTCGACCGAACAGGTGAGACGCTCTATTTCACGAGGCTCCCGTTTCAAGGAAGCTATACAAAGCGTTACAAAGGGGGTACTGCGCAGAATATTTGGCGGTTCCGCAAGGGAGCGCCTGAAGCTTCGCCTTTGACGGCAGACTACAGCGGCACGAGCAAGGATGTGATGTGGTGGAACAACCGTCTCTATTTTATCAGCGACCGCGACGGAATCATGAATATCTGGTCGATGAAAGAAGACGGGACGGATCTTCAGCAGCATACGAAACACAGGGAATTCGACGTGAGTTATCCCTCGCTCGGGGAGGGAAAGATCGTCTACCAGCTGGTTGCCGATCTGTACGTCTATACCATTGCTGACGGGACGGACAAAAAGATCAACGTGAAGCTCTCTTCCGATTTCGATCAGATGCGTGAACGCTGGGTCGAGAAACCGATGGAGTACCTCAATTCGGCGAACATTTCTCCTGACGGCGACCGGGTGGTACTAACCTCGCGCGGGAACGTTTTTGTTCTTCCGTCGGAACAGGGAAGAATAGTCCACGCAAGCCGGAACGAAGGTGTCCGCAACCGCATGGCCCGCTTCTTTCCCGACGGAAAGTCTCTCATGGTGATTTCCGATCAATCGGGCGAATACGAATTCCATCGAATGCCGGCCAACGGCGTCGGCCCTCATGAGCAGATCACCACCAAGGGGGATGTCATCCGCTTCGACGGTTTGCCCTCACCGGATGGGAAGTGGATAGCGTTTGCCGACAAGAACCTGCGGCTTTGGGTTCACGATATCGAGCGCAAAGCCACAAAGAAAATTGCTGAGTCGTCCTGGGGAATGCTCTTCGACCTTTCCTGGTCCCCGGACAGCAAATGGCTCGCCTATGTTGAGAATGGCGATAATCTGAACTCCACGATCCGGCTGTATTCCATTGAAAAGGGCACGACTCACGAAATCACGAACGACCGAAGCGATTCATGGAACCCCTCCTGGAGTATGGACGGACAATGGATCTATTTCCTCAGTGACAGAACATTCATCAGCATCGTCCCTAGCCCATGGGGTTCACGGCAGCCGGAACCGTTTTTCGATAAGACGACGAAAGTGTACGCTTTGGCCCTCACGCGCGACGCGTCATTTCCTTTTCTTCCCGACAATGAATTGAAGAAGAAAGCCCAGGAAAAGAAGGATGACAAGGATTCGAAAAAGAATATACAGGTGGTGATGGAGCTGAGTGGCCTGGCAGATCGCCTCTATGAGGTGCCAATTCCCGCCGGGCGCTACAGGAATCTCACAACGGGGGAAAAGACATTATTTTTCATTGACTCCGATGTGGGGATTGGCTCGAAGCAGAAACTCCAGGCAGTGGAGATCAAGAATACAGAGGTGAAGGTCAAAACGCTTGTCGATGGAGTTTCGGATTACGAGTTGTCGCAGAACGGAAAGAAACTTCTGGTTCGAAAAGGGGACGATTTGTACGTCATCGACGCAGGGGCGACTGCGCCAACCGCGCTTGAAGAAAAGAAGGTTGATCTCTCGAAATGGAAGTTCTCCGTCGAGCCGGGACAGGAATGGCGCCAGATGTTTGCGGATGCATGGAGGCTGGAGCGGGACTACTTCTATGATCGGAACCTTCACAGCATCGATTATGCCGGGCTCTATAAGAGATATGTTCCCTTTGTTGACCGGGTGAGCGACCGAGATGAGTTGAACGACCTCTTCGGTCACCTTGTCGGAGAGTTATCGGCTCTTCACATCTATGTGCGCGGGGGCGATCTTCGGCGCGGAGATGATAATATCGCCGTCGGAGCTTTGGGGGCCCGTTTGGTGAAAGATGCCGCCCGAAACGGATGGAGGATAGAGCACATCTACAGAACGGACCCTGAATTTCCTTTGGAAATATCCCCGCTGGCGCGACCTCACCTCAACATCAGAGAGGGCGATGTCATTGTGAGCATCAATGGCGAAGCCACGGTCTCCGTTGACCCCTCTGTGCTTCTCAGGAACACCGTGGGACAACAGGTGCTCCTCGAGCTGCAGTCAGAAGGATCAAAAACCGCATATCAGGCGGTCGTGGAACCCATTTCAGCCGGAGCGGAAGCGAATCTGCAATACAATGAGTGGGAATACACGCGTCGTCTGCAGGTGGACAAGGAAAGCGACAACACCGTCGGGTATGTTCATTTACGCGCAATGGGCGGCGGCAATTACACGGAGTGGGCGAGGAATTTTTACCCTGTGTTCCACCGGAAAGGACTGATCATCGACGTGCGGCACAATAGGGGCGGGAATATCGACAGCTGGATTCTCGGCAAGCTCCTCAGGAAAGCCTGGTTCTACTGGCAGCCGCGTGTTGGCTCTCCGTACTGGAGCATGCAATATGCATTTCGGGGACATATGGTTGTTCTCTGCAACGAACGGACGGCATCGGACGGAGAGGCTTTTGCGGAAGGTTTCCGTCGCCTGGGCCTGGGGAAGGTGATCGGCACGAGGACGTGGGGCGGTGAAATCTGGCTGAGTTCCAGCAACGTGCTTGTCGACAAAGGCATTGCAACCGCTGCGGAAACAGGTGTGTACGGACCTGAGCGCATCTGGCTCATTGAGGGCCATGGCGTGGAGCCCGACATTGTTGTCGACAATATGCCTCATGCGACTTTCAAAGGGAATGATGCCCAGCTCGAGGCGGCCATACGATTCCTGAAAGAAAAGATTGCCCGGGAACCTGTCGACGTGCCGTTAGCGCCTCCGTATCCGAAAAAATAGAAGAGACCACAGGTGCTTGAAGGAAGAAATTCGAAAGGACTGTGTGTTCGCGTGAAAAGGAAGCTGCACATTCTGTTGTTTGTTGCTGCGTCATGTGCATCCGGCCAGACGAAAATGACATGGCTTCCTGATCAGCTGATGATGCCTGCGTTCGCTGCCAATGCGACGGCCCATGGCCTGAGCCTCACCCGCATTCTGAAGAACAACCAGTATATCGGCGGCATGGGGATGATGGTGCCGGTGGTTTCGGCCGATATTGCAGGGCATGAACTGCAGTTTTCCGTCGGAGGCACGTTGTATACCCAATTCCTGCGCTCCAGGGCGCACCTGGAAGTTGTCAACGCCGATTTCTATGTGGATTTCCTGATCGACTACCGACTCGACGATGAGCGCATTGTGCGCTTGGGGATCGGCCATACAAGTCAGCATCTGGTGGATGACGCACTCGAAATTCTTGGTTACCCGCAGTCGATCAATTATGTCAGGGACTACCTGCAATCTTTTCTCCTCCAGAAAGTAGAATGGATGAACGGTCATGTGTACGGAGGAGTGTATTATCATTACCGCTTCAGAATTCCGCAATCGGGGAATTATCACTGGCTCCTGGAAATCGGAGGGGAGGGTCTGAACGAAGAGATCGCGAAAAATCTCTTCGTATACCTTGCAGCGGATATCAAGCTCCGCCAGGAATCGAATTTTGCCGCAACACAGAGCTATCAAGCCGGATTTCGCCTGAAAGGATCAACGCATGCCCTTCGCTTTGCCTACAGTCATCGAACCGGCCTGGAAGAGCGAGGACAGTTCTACCGGCAGCGCGTGCATTGGAACACTCTGGGATTCTACTTCGATTTCTAGCCCCCCTATGCGTCCATCAACCCTCCGGATTTTTGTCTTCTTCTTCCTTTTTCTGGGACTTGTCGAACAGGTACCCGCCCAGGAGTTTGCGCCTCAAGCGGTTGAGCGTGATAGCATGTTCCTGGGAATGCACCGCAAGACGTTCCTCGACTACGCCATTCCCGTCTACGGAGCGACCGTCTTCTACATTCAGTTTCAATGGTGGTGGAAGGGAAATCCTCACGCATTTCATATCTACGAAGAGGGGGTTTGGAATGACTACAGCCTGGGAGTTGACAAGATCGGGCACTTCTACACTTCCTACGCCTATTTTCTCAGCTTGTATGACATGATGCGGTGGGGAGGATATGACAAGAG
>CAZRPU010000059.1:10467-13364 GCA_964602055.1 uncultured Ignavibacteriaceae bacterium
ATCTACTGGCTGAGCGTGAATGTCCATAATCTTCTTCCCGAAGGGGCGAAATCGTATTGGCCGAAATTTCTGAATCTGGCTGTCGGCTATGGGGGGAAAAACATCTCCCATGGCCTCGAGCGATTGCCTCAGTATCGCAAGTTCGCCATTGGCCTCGATTACAATATTAATCTCATTTCGACCGGGAACGACACGTGGAATACCGTGCTCGGCATTATCGACCGGCTCCGACTTCCCGCGCCGGGAGTCAAGAAGGTTGAAGATGACAAGACCCGTCTGAAACCGATCCTCCTGTACTGAAGCCGGATTTCCGCTCATCCGACGACTGCCGGGGGAGTTGTCTCAGAAGACAAATTTCACGGCGAAGGTGAATGTGGGAACAAATGCGGCCGCCTGGCCGGCACTGTAGAAGAAGATCATTGGAGCTTCCAGCCTGAATCCAAGTCCCATCGCCGACGACCACCCGATCCCCAGGTTGACAACGTTTCCGACGGAGCTGTAGTCGTAGCTTTCCGTGAGCGACTGGCCGTAGACCAAAGGATCATACTCGATTTTGTAATCGAGCATCGCATAAACAAATCCAACCCCGGTCACAAAATATACATTGCTCTGACCGGGCTGATAGTTCCAGAGCCAGTTTGCTCTCAAGGCAAAGATCGAAAGATCGGTGTATTCCTTCTCTCCGCTCCCTGTTTCATCGTATTCATGGAAGAAGAAGTCGAGGCCAAATTCATACGCGTTGGAAGCTCCATCCGGAACCAGAGCATAGGAAATGCCGCCGCCAAACCCCAGCCCTCCCGTCACATCTGTTCCCACATGACCGCCAACTCCGAACCGTCCCGCGCCCATTCCCGCCGAACGTTCCACAGGCTCTTCCTTCGTAATGCGTTCGACTTCGTCCATCGCGTAAACGAAAACACTCCCGTCTCTTGTTCTGATTTTGAGGCTCTTTCCGGGAACCTGCTCAATGACCATTCCGCGGATGATGCTTCCATTCTTTAGATAGACGACATCCTGCAGTTCCTGGCCATATGCGGAGAAAGCACACATCATTGTCAACATGAGGGAGAGGAGTGAAGATCGGCGGGCATTCATCATGTGTCCTCCGTGAATGTGTGCATACGTTCTTGCCAGCCAAGATTGAAAATCTTGCCGGGAATGTCAACCAGGGTGGTGAGGAGAGACACATGTGAACAGGAGCTTGCGGAAATCAAGCTCTGAAAGTTGATGATTCCTTCGATTCCGAGAAGTGAGTCCGTTGTTCCCTTTTTGACCGAGGATTAGTATCTTTTTCAGTATTCCTCTCCGCTTGCCTTGTTGCGAGAGGGCCGCCCGAACCAATCAACTCTCATTCTGCGAACGCCTATTATGAAAATTCTCCTCCTGCTCGTGATTTTCCTCTCGGGAAGCATCACAGTCGCCCAGCCTTCCCGCCAGGTTCCTTTGATTCCCATGCCATCGTCTTCCGAGTGGAAGAAGGGAACGTTTACCCTCACGCCCAAGACCAGGATCATAGCCAGCGACAAGGGGGCAATCTCGGATGCCGAGGTGTTCAACAAGCTCCTGGAAAGGACCTTTGGTTTCAGCCTCCCGATTGCAGGCACCGCTCAAGGGAAGAACGTCATCGTTCTTACAAGCGACCTGACTCAACCGGCCGAAGGTTATACGCTGGCGCTCACGAGCGACAATATTAGGATCGCCGGAAATGGGGCAGGAGTATTGTACGGCTTGTTGACGGTTCTCCAGATGCTGCCTGCGGAAACGAAAACTCCACTCACTCTTCCGTGCGGCGAAATCATGGATAGCCCGAGATATCCCTGGCGAGGAATGCATTTGGACGTGTGCCGCCACTTCTTCCCCGTAGAGTTTATCAAGCGGTACATCGATTATCTCTCTCTGTACAAGATGAATACGTTCCATTGGCACCTCACGGAAGATCAAGGGTGGAGAATCGAGATCAAGAAATATCCGAAGCTCACGGAAATCGGTGGCTGGAGAAAAGGATCAATGATCGGGCCGTACAGCGCCCAGCAGTTCGACTCCGTCCGGTATGGCGGATTCTATACACAGGATCAGATCAGGGAGGTCGTCGCCTACGCAGCGAAGCGCCACGTGACGGTTGTTCCGGAAATCGAAATGCCCGGCCATTCGACGGCTGCTTTGGCGGCATATCCATGGCTGTCGTGCACAGGCGGGCCGTTTGAAGTGGGAATGGCGTGGGGAGTCTATGAAGATGTCTACTGCGCAAAAGACTCCACCTTCGCCTTTCTCGAGGATGTACTGTCGGAAGTGGTTGAGCTTTTTCCGGGAAAGTATGTTCACATCGGCGGGGATGAATCCCCCAAGTCACGGTGGGAGGAATGCGCTCAGTGTCAGAGTGTTATCACAAGAGAGGGATTGAAGGACGAGCACGAACTCCAGAGCTATTTTATCAGCCGTGTGGAGAAGTTTCTCAACTCGAAGGGGAAACAGATTATCGGATGGGACGAGATACTGGAAGGGGGATTGGCGCCGAACGCGGCCGTCATGAGTTGGCGCGGAACGGAAGGGGGAATTGCCGCCGCAAAACAAAAGCACCCTGTGGTAATGTCCCCGTATTCTCACTGCTATTTTGATTTTTACCAGGGCTCGCCCGCGCACGAACCTCTTGCCATCGGCGGATACACTCCGGTTGAAACCGTCTATTCCTATGAGCCGACGCCGGACACCTTGTCAGCGGAAGAGCAGGGCTACATTCTCGGCGCACAAGGAAATGTCTGGACAGAGTATATCCTGACGACAGACCATGTTGAATACATGGCACTGCCGCGCATGGGGGCCTTGGCGGAGGTTGTCTGGAGTCCGAAGGCGCAGAGGAACTACGCCGATTTTCGCCCGCGATTGTTGAGCCATTTCAA
>CAZRPU010000060.1:0-5155 GCA_964602055.1 uncultured Ignavibacteriaceae bacterium
CTTGAACCCTGAACCTTGAACCCTGAACCCTGAACCCTGAACCCTGAACCCTGAAACCCGCAACTCTCCTCCTACCTCGCCGTTCTGACCCTTCCGAAAAACCCCTTCAGCAATTCCTCGCTTTCCCTGTCGCACACGCCCCCCACGACATGGGGATTATGATTCAAGCGTTTGTCTTCGATAATGTTGAAGATTGTGCCACAGGCGCCTGCTTTTGGATCGTACGCGCCGAAAACAAGAGTGGGTATCCGGGCCAGAACAATCGCCCCTGCGCACATGGCGCATGGTTCCAGAGTGACGTAGAGCGTGCAATCTTCGAGCCTGCGTGATTGAAGATGGTTGGCTGCTGCGGTCACTGCAATCATTTCGGCGTGGGCTGTCGGGTCCTGCAACAGCTCGATCTGGTTGTATCCCTTGCCGATAATCTTCCCCTGATGGACGACCACCGCGCCCACGGGGACCTCGTTCTGCTCGAAGGCTTTTTCAGCTTCCAGCAGAGCGGCTTTCATCCATTGTTCATGCTGGGTCATCGTCCGGGAGGGGCTGTGCCAGAGGGCCGACAGGCGAATCGATGGTCGTGTACGCGCGGGCTTTTGAGAAATCCGAGAGCGTTTTAGCTATGCGTTCCGCTCCTGTCTTCACCTCTGCGAGATTCTCCAGGATCTCGGGAGAATTGGCGGCAGCTCTCTCGGCTCTGCGGAGATATGCAAGGATGATGGTCAGCGGATTATTGATGTCATGTTGGAGGGCCCTGATGACTTCCTGCATGGTGTTCAGCTGCGTTTGACGCACCTTCAATTCCTGCTGATGTTCCATTTCCCGCTTTTCATGGGTCTGTACCTTCGAACGATACTCGATGATCTTGACGAGCGCCCAGGCAAGGAGCCACATCCAGATCAAGGCATCGAAGTTCTGAAAATAATCCACGAGTCCATGCGGCGCCTGTTCCTTCACGTCGCGGTAGAAATCAAGGGTCGCCAGAAAGAAATAGAGGTAGATGATATAGCCGGACAGGACTGCCGGATATCGCGCAAAGAAATTCACCAGAGGCTCGAACAGCAGACGGATGAATCGTTTCATAGATGATGGACTGCGAGTACGGTGGAAAAATGGCTCATTTGTGCGCCCGGAGGGAGTCCCCGCCCGAACGACCGACTCGAGGTCCGTTTACGTTCGGTCGGGCGGGGAACCCCTAACTTTCAACTCGTGCGCCCGGAGGGAGTCGAACCCCCAACCCTCAGATCCGAAGTCTGATGCTCTATCCAGTTGAGCTACGGGCGCTTCATCTCACCAGCCGCGAAATCCGCCGTCTTGCTGGGCGGGTTGAGCTACGGGCGCTTTATCTCACCAGCCGCGAAATCCGCCGTCTTGCTGGGCGGACTGAGCTGCGGGCAGCTTCACGGACGCGAAACCCAAAGTAGTAAAAATCGATTCAATCTACAATGGAGATGTTTGCAATAAAACGGAAGCGGATTTGTTTCGCTGTCAGCGCTTTTGTATCTTTTCACATCATGCCCAGCGAGGCAGAAAAGCATCGGCAGTATTCCCTCCAAGCATGCAAAGCATTCTCATTCCGCGGGAAACCTATTGCGGAATCATCCGACACCGATGAAGCTTGACCGTTCGGCATAGAAAGGATAATTCGATGCAGCGCCGGTCCTTCCTCAAGAAAATCCCGCTTGCCGCACTGGCTGCAGGAGTCATCCCCTCTTTCAACAACATGTTCCGCTTGCCGGGTGATTCCGCACAGTCTCCCCTGGAAGCATTTGATTACAGGGGGGTGCGCCTCCTCCCAAGCCGATGGCTGGACCAGTACGAGGCAGCCCGCAACGTCTACCTCCAGGTTCCCAATGATGACATTCTCCATGGGTTCAGAGTGGCGGCGGGACTGCCTGCGCCGGGTACCGTTCTTGGAGGATGGTGCAGGAAAAACAGCAATACGGTTTTCGGTCAATGGCTCAGCGGAATGGCAAGAATGTCCTGCTCGACCGGCGATACGGAACTGCGATCAAAAGCGAACGACCTGGTGTCCGGATTCGCCGGAACCGTGAAGAAGGATGGGAACAGCGGAATGTCTCATTACGCATTCGATAAGCTCGTATGCGGCCTCGTAGACATGAAACGGTATGCAAACAACGACGAGGCGCTTCAGCTGCTCGACCGCGTCACCGACCATGCCATTGGTAGTTTGAGCAGGGAGAATGTTGCGGCTGTCGCAGGAAGAATTTACCAGGGAAGACCCTCCGAATGGTACACTCTCCCCGAAAATCTCTTCCGTGCCTATCGACTGACGGGAAATCGCAAATACGAGGAATTTGCGCGGGCGTTTCTCTATCCGTCGTTTTGGAACAAGTTCGCCGAAACCGCTTCTCCTGCAGATACATGGGGAGTTCACGCCTACAGCCATGTGAATACTTTCAGCAGCGTGGCAATGGCATATGATGTGCTCGGAGATCCGAAATACCTCAGGATCCTGAAGAATGCCTACGACTACCTTCAGACAACCCAATGCTTCGCAACGGGGGGTTATGGCCCGAGGGAAGAGCTTGTTGTCCCCGGCCGGGGGCTCCTGAAGGCGCTTCAGTTGAGGTATGATTCGTTTGAGACTGTCTGCGGTTCATGGGCGGGCTTCAAGATGTCCCGGTATCTCACGCTGTTCACGGGGGAGGCGCGCTATGGAGATTGGATGGAACGCCTGTTCTATAACGGCATCGGAGCAGCCCTGCGCTTTGCTCCGGGCGGAAGGAATTTCTACTATGCCGACTACCGCCTGGCCGGAGGGATGAAAGCGTATAACTGGGATACCTACACCTGCTGCTCCGGCACGTACATTCAGGATGTCGCCGATTTCCATAACCTTTTGTACTACAAGGACGACGAGAGTCTCTATGTGAACCTGTATGTTCCTTCGGAGGTGACTTGGAAGCGGCCCGAGGGAGAGGTCATTGTTCAGCAGCGGACGGGCTACCCGAGAGAATCGACGAGCGAACTGACCGTCAACGTGCAATCAGATCAACTCTTTTCGCTGAAATTCAGAATTCCGGCATGGGCATCGGGTGCAACATTGGAGGTGAACAACGAAGTGTCCGGCGTGAAGTGTGATCCCGGAACGTGGGCAGAAATCCGCCGAACGTGGAGGCCGGGAGACAAGGTGCAAGTGGGTATTCCCTTGTCATTCCGTATGCAGCCTCTCGACGCACAGAATCCCAATATTGTCGCAGTGGTTCGGGGCCCCGCGGTAATGGTGCTTGAATCCGATTATCTTGAACCAAACTTCCGTCTCCCGGAAGCGAATCAGGAACTCGACAAATGGCTGGTACCGGATCCTCCCGAAGACGCCTACAAAGTTGCCCTTCCCGGAGGCGAGCGCGTAGTGTCGAAATTCCGCCCGTTCTACGAGGTCATTGAAGGATATCCATACCTCATGTATTTCGACAAGAAAGTGTTACCGGTTTCGATGAAGTAAGTTCCAACCGAAGCACCGAATCCAAAGCTCCTCAGTTTTCTCTTGATGAGAAATCCACGAGATTTCCGAGTACGACAAGGATCATGATCATGAAGCTTCCCATTTTCTGCGTCATTCTCTGGCAAGCCATTGCCGTTACCCCAACTCCTCTTTTCGCGCAGGCCATTGTCGATCGGGCAGAGAGCGAAATGCGTCCATTGGTGGAGCGGTTCACGACGGACCTCAATATTCTGAACCGCTCGATGCCCGTGGAGAACTCCCCCAGGTGGCGGGAACGGTTCTCTCAGTTCTATCGTGAGTGGCAGTCGGTTCTCGAAAAAGCGGATTTCGAGGCCCTTGGCAACGAGGGGCGAATCGATTTCCTCCTGTTCAGAAATCTGCTCAAATACGAACTGCGGCGGCTCGATATCATGGCGGCTCAATCTGCCGAAATGGCGCCGCTTCTTGGGTTTGAAGGAAAGATCGTTGCGCTTGAGGAATCGCGACGAGCGATGGAGCCTCTCGATCATGCGAAAGCGGCTTCAACGCTTCACGCGGTGAAAGTGGATGCGGAAAGCAAACGGAAAGAGTGGGAAAACACACTGAAAGCGGGAAAGACCCCGGGCATCAAACCGACCGTTGCCCTTCGGGCGTTCAATCGGGTCGAGGAACTGCGCCGTCATCTCAAAAACTGGAACGGGTTTTATTCCGGATACGATCCGTCGTTTACGTGGTGGATGGCGGAGCCGTACAAGGCGGCGGATCAGGCGTTGGAGTCGTACGGCAAATTCATCAAAGAAAAAATCGTGGGAATCAAACCGGACGAAATTGCCCCTATCGTCGGCGACCCGCTCGGAAGAGAGGCGCTGCTGGTGGAACTTGAGAATGAACTGATACCCTATACGCCGGAAGAACTCATTGCAATCGCGGAACAGGAAATGAAATGGTGCGACGCGCAAATGCTGAAGGTTTCACGGCAGATGGGATACGGCGACGACTGGCATAAGGCACTCGAACATGTCAAGACCCTGCATGTTGATCCGGGGAAGCAGCCCGAGCTTATTCGGGAGCTGGCGCTGGAGGCGATTGAGTTCGTTGAGCGGCGCGATCTGGTGACCATACCTCCCCTGGCAAAAGAAAGCTGGAGGATGATCATGATGACTCCCGAGCGCCAGCTGGTGAGCCCGTTTTTTACGGGAGGAGAGGTAATTTCGGTCGCCTATCCCACGAACACGATGGGCCATGAACAAAAGATGATGAGCATGCGGGGGAATAACAGGCATTTTTCGCGTGCGACTGTCCAGCACGAGCTTATTCCGGGCCACCATCTGCAGGGTTTCATGGCGAGCCGTTACAAAACGTATCGTCGGGCGTTCAGCACGCCATTCATGACGGAGGGGTGGGCGCTCTATTGGGAGCTGCTCCTCTGGGACCTGGATTTCCCTCAATCGGCCGAAGATCGCGTGGGAATGCTCTTCTGGCGGATGCATCGTTGTGCCAGAATCATTTTTTCTCTTAATTTTCATCTTGGAAAAATGACTCCTCAGGAATGCATCGATTTCCTTGTCAATCGTGTTGGGCATGAACGGGATAACGCCACTGCTGAGGTTCGCCGTTCCTTCGGCGGGGATTATGCGCCGTTGTATCAGGCGGCATACCAGCTCGGAGGCCTCCAGCAGCGACAGGCCCTTCAGTTCATCGAGAATCGTA
>CAZRPU010000060.1:5165-12264 GCA_964602055.1 uncultured Ignavibacteriaceae bacterium
TCTCTGCATCAATCTCTGGTCGGCGCCGGCACGATGACCAACCGCGCATTCCATGACGCGGTCCTGCAGGGAGGCAACATGCCCATCGAAATGGTCAGGGCAAGCCTCCTGCATCAAAAGCTCCCCCTCTCATATTCGTCGCAATGGCGGTTCTATGATGTGAAAACCGGCCGGTAATTCATTGCCATGAAAGCCACAGTTACCTCAACAAACCGGTTCTGTAACTTACGATCATGAAAGGAAATTCCATGTCGAGTCGAATCCTTCAGCTGGCGGCATGTGTTTTCGTTTGCTCCTGTATGGTTCTTGCGAGGCAGGTTGACGCGCCCGCCTTCACGCGTGCCGACACGCTGCGTGGGATGCTTACTCCCGTCCGCACATGTTATGACGTCGTTTTCTATAATCTCGATGTCAGGATTGACACGCTCACAAAGTCCATCGCAGGTTCCAATACCATCCATTTTACGGCGACACGCGATTTCGATGTGATGCAGGTTGATCTTTTTTCGAACATGAATGTCGACGCGATCATGCTTGATGGTACCATTCCTGCAACGTATACGCGCGAGCTGAATGCCGTCTTCGTCAAACTCCCGTCCGCGGTCAAAAAGGGATCGGCGCACCGCATCACATTTTCCTACTCGGGTGTCCCCCAGGTGGCGGCTAATCCGCCATGGCAGGGGGGACTGACATGGGCGCGGGACAACGCCGGGAATCCTTGGATAGCCGTCACGTGCCAGGGGACAGGAGCAAGCCTCTGGTGGCCCAACAAGGACCATCAATCGGACGAACCCGACAGCATGCTGATCAGCATAACGGTTCCCCCCGGTCTTGAAAACATCTCCAACGGAAAACTGCGCGCTGTCACCACGCTTCCGGACGGGTGGAGGAAGTTCGACTGGTTTGTGGGAAATCCCATCAACAACTACAACGTGACCATCAACATCGGGAAGTTTGCACATTTCAGCGAAACGTACAAGGGTGAAGAGCATGAGTACACACTCGACTACTACGTTATGCCTCAGAACCTCGAAAAGGCCCGGGCACAGTTTCAGCAAGTCAAGCCGATGCTCAAGTGCTTCGAGCAATTCTTCGGGCCCTATCAATTCTGGAACGATGGATATAAGCTGGTCGAAAGCCCTCATCTCGGGATGGAACACCAATCGGCCGTAGCGTACGGAAACGGTTATATCCAGGGATATCGGGGACGGGCGTCCTCGCCGGTGGGAGTGAAGTTCGACTTCATCATTATCCATGAATCGGCACACGAATGGTGGGGCAACAGTCTGACGTCGAGCGACATAGCAGATATGTGGATTCATGAAAGCTTCGGCGCGTACGCGGAAGCCCTGTATGTGGAATGTCTCTTCGGCCGGAAGGAAGCTCTCGAATATGTGAACGGAAAGAAGTCAAATGTCAGAAATGACAGGCCGATTATCGGAACGTATAATGTGCACAACCGGGGCTCGGGAGATATGTACGACAAAGGCCAGCTCGTGTTGAATACCCTGAGGAGCGCGATCAATAACGATGCACTGTGGTTTCAGATCATCCGGGAATTCGCGACAAAATACAGGAAAAGCATAGTGCGGGCCGAGGACTTCTTCAACCTTGTGAATGAGAAAACGGGCAAGGACTTTGGCCCGTTCTTCGATCAGTACCTCAAACAAACGAAGGTGCCCCAGCTGCAGGTCAATCTCACCCAAAAAGGCAACGAGGTGACCGCAGCCTATCGGTGGAACACCGATGTTCAGAATTTCTCCATGCCGGTGCAAGTGACAACATCCTCGGGAAAATTCGGCTTCATCTATCCCACCACGTCGTGGGCCACATCCAGGATTGACATCAAAGACCCTTCGGAATTCAAGGTTGCCGAGGATCTTTTCTACATTGACACGAGAATCGGGAAGAATTATGTCGATCCGAATGCGCCCGAACGTTCGGCACGCAGGGGAAACTGAGGCGACAGGCATTCCTGAAACGCCGTTTCCTGGCGTGTAGACCGTTGTCTGAAGCGGTCTTTTCGGGTTTTGGCTGATGCGCCTCCCCTCGAGGCCGGTCTTGCACGGCTGACCCCAATCCAACCCTCGGCTCCCGCCGCCTTGAGGGTCCCGTTGTTTTTACACCTCCGCCTGTACAATATCAACCACACGAGTTTCACAGTTTCTGCTACAGATTTTCTTATACACATGTCATTATGTTTGTGACATGCAATCCTGTGACGGCAAGGAAATTCATGTGGTGTGTGATCCGGCCTTTTTGTTGGTCCCTTGAAGAATACCCATTGTCCTGAATGTATCATTACGAGAATTCGAGTCCGGGCCCCGCCTCGACGGCATTGTTCTCCGCTCCATCAACTCACATTTACCGACAATTCTATTCTGGGAGAACTTCCATGAATGCCAATCGCAAGATCGTTACGAGGCTTGTGGCCACCGTTTCCATCAGCCTTTTGTTTGTTGCCTTCTACCTTCTTTCCTATGAAAGGTCGCAGGCAGAGAGAGTCCTCTACACCGGCAAAGAGAATCATGAGATCAGTCTTGAGAGGGCCAAACTGCTGGCCAACAATTTCAAAATCTCAGCCAAACCCGGTGACCTCACGGCTGGGTACTTTGGGCGGAATATTTTTGAGAAAATAATGCAGCAGGAAGGTTGCGTGGGAATCCGCATTTACAATGCTGTGTCCGAAAAGGGGACACCAACCTACATTATTATTGGAGTGGATCGTAACGGTAATGACCTCCTCAGTGGACCTGTCGGAGACGTCATTGTTCCATGCCCACCCTGGTGCGGCGGGGTGAGCATCACAGAAGGTGAAGCGGGTATCGCTTTGAAGAACTGAGGACGTTGGAAGGGGAAGGTTTGGTGTCCTTCCCCTTCTTTTCTTGTGAATAACAGGAAAAAGGATGATATTCGAAAAAAACTCGATGAGCCAACACGAATGAACTTTCCGATTCTCGCCTATGCAGCCGGGATTGCCAGTTGTCTGCCGATGCTTGCCGGCCTCGTTCGCGTCAGAGCCCTTGACAGGGAGTTCAGAGTTCTGTTTACGCTTTTCTTCATCAATGCAATTAATGTTGGCCTTCAATTCTATATGGCCGCGCGGGCAATAAACAATCTCTGGTTGGATCATTTTTATGTCCTCTCTGAGTTTGTGCTCATGACGTGGGTTTTGTCATGTTGGTCGAGTCTTCCATGGCGCAAAGCTCTTCGGACCATGATTGTGGTCTTTGTTGTGTTTTGGCTTTTCGCTCAGTTTTTCCTCGAACCGTTGGATGGGTCGGCAAATTTTACTTCTCCCGTTTCGAACGTTCTTTTTACGGTATTCTCCATTGGACTGCTTCACAAAATCTCTGGCGACACTTCCCGAAGCGTGCTGCATGATCCTCGTTTTTGGATTCTTGCAGGTCTGCTGATACTCTCTTCGGGCGGGCTCATGTTCACAGCCCTTCGAAGCATGGTCGACAAATTGAGTCTGGAAGGCCTCCTTGTGATTTACAACGTGCACTGGGGTACGGCTATCGTGTCAAGCCTTCTCTATACCTGGGGATTCCTATGCAAACCTCTGGCCCGGAATTCTGGTGGGCAGTTGGAATTGGCTCAGTAAGCCTCGTCGTTATTGCCGCTGCGTACATCTTCTCCATTGTTTTCAACCAGCGACGATTTATTTCCGAGCAGCAGCGGCAGCTTGAGGCAATCCGCGAGAGCGAGCGCAAGTACAGAAATCTGTTCGAGAACTCCCAGGTGGGCATCGTCCGGGTTTCCACGGAGGATCTCCGCATCGTGGACTGCAATGCGACCTTCCTGCGCATTTTCGAAAAAACCACCACCGCCGAGGTGGAAGATCTCCTCCAGCAGACAATATCGAAAGAAGACCGTCATTTCTTCCTCCAAAGCCTCCGGCAGGAGAAAGCTATCGAGAACGTCGAAAGGCGGCTTCTGGTGAATGGCGGCAGCAGCGTGTGGATTTCGTTGTCTTTCCGGACGTTTCCTGACCGCGAGTTCGCCGAAGGAATTCTCGTGGATATTACGGAAAGGAAGAATGCCGAAGAACAACTGCTTGCTTCTCATCGTCAGCTGAGGAATCTCTCCGCTCATCTTCAATCGGTCCGTGAAGAGGAGCGCGTAAAGATTGCGAGAGAAATCCACGACGAGCTGGGTCAGGTTCTGACCGTTGCGAAAATGTATCTCTCGGTGCTTCTCGACGGCATCATGGCGGGACAACCAACATCCATGGAAAGCATCCATAAGAACCTCGAGTCCATTACCAAGATTGTCGATGATTCCATAACGCTCGTCAAGAATATCGCCTATCAGCTGCGGCCGATCATCCTGGATGACCTTGGATTACGAGAGGCGGTGGAGTGGGAGGTGGGTCAATTCGAAAAGAAGACAGGGATCCGGTGCGTTTTCGAGTCCAACGATCATCAGCTTCAGCTGGGACGCGAGGAATCGGCGGCTGTCTTCAGAATCGTTCAGGAAGCCCTGACGAATATTGTTCGGCACGCAAAAGCATCCAACGTGGTCGTGGCAATGCATGCGGATGAGAAAAACATGACGGTTGAAATAACGGATAATGGACGGGGCATACAGGCGAGGGATATCCAGAATCCGAAATCACTGGGGATTATCGGCATGAAAGAGCGGGCGTTGTTTTTGGGCGGACAACTTGAAGTGGCAAGCGCACGGAACGGCGGAACGACGGTGGCGCTGGCAATGCCGGTCAATGGACGAAAAAACGGAACAACCTGAATGTCAACGAATGTGTTTCTGGTCGATGATCATGAGCTCATGCGCGAGGGGCTCAAGACGGTGCTCCGGAGCCGGAAGGGGATTACCGTCGTCGGCGAAGCGCAGAATTTCAACGAACTTGTCTCGAAACTGAAGAGTGAAGATGTTGATATTCTGATTCTTGACATCAACCTGCCTGATAAGAGCGGCATGGAAGTCCTGCGCTATCTCCGGGCTCATCATGCCGACATACGGGTTCTCGTGTTGAGCATGCATCCGGAAGAGAGGTTTGCGACAAGAGTGCTTCGGGGAGGGGCTTCGGGGTATGTCAACAAGCAAACGGCCGCGCGCGAGCTGATCCTTGCAATTGAACGCATCATGAACGGGGGAAAATACCTGAGCCCGGCGATGACGGAACATCTTGTTTCGGAAGAAGGGGGCCGTTCAGGTGATCATCTTCATGAACAATTGTCGGATCGCGAATTCGAAATCATGCGGATGATCGCCCTTGGGTATCCCGCGGCAAGAATAGCCCAGGACCTTTCCCTCAGCGTTAACACGATCAACACCTATCGGTCGCGCATTCTGGAGAAAATGAATCTCAAAACGAACGCGGATATCGTCCGTTACGCCCTCGAACACTCCCTCATCGATTGATTCAACCCTCTTTTGAGCGAAATTGTGTGTCACAGAAACTGTGACACGAAATGTACAATTTACGCTATTGCCCCTTCCCGTCCGATTTCTGACATTTTCCTATGATCCGACTCGAGCCAGGTGCGCATCTTATGTCAAACCCGAAGGCCGAGGCCAACGAGAAAGTGATGCAGCTTCTCAAGCCTCCGGTGCTGTCCTATATTCGTGAACTTGGCCGAATCGTCGACCAGGATCCGAACTACTTGACTTTCCACTCGGGCAGCGTGGTGTTGCGTGTCAAGAGCCTCCTTTCCCAGTATCAGCCGGAAAGGAGCTGGAACGAATCGGATCGTCAGGTCATAGGGGTGGTCAAAGAGGCAATTGTAAGGCTTCGGAGCTTCGAAAAGTAGTTCGCCGGTGTTCTTCACAGCGGGGTTTTCTGGTGGGGGGGACTGTACAAAAGAAACGGGAGCAATGATCGCTCCCGTTTTTTTTTCGTTTCCGCAGGATCTCGTGCGCCAGAAGGGAGTCCCCGCCCGACCGAACAGCAATGGACCTCGCATCGGTCGTTCGGGCGGGGAACCCCTACCCAGATTTCAGCAACTTGTTGAGAAATCTTCTTCCTGCAGCGGTCTTTAGGTACTTTTCGCGCTCTCGCGCATCTCGCAACGGCATCGGACCTTCAGAATATACAAGAACGAATGGTCGGCGATGACGTGTTGAACGGACCCTGCCTTCGTTATGCTCCTGTAACCGTGCTAAGACGTTCTGAGACAAGCCGCGGTAATACCAATCGACAACATTGCTGCGAAGAACATAAACAAAATACATCATTCCCCCTAAACTTCGTGCGCCAGAAGGGAGTCGAACCCCTAACCCTCAGCTCCGTAGGCTGATGCTCTATCCAATTGAGCTACTGGCGCATCACGACGCTACACCGAAAGCAAAAATAGAAAACATTCTCTCGAAATCCAACCTCGCCCTATTCTGCAGTCTCTTCAACCTTCCCTTTCCACCAGGTCCGGTCGGAAAATTCCAAATAGTGGATTTCGATCTTCGCTTTTCTCGTCTTCGGATGGTTGCGCAGCATCAGCGTTGTCGTAAAGTCTTCCCCCGGGCCAATGGGGATGCGGGAACTTGCGTCAAAGACATGATTTCTCCCGTTTGTTCCCGGAACGGGCTGGCCGTTTTCTCCGAAACAGTAAATCCTTGTCTTGACGAGGGAGATCTTTCGCTCGGAAAGATTGAGGATGGTGAGACTCACTTGCGGCGATCCTCTCCCGGTCTTCTCCATTGATGCAGAGAGAAGCGCAAAGGGGATCCGCTCAAGCTCCGATTTCTTCTTTTTCCCCGCCGCTACGTCCGCCTTGAGCTTGTCCCTCTTCGCCATCACATCTCTTTTCATCATCTCGACTTTCAGCGCCTCCCGGTCGATAAAGCGATCGGTCACATCCCGTCCCGTCCCGAGAAAGATGATCCGATCTACTGAAGCATTGTCGATGGAAATCGTGTCTCCCTCAGCGGAGAGGACCTTGGTTACCAGAACTTCGCCCCGGATGAGCTTGTAGGCAACAGAGTCTCCGTCGTCAAGGTAGAAAACATAGTCCGGCGAGGGGATTTGGGGCCTGGGCGAACAGGAGGAAAGCAGTATGCCGAGAAGGGCAGCGGGAACAAGGAAATTGAAGGGGTTCGTTTTCATGCGCACAGGGAAGTTTCTGGATTGATAAAGTGG
>CAZRPU010000061.1:0-11944 GCA_964602055.1 uncultured Ignavibacteriaceae bacterium
AGTCCTCTCAGAAGCCCCTTTTCTTGTTGTCCTTGGGCTTCTTCTCATCAGCGCTGAACGGCACTTCTTGAACCCAGATGACAAGGCTGCCCGTGTCATGTTCATGTTGTGTATTGCCGGAATAACGATGCTGCGGGAAGTGGGGGCCGCCTTTGTCTTTGCGGGGCTGATCGTTTTGTTCCGGCAAAAGCGGGGGAGGGACCTCTTGCTCGCATTTCTGTTCTCAGCGGGATTGTTTCTTCTCTGGACCGTACGCAACAGCCTGATGGTCGGAGGATCGGAAGAGGGTCAATCGGCAAACCTCCAATACATGTTCCGGCATTTCGTTACGTCACAGCAGGCCTCAATCATTGCGGAGTTCGGAACGAGGGCTTGGCTCAATTTTCAGGGTTATGCCGTGAATCTGGGAGGGAGAATCATGTTTCCCTTCCCCGACAGCCTCATCGGCTCTTCCAGTTCTCTCTATGTGATCCTCCGTGCAGCCATCGACAGCGGACGGTTGGTTCTCCTGATCGTATTCTCTCTTGCAATCATGATCGGCTTGTACCGGGACCTCCGGTCGGGCCCAGGCGGACTTTTTCGCATTCTCAGCATTGCAGGATACCTTGTCATTATTCTTGTGTATCCAGTCCATGACATTCGATTCCTCCTCCCCTTGACACCCTTGTTTCTCTTCTATCTTGCAAAAGCCTGGCATCTCGTTGAACCTTACCTCCGTTCCCGACGGGGAAAGAACATCACCGCCGCCCTCTTGCTGGTACTGCTGATTACGCCGAACGCTGTTGCGTCCCTGGAAATCCTTCGAACGAACATGGCGTACCGGGCAGATCCGTTGAACTATTCTCACACTCTCGATTCGAACACCAATACCGCGAGACATTTCAGTCAGCCCTGGTCTCTTGTTGGCTCATGGGTCGCTTCGAAGCTCCCGTCGAATGCCGTGTTCGCAAGTCCGGCAAAAGAAATTGCGCCCTTCGTTTATCCGCGGCCCGTTCTCGAAACAAGCCGCGTGCTCCCGGCACCGGTGTTTGAAAGATTCCTCAGGGACTACAATGCCAGATTCCTCGTCACGGTCAACGCATGGGACAGTGTTGAGACATTCCTCCTCCAAATGACGGAATCCCGACGGCTCTGGTTCGAACTTCTCTCGGAAACTGCGGGAATACGGGTTTACGCAATCCATTCGTCGATACTTGAGAAAGCCCCTCAGCGCCGCACAATCGCATCCGACACTGTTTCTGCACGAGGCCTTCTGCTCCTCGGCCGCCAGGCGATGCTTCGGTCGGATTTTGCAGCCTCACTGGGATTTTTCGCCAAAGCGCTTCATCTCGAACCGACACAGCCAGAGCTCGCATTCCAGATCATGAGCTCTCTCAGCTTCCTGGGCGATTCGTCCGGTGCGACAAACATGGTTCAGCAGCTTCTCACTCTCCCCCGGTCCACGGCGTATACACAAAGCATTCAGGGAATTCTGTCCATTATGGAACAAACTCTGAAGGCAAGGCGAATGAAAACACCTTCGCAGCAGTCGTTCGCACTCTTCGAAACCGCACTGGGGTATTGGGGGTTGGGCTACCGGGAAACAGCCCTGTCTGTGATCCGGAAGGTCGTTAGCCTCGACTCGACGAATTTTGTGGGCGCTCTCTGGGGAACCTACTTCGCCAAGGAATTGGGAGACACCGTCGAATCGAATAGGTTTCTCCGGCGGCTCATGAGCATCGATCGCAATGCTCAGATTGCCCGTGACTGGGAATCGGTTCGCCAGCTCGAGAACCGATTACGAAAAGCCATGCCGGCAAACGAGGCTGCACGCCTTCACATTGAAATCGCACAGGTCTATGCAAAAATCGAGCTCTACGACGAAGCTCTTGACGCTACCCTTCGTGCCCTCCGTCTGGAACCGGAAAACGTGGATCTGTGGTTGTATATGGGTGAAGTGATGGAACGAAAGAAGGCTCGACCAGGGGCAGTGTGGGCGTATCGGGAGGTTTTAGAGCGTGAGCCCCATAATTCCTTCGCTCAGGCACGAATCGATTCACTATCATTCTGAGGGGCACATGAAGCTTCTATGGTTGTTCTCCTTCCTCTGTTACGTTTCGATCTCCGGCATTCTCCGGGCTCAATGCTCTGATGCGGGCGTGTGCACTTTGGCCCATCGGTCCGCTGACCAAACTGTCGACGTAAACGTCGAATATGCATTTGGAAAAAGTGCCAAAGCCGACGGCCTCACTTTTCATTCTCTCGCTATTACAGCAAACATCCCGGTGCTCGATCGTTCGCGGATTACCTTGAGCCTCCCATACAACACCCAAAGCGGACCGTTGGGGACAGTTTCAGGGGTTGGCGATTGTTCCATTCTTTGGACTGAAACGATCTATACAGAATCCGACTATCGTGTCAACCTCAGCCTTGGCGGGAAATTCGCCCTCGCCCGCGTGAACCAAGGTGCTCTCCCCCAGGCATATCAAAGCGGACTCGGGACCAACGACCTCCTGATCGGAGCGGGACTCGAATTCGCGCAGCTCCGGTTCTCTGTCGGTTATCAACTTTCGCGCGGCCGCAGCGATAATGCAGATTCACGATTGCGTCGTGGCGACGACCTTCTCCTCGCGGCAGGGTACTCCCTCAATCTGGGAGAACTTTCGGCGTCTGCCGAAGTCCTTGCCATCAAGCGGCTTCACAAGTCCAACATCCTCGTTTCCCTGTCCGGCTCACCCCTTCCCTTCTACGCCGACGTGCCGGAGAGCGATCAGGCCCAGGTCAATCTGATCGGCCGTGCTGCCTATCCCCTGTCGGAACATGTTCGCCTGAGAGGAATGCTCGCGATTCCCACGCTCAAACGCGATGTCAACATTGACGGCCTGACCCGAAGCATCGCTCTCTCTTTGGGCGTCAACTATTCTCTTTGAGGTCATGCGAACAATTCTTGTAACGGGTGGTACGGGGTTTATCGGCTCCAACCTGGCTGCCGCGCTGGTCGAGCGCGGATGTATCGTCCGGCTTCTGCGCCGCCCGACCTCCCAACTCACCGCGATTACTGACATTGATGCTGAGCATTTTGTAGGTGACCTCCGCGACCCAGATGCTCTTGTCAGAGCTGCACGGGGCTGCGACACCGTCTTTCACGTGGGCGCTCTTGTGTCCTATTGGCGCCGCCAGCGGGAAGAAATGTACGACATCAACATCAACGGTACGCGCAACGTTGTCGCTGCATGTTTGAAGGCCGGTGCGGAGAGGCTCGTTCATACAAGCTCCATTGCAGCCATTGGACATCGTCCAGATGGACTACCGGCCGATGAATCAACGCCCTTTAACTGGGAATCCTTTGATATTGGCTACAGAATTTCGAAACACAAAGCGGAGCAGGAGATACAGCGGGGTGTCAGCAAAGGGCTCTCAGCCGTCATTGTCAACCCGACGGTGGTAATTGGAGAACGCGACATTCATTTCAACGGCGGACAAATAATCCGCGATGTGTACAAAGGGCGACTTTTCTACTATATCGAAGGGGGGACAAGCATTGCGTATGTGGGGGATGTTGTCCGGGGACATATCGAGGCAGCCCTGCGGGGACGGGCTGGCGAGCGCTACATTCTGGGAGGAGAGAATTTCACCTACAAGGAAATGTTGACCACCACGGCAAGGGTCGTGGGGGGCATGAAGCCGCTCTTCAAGCTTCCGCTGTGGATGGCCCGCGGAGTTGCCTGGGGCTCAGAAATGTTCGCGGACATCACCAATGCAAAACCCTGGATCGGGAAGGAGCTGGTTGCGGGGCTGAGCGTGAAGAATTGGTTCTCGTGTGAAAAAGCCGAGCGGGAGCTCGGATATGCCAAAACACCGTTCGAGGAGGCAGTTCGGCGAACATTTACATGGTATAGGGCGCATCGCCTCCTGTGACAATCGCGCTGCGCAAAAAAAAAGCCATCTCCTCAAGAGATGGCTTTTTCGTTTCTATGTTCGAAGGGCTAGTTGACAGTGCCCGAAATCGAGGCGCTTGCTTTTCCGTTCGGTCCATTGACAGTGATGGTCAATGAGAACGGGCCCGTCACAAGTGGCACTGCCTCCTGGTTCTTGGAGACAATGATCCTGAACGTGGTCCAGAACGGGGAAATCACGTCGGCTAATTGGCTTGTCGGACCTGCCTCGGAGGTAATCGCTGATGCGCCTTTGACCTCGCTCGAAATCGACGTACCGGACGCAAGAGGATTGAATCGCTCGTCATACACTCTGAACTCGACAACGGCCTGTGTGACATCGTCAACGACCAAAGGTCCGGCGAGAGAACGAACACTATCGATGTAAGCATTGCCGGAGAACAACACGAGAACGCTGTCACGGACCGTCACCGCATTTTCTCCGATGGTCTGGGCATAGACAAAACCGAGTCCCGTCGGCTGGTGGTTTGGGCCGGTGAACAGTGTGACGGAGGCAAATCCCTGAGTCGTGGTGTAGCCCGTGGATGTCGTGACGACACCCTGATCCGGGTTGCCAAAATAGACGGCGGTACCCGGAGCAACGGGATTGCCGTATTTGTCGCCCACCAGGGCAGTCAGATTGCTTGTCGCTCCGATCTTATAATAGCCTGCCACGTTGAAAGGATTGGCCCCCAGGGCAAAGTGCGTTTGATCGGGCAAGCCGCCATGAATGATGACCTTGACGGGGGTTGAACGAATTGCTGCGCCATCCGTGTCCCGAATGAGCGTTGCCTGCAGCTGGACAGTTCCTGCGACCGTACCGCTCTGAATAACGGTTGCACCTCTTCCGGACGAATTGGTTATTGCCGAGGTCGGAGTGATATAAGCTCCGCCTGCGACCGGCACTCCCGTGATCGAAAATGTAATCGTATCGGCGCGGTTGGTGCCAATGGGGAATCCCAGAGAATCGCGTGCTTCAAAGGTGATGATGCCGCTCTCGTTGCCGCCGACGCCAAATACCGCGAGGCTCATGGTGGCCGGACCGACGTAGGCAATCGTGTTGGCGTATCCACCACCCGGCGGGGGAGGAGTAACGACGGTGGTTGTGTCGCGCACGAGTGAAAAATCCGCAGTGAGTGACTGACCCGCGGAGAGCGTGAGAATGCTCGAGGCGTTCCGATACCCGCTCTTCGATACATTCAAGGTGGCGGTCTGGATGGTGTCGCCCAGGTTCAGGATGAAGCTGTAGGAACCGTCGGAAAGCGTGGACGCTGAGCGGCTTTGCGTGGGTGTCGTGAGGAGCACCGCAGCCGCCGAGATCGGCTGACCGTTCGTCTGATCCGTCACGACTCCGTTCACGACAACGGTTGTTGGACCGGGACCGGTTGGAACCGGCTCTTCCTTCTTACAGCCGATCACAACCACGAAGGCGATCGGAGCGGCAAATACCAACGAGCGGAAAAAGGCTTTCATCATGAAATCCCCTATTCGATTCCTCTAATTTCGCCTTTTAGGGCGACGCATTTTGTGATGACCATCAATTCTTGTCCATCTGCGATTTCTTCTTCATCTCGTTGCGTCCTTCTTTCAGCTTGTCTTCCAAGACGTTTTTGGCCTTCTGCGTCAGCCGCTCTTCCGGCGTCGGCATGATCTCGGCTCGAAGAAGGACAATCAACTCCTTGTTCGTTACCGCCTCACGGTCATAGCCGAAGATATACCGAAGACCCAGGACCCACCACGGGAGATCCTTCAGAATGGGGATACCGGCCCTGACGATGCTCTGGTCCTGCAGAATCAAACCGCCGACGTAGCCCTCCTCGCCGTCGAGGAGGAGCATTCTGCTTTCAGCCTTGTTCCGTGCAATCCGGGAATTCGCGATATCGATGAGAGAGCTTCGCTCGACGGAAAGAATAATATCAATGAAGTGCGTCTTCTTGTACTCGTAGACTCTTGGTGTCACTTCGAGGATCGATCCGGTGCTGTAGAATTGCTCTGTCACATCGCCCGAAATAGTCCTTTGCTTGACCGAAAAATCTTCGCCCACCTGCACTCGTCCCTTGAATCCGGAGCGTACCGTTACCTGAGGACGGGCGATAATTTCGCCAAGATTGTTCTCTTCGAAAATTTTCAGCGCCGTTTCAACATCGACCTGCAGCTGTCCCGGGGCTGTATTTGCCGTGATCCCAAAAATGTCGCTGCTCACATTGTCAGCCGCTTTGAAATCGACCCGATAGCTCAGGTCCGTGGGGCTGCTGCGGAAGAAGGAGAAATTGATGCCGCTTTCCCGAACATTGCCGGTGTTGATTTCAAGGAAAATCGTGGAAATGGTTACTTCCCGTGTCCGAGCCATGAGTTCCGTCGAATCGACCATCATCATCGTCCCCATGGCAGGGAGTCCCTGTTGCACTTGTTGTCCCGCCGGAGTTTGGGTGGTCGTCTGGGCAGGCGTTCCTGTAGGAATCATCCCCTGCTGCGGCGCTATCAGTTGAAAATGCGTTTCTTGTTCCTGGTACCAGAGACCGTTGGCCCTGAGGATGGTCTCCATCGCGGTACGCCACGGCATTTGAACAATATCGACACCGATTTTCTTATCCTGGAAATACTGAGGGTCGAACAAGATCGGTTTGGTTGTGAGTTTCTTCGCCAGTTCGCTCAGCGAAAGAAGCGCCTGGCCGACACCGACGTCGTTCTTGAAATTGACGATTTCGTCGGGATTGATTCCCACTTTTCCCTGCTCTGCCCGCCTGAGCAGCATCTCATCGCGCACCTGCGCCTGGGCAAGAGCGGCGAACGACAAACAGAGAAGTACGATGACCAGCCGTGAGTTCATGGTTACCTCTTAGGTTTTTCAAAATTGATGGCTTTTTCAACCTTCCGGATGATTCCGCCTTCGTCGAGAATAAACTCAACCTTGCTTTGTTGAGGAATGATCTTGCTCAGATAGCCGCGCCAGACCCGGTCGCCGAGATGCAGCACCTGGAGCTCCCCTCCATACAAAATGAAGGCCTTGCCGGGAAGAACGGCCTTCACCTCGACATCGGCCGCGTTGATAATCCCGGGGGGCACCTCGGAGGAAAGCTGAGAGATAATCAAAGGATTGAACGGATTGAACGGCGCGCGCGTGACACCCAGGGCTTTGGCTGCGAGCGAAGTGGAAAGCTCCGGAACCCTCGTGTAGTAGGCATGGAGTTCCATCGAGAACGAAACCCACTTTCGCGTCTCTCCCGTCTTCTGATCAATTTCCTCTTTCTGGTCAAGCGTCAACGAATTCACTTTGTAGAGCCGTTTTCCGTTTTCAAGGTAATAGACAAATCGATACAAGCTGCCGAACTGCGCCTCCCCTTCCCGCAGGGAATACGAATTGAATCCCCAGTTCGCCAATTCCCTCGATCCGGTGTACTCCATGTTGAATTTCACATCGCCCGATTCATCGATGCCTCTGCTCATGTAGGCGTAGGTCTGCGACGTGATATCGGTCTCGGGGATTTCCTTGCTGCGCGAGTCGTACTTCCTCCGCACATCGAAGTATTGCACGGTGAGCGACTTCACTTGCTCGATGAGGGCAGGCAACTGCTGCAATTGAAGCTCAAGGTCTCGTATGGTCTTCTGAGCAGTGGTCAACTGCTTCGGTTGAATGAAATACCAGTAGACGAATCCTCCTCCAGAGATCAGAAGGAAGAAGACACCAAGAACGATCGAATTCCGGATTTTAAATGACATGGCGCCTATCCTCCTGTCCTTGACTTCGGAGGAACAAGGAAGTCCGACTTATCGATTTGATCAACCTGAAGATCGAACTCGTAAATGACCTTCTCGCGGATCGCTGTCGTCCGGACAGCTTTCAAGGTCGCCTTTTCGAAAAGGCTTGCGAGACGCGGAATGCGGGTTCTGTAGATTGACCTGCCGCTGATGGTCAGGGCTCTCGGATTGTTGGGGTCCTGCTGGATCTTGTAGATCCAGAGTGAGTTGAGATCTTCCACGCTGTTGGAAAGATAATGAAGCACGCGGCTCCACCGGTCTCCGCCAGGTGCAATGGAATCATAGACGGCAGCTGCCGTGGAAAAGCGGGAGATGGCGGCATTCAGGGTGTCCCGCTGATGCCGCAGGACCTCAAGATCGCGAAACTCGGTTTGCCGTCTTCGCAAGAGCTCCTGGGCAGCCCTGATGTCCTGATTCCGCGAAACGATGGACGTATAGAAGAAGACGATCGAAACCATGCTGAGGACGGCCAACAGCCATCCGTGCCAGGCAAGCTTGAATGCTTTCTGCTCTTCAAGAATTGCATTCGGGATGAGGTTTAAGTCGTAAAACCCGGAATGCGAGGGCTGAAGGGTTCGCCAGGCAGTTGCAATGGGAATCGCATACTCTGACAGCGCCTCTCCAACGGACTCTTCGAACATGCTCAGGTCAACTTCTGCGGATGTCAGGTATTCGACCGCCGCACTCGAGAACTGAGGCGCAAGCGCCTCCCGCAAATTGACCTTATGTCCGTCGCCGGCAAGAAGAATCCGGTCAATCCTGGTAAGAGCAATATTGTCCTGCTCCAGGAGAATACGGCTGTACAGCGTGTTTTCGATGTTCGGCGAGTTGTATCCCTCGCTGATGATGGGGGCAAAATGGAGGTAATTGTTCCCCTGCATGAAAATCAGGCGAGTGAATTCATTACCCACGTAGGCGATGACCGAAATCTCTTCTTCCTGGAGCTGGTAGCTGGCCCGCACAAAATTCATCAGGGCGACGTCGGCGCTGTCAATGATTCTGAGCCCTGGGAGGCGCTTCGCCAGGAATGGCTTGATCTCCACGAGGAGATCGTAGAGTTTGAGCCCGTCTTCACGTGTGATTGAAAGGAGGCCGCCGGAAGCGGTGGGAACAGTGTCAATGGAATCGACATCGGGAGGGGCAGCCCGCATGGCGGAAAGCTCCGTCACAAGCTGTTTCTTCAGCTTGGGACCCTTGAGCCCGAAGTCAGTTTCGAATTCGTGATAGGTAACAGCGGGTTCGCTCAGCGCGAAGGAAAGCTCGTATTTTGCAGATGGAAGATCGCCCAGAACTCCCAGAAGGATGGAAGCATTGGTATTCCCTTCTTCGCCCCCGGACTCTGCGGCCGGAGCTGCCGCTGCAAAGGTGTCTCCGGCGAGTTCACCGAATCCGCCTGCTTCTTCGGGAGCCGAGGCGGCTGTCTTCTCTTCAAACTTCTGGACCAACGCCACCGTTTTATAATCTCGAAGCTGGACTGTCCCGCCTTTGAGTGCGAGCTGGACAAACTTCAGTTCAAGGCCGTCGACAAACAGCGCCACCGCCGTTTTGCCTTGGCCGGGCTGGTATGCCATGGACTAGCAGGTCCTTTGTGGTGATCGGATGTGGTGAAGTACCATGCTTACCCTTCTGGAGCGGCCTGGACTTGAAGAAGCTGTTGAATGCGTCGCTTGTTGTTCGAATAATTGATCGCGTTCTCGAGCGAGATCTTTTTCTGCATGTAGAGCCTCTTCAAATCCTGCTCCATCGTGATCATCCCCAGCTCAGAACCTTCAGAAATCATCTGGTAAATTTCACTGGTGTTGTTGTTCTTGATTGCCGCACGGACGGAAGGGGCGCCAAGAAGGATCTCTTTCGCCAACACACGTTTGCCGTCGAGGCTCGGAACCAGCTTCTGCGAAATAACGGAACGGAGCGTGTCGGCAAGACGGTTCCGCACCCTCTCCTGCTCCACCGGCGGTGTTTCTCCAATAATACGGTCGATACTTTCAACCGCAGATGCCGTATGCAGGGTTGAAAACACCTTGTGCCCCGAATCGGTGATTTCGAGAGCCGTGAGAATGGTCTCCGGATCGCGGAGCTCGCCGATCATGATGATGTCCGGATCCTGACGCAGGGCCTGAACAGCTCCCTCCTTGAAGGAAAGTACGTCCCTCCCCACTTCCCTGTGGCGGATAATGCACCTGTCGGATTTATGAACATATTCGATGGGGGATGAAATGATGACGATGTGCCCGTCAACCGAATGATTATTCGCATCGATGATCGAATCCAGAGTCGAGCTTTTTCCCGATCCGGTAATGCCTGTGACCAGGCACAGTCCTTCCTTGGTATGCGCAAGGCTCAGAACCTTTGCCACATTGGGATGAAGGTCCATCCCTTTGATGGGGCGGACGGTATTGTTGATTGCCCGCATGTTGAGAGCGAGCTGATCCAGGTCAAAATACGCATCGGCACGAAATCGCCGGAATTCCCCGCTTTCCAGGAAAAGCATATGGGAAAAGTCGAGATTCCTGTTTTCGTACAGGAAACTGCGCTGGCGGTCGCCAATGACGCTTTGGATCAATACGTTCGTTTCGTCGGGCGAGTACTTGCCCAGGGTCTGGTCAGGCTTCTTGTTGCCGAAAACCCGGTACCAAATAAAGCCCTGACTTCCATAGCCCCCCATATCGATGTCGGAAGCATTATTGGAGAACATCTTGGTCAGGAAGTAGTTCATGCAGGCGCGCAGTTTTTCCTTGATCCCTTCATCCATTCGCCCAAGCAAGTCGCCGATCATCATTTGCCGCTCAAGGCCCTGGACGGTCTTCGGCAGTTGATTGGTTGCGTCTTTCAGGATTTTTGTCGCTTCCGCGATGAGGGGCGATGGATCGAGGGGAAGATGTGGCGCTGCGGCCGGTTTTGGAGCGGCGGCAGCGGGCTGGGCTTTCGGATCCGGTGCTTGTACAGCCATTGAATCTCCAAAAGTCGAAGAAACATCAGTGAACTAGGCTTGCAGACTTCCCAACGAGCACGATAATAAGAAACTACAGGGGAAAATGCAACTCTCTTAAAGGAGAAAATGTAAAGGATGGTACTTTTCCAATGATTTCAAGCTCCTAGCTGTGTGACAAGGGGCAAGAGGGGAAGTAGGGAGGAGAACTGAATTCCCTCAAAAATCGCGGATTTCGCGCGAAAACGAGGAAAGCGTATGCCGAAGAATCTTGAACCAACCTCAACCGAAGCGCCAGGAAGAGTGAGCCGAGACCATTTGCTGAGACCTTAACCGTGACACGTTCCGACATGCTCGAAGTGAAGGATCATTCGGGGATTGCATACATGGAAAAAAAATGCCGCCTCACATGAGACGGCATTTCGATGAAAAGCCGAGGAGCAGCTGCTTCAAGTCATTTGACGAATAACCCCGCACGATGCACGGGGCTGTTCACTCTTGCGAAGCGCTATTTGACAAACAGCATCTTCCGCATAAGCGATTTCCCGCCGAATTCAAGGCGAGAGAAATAGAGTCCTGTTGGCATCGCCGAGGCGTCAAATGATTTCTGATAAAGTCTTCCTGCTTCTGCAACGCCATCGAACAGAACCGCAACCTCCTGCCCAAGGATATTGAACACCTTGAGAGCGACCTTTCCGTTCTCGGGAACCGTGAACGCAATGTTGGTCGTGGGATTGAAGGGGTTCGGATAGTTGGATTCGAGAGCAAGGACCTTTTCCGCCATGCCCACCTCCACTTCGGCTGCGAGGTAGTATGCGAAGGTACCGTCGTTATCTATCTGCTTGATGCGATAAGCGTACCGCCCGGCCGGGAGGTTCGCATCCAAATAGGTGTAATGCTTGGGGGAAGTGCTTGTGCCGGCACCTTGGACAAAGCCAACTTTGTTCCACGACGTTTCCAAGCCTTGAACCTTGAACCCCGAACCTTGAACCATTCTTCGCTCGATTTCGAATCCATGGTTATTCACCTCAGTTGCGGTGGACCAGCTAAGTGTGGCTTCTAATCTGGTTGATGTGACGCTGATAGCTGCCAGTTGGACTGGAAGCGCTGTTGCACCCTCGTCTGCACCTGAATACGGGCCCTGAATTCCTGTCCGCCTGTTTTCTCCATCTATGTCTATTGAGACAAAAGATGTGAGATCCGTCCCGATAAGATTCTGATCTCCGTCTCCACCCAACACTCCACCGGTTTTCAAATGTAGGTTGGAAGTTGAGTCTGTGAAAACCGGTCTATATTCTTTGGAGTTAGGGTCGTGGCCTGATCCCGCATTCTGCCATTGAGT
>CAZRPU010000062.1:0-11741 GCA_964602055.1 uncultured Ignavibacteriaceae bacterium
CGGGTCGGACGACTCGACATCACGCTGTATCGCGATGACTTGCGGGGAAAACTCGATCAGCCCGAGCTCAAGAGCACGGATATTCTATTCGATATCAGCGGCAAGGTTCTCATCCTTGTGGATGACGTCCTTTTCACGGGAAGGACGATTCGGTCGGCATTGAACGCACTCATGGATCTCGGACGCCCTGCATCTATCCAGCTGCTGGTGCTGATTGACCGCGGTCATCGCGAACTGCCCATCAAAGCCGATTACGCCGGCAAGAACATCCCGACTTCCCTGAAACAGGAAATCAAAGTGCTTATGGAGGAGGTGGACGGAGAAGATGCAGTCTACGTCCTCGAATCGGAGTAGCAAGGAATTCCTATGAAACTTCACAGCCGTCATTTGCTTGGTTTGGAAGGTGTCCCGAAAGAAGACCTGACGCTCATTCTCGACACGGCGCTTTCTTTCAAGGAAGTGCTCGAGCGGCCAATCAAGAAAGTCCCTCCGCTTCAGGGGAAAACCATCGCTAACCTCTTTTTCGAAAGCTCGACCCGCACACGAATCTCCTTCGAGCTTGCAGAACGGCGGCTTTCCGCCGACGTGGTGAGCTTTACATCGGCGGCGAGCAGTGTGAGCAAAGGTGAAACGCTGAAAGATACTGCAAGGAATATCGAGGCGATGAAGATCGACATGGTTGTTATTCGCCACGCGGCTCCCGGTTCCGCGCACTTCCTCAGCCGCGTTGTCGAAGCGAACGTCATCAACGCCGGAGACGGGGCTCATGAGCATCCGACCCAGGCCCTGCTGGACATGTTGACTCTCAGGGAAAAATACGGATCCCTCGAAGGACTCCGGGTCTGTATTGTCGGCGATATCCTCCATAGCCGCGTGGCACGGTCAAATATTTTCGGTTTGCTGACGATGGGGGCGAAGGTGATGGTCTGCGGCCCCTCAACGCTCATCCCCAAAGAGATCGACCGCCTCGGGGTCGAAGTCTATCACCGCCTTGAAGACGTGATCCCCTCCGTGGACGCCTTGAATGTTCTTCGCATCCAGCTCGAACGCCAACAGTCGGGATTTTTCCCCTCGCTGCGCGAATATCACCGCTATTTCGGCGTCACGAAAGAAAAGGTTTCAAAAGCGTCAAAGCCGATCACGATCATGCATCCGGGACCGATTAACAGGGATGTGGAGCTCTCCGCCGACCTTGCCGACAGCGAACATTCGGTCATCCTGCAGCAAGTGACGAATGGCGTGGCCGCGAGAATGGCGGTGCTCTACTTGCTCGGAACATCAAGCTAAGGAACACGAATCATGAGTCTGCATCTGAAAAGTGGGCGTCTGGTCGATCCTGTTTCAGGGAAAGAAGAGACGGTTGATCTGTTCATCAGCGAAGGCCGCATCCAGAAAATGGCCGCTTCAATCGCCGAGGTCAAGGGTGCGAAGGTCGTCGAGCTGAGCGGAAAGATCATTGCACCGGGCTTCATCGACATGCATGTGCATCTTCGGGAACCGGGCTTCGAGCACAAGGAAACAATTGAAAGCGGATGCACCTCGGCAGCCTATGGCGGATTTACTGCCGTCTGCTGCATGCCCAACACCAATCCGGCCATCGACGACGAATCGGTTGCGAGGTATGTACACGAGAAGGGGAAACAAGTCTGCGACGGCATTGTCGACGTGTATCCGATTGCCGCAGCAACGAAGGGACGGAAGGGCGAAGAGCTCTCGCCCATGGCGGAACTTGCGAAGGCGGGTGCGGTTGGGTTCACCGATGACGGGAGTCCCATCATGAGCTCCGAAATCATGCGGAGGGCTCTTGAGTATTCCTCGATGTACGGCCTCCCGGTTATTCAGCATGCTGAAGAATCAACTCTCACACGCGGCGGCTGCATGAATGAGGGATTTACCGCCACACGGCTCGGAATGCCGGGTATACCGCCTGTCGCCGAAGAGCTCATGGTGTCACGCGATATCATACTGCTTCGCTATGTCCCGAAAGCGCGCTATCATGTTGCGCATGTGAGCACCAAGGAAACCGTGGAAATCGTACGCAAAGCGAAAAAAGAGAACCTGAAGGTCACGTGTGAAGTGACACCCCATCATTTTACCCTCACAGAAACTCTTGTTGAGGGATTCGATACAAACACGAAAATGAATCCTCCTCTGCGGACAGCGGACGACGTGCGGGCGATGAAGGAAGGCCTCCGGGATGGCGCCATTGACGTCATTGCTACGGATCATGCGCCGCACACCATTGATGAAAAGGAAGTCGAGTACACGCAGGCCCCTTTTGGCATTGTTGGGCTCGAGACGGCCATCGGCCTGGCCATCACGGAACTTGTCGAGCAGAAATTCCTCTCCTGGTTTCAGCTTGTTGAGAAATTTTCCACCAACCCGCGCAGGATTCTCTCTCTCCCCCCGGTGGCCATTGAACCGGGAGCGCCCGCCAATCTGACCATTATTGATCCCCGAAAAGAATGGGTGGTCGATACGAGTTCTTTTCACTCGAAGTCGAAAAACTCTCCATTCAACGCGAGGCGCCTTGTCGGGGCTCCCGTCGGCGTCATCAATAACGGCCGGCATCTTTTTTGGTGAGCTGCCCGTTTGAGCGGCTTTCCGGGGACGTTCAGTATTGTGAACGCCCATTTCATTCGGGAAGACAGGCCCGATTCCCCCAAACGCAATAATCCGTCAGAAATCCAGGGTTTTCCCCGATGGCATGACGTTTGTCATTTTCATGGCATGAGTGAAACACGATTCGAGGTTGCCATGAAAAAATCAATAGCGGTTCTCAGTTCAATCCTTCTTCTCGTTGGCTGCAATGTGTACGTGGTCGATACAACCCCTCCCGCGATACCCGCTGCCATTCGAACCATTTCACTGGACAATGCCGTTCAGTTAGAATGGGCGCCGAACTCGGAAAGTGACCTCGCGGGATACAACATTTGGGTCAGCGACCAATATAACGGCCGCTACAGCCGGATCGGAACAAGCAAGGAACCGCTTTTTGTCGACTATGGCGCCAGAAATGGTCAGACCTACTATTATGGGGTCACTGCATATGACGTGGAAGGGAATGAAAGCGAAATGAGCAGGGATGTGGCCTACGATACGCCACGGCCCGAAGGTTTTGGTATCAAGATCTACGATTATCGCGTCTATGCCTCGACAGCAGGATATGATTTCTCGACGTATTCGGTCGGTCCGTACGACGATGATTACACGGATTTCTTTTTTGAGAATTACAGCGGTCAGTTCTATCTGAACGTGTGGAGCGATACGGATATACAGGATATGGGTTATACGACTTCGCTCGATGAAATATCCGTTGCACCGGAGTCAGGCTGGTCGCCCTCGAAGTATGCGGAAGCCATTTCGGGCCATACCTATGTCATCTGGACGTGGGACGATCATTATGCAAAAGTGCGCGTGCGAAATATTACGGCAACTTCCGTCGAGTTCGACTGGGCTTATCAAACAGCGCCGGGGAATCCGGAATTGAAGAGGGTTCCCTCGGAAGGCGGACGCAAGATCGACAAGAGGCGGATTGCGAAACAGTAACGGTCAGGAATGTACGGAAAGCGGTGCCGTCGGGAGGATTGGTGAGGGTGAATGACGACGGCGCCGCCTTTTCGTTTCTTGGAAGCTCGTCCCCGCGTTGACTTTGTAGGTGTTTTCCAATATTTTGGTACTTGTCATGAGATTCCTCGTTTTTCTTCTCCTTGTTGCCTTCACTCCCCTCTTTTCACAAGTGCGTCCGAAACCGGTGAACCCGCGGTCGAACGCGCTCATGGATGTGAGGCCCGATATCCGGCAATCGCCGGAGGCGAGGGCGCTTTTACAGAAAATTGAACGGGGAATCCTCAACGGGTCCGCCGACGACTTCAGGGGCGATTTCGGGAAACAGGTGTCCATGACGATCGCCGGATCGGAAAGCGGCTATTATTCTGCCGGACAAGCCTTCCTTGTTCTCCAGAATTACTTTTCCAACCGAAGGCCCACACAGTTCGGTTTTACACGTTTGAATGATACTTCTGCGAGTCCTTATGCGACCGGTCGGCTGAGTTTTGTCCGCAGGGGAAGCAGGGAATCTGTGCAGGTCTATGTTTCATTGACGCGGCAGGAATCCCAATGGGTTGTCACGCAGTTCAACATCTATTGACATGACGGGCATCCGGGAATGACGGCTTTGTCAAAAACGGTTTCCCCGCCTCTTCGGTGGGGATTTCTTGTCTCTGGCACATTCCTCGCGCTGTTTCTGGGGCTTCGCTTCTTGTGGGTCTCTTCCATTGAGTCCGTAGGGGAAGGAGAACAGCTGCGGAGACAACAGGGCGTGGCGACAACCGTTCGATCGATGGTCACCGGACGGCTGAATCGGTTGGCAGATATTGCGGTGTCCGTTACAAGAGATACAGCTCTGTTGCGGGACGTGGCGTCCAATAATCCCCAACAGGTCGTCAGAGGAAATGACGAGCTTGAACACTACAGAACAGAAGAAACAATCAGCATCCAGATTCTCGATCCCAAGGGCACACCTCTGGCGTGGTCGGGACGGAGTCTGCTCCGCGATGCAAGCCCGCTGGTCGCGCCGAGATCGGGTGATACCATAGTCGTCCTCAACCGCCTCGAATTGCACTCGTCAGTCTCGGTCGGCATTGCGGCCCCTCAGAGCGGACTTGTCGTTGTAGTCAGCGAACCATTTGAGCTCAATGTTCCTGTGTCTAATCGCTTCGTCCACCAGAAGAGCATGATAGGCGACATTGCCGCAGCCATTGGTCGTCCGATACAGGTCCTGCCGGGGGACAAAGCATTAGGGCCGAGCTCCGGCGGATGGATGCGCATGGAGCTGAACGATCTTGACGGCAAGCCGCTGGCGAGCGTTCTTGTGTCACTCCCGAACCTCGAAGAGGAACTGCAATCACTTCACGGTTCCCTTCAGTCATGGATCGGATTGAGTGCCTCGTTTCTTCTTGCATGCATTGCCCTCGCCCTTGCAGGGTGGGCGGTTCAATTCCAACGAAGGTTTCTCAGGATCGTCGTTTTGGTGCTTCTCCTCTGGGCCATGCGCATGGTCCTTCTGCTGCTCGAAACGCCGGCTTTGCTCATTGGCGGCCTGCTCTTCGATCCGTCGGTCTTTGCATCCCCTTTTCCTTTTGGCCTCGCGTCGTCGCTCGGTGAAACTCTTATCACCGTAGCGGCTCTTGCCGGCTCTGTACTCATTGTTTTTCGTGAACTGGGTGGGCCGGTCCGGGCAAAGGAACGGAACATGCACAAGGTGCTCCAATATGCCATTCTATTCCTGACGTCGCTTTTCCTCATGCTGGTTCTCCGAGGGTATGGTGCGGCCCTGAGAAGCTTTGTGTACGATTCCACCCTCCAATACGTTGATCCGGCATCGCTGTTCCCCGATGCCGGCGTTGTCGTCATGTATGCGATCGTCCTCATCCTCACTTTTACTCTTACGCTTTTTTTCGTCATCACCATCGGTTGGATGTTGCGGATGCTCCGGAACGGCCTCCGGGGCGGTCCGGACATCGTCCCCTGGACGGTCTTGATACTGATCTATTCTCTCGCTGTCCTTGTTTTTTCCGCAATCAATCGCGTTCCTCAATTCCCGGGATATTTTCCCTTCCTGATGCTTGGATGCACGCTCGCAATTCTTCTGTGGCTTGAACGCAGAAAGGAGCCATCCCCCTGGCTCGCTACTCTTCCCGGTGTTTCCTTCATGATGCTTGCTGCATTCATCCTCTCTGTTCCGGTCCTGGACCAGAAGGTTCACGACAAAGAAAATGACCGTCTGCGGGTCTACGCCGATGAACTCGTCCGGCCGGTTGACGCATGGCTGTCGTTTGTGGTGAGTGAGAGTTTTCGCGGGGTGGGAGAGTCGCTCAGTGAAGTAGTGGATAAGTCCATCGATGCCGGGACGGCGTTCCCTGTGTGGAGCCAAACGCTTCTGAGCCGCGAGGGGTACAATTCGGCCCTCGTCTTCTACTCCATAGATGGAGAGGAAATCAGCCGTTTTTCCGTGGGCCTGACGAACTACGAACAAACACAGCTCCTGACCCGGCTCTTTGAGGTCGCAGAAGAACGCCTGAACGTCGTCGAACGCCGCGTACCTGAGGGGCTGATCAAATACTATGGCATGTGGGGCACGATACGCAACGAGGCTGAACAGCCTGTGGCGATTGCCGCGGTACTGCTTTCTGCCAGTGAAAGGGCTCTCTTTCGGGGCGAAGCACCTGATCTCCTACGCACCATTGGACCTGCCTCGAGAGACCTCAGGTTCAAGCAGGTGGGTATTTCAGAATACCAGAACGGATATCTTGTTGCCAGCAACGACGACAGGCTCGTCCCGGGGGCGCCTCTGGCTCCTCCGGTGAGGGACTATTTCGCCCACAACGGGGCCAAATATTATGAAAGGGAAGAATACTTCGATGACCGCGCGTTTGAAACTCTCTATGTGAGGGATGAATCGCAGGCAGCGCGTATTGTCGCCATTCATATCGAGGAAGGTGGATTGCGCTGGCATGTCTATAATGTCGTCAAGGTGTCCCTGATTTATGCAGCGGCCTTTCTCGCCCTCTCGGGAATTCTCATTCTCTTGCAATGGAAGCAGTACCGGTCGATGCTGTTCGGATTTCGCGGGAAGCTGCTTCTTGCCTTTCTGCTCGTAGCGCTCATCCCTCTCATCGTTTTCGGGTACTACAATCGGGAATTTGCGGCTGAGCGCCAGAGCGTGAGTGCGTCCAAACGGCTCACCGGCGATCTTGATCTTTTGCGCCGGCGCATTGTGGCGAGCGTGAGCGATGAAGAGGATTTTCGCTACGGTATCAACAGCGACTATTGCGAGACGGTCGCATCGGAATATGGAATTGATTTCACCGTGTACCGCAGAACGGAGCTTCATGCAAGCAGCAGGCCCGAGCTCTATCAATCGGGGCTGCTGGATTCGCGGCTTCCCGGTTCGGTCTTTGCCCGTATTGTTGTTGCGGGCGGCGGCTATGCTCAGACGAATGAAACTGTCGGTGACGTCGCCTACGCTGTCGGCTATGCTCCTCTCGTCCAGAACGGCAGAACCCTGGGAGTCCTTTCGGTTCCAACCCTGTATCGACAGCAAGAGGTCGAAGCAGAACTGGCAGAACGCAATGCTTTCACGCTCGGCGTGTATGGCATCCTCCTGGTCTTGACAACGATCGCCGGCGTGGTCCTGGCGAATCAGCTCTCCCAGCCCATCCGTGATCTCACTGCAGCGGCTCATACAGTGGGAGAAGGGAAACTCGATGTTCGCCTGCCCGATCGCGGCTCGGGTGAAATCGGAGAGCTCATCGGTACATTCAACGAGATGGTGGGTGAACTTCGGAAAAGCAGAGATGAACTCAGCAGAGCGGAACGTGAGAGGGCCTGGAAGGAGATGGCGAAACAGGTCGCCCACGAAATCAAGAACCCGCTGACGCCGATGAAGCTCTCCGTCCAGCATTTGCAGCAGGCGTTCAGGGACAATGCAAAAGATCTCGATGAAATCGTATCGCGCGTAACCCGGACGATTACGGAACAAATCGATACGCTGGCCCGCATTGCGACGGAATTTTCGCATTTCGCAAGAATGCCGGAGCGTCGTTTCGAGCGCGTCCATTTGCACCAGCTGCTCGATGAAACCGTTCAGTTGTTCGGCGAGGTGCGTGGAATTGTGTTTCGGACGAATTATGCCGATACTGACCCCGTTCTCATTGCCGACCGCGAGGAACTGAGGCGGGTGTTCGTCAATATCGTGCGCAATAGTGTGCAGGCAATGGAACAGGGTGGAGAGATCAGCATCACCACGGAACTCGAGGACCACCGCTGCAGAATTCAGATGAGCGACACCGGGATCGGGATTCCCTCTGATCTTGTTTCCAAAGTGTTTCAGCCGAATTTTTCCACAAAGACCGACGGCATGGGCCTGGGACTTGCCATTGTGCGCAAGGTTATCGAGGACCTCAACGGGACGATCAGTGTTACGAGCACCGTTGGAGTCGGCACGACGATGAACATCATCCTTCCCTTGCAAACAGGACCGCATGCATAGCGATACCGCAATCGCACCATCGCTCTTTGCGGCGTTTGCGGAGATCCGATGCGCTGTCAGTACGCGCCATGGAGGGGTCAGCCCGCATCCTTTCGGAATGAACTTAAGCTTCAATGTCGGAGACCAGGAGAACTTCGTGCGGCAGAACAGAGTGCGGTTCTTCGGCTCTCTGGGAATAGCTCAGCATCGCCTGGCTGTTCCCCGGCAGTGTCATTCAGCTCTTGTCAGGAAGGCTGAGGCGCCCGGAAATTTCGAAGCGACGGACGGACTGATCACCGATGCGAAGGATGTTTGGCTGGTGGTCTCTGTTGCCGATTGCACGCCAGTCTTCCTCTTCGATGCAAAGAAGAAAGCGGTGGGAGCTGTTCATGCAGGCTGGCGTGGGTCAGCTTCAGGAATTGTGGCCGGCGCTGTCAAACAGATGATTGCGGCGTTCGAGTCTTCACCGTCCGACCTTCATGCATTTATCGGGCCGTCCGCAGGTCCCTGCTGTTATGAGGTGGGGGAAGAAGTTGCCTCGCAGTTTCACCCGGATGTCGTCCATGCACGAAAGGGAACTGTGTTCCTCGACCTCAAGAAGGAGAACGCGAGGCAGCTGACGGCCAACGGGGTCCCGGAACGACAAATTGAGACAAGCCCGCATTGCACCATTTGCGGCGGACAGCTCTTTCATTCGTATCGAAGGGACAGGGAACGTTCGGGCCGAATGATGGGTGTGATTGGATTGAAAGGATAACGATCGATGTGTGGAATTGTCGGATATGTCGGTGAGCGTGATTGTGTTCCGATCATTTTGGAGGGATTGAAGCGTCTGGAGTATCGCGGATACGATTCGGCTGGTATCGCCGTAGCGGGGCAGGGCACTCTGCTGGTCCGGAAAAAAGCCGGAAAAGTCGCCGATCTGGAATCTGCCCTGAAAGAACTTGGCTCCTCCTTCGCGGGCATGGGTCATACGCGTTGGGCTACACACGGAGAGCCGAACGACACGAACGCACACCCTCATGTGGATTGCACAAAGTCGTTCGCCGTCATTCACAATGGCGTTATTGAAAACTACAGAACGCTCAAAACAAAGCTGCAATCCACGGGCCATGTGTTTGTTTCAGAAACTGATACCGAAGTGATTGCCCATCTTATCGAAGAATTCTATTCGAAGACCAACGATTTCTCACAGGCGGTGCGTCGCGCGCTGGAAAAACTCGACGGTACGTATGGTCTTGTCGTTCTCAGCAGCAAGGAGCCCGACAAGATGATCGTTGCCCGGCGTGGCAGTCCGCTGGTGATCGGATACGGCGAGGGAGAAAATATTGTCGCGTCGGACGCATCTGCCATTGTCAAGCATACCCGGGAGGTTTCCTATCTGAAGGACGGAGAAATGGCAATCGTCACGAAGGAGAAGGTGACTATTCGGACTCCCGACGATGTTGAGCGGACGACCGAGGTGGAGCATATTTCGTTTGATCTCGAGCAGATTGAAAAGGGCGGTTATGAACACTTCATGCTGAAGGAGATTTACGAACAGCCGGAGACGATCAGAAATGGGTTGCGGGGAAGGCTGCTGGCGGACCGGGGGGAAGTGGTGCTGGGAGGACTACAACCGGTGATGGAGAAGCTTGTCAAGGCCAGGCGTATTGTACTAGTCGGATGCGGTACATCGTGGCATGCAGCGTTAGTGGGAGAATACATGCTGGAACAGATTGCGCGGATTCCCACGGAAGTCGAGTACGCGTCGGAATTTCGCTACCGGAATCCCCTGGTCGGGCCGGGAGACGTTGTCTTCCTTATCAGCCAGAGCGGAGAGACGGCGGACACGCTTGCTGCGCTGAGAGAAGCAAAGAAACAGGGAGCGACTGTTTTGGGGATTGTGAACGTTGTAGGGAGTACTATCGCGAGAGAATCTGAGGCGGGAGTCTATGTTCATGCCGGCCCGGAGATCGGGGTCGCTTCGACCAAGGCCTTCACTTCTCAGCTCACGACGCTGGCATTGATTACGTTCATGCTTGGCCGTGCGAAGGGCATGAATGAAAAGGATGCCGCCGTCCTGGCAAAAGAGCTGCAGAGCATTCCTGGAAAGGTTGAGAAGATTCTTCAGCATGTTGACGAGGTGAAGAAGATAGCAAAGGAGTTTAAGGACGCTCATCATTTTCTGTATCTCGGCCGCGGTGCCAATTTTCCGGTGGCACTGGAGGGGGCTTTGAAGCTCAAGGAGATTTCCTATATCCACGCCGAGGGATACCCGGCGGCGGAGATGAAGCTCGGTCCGATCGCCCTCATTGACAATAAAATGCCGGTTGTCTGTATCGTTCCCAAGGACGCCATCTACGAAAAAGTCATCAGCAACGTGCAGGAGGTCAAAGCGCGCAAAGGGAGGATTATTGCCATTGCCAACGAGGACGATGACGAAATCCAGGCGATGGCGGAGTTCGTTGTCCGGGTTCCGCGCACGTACGGGTTTTTCGGTCCCATCCTGAATGTCATTCCTCTCCAACTGTTATCGTATTACATGGCCGTCGCGCGAGGCACGAATGTTGACCAGCCGCGCAATCTCGCGAAGAGTGTAACGGTAGAGTAGGCAGACCCACCTGTTCCGTTCGTCCGCATTTGGTTGATTTTCAGGGGAATTCTTGTACATTGAACGTTCCGCATTGATCACATCCGAGGAAATACGCCGTGAACACTGATTTACGCTTCAAAAAGACCGATTGGGCGCTCATTCTGGGGGCATCAAGCGGCTTCGGGGGGGCTACAGCCATTGAACTCGCTCGTCATGGGATGAACATTTGCGGAGTGCATTTTGACCGGGCAGCGACTCTTCCAAATGCGGAGAAAATCAAGAAAGAGATCGAGCAAACGGGGGCTAAGGTCCTCTTCTTCAACGTCAATGCAGCTGATGAGAATAAAAGGAATGACGTGTTGGATGCGTTGAAGAAGGAATTAGAGAAGCAATCGGGCGCTTTTGTGAGGGTCTTGATGCATTCGCTTGCGTTTGGTACCCTGAAGTCCTACATCTCTTCAAAGCCTGAGGACATGATGACGAAAGCCCAGGTTGAGATGACGATGGACGTCATGGCGAATTCCGTTGTTTACTGGACCCAGGGAGCCTATACACGGGGGCTTCTCAAGAAGGGATCCCGGATCTATGGTATGACGAGTTCGGGAGGGCGATCCCAGCTTCCCAGTTATGGAGCCGTTTCGGCAGCCAAGGCCGCGCTTGAATCTCACCTGCGTCAGCTGAACATGGAGCTTGCATTGGATGGGATCACGGCGATGGCGGTTATGGCGGGAGTAACATTTACGCCTGCTCAACAGAAGATCGCTCATGCAACAACAATGCTCGATGTCGCCAAGGCAAAGAATCCGCACGACCGCCTGACGACTCCGCAGGATATTGCCAGGGCGATTGTGCTTCTGACTCACGAGTATGGAGATTTCATCGGCGGCAATGTTGTGTCCGTTGACGGAGGAGAGGAGACCGTCGCATTTGTCGGGCAGAAGAACGTCCGCGACATGGGGTGAGAAAAGTCCAGGTTCAAAGTTTCGGGTTCCAAGTGGTGCGTGGAGACACGGAGTGGTTCGGGGAATTGACTTTTCGGAGATAGTTGAGTAGTTTTGAGGAGTGCGGACAGGAATTCCGCACTTTTTTTTCGTTATCGTCAGTCAGGCTGAGCGGTGAGCTTGCTTGCCCCGG
>CAZRPU010000063.1:0-11605 GCA_964602055.1 uncultured Ignavibacteriaceae bacterium
CAGGTGAACGGCAAGGTGCGTTCAAAAATCCAGGTGGGACTGAATACCGACGAGCATGAGCTTGAACGGATGGCATTCAATGACGAAAATGTGAAAAGACATATTGACGGAAGGACCGTGGCAAGAAAGATCGTCGTCAAAAACAAACTTGTGAACATCGTGGTGCAGTCCAACAAATGAAGCCCGCAGCGACGTGTTCGGCCATTATTATTACGAAGAATGAGGAAGCGAACATTCGCGAGTGCCTTCAATCGGTGAAGTGGATGAAGGACCTTGTGGTCATCGATGCAGGGAGCACGGACAAAACGGTGGCTATCGCAAGGAAATTCACCGCAAAAACCTTTACCAAGCCGTGGCAAGGGTTCGGAGCGGCGCGTAATCTTGCGATCGGAAAATGTTCAGGCGATTGGATCTTCTGGATTGATGCCGACGAACGCATGACGCCTGCACTGGCTGAAGAAATCAGGGGCATTCTTTCGAATGGCAGCCAATCCTATAACGGATTTTCCGTTCCTCGTAGATCCTTTTTCCTCGGCAAATGGATCAAATATTGCGGATGGTACCCGGGAAGGGTTGTTCGGCTGTTTCGCCGGGGAACAGGCCGGTTCTCAGATCACAAAGTCCACGAGCGCATTGAAATCACAGGAAAGGTGGGCCGGCTGCAGTCGGATTTGCTTCACTACACAGATCCTTCCTTGTCGCACTACTTCGAGAAGTTCAACCGCTACACCACCCTGGCGGCCGATGAGATGACAAGGAGGAATTACCGGTGGTGGCCTCTCCATCTCTTCCTGAGGCCGCTCTGGACATTCATCCGAATGTACGTGCTTCAGCGGGGATTTCTCGATGGAATGCACGGCTTTGTGTTGTCAGCCAATTCCGCTTTCTATGTGCTGACGAAATACGCAAAGGTATGGGAACACTCAAAACGATGATAAGGGAAACGGTTCATGACGCATGAGGAAAAAAATACAGCCTTGTTCGGGAGTCTGATTCTCATGTTCCAAACTGCTGCTATGCAGCAAATGGGAAAAATAAAAAACTCCGTCACCGATAAGATTGAGAGGGATCTGGAACAGGCGCAGCTTTCAATCGACATGCTCGATATGCTTGCGGCAAAGATGAAAGGAAACCTCAATCAGGAAGAATCGCAGTATCTCACCAGCGTGCTCAAGGATCTGAAACTGAATTATGTGGATGAGAAGTCCAAAGACCAACCGGCACAAAAGGAATCAAAGTGAAATTTGGGATAGTCGGTAATCTCCAGAAACTGAAGCTGTCGCTTGTTGTAAGTGAATTACTGAAGCACGAGCGGCGCGGTTCCATTGAATTCTTGATAAGCGATTCTTTTGCGAGGGCCTTCAAGGGGAAAGTGAGAAAAGAAATCAACGATCGCGCAAAGATCGTGACGGAAAAGAAACTGCTGGCGGAATCCGACATGGTCATCGCACTGGGAGGGGACGGCACCATACTTCAGACTGCGCGCTTTGTTGGCGGACATGGCAAGCCTATCGTTGGGATCAACCTAGGAAAGCTGGGGTTCCTTGCCGAAGTGCCCCTGGATGAAATAGAGTCGTGTTTCGCCGATATTCTTGCGGGACGCTATATCGTGGAAGACAGGATGATGCTGCAGGCGGACGGGAGCGGGCTCTCCCCGGGATTCCTGGCCCTCAACGACATCGTTGTGGACAAGTATGGTACTTCAAGGGTCATGAACATTGAGGCTTCCGTGAACGGCGAATACCTGGCCACCTATGCAGCCGACGGTCTTATTGTCTCCACACCGACGGGGTCAACAGCGTATTCGCTGGCGAACGGAGGACCTATCGTCATTCCATCGTGTCAGACAATCATCATCGGTCCGATTTGCCCTCACACCCTCACTGCCAGGCCTGTCATTGTCCCCGAAAGTTCTGTGATTACGGTGAAAATCGCCTCCGCGGCGAACAAAGTTCATGTCACTGCGGACGGGCAGCTGGAGAAGCTTTTCTCCATTCCGCTTACCATTACCGTTCGGAAAGCGCCTTTCCCGGCAAGGTTGGTTCGGAGGTTTAATACGAATTACTTCGACGTGTTGAGGAAGAAACTCAATTGGGGCAGCGATGTGAGGATCAAGAACCGGGCCTAATTGTTGACCGCGCCCTCGTCAATCCACCGCTTTATTCCGTTGATCTGATTCTGCGTTAAGCGTTCCCCCGTCGGCGGCATGATGGGTTGTGTCCGTCCGTCGAGCAACTGGACGAGGAGACTGCTGTTTCCCTGCCCCGCAACGACAAGTTGAGGCTGGTAATTCATGAGAGCGCTGAAGGAAGGGGGTGTCAGATTGGGCTCGTAGGCTCCCGCGTGGCAGCCGAGGCATCGTGCAGTGAAGAGACGTTCGAGATCGTTGGAGTAGCTGATGTTCGAATCCGGCAGAACGATCGTCGAAGGGTCTTCCTGATTTGGGAGTTGATCCTTGCATCCGGTGCCGGCGAGGACCAAAGTGATGGAGAGTGCAGTGAGAACGATGGTAATTCTTGACATGGTGGAAATCAAAATAGAGAAATCACAATGGAGACACAAGACCCTATCAGTTTGACATTCGCGTAACGGTTGAGTATCTTCTACATCATCGATGAGGGCCGTTAGCTCAGTTTGGGAGAGCGCCACAATGGCATTGTGGAGGTCACCGGTTCGACCCCGGTACGGTCCACGGATGTTCTCGGAAGGACAATCACGGCGATTGTCCTTTTTTCTTGGAAGGAACATGGTACCGACGAAAATCAGTCTTGAATCTCCTGACCGCCTCTCGATCCTGTGGAACGACGGACATAACGGCGTTGTCACTCTTCAAACGTTGAGAGACAGCTGCCCGTGTGCAGGTTGTCAGGGTGAGACTGTGCTCTTACGTACTTTCAAGCCACTCCCCCAGCCAGAGCTTCCGGGCAGATATGCGCTGAAGAGCGCGCATCCGGTTGGATCCTATGCCCTCCAGGTTGTGTGGGGAGATGGGCACGCGACGGGACTCTACACCTGGCCCCTCCTTCGATCCCTGTGCAGTTGTCCGCAATGCATCGGAGCAGGAGAGCAGGCTCGTTGATTCTCCTTCAAAAAAGTCCTACGTTACCTGTTGTTAGCCATCGATGAAGACCTTTCTTCGCCTCTCCCGATACTTTCTCACCTACAAATGGCGAATCGTCGCCGGGTTGGTCTCGGTGGCGATCATGAGCATTGCCGATACAGCATCCGCATTTCTCGTGGCTCGCTTGTTCGCTGTTCTCCAACAGATCGAAGGCCTGGTCAAGAGCGGCGCCGAGCTGATCCTCGAAGTACCCGTCTCGCTCTACAGTCGAACATTCTTCACGCTCTCTATCCGCGGCTATGACGAAAGTTTCAGGCTGATCGTCTATTTCGCCCTTGCGATATTGCTGATCATCGCCGTAAAAGTCACCTTCGTCTATGTAAGAGAGTATGTGATGAGCTCGGTCCAGCAGAAGCTCCTCATGCGGTTTCGGCTTGACCTCTTTGATACGGTCGTTGTTCTTCCTATTCGCTATTTTGATTCGCAGAAGACCGGGCGCATCATGTCCCGCATCACGAACGATGTGAATGCTCTCGAACAATCGCTCTACCAAATGGTCGAAATGGCTCAAAACACAGTCTATACCCTCGTCTTTGCCACGGCCCTTTTTCTGACGAACTGGCAGCTCACGGTTTTCACGATCGTCATTTTCACCATTTCGGGAGTAATTTCGCGCAAATTCGGAGATCGCATTCGTGCCTACAGCCGCGAAATCACCAATACCCTGGCGGATATCTCGGCTTTTCTTCAGGAGAAGATCAACAGCATCCGTATTGTCAAGTCATTCACGAGGGAGGCTTTTGAACAGCGGGAATTCAAGAGGAGAGTCGAGTCGAATTATCACTATAGCATGAAAATCGTCAGGACGATGGCCTTGCTCAGTCCGGTGAACGAGCTTTTCAACACGATCGTGGTTGCCCTGCTCGTGGTCTTCACCGCATACCTTTTTATTGCGGCTTCAATGACAATCGAAATCATGATTGGGTTTCTCATTCTGATTACGTTCCTGGCAAAACCCGTTAAAGCTTTGGGTGAGAATGTTGCCCGGCTGCAGAAGAGTCTGGTCTCAGCCGGATATATTTTTGAAATGCTCGACCTCGACCGGGAACCGGATCAGAGCAACGCAGAGGGTTCTTCTCCCATCCGCGAAGGTCGTGTAGAATTTCAGAACGTCACGTTTTCCTACGGTCCCGAAATTCCGGCTTTGCGGAACATCTCGATCACCGTACGGGCGGGGGAGAAGATTGCCCTTGTGGGGCCGAGCGGAAGCGGGAAATCAACGCTCGTCAACTTGATTCCTCGTTTCTATGAGATTCAGGAAGGCGCAATTCGAATCGACGGCGTGGATACCCGATCGATGGGGCTTGCCCAATTGCGCTCGAGTATCGCGCTCGTGCCGCAGGAGGTAACGCTCTTCGCCGGCACCATACGTGATAATATTCGTTATGGAAGGCTCGAAGCGAGGGAAGAGGAAATTATCGCTGCAGCAAAGGCAGCGAATGCGCATGAGTTCATCATGAAACTTGAACAGGACTACCAGACAGAGGTGGGGGAAAGAGGCTTGCAGCTTTCGGGAGGCCAACGGCAGCGGATTGCCATCGCCCGGGCCATCTTGAGGGATCCAAAGATCTTGCTCCTGGATGAAGCAACATCAGCCCTCGACACCGAATCGGAAATGGCGGTCCAGGAAGCGCTCGAAAGACTCATGCAGGACCGAACATCATTCATTATTGCACATAGACTTTCTACAGTCTACAGGTCGGATCGCATTTGCGTTCTGGAAGACGGCAGAATTGTTGAAGAGGGAAAGCACGACGAGCTGCTGAGAAACGACAGCGGTCTGTATAAGAGACTGTACTCCCTGCAGTTCACGGACGAAGCCGGTCCAAATCCCGGAACGGTCGATGGGATTGCATAAGGTTCTTGAGATCGGCCTGAGGAAGTTTCTGCTCAAGATGCTGCGACTTGCCGGACGTCGTCCCGCATCCGGCATCCGCAGAGATTTCGGCAATTGTAAGTTTCTTTTTATTCGTCAGGACCGCATAGGAGATGTCCTCGTATCCACGCCGCTCCTCGTGGAATTGAAACGGAAATATCCCGCCGCCGTCATCGACGTCCTCCTGAGTTCCAACAATCACTTTGTTCTGGAAAACGAGCCCGCAGTCAGGAAACGATGGGTCTATGACAAGAAACTCATTTCTTCTCTGAACATTCTTCGGAGGATTCGAAAAGAACGGTATGACTTTGTTGTCGACCTGATGGATAACCCGTCTGCAACCTCAACGGTCATTCTTCTCCTTGCTGGCGGGAAGTGGAATGTCGGCTTGGAAAAAGACAACCGGTACGCATACGATGTCGTTGTCCCAATGATGTCACGGAGTGAGTCGCACATTGTGGATCGCCTGGCACGGATTCTGGAGGTGTTTGGGATTGCGGAAAATGAGGTTGACTTGCGGATTCGCTATAATACGAGAAAAGAGTCGGATGACCGTATCACGGAATTCCTGAAATCGTCCTGCAGCGGTCGGAAGGACGTTCTTGGCGTTAATATTTCAGCCGGGAACGACTCCCGATTCTGGGGCATCGCACAATACCGGGAGTTTCTCGCACACCTTACGGAAGGGCTGCCCTCGGCATGCATTGTTGTCCTCTACAAACCGGAAGACAGTGCAAGGGCTCAGGAGATTGTGCGAGGTATGAATGTCGTGATTTCTCCTCCATTGACATTTGATGAATTCGCCGCTGCAATCAAACGTCTCTGGCTTCTTGTTACACCCGATACATCTGCTGTTCATCTGGCTGCCGCATTCCAGACCCCCTCGGTTATATTGTATGTGCAGTCAGACAGTTCCTTGCGCATCTGGGAGCCTTATAAGACGGAATGTGAACCGGTCGTTACCACACACCGCGATCTTTCAACTCTGCCCGTGTCGGCAGTGGTCGAGGCATTTCAGAAATTGGCAAAACGCTTGACTCATGGATAACCGAACTCCCGGTCAGTCGAGACACGCATGACACGTTTTCTTCGTTTGCTGGAAAACGGCTTCCGTCACCTTGTCGTCTATCCGGTTCTTCGTCTGTTCCTCCATAATCCCCCGGTCAGCATTCCCATCGATATTAAAAGAGTGCGAAAGATTCTCATCCTTCGATACGACCGGATAGGAGATATTGTCGTCACGACGCCAATGTTTCGGATTCTCAAGAAAGCACATCCTGAATTATTCATTGGGGTCTTGGCGAGTCAGTCGAACGCCGACATGATTCGGCATGATCCGTTGGTGGATCGCATTCACATTCTTCCTTCTCGATGGACCTCACTCCCGCGGATGATCGGAGAAGCGAAGGCTGAACAATATGACCTCCTCTTGAACTTTATTTTCAACAGAACAACTTCGGGAGGGGTGCTGGCAAACCTCATTGCACCGAAGGGAGTCAAGGTGGGTCAGGGTGCAGAGAAGTATCGGTTCTATTTCAACGTGTTGTTGCAGCTCCCGCGGGGTTCTATGCACATGGCTGAAGTCCTGGGACATATTGTGACGGAAGTGTTTGACATTCCGGTGACAAAACGTGACCTGAGATTCAGGATCTCTCTTGACGAAGCATCACGCCGGAGCGTGTCGGGCTATTTCTCCCGAGAGAAGAAGGTTCCGCGAAAGGGAAAGAAGACGGGGAACCGTTATGTGGTCCTCAACATTTCTGCGACGGACGCCGTGCGAAAGCTTTCCGAAGAGCAAGCACTGTTTCTCGCGAGAATCCTCTCTGTGGATCTAGGATTCCGCACGATTGTGGTTGCGTCGCCGCAGGATGCTGAATGGAGGGAGCGCCTTGTTGATCATGTGAAAAGTCCGCTCTGCAGCTCGTTTCCACGATCAGGTCATGCCGGAATTCTGGAAATTACCGCTCTCATTGAAGGGGGTGAAGCTGTCGTTACTCCGGATACATCGGTCGTCCATCTTTCCTCGGCCGTGGCCACTCCTGTCCTGGGAATCTTTTCGCCGCTTCAGGTGACGGCCGAATGGCTGCCGTATCAAGTGCGCCACAAAATCGTCTTGGCTCCAGCAGGAGAGCCCGTGTCCGCCATCGCCTTGACGACGCTGGAAAGCGAACTAAGGTCATTTTTGAAAGCCATTACCCAATGACAATCCTCAAGGATCTCCCCGGTTCCGCGAGCCGATTCGGCATACTGCTGTTTGCAGGCTCTCTTTCGATTTCCTTTGTTCCGGCAGAGTTTGGGATTGCAATCGCTTTCGCAGGATGGCTCGCCGAAGGGATGATCAACAGAAATTGGCAGATTCGTCCGAGCTGGATATTTATCTCGTTGGCGGTGTACGTGGTTTGGAACATCATGTCCGCCCTGGCTTCTGCGAGGCCCCTGCACAGTGTGCTTGCAGTCGGGGACAATGAATGGCCTGCCATGATCATGATCATGATGTTCTGGATCGTGCGATCAGAACAACTCTTGAGAAAGACCGTCGTTCTGTTTGTGGGAGTTTCCTCGGTTGCCATGATCTACGCAGTGTGGCAGACTTTCGGGGGAGTGGAGTTCTACCGGAACATGGATCTCACTCCCGTTGGGCCGTTCTATCGAAACGTTGGCTTCTACAGTTTCTATCTGACCTTCGCCGGAATGGCTCTGACGGTCTTTTGCATCGCGGCAAGCCTTTCGCTTCTTTCGAAGGGTCGGGAAAAGGTGATTTTCTTGACCATCGCAGTGTTTTCCCTTGCAGCCATTGTCGGTTCATTTGCGAGAAGCATTTGGCTCGCTCTGCTCGTTGTAACGCCGCTGCTGGGGTTTGTGGGGGGAAAGAAAAGGGGTTTGATCACCGTCGCGGGAATCTTTGCCCTTGTGACGGTATTGATGGTTTCGGTGCCGGCCCTCCGGGAGAGAGCAATTTCAATCGTCGATTTGGAAAAGAATCAGACTCGCCTGAACTTATGGAAAACCTCAATTGCACTGGCCCGGGATTACCCGATTTTGGGAGTAGGAGAAGATAATTTCGATTTCCATTTTCCGGCGTATCGCGTTGAAGGGTACTATGACACGGCAACGCATCCGCACAACGATTATCTCAATGTCCTTGTCTCCTCGGGAATTCCCGGCCTGCTGGCATTCCTGGCCATGTGGGGAATGGCTCTCTGGACAGGTTTCAGGACGTTTACAAATTCAGGAAGTAGTCTCATTCGAGCTGTGTCGTTAGGGGCGTCTCTGGGACTGACCGGATACCTCATCGGCGGTTTTTTCCAGAACTACTACGGTACCTTTGCGAACTGTCTGGGTTGGTGGTTTATGGTGGGATTGATATACGCCAGCGCTGGATGCAGCGAAGATCAACTGTCAGAAAGGGCCCGTGTCAGTGAATCCTGAAAGACTTTGACGCTCTTCCGAAAGTCGAAGGACTCCTTCACTCGCTTCAAAGCTTTTCTCGACAGGGTCCTGGCAAAGCCTTTGTTCGCCAGGATCGAGATGACAGCGTCGGCCAGAGCCTCGTGATCTCTTGGCGGAACAAGAAGGCCTGTTTCGTTGTCTTGGATGATTTCAGGGAGCCCTCCCGCTTTCGTACCAACTACCGGGACCCCCATGGCCATAGCTTCCAGTGCGAGATAACCATAGGTTTCGCTGAAACTGGGCATCGTGATCAGGTCAAATGCAGCTAAGAGCTCAGGGACGTTCTGCGTAAATGGAAGAAATTGCACTCGTTTTGTAAGCTTCAGCGTTCTCACCATTTCTTCGAGATATTGAAGAAAACCAGGTTCATCCTTCGTTTCCTCCCCGACAAAAACAAAGTGTGCTCCCCGAATCTTCTGCGCAACGCGTGGCAGCGCGCGTAGAAATACCTCGTGCCCTTTTTGGCGGTCGAATCTCCCGATAAGGCCCGCTACCACCTTGTCCTTCGGAATGCCGAACAATTTTCGAGAACGCTGTTTGTTGTAGTGTTTCGGGTTGAAGCGCTTGAGATCAACGCCGAGAGGCACAACATCAATGCGATCCGGCGGAACAACCGTATGAGCCACGGTAGCTTCCTTCATCGCGCGCGTGAGCGTAATCCACCGGTCCAATCTGCTGTAGGCCCAGCGATGGAACAAATCCTTCTTGGGAATACCTGATTGCATTTGCTGGAAGAAAACCGTCTTGAGATGAGGGACGCGGCGCTGCGCAAGGATGACAGTACTGATATCCCTGGAAGTTCCGATGACTGCGATCTGGATACGCTCGTGAATCAGAATGCGTCGGAGGTCTCCGGCTGCGACGGGATCCAGATACCTGAAGGTTGGTGTAAGCAAAACCGAGTTGAGGCCGATCGACGCCGCCTCTTGGTGAATGGCGCTTCCATCGGGAGAGAGAAGGAGCACACGGTGGCCATTGTCGCTGAATGAAGCTGCGAGCTTTACCAGCATCAGTTCGAGTCCGCCCCGGGCTCTGGAAAAGCACACGAATGCAATGCTGAGCATGTTTGACGGGGAACGGGTCACTGTCAGAGTAGAATATAGTTGCGATACTCGCCAGGACGAATCCCGGTGCGGGATTCAACCCACTCAAGAAGCCGTTCGCGCAACGGTACCGAGAGAGTCTTCGGGTCGTACCGAAATTGCCAATCCTGATGCTCAACCCGATCCTTCATGACGGCTGGATGACTGCCGGTGAAAGGTTCGAGCCTTCCTCCGTGGGAGTAATTGTATTCCAGGGCGTTACCGACATGCTGCTGCATCCAGGCATCGTCATGCCAGTATCGATTGAAACTCCGCTGTTTCTTCTGCTGGTGGAGGGGGGACTTTACCCAACCGTAATGGTAAATGGACGCGTTGACAAGTTTTACGCGCATCTTCCGTCCCTCGATGCGAAATCCTTGCGCGTCGCCCCAGGAACGAACGCTTCGCCTTGACCGAACGATGCGGATTTCCCTCCTGTACCATCGGCGGGAAGTGCCGATGTATGCATAACTGCCATAAAAGTGTTTGTAAGAAAAAAGAAGGCCCTCGACCTTCTGGTCGTCGGCGCAATCCGACAAGGCTTTCCGGATGATCGGAAGATCATCTTCGTGGACGACCTCGTCTGCCTGGAGGTAGAAGGCCCAATCGCCTTTCACTGCGTCCAGGGCAATATTCGTTTGGTCGGCAAGAATCCGTCCACCTGTGCGTACCGACTCATCCCAGACCGTTTCCACAATCCTGATTTTGGGATTGTTCAGTCCGCGAATTGCATCAAGCGTGTTGTCTGAAGAGTCTCCCACGGCGATAACAAATTCATCGCATATCGGGAGAATAGATCGGATGGATTCAAGGAAGGGGTAATCGAAGAGAAAGCCGTTTCTGACGAACGAAAAACCGCTGAGGGTCATCGAAGGGTCTGTTCGGAAGACTTGAGATAGTCTTCGTACGAGACGGATTGATAATGATTTTCACCGATGTATCGGAGAATTGGAGTGAACTTCATTGCAGGTATGTAGCCGGGGACCAGCGTGATAGGCTTTCCCGAGGATTCAAAAAAGAGGGTCGAGGGGTAACCGCTGACACCGACCGATCCGGCAAACTCCCTTTCGGTCAGCCGTTTGCCCTGGTAGGTAAGTTGTTCTTGTGACTCGGCATTGAGTTTTACCAGAACATAAGATGCTTTGATCGCCTCAATAACGCCTTTGTCCGTGTAGACTTCGGAATCCATTTTCTTGCACCAACTGCACCAATCGGTGTAGACGTCGATAAGAATCTTCTTGTTCGAGTCCCGGGCAAGTGACATCCCCAAATCGAAATCGTTCCATACAAGGGCATCAGCCGATCCCGAGGCGTCGGAAGTGTTTTGAACCGTCAGGATCAAACCCATTGCAATGGTAGCAAAGAGGATCCCAACCGTGAAGATGGCAGTGCGTCGCTGTCGTTTCATGAAGGTAAATTAGCAAATAATGATGAAAATCAAAAGCCCTTTACTGGAGAACGCTCTGGGTACTCATTCAGTTCCGAAACTCGGGAACGATCCGGGCAAGAGTATCAGAATATTTCGCGATGTATGCGGAGTACCGCCTGCTTTCAAAAACGAGAGCGTAAGAATCACTCAGGAATGAATCGGGATCAATGATGTGATAACGAAGAAACTTGTCCTTTTCAACGAGCAGAAGGGTTGTCGACGACTCTCCGGCCATTTCTCCGGTAATCCATTGCCTGTACCGTGTTGTGTCCGATGGTGGAAAGATCCGTCGCACATGAAGATCATCCCTCCAACCGATATCGGCCCCCTGAAGATAGTAGCTCAGCTGGGGATTACGTTCATATCCCGCCACAACGATGTTCCGTACCTCGGACAGTGAGATGAACTGAGCAAGACGAGCTGCACCATCGATGTATTGTTTCCGGTCAAGAATGATCGTATGAAAGGCCGAAACGGTAAACAGCACGAGAAGAGCAATCCAGGGAAAAATCCGCATGAATGCCGCTAAGAGATCTTTTCTGAAGAGGATGAACAGGGCTCCACACATTGCCAGAGCAACAAGAAGGAAAAGCAAAACCAAGAGAAGGTCGGATTGGCCCGGCAATTGAAATCGAACGACATTACTC
>CAZRPU010000064.1:0-10960 GCA_964602055.1 uncultured Ignavibacteriaceae bacterium
CCCCTTCCTGGATGACCAACACCGTGTCCCCAACACCGGCGTCGACATCGTCTATGGCAAGAATGTCACGACCGCTGAGACTGCCGTCAAGAAGCATCGGCTGTACCATGAGGATCTTCTTGTCTTTGAGCGAAGGATGCTTCTGTGTAGCAACAAGAGTACCGGTGACTTTACAGAGCATCATAGCGATGGCCTTTCGGGAAGTCTCCCGTCATGGAGTGCTTGTGCAACGCTTGAAATGAGGTCGTCTGCCATAGCTTTTGTCCTGGCTTCGGCAATAATGCGGAGAATGGGCTCCGTGTTTGATTTTCGGATATGAACCCAGGAGTCGGAATAATCAATCTTGAGCCCGTCAAGCGTGGTTGCAGATCCGGTGGATGAGAATTGTTTCTCGAGCAGGGAAAGAGCTTCTCCGGCATTCAATGCGCCGAGATCGACCCTGCTCTTGGCAATTACGTAATTCGGGAGAGTTTTCTTCAGCTCTGAAAGAGAACCTCCAAAATCGGCAAGAAACTGCAGCATGAGTCCAGTACCGACAAGCGCGTCCCTGCCGAGGTGTACACGCGGCAGGATCACTCCGCCGCTCCCCTCTCCTCCGATGATGGCGCCTGTTTCCTTCATCTTCTCCGCGACGTTAATCTCTCCGACAGCCGTTCGTATAGATTCCGCCCCGTATTGTCTGGCAATGTCATCTACCGCGCGTGTTGTGGAAAGGTTGGTAACAACGCGAAGTGGCGGACCGGATTTTCTCCGAACTGCGGAGCCTCTGCGTGTTTCATGTTCAAGGACGAATTTGACAACGCTGGCAATGGTATATTCTTCGCCATAGGGCTGACCCCGCTCGTCGATTAAGACCAGCCTATCACCGTCCGGATCGACGGCAATTCCCAGGTCGGCTTTTTCCCTCGTGACTCTCCGGCGGAGGGAAACAAGGTTCTCAGGCAAGGGTTCCGGCGTGTGGGCGAAAATGCCGGACACATCGCAATTCAATTCTATTACCCGGCAGCCCAGCGCCTTAAGAAGCTGCGGAACGACCACTCCCCCCGCTGCATTGACACAGTCAACAACGACTTTGAATTTTCGCCTTCGGACAGACCGTACGTTGATAGAGGGGAGCGCGAGGACACTCTCGATGTGCTTCTCGAGAAAGCTGCTGTCTGTCCGATGCTCACCCATCTTGTCCCATGCTGCGTATGTCTGCAGAGGGGATCCTGCTATGGACCAGAGCCGTTGGTTTTGTTCGGCGTTGAGAAAGAGGCCGTTGGCATCAAGAAACTTAAGCCCGTTCCACATGATGGGATTATGGCTGGCTGTCACTGAAATCCCTCCGGAAGCACGAAGGCGCTCCACGGCTATCTGAACGGTCGGTGTGGGACAAACGCCAAGAGCGACGACATCGCACCCCATGGAGAGAAGAGTTGAGGAGACGATATGGGTGAGGGGCTTTCCCGTAATTCTCCCATCCCGGCCGATGACAACGGTCCCGCGCCGGCAGTATTCCGCATACGCGGAGACATATCGGACAATCGTTTCGGGCGTAAGGCTCGACCCGACGATTCCCCGAATTCCGGAAATACTTACCATGAGGGACACGAGAAATCCTGGAAAGTGCCGAAGAATGTACAAAATGAGGCTGGCAGAAGCAACCTTGAATGTTACCTGGTCCTTGAGTACTTTGAGAGGGGAGATGATGCCGATGCACCTCGCGGAAAAGGATAAAAAGGAACTCCTGCGAATCGCGCGAAGAAGCATTGAGTCGGCGGTCGGCGGCGCAAGGAGCACTCCGGACAAGTCAGGGTCAGAGTCGTTGATGGAGCCGTCGGGAGTATTTGTCACGCTGAGGCAGGAAGGTGATTTGAGAGGATGCATCGGATATGTCGAACCAAAAATCCCGCTCATTGACGCCGTGAAAGAGGTTGCGGTAAAGGCCGCCACAGAAGATCCGCGCTTTCTGCCTCTTTCGGGCAAAGAACTCGATGCGACGCAGATTGAAATTTCGGTGTTGTCAGGCTTGTCGCAAATCGAAGATACGGGAACGATTGAAATAGGGAAGCATGGATTGGTCATTGATGCCGGGTTCACGCGCGGGCTTTTGTTGCCCGGCGTAGCTGTCGAGTTTCACTGGACGAGGGAACAGTTTCTCGATCATACGGCCGCAAAGGCCGGGCTCTCCCCGGAAATTTGGAGAACCGGCCAGGTTCGTATTTTCACCTTTACCACAGAGACGTTTTCCGAAAGTTGATTTTCTGGTTCTTGCACCATGTCCACCATTCGGGAACCGGCAGTTGCCGGGCTCTTTTATCCTGATCTTCAGACTGTTCTGAGCAGAAACGTCGACGAACTTCTGCTGCGCGCAGCGTCACGGACGATTCGCGGCTCTCTCCGGGGACTGATTGCGCCGCACGCAGGCTACGTCTATTCAGGATCCACAGCGGCGATCGGCTTCAAGCTTTTGAAGGAAAGGCATTTTGACTCAATTATCATCGTCGGGCCGAGCCATCGGGAATACTTTGATGGCGTCTCCATCTACGACGGTGATGCGTACAAAACCCCGCTGGGTGTTGTTGAGGTCGACGCTGCTCTGCGAGATCGCCTGCGGCAGGCATGGCCTGCTGTCACCGTGTCGGAATCGGGCCATAATCTTGAGCATGCTATTGAGGTGCAACTCCCTTTTCTCCAGCGTCTCTTTGGCTCATTTTCGTTCGTTCCCATCGTCATGGGAGACCAGAAGCCGGCATATTGCGAGCAACTTGCCGATGCCCTGGCCGATGCATGTCGGGGAATGAACGTCCTGTTGGTTGCGAGCAGCGATCTTTCGCATTATCACCCCTATAAGTCTGCAATCGATCTGGACCGGAAAGTCCTGGAGGAAATTGAACAGTACAACACAGAAGGACTCATGAAGAAGCTCGAACGCGAGGAAGCGGAGGCTTGCGGTGGCGGCCCCATCGTTGTCGTCATGCGGGCTGCGCGCCGGCTTGGCGCTACCTCGTCGAAAGTGCTCCACTACTGCAATTCGGGAGACATTTCAGGCGAAAAAGACGCAGTCGTGGGATATGTCTCCGCTGTTCTGTTCCAGGAAGAATAATTGCCCGCAAAGACCCGGAAACTGAATATCTCGATTGTCGGTGCAGGGAGGGTGGGTTCCGCTCTTGCCGTTGCGCTCAGGAAGAGGGGGCATTCGATTGTTTCCGTGGTGAGCCGGACACCTCGTTCCGCCCGCAGATTGGCCCGGATTGTCCGGTGCAAGAACGCCTCGCATTCGCTTGCTGACATTGCGCCGAACACTTCTCTTGTCATCATTGCGGTCCCGGAGCATTCTCTCGACGAAATCTCCCGCCAGCTCGCGGCGCTCGACGGATTACCGTTTGAAAGCATGTTTGCCTCTCACACATCGGGTTCCCTGACCAGTGATGTGCTGTCGGCAGTGGCAAACAAGGGTGTTCATACATTTTCCCTTCATCCCATTCAATCTTTTCCGCCTGCAGCGGCCTCGGGTCAATCCGACAAGATCCTCGACGGAATTTGGTACGGTTTTGAGGGCCCGTCGGATACGCGGATATTCGCGAAGCAGCTGACGAAGGAACTGGGCGGACGATTCCTCGAAGTTCCGAAAGACAAGAAAATTCTGTATCATCTCGCCTGTGTCTTCGCATCGAACTATCCCCTGGTGCTGCTTGGGGCTGTTGAACGGTTGGCGCGTCAGGTGACCGGTCGCAACCTTGCTCCTTTTCGAAGGCTCTTTGAATCGAGCGCCACGAATGGATTTCAGTTGGGGGCAGCGCAAGCGCTTACAGGCCCTCTTACGAGAGGAAGTGTCGAGGTGATCCATCGGCATATGATCGAGCTGTCCTCAAAGCAGCCGGATCTCCTGGCCCTTTACGGCGCATTGGGTCTGTCCGCATTGGATCTTCTCGGTGACGAGAACCTGACGCCAGAACAACGTGCGCAGCTCGAGGCCATTCTCTCCGGCAACGATGATCGTTGATTACCATACTCATACCTCCCTCTGCAAGCATGGCGAAGGCCGTCTGGAAGAATACATCCGCCGCGCAATTGATCTTCAATTGGATGAAATCGGCTGCTCCGAACACATTCCGATGCCCGACAGATTTGACGAGGCGCATCGCATGGACATCGGCCAGTACCATGCAGAGTACGCTCCTGCTGTAACGGAAGCGAAGGAGAAATTCAAGAAGGAGATTATCGTCCGGCGCGGGATAGAAGCCGATTTTTATCCCGGCACGGAGAAATGGGTTGAGGGATTTTTGCAGGAGAATTCCTTCGATTATGTCATTGGCTCGGTGCACTTTCTGAGCGAGTGGGGGTTTGATAACCCGCTGTTTGTGCACCACTATGAGGAGCGCGATATCCAGGCGACGTACGTGGCATACTATGACGCTATCGTCAAGTCCGTTCGGAGCGGTCTCTTCGACATCATTGGCCACTGCGATCTTGTGAAAAAATTCGGCCATCGTCCTTCCGGCGATATGACGGAGATTCTTCGCGAGACGCTAAGGGTAATAGCACAACACGACCTCTGCATCGAAATCAACACTTCCGGTCTTCGGAAACCGGTGTGCGAGATTTACCCTGACGAGCCGATTCTTGCCATTGCGGAGGAATTCGGGATTCCCCTGACGCTGGGATCGGATGCTCATGCACCTCAGGACGTTGCCAGGGACTTCGACAAAGCCGCCGCCCTCATCGAACGGTATGGAGGAGGTCATATTGCAGTTTTTGATCAAAGAAAACGCACAGAAGTACCTTTAAAAAAATGACAGACGGGACGTATCATGGCTTATGAAACGATTCTGGTTGAACGAAAAAGGAACATTGCCCGGGTTACGATCAATCGCCCGGACAAGCTCAACGCGCTGAACGCGCTCGCGAAAGAAGAGCTGAGAAAGGCGTTCGAGGAATTGAAGTCGGATTCTTCCGTCGACGTTGTGATTCTCACCGGATCGGGGGAGAAGGCCTTTGTCGCCGGGACCGATATCAAAGAACTCACAGCTCTGACGAATGCATCAGGCAGGGAATTTGCGGCGGGTGGCCAGCGGGTTTTCGACCTCATTGAAAATCTCGGCAAACCTGTTCTCGCGGCCGTGAATGGCTATGCACTCGGAGGTGGGTGTGAACTCGCACTTTCCTGCCACATCCGTGTGGCCGCGGAGAGCGCGAAGTTTGGCCAGCCTGAGGTGAATCTCGGCATCATCCCCGGCTACGGCGGAACACAGCGATTGGCCCGTCTTGTCGGCAAAGGCCGCGCGATGGAGATGATACTGACAGGTGATTCGATCGATGCCGAGGAGGCTCTGCGGATTGGCCTGGTGAACCGCGTGGTTCCGTCTGCGGAACTCCTCTCCGTTTGTGAAGCCATGGCAGAAAAAATCGCTTCCAAGGGACAGATTGCCGTACGCCTTGCCCTGAAAGCGGTCAACATGACGCACGAAACAAACCTTACGGACGGACAGGAACTTGAGGCAAGCTTGTTTGGCCTGTGCTGCGGTACTGAAGATTTCAGGGAGGGGACGAAGGCGTTTCTCGAGAAACGCAAACCCTCGTTTAAGAACGCATGATGCAATGACAATCATCGGAGGACGGCATTAAGACGAATCAGAAGGCATCACCCGATCAGTCGAAGATCATGGAGAAGATCGTTTCACTCGCGAAACGACGGGGATTTGTTTTTCAATCAAGCGAGATCTATGGGGGGCTGAACGGATGTTGGGATTACGGGCCGCTGGGTGTTGAGCTCCTCAACAATCTGAAGCAGGAATGGTGGCGGTCCATGACTTATCGCGACGATGTGGACGGAATCGATGCGTCCATTCTGATGCATCCAAAGGTATGGGAGGCATCCGGGCACGTCGAGAATTTCACTGATCCGATGGTGGATTGCAAGCAGTGCAAGTCGCGCTACCGCCTGGACATCCTGCTGGACGAGCTGACAGTAAAAAAGAAGAAGGAGGTTCTGCGCGCGATGGAGCCCGGGGCGTTCGAAGGTCAGATCGACGACGGTCGTGTGGTCTCGGAATTTGCTGCCCGCATGGACAAGGCCGGAGAAATGGTGCGCGTGCTTTCGTGTCCGAACTGTGGAAACAAAGGTACCTTCACTGATGCGCGGAAGTTCAACCTTATGTTCAAGACTTTCGTCGGTCCGGTGGAGGATTCTTCTGCTGCCGTGTTTCTCAGGCCTGAGACGGCCCAGGGCATCTTTGTCAATGTTCAGAACGTCCAATCCGCTTCGCGCCGAAAAGTACCTTTTGGCATTGCCCAAATCGGCAAGGCATTCCGGAATGAAATCAATACCAAGAATTTTCTTTTCCGCACGCGTGAGTTTGAACAGATGGAAATGCAGTTCTTTGTCAAGCCCGGGACCGATGACGAATGGTTTGAGTATTGGAGATCCGAACGTATGCGCTGGTTCGAAGAGCTTGGACTCAGGAAGGAAAGACTTCGTTGGAGCCAGCATCCCCCCGACAAGCTTGCTCATTATGCCAAGAATGCTTATGACGTCGAATACCAATTTCCTTTTGGATGGGGTGAAATCGAGGGCGTCCATAACAGAACGGATTACGATCTTTCGCGTCACCAGCAGTTTTCAGGAAAGTCTCTCGAGTTTTTCGAAGAGGAAACGAAATCGAAATTTATTCCGTACGTGATCGAGACGTCCGCTGGCGCCAGCCGTTCGTTCATGGCCTTTCTTGTCGATGCCTATCATGAAGAAGAGGCCCCGACCGCAGAGGGGGGAACGGAAACGAGGGTTGTTCTGCGGCTGCATCAACGGCTTGCGCCCACGAAGGTCGCCATCTTCCCCCTGGTCAATCGTGACGGGATGCCCGAACTGGCGCGAATGATCGAAACAGACCTGCGTCGCTTGGTCCGCGTGTTCTATGATGACAGCGGGGCCGTAGGAAGACGATACCGGCGCCAGGATGAGGTTGGAACTCCCTACTGCGTTACCGTGGATTCACAGTCTTTGCAGGATAAGACCGTCACTGTTCGCCATCGCGATTCCATGCAGCAGGAACGTGTCAACAGCTCACAGCTGAAATCCTTCTTTTCTGAAAAACTTCTTTGGTAAGCCGCTTCACGACAGCCATGACCAAGTGGTGGAGGATCGCGGGTTGTACCGGACTCTTCTGTCTTCTGGGCAGCGGTTTTACACCGTTGAGGGCACAGTGGGTTCTCGATGCGTCAATCGATTCCAGCCTCCAGGCGGGTATCGGATTCATTTACAATCTTGAATTCTACGATGCCGACAAGCAGTTTGACCGCGTCATTCGGATGCAGCCGGATCATCCCTCCGGATATTTCTTCAAAGCGATGACCCAATGGTGGAGGATTCTGAGCAACTTCAATGACGAATCACAGGATGAGCGGTTTTACGACATGCTGGAAAACGTGATTGACATGTGCGACAAGCGGCTGGAGAAGAATCCCGACGATATTGCGGCGTTGTTTTTTGAGGGGGGGTCTCTGGGTTTCCGGGGAAGGCTTCGTGCGAATCGGGGCAACTGGTTCGGTGCGGCACGCGACGGTATCGGAGCTCTTCCCATCGTGCAAAAGGCATTCGAACTCGACCCGCAAAACGACGATGTACTCCTGGGCATCGGCATATATAACTACTACGCAGACATCATCCCAAGGGAATATCCCATTGTAAAACCCTTCATGGTCTTCCTTCCGAGCGGAGACCGAAAGAAGGGGATCGAACAACTTGAGCGGGCAGCCCTGAAGGCGCGCTATGCGAGAACCGAGGCGCGGTATTTTCTCATGCAAAACTATTTTCTGTATGAAAAGGAATTCGGAAAGGCTTTGGCGCTCTCACAACAGCTTCATGCAGATTATCCCCGGAATCCCCTGTTTCACCGTTATCTCGGCAGGTGTTATGTGAGTTTGGGGAACTGGGATGGGGCTTATCGAATTTTTTCCGAAGTGCTTGATCGAGCTACCAGGCGGCAGGTTGGGTACGATCTCTATGACGAAAGAGAGGCGTACTATTACGTGGGGAAGTACTTCTTCTCGAAGGGTCAGGATGAAGATGCGTTGACGCTCTTTGTGAAGTGTGAAGAGCGATCAGAAGCCATCGACAAAGAAACAGCATCCGGTTTCCGATCGATGGCGGTTTTGCACAGAGGCATGATCCTCGATCTCCAGATGAAACGGCGGGAAGCCATCGCACAATACAGAAAGGTTCTGAGCATGAAGGATTTTCAGACGGCGCACGCTGAGGCAGCGAAGTATCTCCGACAACCATACAAACGGATGTTCAAATGATAGAGATTTTTCTTTTCGGCCTTGCAGCGGCAGCTGCTGAAATTCTGGGCGGATCGATCATCGTTCTCCGGCCTCATTGGCCACGGCGGCTCCAGGAGATCCTTCTGGCGCTCGGCGCCGGGTTCATCCTTGCCCTCGTGTTGATCAAACTTATTCCTGTGAGCATCGAAACGCTTGGGGAGTCGGCGGCATTGATCATGATGGTCGGATTTGCCGTTCTCCATTTCTTTGAGCATACCGTGGTCGGCCATCTGCATTTTGGCGAAGAAACGCATGCGGACGTGATGCTTTCGAAAGCAGCAACTCTTTCTGCCTTCGGAGGCCTCTTCATTCACGCTTTTTTTGATGGATTTTCCATCTCCTCGGGGATGCAGTTCAACTATGAGATTGGCATTCTGGTTTTTATCGGCATCTTGCTGCACAAATTTCCGGAGGGTTTGACGATAGGCTCCATCATGCATGCTGCAGGATACTCGAAGAAAGGCGTCCTTCTCTCCGCCCTGGGCATCGGATGCGCCACGGTCCTGGGAGTTGTGACGGTCTTCCTCATTGCAGGAATCGACAAGAAGATGGTGGGAATGGCCTTCGCGTTTTCGGCGGGAGCTGCATTATATGTCGGGGCGAGCGACCTGATTCCGGAAATCAACAAGTCCAAAGACAGGATTCCTCCCCTCATCGTCTTTGCAGGAATGCTCTTGTTCTACTTCACAGACTGGATGTTCGAGGCGGTGCTGTCGCGGTAGGTTGGAGCATTAGAAATGCATGCCGACGGAAATTCGATGGAGGCTTCCGATCTTTCCGTAGGAGTTGAGAGCGTAGTCTACGACATATTCCTGAAAGAGAACCCCGCCGCCGAAGGAGAATCCGGCCAGTCCCGCGCTTGTTCCAAGCCTGAGCTCCCTCCGCTGTTCATTATTGAACCCCACCCGCAAACGCAGTGATTCGCTCATGAGGAATTCCGCGCCGAGTGTGAAGGCGCTGAATCGGTCAAAGAACGAGTCACGGGATTCATTCAACTTATGAAAGTTCAGATTCAGGAAAACCGGCAGGTGTTCCGGGCGTTTTGTCACGCCCATGGAAACATCCAACGGGAGCGTTTCGCGGACTCCCGCATATGTATCGAGCTGCGCCCCCAGGTGACGTATCGAAAACCCGAGGGTGATGTTTTCCGCGGGAATCTCGTACAGAACCCCGGCGCCAAGAGCGATTGCCGACGAGCGATACGAGCTGATGGACGAATAAACGAACTCGAGAGTTCCGCCAACGCTCAGAAATTCTTCGACGGTCATGCCCCATCCTGCCGTGAGGGCAAGCTCCCGGGCGCCGAAAGATCCAAGGACATTCATCGATTCATCGGTCCGGTCAAAGGAGCCGTAGTCGACAAAATGGATGCCTCCTCCGAATGTTCCCAGATCGTCGAGTGCTTGCGCATATGAGAGAGAACCGGCATTAACATCAAGAAGATGTTTCACGAAACTCACTGATCCGGCAGGCCGCTGAAGCGTCGCCAGGGAAGCAGGGTTGTAGAAAAGAAGGTTGGGGTCGTTGGTCATCGAGACAAAGCTTCCGTTGAGGGCAGAAGCTCTGGCGTTCATGTCCAGGCGGAGAAAATCATAGGTGCCATGTCTTTGGCCAGAACAGATCGAAGCAAAGAGGAAAAGGGAAACGACCGTAATCCGCGCTCTCATGGGGAAAAATCTACTGAAGAAAGCGCACTATTTCAAGGAAGGTTTCGGATTGCAAATGAAACCGATTTTTTCTATATTGATGCAGTCATTCGAATGGAATTGGAGGATTGTGATGAAGCCGGGTATTCATCCTGAATATAAGCGCTCGATGGTGACGTGTGTCTGTGGAAACACCTTCGAAACACGTTCGACGGTGGGTAACCTTCACGTCGAAATATGTTCGAACTGTCATCCCTTTTTCACCGGGAAGCAGAAATTGGTAGATTCCGCGGGCCGCGTTGAGCGATTTACCAAGAAATATGGAAAGCGTCAAAAGCCGGAAACGGCTTCACCAGCGTCGTAACGCAAACTGGGTTTCAACGGGAAGCGGAATGTATTGAATCAATGCATTCCGCTTTTTTCTTTCCGACGTAGACTATCGCAAAGGAGATCACCATGCTGGTAACGATCAAAGATTCATATGATGCGATGAGCAAGGCAACCGCTGACATCGTGGCCGACCGCATCCGCCGCAAGCCAAACCTGCTGCTCGGTCTTGCCACCGGAAGTACGCCACTTGGACTTTACAAAGAACTGATCCGGATGCATAAGAACGATGGACTGAGTTTTGCCAAAGTGACGACATTCAATCTCGACGAGTATATCGGGCTTCCCGGCACGCATGATCAAAGCTACTACCACTTCATGTGGGAGAACCTCTTTAAACACATCGACATCGACCGCCGCTTTGTGTACGTTCCGGATGGAATGGCTCCGGACGTTGAAGCGCATTGCGAATGGTATGAGAGCGAGATCCGTCGGCTTGGCGGAATCGACATGCAGGTTCTCGGCATCGGAGCGAACGGACACATCGCTTTCAACGAGCCCGGATCGTCACTCGGGTCTCGCACGAGGATCAAAACCCTCACGGACCAAACGGTAAAGGACAATGCCCGTTTTTTTGCGTCGATGGATGAAGTCCCCAAGATTGCCATTACCATGGGCATTGG
>CAZRPU010000065.1:0-10951 GCA_964602055.1 uncultured Ignavibacteriaceae bacterium
CAGACCATTATCTCTCCGTACAGCGTGCGCGGCAGCAAAGGGGCAAACGTTTCGATGCCCCTCCAATGGAACCAGCTTGAGGATCTCAAAGCACCCGGCGAGCTGAACATTCAGTCCGTTCCCGCTCTCCTGCTAAAGAACGGTGATGCTTGGGAGGGGCTGGCTGCGTATGCAGTGCCTCTCCATACCCAGAAGAAGAGAGGGGCGAGAGTTCCCGGCCCGGTGAAAAAAGCGGCTGAGGAATCTCTGAAGCGGTACGATACAAAGCGCGTGTTCAAGAAGACTCCTGAACCCCCGCCGTCGGTAAAGGCTGGCCGGGGCAACGCCTTCGTCATTCATCGGCATCATGCATCCAGGCTTCATTATGACCTGAGGCTGGAAGTGAAAGGAACCCTGAAGTCGTGGGCGGTTCCCAAAGGGCTTCCGCAAAGGCCGGGCATCAAGAGACTCGCCGTCCAGGTTGAGGATCATCCTCTCAGCTATCTGACCTTTGAGGGGAAAATCCCGAAGGGAGAATACGGCGGCGGCGACGTTTGGGTCTTTGCCCTGGGAACGTACGAGATCACCAAGGAAAAGAAGGACGGATTCTACTTTCGCCTCCAGAGCCGTGAGCTCAACGGGGAATATCGGATCTACAACACCGGGGACAAGAACTGGCTCTGTGAGCGCGTGGACAAACCTCAAGTGGACTACCTTGTCGATCCCATCGAATTCATGCTTTCAGACAGCCGCAGCGACGTGCCGTCGGGGTCGCAGTATCTTTATGAGGTCAAGTGGGACGGCATTCGCGCCATGATTTCCCTCGATGAGGGAACGATGACCATCCATTCCCGCAACCGGAAGGATATTACCAAGAGCTTCCCCGAGCTTCTTGCTCCCGAACAGTCCTTTCGCGCCACTTCGGCGCTTTTTGACGCCGAGATCGTTTCACTCGACAAGGCCGGAAAGCCCGTATTCAAGAATGTCATTCACCGCATGCAGCAGTCATCGGAAAGTGCTGTCGCGAGGGCCCGTGCAAAGTTTCCGGCTTTTTGCTATATTTTCGATTGTCTTTACCTCGATGGGCGTTCGATCGTTAATGAACCCCTCACGCGACGGAGAGCCTGGTTGAACGATATCATCCGTCCGGACACCGCCTATCGTCTGAGCGAAGCTGTTGAGGAGGGTGGTACACTCTTCAAGGCGGCAGCGGCAATGGGACTTGAGGGTATCATGGCGAAAGAAGCGGATAGTACGTACCAGCCTGGCCGCCGATCGCCGCAGTGGCTGAAGATCAAGACAAGGCATTCTGTCGATTGCGCCATTATTGGCTATACCAAGGGAAAAGGCGACCGTTCCTCATCATTCGGGGCTCTGCATATCGCCCAGGTGAGGTCAGGCGAGCTGGTCTACGTCGGGAAAGTCGGAACGGGTTTTGACGACCGTTTGTTGAAAAGCGTATTGAGCGATCTTGCGAAACTCAAGCGAATCAAGAGGCCCATCCGTGAAAAGCCTCTGGATGATGCGCAAACCGAATGGGTGGAGCCGATCTTGTTCTGCGAGGTGCAATATGCGTCTCTCACCAAGGACGGAATGCTGCGGGAACCGGTGTTCATACGCATGAGACCCGACTTGTCATGACGTTGAGTGAAACACAACAACTGAAAGGTGCTGCATGAGAGCTATTTGGAAGGGACATATACGATTTTCTCTTGTCACCATTCCGGTTCGCGTCTACAACGCCGTGGACAACGACCTGAAGATCAGCTTTAATCAGCTTCACCGGGAGTGCAACGGGCCCGTCGGGTACGACAAGCGGTGCAAGAAGTGCAACAAAGTTGTCACCAAGGACGATATTGTGAAAGGGTATCAATATGAACCTGATCAGTACGTCATAGTGGAGCCGACTGACCTGGAGAAAATCAAACTCAAGAGCACCAAGATCATAGAGATTGAGGGATTCATCAGCGCCAAGGAGGTATCCCCTCTCCTCTTCGAGTCTCCCTATTTTGCGGGACCGGATGGGCCGGTGGCAGGAAAGGCATACTCCCTGCTTGCACAGACGCTGAAAGAGACAGGAAAGGTCGGCATAGGAAAGGTAGTTCTGAGAGATCGCGAAGACGTTGTTTTGATCGGCCCCCTCGAGAGCGGGATCGTTTTGTACAAGCTGCGGTACCCTGAGGAAGTCAGGGCAATGAAGGACGTCCCTCAGATTGAAGAACAGAAGATCGACAAGGATCAGCTGAAGCTTGCGCGCAATCTCGTCGATTCGATGGCCACGCGCTACAAGAAACTCGACCTCCAGGACACTTATCATGTGGCTCTCAAAGAGCTCATCGAAGCGAAAATCTCCGGAAAAGAGATTGTGACGGTCACGGAAGAACCAAAGCCGGTCGTGGATATCATGGCGGCGCTGAAGCAGAGCATTGAACAGGCTAAGTCACAGCGCAAGCCGATGGAAAAAGCCACCGGGAAGAAGAAGAGTGTTGAGGCGAAGGCGACAAAGGTGCGAAGGGCAAAAGCAGTTTAGTTCGGGGGATTCTATGGGACAAATTCTGCAATTCTCCCCCAAGCCTCTGGCGAAAATCGGATTCCAAAGGGCCCGGAGGAGAAAAAAGCCGCAGAAGTTCGAGAACCAGCTCGATCTCTTTGCGTCGTCGCATGGCCGGATCCTCGCCATGCCCCGGACAATGAGCCTTTTCGACGAGGCCTTGTTGCTCGACGAGCGCGGAGACGACCGCGCGCGGGAGGTTTATCACGAGTCCATCAGTCAGGGTGATTCCCCTGCGGATGCCTACTGTAATCTGGGGATACTCGAATCCCGGCGCGGAAAAACTGCAGAGGCCTTTGACTGCTTCACCAAGTCCCTGAAAGAGAACCCCCGCCACATTGAGTCACACTACAACCTCGGGAACCTTTATTTTGAGGCGGGGGACTTCAAACTTGCCAGGATTCATTTCGAACTCGCCATCGAGATAAATCCTCAGTATGCCAATGCCTATTTCAACCTCGGCCTTGTGCATGCCCTTGCGAAAGATTTCGCCTCTGCGGCGGGCGCATTTGGCAAATACGTTGAGCTTGTGCCGGAGACGGAAGGCCTCAAAGCACAAGAGCTCCTTGCCGGACTGAAACACTCCCTCGAAGTTCGCTAGCCCATCTTTTTTTCATTTCTCAGAATTCCCACCCCCCCTTTTTCAATTCTTGGAAGCTTTCTTTCAACTATGTCCGAAAATCGTCAAAATTCGGAGCTGGTTTAGGCATGGATCTTGTGGAAGGAAAGACAGAATTCTGATCCCCCACAACAGCTCGTTGTCCAAAAGATAGCCTCCTTCGACGAGCTGATCTAGGCTGCCGTTCGGCGTACGGCAGCCTTTTTTATTGGAAAATTGGCCATTTTCTGGCAAGAATTCCCCGAAACCGGGACTCTGACACTTACGGCTCAATGCGAGGCCTATTTCCCTTTGGCAATTTCCACTATCGTTTCAAATGCCCTCGGATCATCGCTTTGTCCCAGCCAGAAGATAGCTTGTTTTCTGATTTCCGGATGCCTGTGGCTCTTTGCCACCTTGATGATTTCAGTGACACCCCCTCCCTGTTTCAATTGTGTGAGAGCAAAAACAGCCTGTTTCTGAACCTCGATGTCTTCTCCCTGATACACGAACTCCGCAAGGGATTCCGCTGCCTTCGACGATGCACGCTGACCAAGCCAAAAAATCGCTTTCTTCTTCAGGCTGCGGCTTGATGCAGTTCGACCTAAGGCAATCAGGACGTCTGTTGCTTCATCCCGGTCAAGCTGGCTTATCGCAAATACTGCTTTTTCAGACACTTCACGCGATTTGTCCGTCTTGGCAACCTCCGTAAGAAATTCGAGGGTACCATCTGCGTCTTGCTGACCCATCCAGAATACCGCCTCGCTTCTCACCAACTCCTCTTCCTTCCCCTCCACCACCGATCGAAGAAAGCCGGATGCGCCTGGATTCTCATGCATGCCACATGCCATCAGGAGCTGCTTTTTCTCTTTATTCGTTTTCGCCGCCTTGTAAAGACTGATAAAGAACGAAAGGCTTTCATCCGTTCCCGATTTCCCAAGCCAAACAACCGGCAACTCTTCCACGTCTACACGCAGAGTGATGTTGGTCGCCTTGATTGCCTCAATGCGCCTTTCGGGATTATTCGCTCCCGGGATCCTGAGAAGAAATGCTATTTCTTTGAGGACTTTCTTCCCGCTCTTTTGCTTCTCCATGCGCGAAAGCGTTTGACGAGCCCGCTGGCGAACATCTTCCGTCGGATCCTGGATCTGCATTCCCGTTATCAACTCATAGAAACTCGGCTTGTTCTCATCGGGAAAGGTGCTGAAAGATCCTATCCAGGAGTCCTCGTTCATCATCTTGTCGATCGAAAAGGCAATCCATCCGCCCTTTGAAAACTCCCTGCGTTCGATCTGCTGCTGTGCCCAATTCCACCTTTCATCCAAAGTGCTGAGAGAGGAAGGCGCCTTCAGGATTTCCTGTGCAACAGCACACGATCCCGGTATTGTCGTCAGCAGTACGAAGAGCATCATGCATGTTTTCATGTGTCCTACTTTTCAATAATCTCAATCAGAGCAGCCCGCGCCTTCTCCGTGCCGATCTGGCCCAGCGCAGTTACTGCCGCCGTCCTGATCTTCCTGTCAGTGTCTTTTTTCACCACACCGACGAGAAGATCCACGGCCTCATCGCTGTGAGAATGCCCGAGCGAGTACACGGCAGCCAATCGAAGTTCCGCGTCCTTCTCCTCTGCCAGTATTTGGCCGATGAACTTGACGGATTCTGCGTTCTCTCCTTCTCCAATCATGTACAGAACTGCTTTCTTGACCTCGACGGACTTTGTCTTCTTCATGATATCGAGGAAAAAGGAGTTTGAGCCCGGTTTGAGAAGATTGCGAAGAGCGTACACTGCAGTCTTTGCCAATTTTTCATCTTCTGAGGTCGTCGCCACTCCAACGAGGAACGACCGGGCTGAGGGATCGCCGGAGTTTGCGGTCGCGTACAGCGCCGCCTCCCGAATTTTCGGGTCGGTGCTCTTTGAATAGATATCCTGCAATGCCTTCGCTGTGGACTCGCCGTGAATATTGCCGATGGCATACGTCGCCGAACGTCGGATGTTTGCATCAGTGTCGTTGAGCGCAACATCCCGCAGAATAGCAAGCCCGGCTCCGTCGTTCTTATTCGCAAGAGCGTAGAGGGCTGCCTCGCGAATCTTGGGGCTTTTTCCCTCTTTGAGGATTTTTTGCAGGGCGGTGACCGCATCCGCCCGGTCGATATTCCCGATTGCATAGGTAGCGGATCGGGCAAGCCCTTCATCGCCGTCGTTGAGGGCAATATCGCGTAACAGGGGAACCGCCTCCTCCGACTGCGCGTTCGCCGTGGCGTAGAGCGCCGCTTCCCTGACCTTGGTGTCGGCTTTGGATCGAAGAACATCGATCAGCGCAGCCGTAGCCTTCTTGTCATTCCAATTCCCCATAGCATACACAGCGCTTTTCCGCACTTTCAGGTCTGCGTCGCTTTTTGCTATTTCGATGAGCTTCTTGAGGGCCTGGTCTGTGTGGAATGTGCCAAGAACATAGACGATTTTCTCGCGCAGGCGGTCAGTCTTCCCCTTGTCATACAGTCCTATCACGGCATTGAAAGCGCGCTCGTCACCCACGTTCTGAAGGGCGTAGAGAGCTGCCAGCTGGACTTCCTCGTCTCCCTGTTCCTCCATGGACTTGAGCATGGCCTCATACTCGGGTTTGCCTGCTTTCGTCAATTTGAACGCAATGCGCGTCATGTTCGCTTTTGCATCATTCACCCACTTGCTCTTCGGGTATTCCTTGATGAAGCCATTGTAGCATGTGAAGACTGTTTCCGGGTTTTCGTTCAGTTTCTCCCTTGTGTAGCAGTGCCAAAACGATGCGGCGTCCACAAGACTGCTCTTCGGGTAGGAAGTCAGATATTCGTCAAGCGCTTTCTTTGCATCCGTCCAGCGTTCGTCGAGGACAAAGCCATACGCCTTCTGATACGCTTTCGCTGCCGGGTCCTGCTCTCCCAGTTGAGTCGTGGCAATCCCCAGCGGCAGGACGGCCGCAACGAACGCGACTATCGTTTTTTCGTGAAGGAAACTTCGTACGTTCTTCATGGACAACTCCTTTGTTAGATACTTGATTCCGATGGATCGACTCGTTTGCTTTCCGCCGGGGGTGGTGCCGGGGCATTCATTTGTTCGAGATTGATTTTCAGAAGAATGCCGTTCCGTTCAACTCCATCCTTCACAATTTCCAGCGCCGGGAAGTCTTTTGCCTGTTCAAGATTCGCAATCTGGAGGAGAAGGACTTCCAGGTCCGTGACAAGTTTTCTCATGCGTTGCTGGTCCGCATCCGTGAGCTCGCTCCGTAGATCCGCTGCTTCGCTGACGAGCATGCGCGAGACTTCCTGCTGCTTGGACAAATCATAGGAACCCGGCGTTGCTATAGAGCCGTTGACAATTCCGAGCAGGAGGATCTTCGACCGTTGCAGGTATTTCTGTGCGCGCTCGTTCAAAATGGATTTTTCTGCTGTGTTCAACTGGCTCGAGAGCAGCTGCGTATCAAGTTCGGCGCTGCCGGTAAAAGCGAGCCTCCCAATGAGAACTCCCGCTGCAAGTATGCCAAGAGCCGCTCCGGCATATCCTAATGCAGGACGGAATCTCAGGAAAGCCGAGAGCCGCTCCCATGGAAACACCCTGGTTTTCCTCTCCTTCCCTTTCCGCTGCAATTCTGTCGAGAGCTCATTCCAGAAGATGGTCCATTCAACTTCCGTCATCTCCGGGCGGGATCGGCGGTCCATAGCTGCCGCAGCCATACGCATTGCGTTAAAAGCCGATCTGCACTCGTCACAACCGGACAGATGTTGCCCGAATGCTTCTTTCTGCGGATTCGTCCACTCGTCGTACAGAGCTTCAACGAACAGCTTGCGGCATTCACGGTGCGTCATGGTGTTTCCTCCAGTCCCAAATCCCCACGATAGAAAGCCAACTCTTTCTGAAGACGTTTCAAGGCCCTGAACAGGATCGACTTCACTGTTCCCTCCGAGATTTCAAGCGTGACTGCAATTTCCTTCAACGGTAAATCGTGGTAGTGCCGCAGGACGAAAATCGATCGCTCACGCGGCGTCAGGCTGGTCAAAGCCCGCTCTATGTGCATCTGCATGATACGGGACTCCGCCCGACGTTCCGGATCCTGGGACGCATGTTCGTGAAACATTGCATGTTGACCCTCTTCGTGCTCCATCAGTTCCGCCGGCCTCATGGAGGAAAAGGATTTGCGTGATCGGTGGTCGTAGCACGCGTTGATGGCAATTCGATGCAGCCATGTACTCAACTTCGCTTCTCCACGAAACAGATGCATGGACCGGTGAGCTTTGAGGAATATCTCCTGACAGACATCCTCGGCGTCGTGTCTGTTTCCCGTCATATCATAGGCCAGTCTGAACATGATGTTCTTATACCGATTGACAATGTGTCGAAACGCTTCACCGTCGCCCTGGCGAGCGCGGTCCAAAAGGCTCAGTTCCTCGGATGCCGCTTCCGGAGAATGGTATTGTCGTCTTGGTGGCGTCATTTATTGCTGGAGGCAGCACCGTCGTTGGGAGCATGAGCTCCTGTTACAGAATGTCAGACGGGATGAAAGCTGAAAAGGTTTGCAGGAAATTGTGGAGGATTGGAGCCAGAAGCAACGGCGGAAACGAAAAGCCCCACCAGAGGCGGGGCTTTTTCGATGTTCCTGCAAACCCGATCAGGGAGGATCGCAAGGGGCGGGTCTACAAGGAAAACCAATAGTTGAACTTGAGCATGAAAATATTATCTGCAGATCCTTCAAAGAGCCTGTCAAAGGAATGCCCGAAGCGGAATCTTCCGTCGTTGAGATACGCTGAACTGCTGCGCGTCCAGACCAGAAAGAGAGTCGAGCCCGGCCGGTACTCCCATCGAAGGACGGCGTTCCCCCGAATCGACGTGTAATTGAAGTCGGGATTAGAGATCGTAAGCGGAGGAGCGGCTCCCGCTCCGTCGGGATCAGCCTGGTATTCCTTCACTCTTCCTTCGGGGTCAAGGATTTCCGTCAAAGTCGAGCCATCCTCGCCATAACGTTTGAAATCAAAAGACCTCGGGCGGAGAAATTCTTTGAAATCATGGTAATCGCCTGCAGAGATCAGGGGCTGGACGAACAGCTGGAAACTCAGGCGCGGGGAGAAGGTCCAATTCAGGCGAAGATTTGCTCCCACGGTAGTCTGATCGAGGACCGCAAACGCGTAACGCGTACCAAAGGTCTGTACGGCCAGGGGATCGACGAACGCACCTACGTATTGAGCAGACGAGCGATCACGATTAAAATACGGCCCTGCGCTCACGGAGACATTGGGCGCCGGTTTCCATTCCACGTTTGCTTCCAGGCCCCAGCTCGGTTCATGGGAACGGGAGTAACTGAAAAAGAAAACATTCACGACAACATCCTTCCTGCTGTCGGTTTCAATGCCGCCAAAGAACTCCCGTCCAGGCAACGTCAGCATGAGCGGTCCGCCCCTCGTATTCCTGTTGCTGATGGTAAACGGATTGTATGCCATCCCCCACGAAAGGAAATAGTAGTTCGGGAATTGATAACTCCCGTTGGTCCAATACCCGTGCCAGATCTTGTTTCCGCCGAAGTCGTAATTTCCAAACGTCGATACCTGGAGGCGAACCTGGCGGTAGTATTCGGTCGGCGTTGACCACCGGTATCCCCCGGCGACGTGATAATTGATCATGTCCGTGCGCCAGATAAACCCCATATCGTTCGAATCAAACGACGGGTCGATGACGCCGAGTGCAGCATTGAGGAACATCTCGCCTTTTTGCTTGTTGAGCGCCAGGCGTCCGGCAAATCCCGTCAAAGACTTTGCGGAGCTGTCGACGCGTACGTGTGATGCATCGGGGCGCTGAAAATAGTGGCCCGAGCTTCTTTGGACAGCCGTCATGCGGGATTCCGATCCTTGAATGTGCGACACTGCCGTCCAGCCTGTGATGACATAGGTCTTGTTCTCATCGAGAAAGGTCCATCCGTCGATCCCGCCGACAATTGCGTTGCTGTTGAGTTCATTCCTAAGACGCTGATCGGAGAACATGCGCTGCGTGTACGTTCCTATGAACCCGAGGCCCTGGCGCCCTTCGTTGAAGTCGCGCTGCATCCGGCCAATCCCGTAATAAGTAAGGGGCTCGACTTCAACACGAGAACGCTCTCCGGCATTTTGGATCCGGGCAAATTCGCGATTGGTAATCGCGTGAATTGTACCCAGTTTCCATCCCTCGAAAACGCGGCCCGTAAGCTTTCCGGCGCCGAGGATATGCGTGCCAAGGGGAAGATCAGCATAATCGTAGCCGGGCAAGCTTCCCTGAGGACCCCGGCCGATTCTTCTGCTGTAGAAAATACTGGGATTCGACCAATTGAAGCCCCAGTTGCTCGTCGCTCCTCCGTACCCGAACTCAAACACATTTGCCCCCTCGACAAAGAAAGGCCTCTTTTCCTGAAAATAGGTCTCGACATCGCTCAGGTTCACAACGGCAGGATCAACCTCGACCTGCCCAAAATCGGGATTCGCCGTCGCATCGAGAGTCAGATTGCTCGTCAGCCCCACTTTCAGATCAGCCCCTATTCCCGGAAGGATTCTCGAACCATCGTTGAACGGATCTCCCGGCGCGCTTTGTAGGTACTCCGCTCGTGTGTTGACATAGGGAGTCACTTCCAGCTGCCTGGGGGGGACAATCGAAGATATTCCCACAAGGTCCGCAAAGCGCGAAACGAATCCGCTTTCATTCCTTGGCGTGTAGGCGACGTAGTCATATTCATTCTTCCTGCCGATGGAGCGCCGGAAATTCACGCCAAACGTGTAAGCGTCGCGTTCATGGAACCTCAGTTGTGAAAACGGTATCCGCATTTCAGCGGTCCAGCCGAGATCGTCGATTGCGGCGGAGCCTTCCCATACGCCATCCCACGAGTCGTCGTTCCAATCATCATTGAGCATGGTGCCATCCAGCATTGTTCCGGCGGCGCTCAACCCGAAATAGTACCCCGTTCGCCCGTCGTGGTAGGGGTCAACATAGAACATGATCCAGTCGGCGGTAATCGTTGCGTCCCGACGGCCCAGAACCCGCATGATGGAATCCGGTGAAGAGTCGTACATCCGAGCTGCAACGTAGATTGCCGCATCGTCATAGGCAACCCAGACTTCTGTTCGCTCCGTCGGCTTTTCTCCCTGGTTCGGATCCCGCTGAACGAACCCCGTAAACCCGGGCCCCTGCCAGACAGGCTCAGAGAGGACTCCATCGACTGTGATGACATCCGTTGTATGCTGCGTCGTGATGGAGGTTTTGATTCCCTGCTGTGCAGCCGCCATCATCGACAGAAAAGCTACCAGAGCCGTCCCACACAATACTCGCGTCATACGTTGTTCCTCCCTCAATGAAAAATCTCGCTTTACGATCGGCGTCCATCGTCACTTGACGAACTGTTTATAAGACTGCCATACGTCGGAAAAGGTTGTTTCGTTTCGTCCCTGCGGGATTCGCCCTTTTTTCCCCATTTTCTTTCCTCTTTTCTGTTTTTTCCCTATACTGAAGGTGGAATTCATCAACTGCGGAAGTTATTGCTGTGTTTGAAATAGCCGATATTGCAATCGATCCGACCCTGCCCACCCTACGATTCCGCTGCGACCTCAAACGCTGCAAGGGGGCTTGTTGCACTCTGCCCGGGGGAAGGGGTGCCCCATTGCTCAATGAGGAAATCGCCGAATTGCAGAAAGCCCTCCCCTCCGCGGGGAAGTATCTGTCCGCCCGACACCTTGAAATGATTGAAAGGCAGGGCTTTTTTGAAGGCACTGAGGGTGATTTTGTGACAACATGTGTTGATGGGCGGGCCTGTGTCTTTGTCATGGAAGAAAACGGCATT
>CAZRPU010000066.1:0-10163 GCA_964602055.1 uncultured Ignavibacteriaceae bacterium
CAAAGAACGGCGGGATCCTCAAAATGACGTGAAGTTAGCTCGGTGAGTCTCTGGGGTTAACTTCAGTCATTTTGGGAGTTGTAGGTTCGAGTCCTACTCGCGGAGCACAAGTCCCAATCAGTGTTGATTGGGATTTTCTTTTGACCCCTCTATGTGCAGGTCCCGCCAAAGAACGGCGGGATCCTCAAAATGACGTGAAGTTAGCTCGGTGAGTCTCTGGGTTAACTTCAGTCATTTTGGGAGTTGTAGGTTCGAGTCCTACTCGCGGAGCTCTTCGACTCGCCCCGTCTCATTCGATGGGGCGTTTTCATTTCCTGGGGGATTAGTCAGCCTGGTTGCATCCTCTTTGATTTGACATTTCTCCCATTTCACTCTAACTTTCCAACCGCGTTTCGAACGTCCTTTTCTTCTGTTTGCGCCTTCCACAAGGATACACCGATGAAGAAATTCCAGACCGAAGTCCATCTGAGCCGTGAAATGACCCTGCTCGATGCCACGATGATCGGTGTAGGAGCCATGATCGGAGCCGGCATCTTCGTTCTTACCGGAATCGCGGCAGGCGTGGCCGGCCCTGCCCTCATCATCGCCTTCGGACTCAACGCCGTCGTAGCATCCCTGACGGCAATGTCGTATGCAGAACTGGGGTCGTGCTACCATGATGCGGGGGGAGGGTATCTCTGGGTAAAGGAAGGGCTCCCGAAATGGAACGGCTTTCTCTCAGGGTGGATGAGCTGGTTTGCGCATGCTGTTGCGTGCAGCCTCTACGCCCTTGGCTTCGGAGCCTACTTTGAGCATACACTGACGGAACTGGGAGTAATGATACCCCACTGGGGGTTCCTCTCTCCCCAGAAGATTCTCGCCGTCGGGATCGCCATCATTTTCGCATACATTAATTTCCGCGGCGCGTCCGAAACCGGCAAGGTGGGCAATATCGTCACGCTCACCAAGATTGTCATCCTGGGAATTTTTATCGGATTCGGGATTGAGCTGATGATCCATCGCGGCGACTGGCAGCAAGCGTTTTCCCCCTTCATGCCGAACGGGTGGGGCGGTGTCATCAAAGCCATGGGGCTTACCTTCATTGCGTTCCAGGGATTCGAAGTCATCTCTCAGGCATCGGAGGAAATCAAAAACCCGAAAAAGAACATCCCCCGAGCCGTGTTTCTCTCTCTCCTGATCGTGGTTCCCATCTATCTGCTCATTGCCGTGACGGCCCTTGCCACCGTGAAACCCGAAGGTATGACGGCATGGGATTTCCTGGCCTTGAAGAAGGAAACGGCCCTCGTGGAAGTGGCAAAGACGTTCTTTGTCGGGGGAGGAGTCATGCTCCTGTTCGGCGGGCTCATTTCGACGATGTCGGCACTCAATGCGACGATCTATTCTTCTTCCCGCGTGGCCTTTGCCATGGGCCGTGACAGGAATTTCCCCACGTTCTTCGGCAAAGTCCATCGCAAGAAATTTACTCCGCATTTCGCAATCGTGTTCTCACTTCTGATCGTTATTGGCATGTCAGTGTCTCTTCATATCGAGGACGTTGCCTCGGCCGCCGATATCATGTTTCTCCTCTTGTTTCTGCAGGTCAATGTGACGCTGATCCGGCTCAGAAAGAAGCGTCCCGACCTTGATCGCGGGTTTTTCACGCCTTTGTTTCCGTATCTGACCATTATCGGCATCATACTTCTTCTGTTCCTTGCCGTGTATATGTTCGATTACAGTCCCCTGGGCTGGATTGTCACGGCTGCCTGGATTGCCGTCGGCCTCATGGTGTATCGCTTTTATGCCGCCGACCGGGAGGTTGAACATATCCAGCGCGTGCAGGCGCTCGAAAGTCTTGAGCGGCAGGAATACCGGATTCTCGTTGCCCTCGGCAATGAGGAGGCCTCGACAAGCCTCTCCAAAGTGGCCATGGCGGTTGCCTCAAGGAACGGCGCCGAGATCATCTTCCTCCATGTCATTGAAGTGAAGGAAGGTCAGCCGCTCCGCGCAGGGTTGGAAGAATATACGCGGGCTGCACAGTTCCTCGAAAAAGCGACATCGTTCGCCCGTGAGGAAGGCGGGAATGTCCGGAACATCGTGAAAGTCGCCCACAGGATTTCCCAGGGAATCGTCGAAACGGCGGAAGAGGAGCGCTGCAACTTTATCCTCTTGGGAAGAGGGAAAGATCCGACATTCCTCGAACGGCTGTTTTCATCGGTGATCGATAGTGTCATACAGGATTCACCGTGCGAGGTCGCAGTGCTCCATGGAAAACTGCCCGCCAGAGGCGTCAAGAAGATCATGATTCCGTTTGCCTACGACATACATACACGGCTCGCCGTGGAAATCACGCCATCGCTGGCAAAATACTTCCGCAGCCAGGTCGAGATCGGCGTTGTCTCGGATCCGGACGACGGTCCTACACGTCATGTCGAACGGATGACCAAAATCCGCAAGATGCTCGCGGAGCAGAACCTCAAGGCGAAAGTGGAAGTTGCCGAGCATGAAGGCGTCCTGCCGGGCATCAAGAGGTTGTCGAAAGACGTTGACTTGCTCGTGATGGCGGGAAGAACAGGAGATTTCCTTGAGCTGCTTCTCAGGCGGTCGCTCTCACAGGAAATCACCGAGGAAGTTGCCTGCCCCGTCCTGTGGGTCAAAGAGTATGAGGAGCGGCCATCATTCTGGTCGGTCCTGTTTTCACCAATGAAGAAAGAGGGAGAAGAAAGCCATGGATAGTCTTTTACGTGACCCTTTGTCGAATGTCGCCGAACAGGTGATCGGCTATCTGCCGAGTTTGTTTGCCGGACTCATTCTCATTGGCATTGGTTGGCTGCTGGCATGGGCCGCCAAACGCATCGTGTTCCAGATTTGCGTGCTCCTGCGGATCGAACGCATGGTCGGAACATTCCGGTGGGGAGCCGATCTTTCGAAAGCGGATGTCCGCCACGCCTTGTTCAATTCCATCGGCAGTGTGGCTTTCTTCCTTGTCTTCCTCATCTTTCTCAATGCCGCCCTCGAAGCGATGCATCTTACCGTTCTTTCAACCCTGATCGAACGGGGCGTCTCCGTTGTTCCGCGACTGGTGGTGGCTCTCATTATTGCCGGTATTGGCTGGATGATTGCTCGCTGGGTCGGTTTTGCCGTCAAGAAGGTGCTGACCCGCGAAGACATTCCCAGGGCAACGCTCATTTCCCGCTTCTCGAGCGCGGTGCTGATCCTCTTCTTTTCCGCCATGGCCCTTGTTGAACTTGATATTGCCAGGGAAATCGTCGTCATCGGATTTACTGTCATCATTATTACTCTCGGAATTCTTTCGATCGTTATTACTGCAATCGGAGGCAGGGGCATGGTGAAAAAGGTGATTGCGACGTTCGATGACAAAGGTTGAGTAAGCTTCGCACAAGCCGGCGCCTGTCTCCCTCTGCTCGCCGGTATTCTTTCCTTCTGAAGATCCCATCCCTTGGTGTGGGTCTTGCCGCCCCGTTAAGAATTGACCAGCCACTGCGCGCATCAGTACAGAGCAGTATGCCGCGTGCGCGTTGACATTCCTTTCATTTCGACCTATATTTCAAAAAAAAGTGCAGCAAGGAGGAGAAGATGCTGAAAGGCGGGTTACCGAACATGCAGGGCATGATGAAGCAGGTGCAGGAGATGCAGGAACGAATGGCGAAAGTTCAGGCCGAACTTGAGCAAAAGACCGTTACGGCCGATGCAGGGGGCGGCATGGTAAAAGTCACGGTGAACGGAAAACAACAGGTTGTGAAGATCGAAATTGAGAAGGGGGCTGTCAATCCCGAGGAGAAGGAAATTCTGGAAGATCTTGTGATCGCCGCGGTCAACAAAGCCCTCGAACAGGCAGGGGCACTCGCTCAGGCGGAGATGCAAAAGGCCACTCAGGGACTGATTCCAAACATCCCCGGCCTGAATATTCCCGGAATGCGATGACCTACACGCCGGAATCTGTCGAACAACTTGTGGAACAGTTTGCCCAGCTTCCGGGCATCGGAAGAAAAACGGCACATCGTCTTGCCCTCTATGTATTGAAAATGGAGAGGGAGGAAATTGTAAGCCTCGCGAAGGCGCTGGTGAATGTCAAAGACAAAGTGCGCTACTGCTCGGTATGCTCGAACATCACCGAGGCCGACCCGTGCCGGATTTGTTCGAACACGAAGCGTGACCAACGTTTGATCTGTGTTGTGGAGGAGCCGAACGACGTTCTCGCCCTCGAAAAGACCAATGAATTCAAAGGGCTGTATCATGTACTGGGAGGAGCCCTTTCTCCCCTCGACGGCGTCGGACCGGATGATCTCCGCATTCGCGAGTTGCTGGTGAGGCTCACGGGATCGGGCGTTGAGGAGATTATTCTCGCGATGAATCCGAACGTGGAAGGAGAGGCGACGACCATCTATTTGTCCAGGCTTCTGAAGCCTCTCGGGGTGAGAATCACGCGTATCGCCCGGGGGCTTCCCGTGGGATCGGACCTCGAGTACGCCGACGAGGCAACCCTGTCACGGGCTCTCGAGGGGAGAGTGGCCGTCTAATGCCATGACGGTTCCCACTGTTGCCGGGGTTTCGTTCCTCCTTCTCTGGTCGTCGTGCATCTTCACGACAAGGTCTCCCGAGTCGCCCGCCGAACCGAGCGCAAATTTCGTTCCCCCCATCGAGGCCTCCGATGTTTTTACCAACATGGAGAATGCCTTTCTCGACAAGAACTCGGTGAATTACCGAAGATCGTTCTCCGATTCGGCAACCGCCGGACGGTCGTTTGTGTTTGATCCCTCGCCTCAGGCGCTCTCGAAATATGGCGTGTTTATCGGCTGGGATCGGCAGTCGGAAGAGCAGTACTTCAACACAATCCTTTCGCAGTTGCAGCCGTCGGGCGTTCCTTCGCTGAAGTTCACTTTCACGGCACAGAGTGTTTCCACAGACTCCGCTTTTTTCGAAACAACGTACCAGCTTGTCGTTCCACATACGAAAACAGCCGTTCCGCAAACCGCGTTGGGACGATCGCAGTTCTTTCTCGTCAAGGATAATGTGCAGAACTGGGTGATATGGCGATGGATTGATTTCGCCAACCAGCAGGGAGATTTCACATGGAGCGACCTGAAGGGAGAATTTGGGCAATAGAGGAAAGCATGTGAAACCGTACATCGCCACATTGCTTGTTCTCCTCCTCCTTGCGGCATGCAATCCCTTCGCACCCTCTTTCGACGATTCGCCTCTCGGGGGCGATTCGATTCTGGGAGACCAGAGGACCGTCGAGGGCGTTTTTCAGAATATTAAATACGCCTACACATTCAAGGACACAACGATTTACGGACAAATGATTGCCTCCGACTATGTCTATGTGTTTCGCGATTACGAGCGCGTCGTCGACGTGTCGTGGGGAAGAGATGAAGAGATGCGCATTACCAGTGAACTGTTCAGGAATGTGCAGCGCATCGACCTTGTTTGGAACAATATCATCGCGGAATCGGCCGACTCCACGAATACGCGCGCTTCCGTTAGCCGGAACTTCAACCTCACGGTGACATTCAGCACCAGCGACATTATCCGGGTTGACGGTTACGTGACCCTCTCCTTGGTCCGCTTCGCCGCAGCAGATCCATGGATGCTTGCGCGGTGGAGAGATGAATCGAATTTCTAGCAGACAGGACGATCACCGAATACAGACCACGGACTTATGACTATTTCCTATCAGGGCGAACCGGGGGCCTTCAGCGAGCAGGCGGCCCGGGCGTTCTTCGGGGCCGGCCACACCCTCGTTCCCAAGGAACACTTCAAGGAGGTTTTCTCGTTCGTTTCCCGCGGCGCCAACCGGTTTGGCATCATCCCCATCGAAAACTCGGTTTTTGGCAGCGTGCACGAGAACTACGACCTTCTCCTTCGTCATACAGTAACGATCATCGGGGAGATCACTCTGAGGATCCGCCAGCAGCTTCTGGTTCTTCCCGGCGTCCGGCGAAGGGACCTCAGGTTCGTGTTTTCACATCCGCAGGCGCTTGGTCAATGTGAGAAATTCCTGAGCGGTCTGAAAAAAGCGAAGCCCATGGCATACTACGACACCGCGGGAGCGGCGCGCATGATCAAAGCCGAGAATCGCCGGAATGCCGCGGCGATCGCCAGCAAACAGGCTGCGCGGACGTACGGGTTGAAAACCCTCCGGGCCAACATCGAGGGAAACCTCAACTACACCCGATTTCTCATCCTTGGCCGGAGGAGCGCACCCCATGCAAGCCGCACGAAGACATCCCTCGTGTTTTCGGCGAGGAATATACCCGGCTCCCTGTTTCGGAGTCTGGCGGTGTTCGCTCTGCGGGATATCAACCTCATGAAGATCGAATCCCGCCCTTTGCCCGGGAAACCGTGGGAATATCTCTTCTACGTCGATATCCTGGGCTCGGCCAGAGAGAAAAAAGTGCAGCAGGCATTGAATCATCTGAAAGAACTCAGTACTCTTGTTCGCGTCCTTGGGTCATATCCACAGGGACGAATCCTGGAGGGTTAGCCGATGCAGATTCGGTACATCGTCAAAGAGGGATTTTCGGGTTTCAAACGTGCAAAGCTCTCGATGGTCACCGCGGTGGTCACCATCGCCATCTCCCTCCTTCTTCTCAGCTCCTTTACGATTCTTCTTTTCAATGCCAATACCGTTGTCGAGCTTCTGCGGGACAAGGTCGAGATGGAGGCGTTCCTGACCGAGGGGATGCAGAAGGCGGAAACGGATGCCGTTCTTGGGCGCATCAAAGCCGTGAGAGGTGTTGCAAGCGTGCGTTTTGTTTCCAAAGAGGAGGCAGCCGCCATCTTCAAAGAGGAATTCGGCGAGGACATCTATAAAGTTCTCGATTTTAACCCGCTTCCTGCCTCGGTGAAAATTTTTCTGCAGGACGGCTTCAAAACGGCCGAAGGAGCGGAAAAGGTCTTCACCGACGTGAAGAGAGTCGCGGGCGTTGAAGACGTGATCTATCGGAAAACACTTCTGGAGATGCTCGACAAGCGGGCCAAGACCTTCCTCTGGATCGCATTCGGAATAGGAATCTTTATTACTATCTCTTCCATTTTTCTTGTCGCAAACACGATCCGTCTCGCCATCTATGCGAAGAGAAAGATCATCCAAACCATGAAGCTCATCGGAGCAACACGGCAGTTCATACGTATCCCCTTTATCATGGAAGGCATTCTCCAGGGGGTTCTGGGCGGACTCGTCGCTGCCGGCGTGGTCTTCCTCATTTTCAACTATCTGGAGAAATGGATCTCTGTCCAGTTGTCGGATTTTGTGAAGGTCGAGCCCTGGGCCTACGGCGCCGTGGTTGCCGTTGGCTGCGCGTTGGGATTGATCGGCAGTCTGATTTCCATCAGAAGGTTTATCGGGGAAAGCGTTGTGACCTGATCCGTCCCCGATCATTGCTTTTTCGGCAATAGTTCTGTAGAATTTCTGCACCAACAAGAAGGCCCGTATGCGGCCTTCAATTCCGGTTGTTCCATCGACTACCCACACATTCCGCTATGAAAAGCCTCCTCGTGTTCTATCGGTCTTCGATCGGCAAGAAAGTGATCATGAGCCTTACAGGGCTCTTCCTGTGTCTCTTTCTTGTGGAGCATCTGATCGGAAACCTTCTCTTGTTTGCAAATGACGGTGGGCATCTCTATGAAGAGTACTCGGCCCTGCTGGTGTCCAATCCGGTTATTCGGATTATCGAAGTGGTGTTGTTTGCCTCCTTGTTCGGCCATGCGCTGAGCGGTCTTGCGGTGTGGATCGGCAACAGAAGGGCGCGGCCGCAGCGCTATGCGGTCTATAAGCTGGATGAGAACACCGAGCTGGCGTCCCGGATCACCATGCTGGGAGGAAGCGTGATTTTCTTCTTTCTCGTCGTCCATCTCGGCAGTTTTTTCTTTCCGTTGCGCGTCACCGGCACAACGATGACCGCCTACCAGCTCGTGGAGCAGAAGTTCACAAATCCCTGGTTTTGCATGTTCTACATCTTTTCGCTGGTGATCCTGGCGTACCATCTGAGGCACGGCTTCCAGTCGGCTTTTCAGACGCTGGGGCTGATGCATCAGAAATACCGAGGACTCCTCGACTTCGTCGCATTCTTCTTCTGGTTCGTGATCCCGGCAGGGTTCGCTTCTCTGCCCATCTATTTCTATTTCTTCCATCGCATGATCCCCACTGCTGTCGTCATTGGAGTGCACTAAGCCATGAAACTCGATGCGAAAATCCCTCCGGGACCTATTGAGAAAAAATGGTCCGAGCATAAATTCCATCTGAAACTTGTGAATCCCGCGAACAAGCGGAAGTATACTGTGATTGTTGTGGGGACCGGCCTGGCAGGAGCATCCGCCGCAGCCAGCCTGGCTGAGCTTGGATACAATGTCCTGGCATTCTCCTATCACGAATCGCCCCGCCGGGCTCACAGTATTGCAGCGCAGGGAGGCATCAACGCCCCAAAGAACTATTCGAACGACGGCGATAGTGTCTGGCGCTTGTTCTACGATACGGTCAAAGGCGGTGACTATCGTTCACGAGAGGCTAATGTTCATCGTCTCGCGGAGGTCAGCGGTTCCATCATTGACCAGTGTGTTGCACAGGGTGTGCCCTTTGCGCGGGATTATGCAGGCTATCTCGATAACCGTTCCTTTGGCGGCGCCCAGGTTGCCCGCACGTTTTATGCACGGGGGCAAACCGGTCAGCAGCTTCTGCTCGGCGCATATTCGGCACTGGTACGACAAATGGACACCGGGGCAGTAAAGTTTTTCGACAGAAGGGAAATGCTGGACGTTGTTCTTGTCGACGGCATGGCACGCGGCATTGTGGTCAGGAACCTGGTGAACGGCATTATGGAATCGTATGCTGCGGATGCCGTTGTGCTGGCAACCGGCGGGTATGGAAACGTGTTCTTCCTTTCCACGAATGCCAAAGCCAGCAATGCGACCGCGATCTGGAGGGCCCACAAGAAGGGAGCGTTCTTCGGCAATCCGTGCTTCACGCAGATTCATCCAACATGCATTCCCCAAAGCGGTGCGTATCAATCGAAACTCACGCTCATGAGCGAAAGCCTCCGCAATGACGGACGGATCTGGGTTCCGAAGAAGAAAGGGGACAAGCGCAAGCCATCGGAGATTCCTGAAGGCGAGCGGGATTACTATCTTGAAAGGATGTATCCGTCGTTCGGCAATCTTGTGCCGCGTGACGTGGCCTCGCGGAGGGCGAAGGAGATGTGCGACGCAGGACACGGCGTCGGCCCGACGAGCCTGGCTGTCTATCTCGACTTTGCCGATGCGATCAAACGTCTGGGCCGTCACGTCATCGAGGAACGGTACGGCAATCTCTTTGAGATGTACCACCAGATAACAGCGGAGGATCCGTACAAGTCACCGATGCGGATTTATCCCGCCGTGCATTACACCATGGGCGGACTCTGGGTGGATTATAATCTCATGAGCACGATTCCCGGTCTGTACGTTATCGGCGAGGCGAATTTCTCCGACCACGGGGCCAATCGTCTGGGCGCGAGCGCACTCATGCAGGGGCTGGCGGACGGCTATTTCGTTCTTCCGTACACGATCGGCGATTACCTTGCTTCCACAAAATTCTCTCCCGTCAAAAATGATCATTCAGCGTTCAAAGAGTCGGAACAGGCAACCGAAAAGATGGTGAAGAAACTCATGTCGATTGGCGGCAAGAAAACGGTCGACGAGTTTCACCGCGAGCTGGGTGCCATCATGTGGAACAACGTCGGAATGGCGCGGAACAAGGCCGGGCTGAAGAAAGCCCTGCAGCTCATTCCGGAATTGAAACAGCGTTTTTGGAAGGATGTTAAAGTCACCGGAGCGGATCTGGACATGAACATGGAGCTCGAAAAAGCGGGCCGCGTGGCGGATTATTTCGAGCTTGGCGAGCTCATGGCGAGGGATGCACTGCAGCGCGAAGAATCCTGCGGCGGACATTTCCGTGAAGAACACCAGACGGAAGAAGGAGAAGCGAAACGCAACGACGGGCGATTCTCGTTCGTTGCCGCCTGGGAGTACAAGGGGGAAAAGAAATCACCGGTTCTTCACAAGGAGCCCCTCAAGTTCGAGTATGTCAAGCCGTCGCAGAGAAGTTATAAATAGGTTCGGAGTTCAAGGTTCAAGGTTCCAAGTTCAAGGTTGGGGGCCGAAATGGGGGGTTGAACGATTTGAGAAGT
>CAZRPU010000067.1:0-9581 GCA_964602055.1 uncultured Ignavibacteriaceae bacterium
CCCCGTCGGCAAAAACGATCTTCCACATCAACGTAACAAGATGCAATTTTTCGTGAATGGAATATTCTGCATTCACAATGGCGGTAAATTCCTGTTTCTCTCTTCCGGAGCCGACTGCCTCCTCTGTCAAATCGATCAGTTCTTCAATATCATCCGTAAACATCTGATATTCGTCACGGAACAGGGCGTAGATCCGCTTTCGTTCGTCATGCGTGAACTCGCCATCGGCCGAGGCAAGCTCCAAAAGGAGAGCGCAGGCAGCAAGAACCATTTCGAATGTCCGGTCATCCTCTTCAACAGGAAATGAGGCCCTGGTCCGCTGTCGGAGAAGGTCGATGATCTTATGTTCCATGAGGTATGCCCTTTGCCGATCGTTTGACAAGAATATCCCTGAAACCCTGCACCCCCGGGTTCGTAAGATAAACTATGGCAACATTCCTTCTTTGGCTGATTCTGCTCATCGTCTGTTGGCCCCTGGCATTGGCAGCCCTTGTGCTGTATCCGCTAGTATGGTTGATTCTGCTTCCATTCAGGCTCCTCGGAATCGCAGTGGACGGTGTATTCGAGCTCCTCAAATCGCTGGTCCTTCTGCCCTCCCGAATCCTTCGGGGTCCCCGGTCAACCTAAGGCCGATTGCTTTCCTGCCCCGCAGATTGTGCCCCCTTTCGGATCACCACGGCGATTCCATGCAGCGTCACTCCAATGAGAGTCACAAACGCCGCCGTCACCGTTAACGGCCTCATGGGGCTGGCCTGAACAGGTTCAACGATGAATGCGACCATGAAGAAGAGCGGTGCGATGAGCAACATCCATGATCCGACCCGTTGCAGCGACTTCCTCCACGGGATGATCGACCAGGACAGATACAGCCCGGGAAGGACATTCAAGAGCCCCGAGAAGAGAATATACACATGGTTCGCCCGGAAGAGGTAGCGAATCACTTCGTTCCCGTCGTAGAGTTCGGGAAACGATATTCTCATATACACCCCTGTTCCGAGAAAAACAAGCACAGTGCCAATTCCGATTATTGTGTGAAGCCGTTTCACGGTCACGATCGTTTTGTCCGGCCTTTCGTCTGCTTCCTGTATTGCATCGTCCGTTTCTTAAGCCGCTCTTTTTCTTTCCGCTGTTCCGCCTCATTATTCTTGCGATTCTGATACGCAAGCTCCCGCAGGAGTTTCAGGTAACTCTCATACCGTTCAGGTGTTAATGTCCCCTGTTCAAGCGCCGCACGCACTTCACATCCCGGTTCCGTGTCGTGGGAACAATCACGAAACTTGCACTGCTGTTCCAGTGCTTCGATGTCTTCAAATGTTTCATTCACGCTTTCCATGTCGCCCCAAAGCTGCAATTCCCTCATCCCCGGTGTGTCGATCAGCAATCCGCCCGAAGGAAGCTGAATCAGTTCCCGGACCGTGGTGGTATGCCTCCCGCGACTGTCATTCTCGCGAACCTCCGCCGTTTTCCGGTCCGAACCAAGGAGATGATTGATGATGGTGGTTTTTCCAACACCCGAAGAGCCCAACAAAGCGCCGGTGCGTCCGTTTTGCAGAGAGGTTGCGATCACTTCCAGGCCCTCGTCCCTCAGGGCGCTGGTCATGACAACCGGAATGTTTCCTGCGATCGCGGTGATTTCCTTTCGAATCTTTTCCGAATCATCGCGAAGATCGGCCTTATTCAGCAGAACCACTGCATCGGCGCCGCTCTGCCGCGCGAGGACAAGATAGCGCTCGATCCTGCGCGGATTGAAATCATGGTCCAGGCCGCTCACGATGAATACCACGTCAACGTTCGCGGCGACAACTTGTTCCTCCGATTTCCGGCCCGCCACCTTGCGTGAGAATTTTGTTTTTCGGGGAAGAAGTTCGACGATCGTCGCCGCCGACTCCTCAGGACGCGGATGCAGCACCACCCAATCGCCAACCGCCGGGAGGTCCTGCGGACCCGACGCAAGATATTCCATTTTTCCGGTGACCTCGCTTCTGAGTTCTCCGATTTCTGACAAGACGCTGTAGTGGGTTCTGTGCTGAAGGGCAACGCGTCCGGGAATGAGGTCTCTCCCCTCGAAGGCCTTGAACACATCGGCGAAATGTTTATTCCACCCGAGGGATTCGCGTGTTATCATGATTCAATTCCATCATGCCAATTTTCCATCATTCCATCCCGCGTTTCACTCTGGCCTCTTCCAATTCCTCAATCGTCCTGGGCCAATCATCTTTCAAAAGGCGGGAAAATGCACGGTCCGCCAGCAACTTCCCTCCGGTCTGACATCGGGGGCAGTAATTACACTCGTTTTGCGCATACACAATGCGCTGAACCTTGGTTCCACAGGCAGGGCAGGGCTGATTGAATTTCCCGTGCACCGCCATTTCCTTCCGAAACGCGGTCACATTCTCCGGAAACTGACCCCCTGCCTCTTTTCGCAATCGTTCCGTCCACTCAGAAAACACTTCCCGAATGCACCGAAACAGATTTTCGATTTCAGCATCTGTCATTTGACGGGTAAGCCGAAGGGGGGATAATTTCGCACGATGGAGAATCTCGTCCGAATAGGCATTGCCGATTCCGCTGAAAAGGCGGGGATCCGTCAGCGACCGTTTGAGCGTATGGTTCTCGGATCTTAGCCGATCCGCAAATTCCTTCTCCATGCCTGCCACCACTTCGATTCCTCCTCGATCCAATGCCTTCAGATTTTCCTCCCCGGCGATCAGGTGCAACGACGCTCGTTTCTTTGTTCCGGCCTCTGTCAGAGTCAACGTGCCGGATGCGAAATCAAAGGCGGCGAGCCCGATCTTTCCGGCGATCTTCACGCCGGGTGGTTTCCAATGCAGACGGCCGGCAATCATCAAATGAAGCACCATGTACATGTCGCCTTCCAGGTGAAACACAATGCGCTTTCCCATTCGACTGAGTCCGGTGACCTTTCGCCCGGTGATTTCCGAGGGTTGAGGGGAAACCGTACGGAGAAGAAACGGATTTCCAAGCCGGATGGCTTCGAGCGTGGCGCCGAGCGTTCGCTCTTCAAGTGCTTTGCAATAGACGATGATATCCGGCAATTCCGGCATGGAGTGTAATTTACGCCTTGAAAACTGCTTTTCCTACATCACACTCTCCGCAACGCCCCTCCCGGCAGTACGATCGCCAAAGCTGGATGGCGCCCTGCTGCAGACGCATGGAAGTAAGGTGAAACTTCGACCGCAGAAGCTGTTGCTCCATCAGCCGAAGGATGCTGTTCGAGGAGAGCGGCGGGAACATTCCGAAAAGCTCCAAAGCATTCTTTCGAACAACAGGGTCGTGAAAGATCCTGGAGTACAACAAGGAAATCGGAATGAAGGCGTTGGCAACAATATCGGACCTGCGGGCACGGCCGATCGGATTGATTGGCGTTTTCGATGGAGCATCAAAATTGTAATGGGAATTCCAGTACGTCTCTGGTGAAACGGCAATGATCTCGACAAGGCTGGTGAGCGCTCTTTCGAGCGGTGTGGAGTGCTTTACGATTTGTATGATCGATCGGAACAGGTCTTCCATCAGGATCTTTTTGAGGAGAAGGGCTGCTGCTGCGATTCGGATGGTCGGAAAATTGACGGGACGGGTGGGAAAAAACTGCCATTCCGCTTCATGCAATCGCTCACACGAAACTCTTGTTCTGATCGAGCGCCAGTGCCGTCGCAACAGACGGACATGTTCGCGTGACGAAGGTTCCTGCAGTGTCCGCACCTGGGGCAGAAGTCCGGCAACGCCCAGCAGGAGCGCCTCCGAAACAAGGGGATCCTGGACAGGGTTTATCGATTGAATGACTTTCAGCGAAGCACTTCTTGCCAGCCGGACAAACGGTTCCCGGTTTTTGGAATACCCGAGGCCGTCCATGATCCCTTCGTAAAGGATCTGATCCCACAGTCCCCGATCGGTAAAATGCTGCTGCGTGAGGGAGGAGTATGCATCGGGAATTTCATTTCGTTCCAAGCTGCCATACGCATCCCGATGCTCGGCTACCTGCAGCCTTTGATGAGCGAGCTCGCGCAACCGTTCCTCAAATCGACGCACTTTCATCTCCAGCCGTTCCTGGGCTAGTTTTGCGATCCAGGGGCCGAGAATTGAGGGATCAACGTTTGCGTTGAACTCCGCACATCGGAGTCCCTTGCCATGAAAGAGAGCACTGTCTTTTGCGGCCGTCGCTTCGAGTCGATAGATGGATTCGACGAGGTACGGTTTGAGAAGCAAGACCGGGACGGTTCGGCCGCTTTGCACCACTGTGGGAAACTGCAGTGCGCTCCCCTCCAAGACGACGTGCAGAATCACGCCGTTGTACGCCGGATCCGACTCATGACCATGTCGGAGCCATTCCGCAACATTCCAGTGGATCTCAACATCGCCGGAAAACACGGTGTTGCCGATCCGGATCCTCGCATTGCGAAAATCCGGTCCGCCATCGTGATTCGGCGTCCCGGCATCATGGATGTTCACCGAAGATCCGTCCGTTGTCACAAGGCCCGCGGAACGAAAGCGTTGGTTTTTCCAGACGTGATGGAGAATTGATTCTCGGATGGCACACCCCCCGGTGATTTTCGCAGATTGTGCGGATTGAACGCAGATTACAGATTACGCAGATTCTGCAGATAACCACAGATTATGCAGATTCCGCAGATGGTGCTCATACTCCTTATCCCCCGAAGAATTCGGCCTGATACATGCGGATCTCGTCGCGAACTGCCATGGCTTCCTTGCGAACCGTTGCAGCAAAATCCATGTCGCGCGAGGAATAGATGATCGACCGTCCGACGTTGACAACAGCCATGAGGCCTTTTCGATCGCATCCGTAACGGATGACCGAGCGAAGATCTCCTCCCTGTTTGCCGATGCCGGGAATAAGCAGCGGCATCGCGGGAACCATGGAGCGGATCTTCCTCAACTCCTTCGGATGCGTAGCTCCGACGACAAGCCCGATGTTGTCATTTGTGTTCCATTTTTTCGCCGCGCCGACGATCTTCTCAAACAACGGCACTTGCCCGACCTTCAGCCGTTGAAAATCTTTTGAGCCAGGATTTGAGGTGAGCGCGAGCAGAAACACCCCTCGTTCACGGTATTTAAGAAACGGCTCGACCGAATCGCGTCCCATGTAGGGATTCACCGTCACCGCACCGAATTTAAGATCTGCCAGCAGCGCAGATGCATACCGGTCGGCCGTATTGCCAATGTCACCGCGTTTGGCATCTCCGATGACGAGGATGTCCGGTGGAATTGTAGAAATGGTTTTTTGAAGGACGCTCCAACCCTTGGAGCCAAGCGCCTCATAAAAAGCGAGATTGAGCTTGTATCCGCAGACAAGATCCCTGGTCGCCTCGATCACCTGCCTGTTGAATTCCAGAACGGAATCGGCAGTTTTGCCGAGATGGGGCGGTAGAAGATCGGGGTCGGTGTCCAATCCGACACACAGAAGAGAGTTCTGGTCTTCCTGAATCTTCCGCAAGGATTCTGCAAAACTCATGATGCTGTTCTCGTTCCGATCACTTGAAGTTCTTCCACATCATGGATTCCACCGGCTTTATGGTGCGCTTGTTGTATTTGGCACCTTTCTTTCGGGAATAGGGGATTTCAACTTCGCCCGATATTTCGAAGTAAATCAACTGTCCAATAGGCATCCCGGCATAGATCCGCACGGGCTGTCGAACGGAGATCTCGAGCGTCCAGGTATTGCAGAATCCCACGTCCCCTTTGCCGGCGGTTGCGTGGATATCGATTCCCAACCGGCCGATACTGCTTTTTCCTTCGAGAAATGGCACATGTTTGTGGGTCTCGGTGTATTCCTCCGTGACGCCAAGATACAGTTTGCTGGGTACGAGGATCAGGCCCTCTTTGGGGATTTTGAAATAGTGAACGGCATTGTGCCTTTTACAGTCGAGAATCTCCTCGTTATACATCGCCAGCCAGGCGCCCAGATGAACGTCATAACTGTTCGATCCGAGGTATTTCCGCTTAAACGGACGGATGACGATGCTTCCTTCATCCATTTCACGCAGAATTTGCTTGTCAGAGAGAATCATAAACCTCCATGCGGGATATCCGAGAATGTACAATTTTTTTTCGACAAACCATTTTCCAAAGTAGTTACACGAGAGACATAGATCCCGAAGGGACCCCCGCCTGACCTAACGAGAACCATAATGTCGGGCAGGCCTTCGGGGGAAAAGAAAGAGTTCCACAGAGTGATACTACAATTGTACAGAAAGGTATCCGATCACTGCGAAATCACTGGTCACACCAATAGGAATCGTACGATAAGAACGATTGAGGATGTTCTGTAATTCAATTCTTCCGATCACCTCCCGTGCAAACCAGATTTTCCCGAGGTCCTGGACCACAGAACAATCAACGATCCAGTGCTCCGGTGCAACGCCGTCCGATCCGATTCCATAATCGTCGTCCTGCGCGGGGTCAATGGCAAATTCCGACCAGGAGGTTTTCGCTGAACCTCGCAGGGAAATAGAGAAGCTCGTGTATGTTGCTATTCGAAATGTGTTGCTGACTGCCAGTTGATGCCGTGGAATCTCCGGGGCCTGAAGATTCTGGGTAAAACTGTAACGCATTTCGATGGTAGCGTTGGAAGACCAGTTCAGCCCCGCCAGTAACTCCATTCCTCCAAATACCCTTCGACGAATGTTCTCATACTGGCCTGAAAAGACAAGATCTCCTGGAACATCGGACCGAATAATGGAAAGGGGGCGCCGCGTGATGAGGTTGTCTGTGGCAGAATAAAATGCGACGATGTCAAGGTTTACTTTCCCCTCATGATTCAATCGTAATTCGATGCCCGAAGATCGGGCGGACTTGAGAGCAGAAGATCCTCTTACGCTGAACGTATCATTTCCTGCCAGGGCCGGACGGTATCGCCATGTGGAAAAGCTGCCAAACATCTCCAGAAGGGATGGCGACCGTTCAATGCTGCTTATGCGCAGTTCGAGGTTATCTGCCCGGATTTTGACATCTCCTGATCGCAGGAACGATTCGTTCAACCCCTTTTCAAAGCGAGCTTGAGCGGTTCCTTGCCAGGATGTGTACTCAACATCTGCGGTGATGCCCACGGACCATGTGGTCCGGTCGATGTCACGGCCGAATAGTTGCCGATTCTGATCATGAACGTCAATTGAATGGGCGGAGAGTTCGAGAGGAAGGCTGATCTGCACGTTTTCTCCGGATAAAATCCGAACGACGGGATTGAGAGTGCCGACAGAGCTTTCGTAATGTCCGCCCTCCGTTCCAATTTGATTGCGCATCGTCACCGATGCGGCATCGCGGCGGGCGTTGAGATCCACGGACGTGAACAGTTCCCGAATTGAAATCCGCACCGTTCCCAGCGCCCCTGAAAAAAAAGCAAAGGTCGGGAGAAACGGTACCTGTTCCCATGCTTCGAATACATTGACCCCTGCCACAATGGAGAAGTCCCTGCCGAACTCCAATTCCAGCGAGCCGATATAATGGCGATTCGGCTCAGAGAACGTTGGAAGATCGATATACGGAATCAGAATGTGGTCCCTGTCCGCATACCCGACCGAAAAATAGGAGAATCCTCCGGCCATGATCCTGTAAGCAAACCGATCAAGACGGTCGGAGACAGCAACGGACCCGGAAAAGCCGATCTTGTTTCTATTATAGAAGGGGAGATTATCCCTCGTGTATTCCTGCAGAATGACATCCCCGGTTTCGCTTCCGCCGAAGATCCGGCTCATGATCATCAACGAATCGGGGATTTCAGATCGTTTAAGCGAGATCCTTCCTCCGGGAAAACTCCCTTGTTCCGTCAGCGACGGTTGTAGCGTTGCTTCGGGGGGACCCATGGTGATCAGGTCGAACGGGGCATAGTCCGGAGAGGAGAGGTTCAGGATGAAACTGTCGAATGGCATTCCATCGATGGCAACGCCGGCAGAGGGGGACGACCAGGTGCCATGGCCTCGACCGAGGAGAACCGGAACGTAACGCGTCGCTGAAACAAAAAAAAGCGACGAGTTTCTGCGAAGGTAATCTGATGCACGTTGTTCAAGAACAGGTGTTTGTGCGCGCACTTCCAGAGCGGTCAACGTGGCGATGCCGAGGATGAGAAATCGAATTTTCATGGACGACTCAGGCCCACCGAAAAACCGACGGCAATGATCGCGACGGGATCGAGCCCGACGAAGATCGGCTGATACGAGGCGAGCAACGATATCGGGACTGAATTCGTTTGAAGGACCAAAGCCCCCTCAAAGGAAATCCCAAACTCTGATTCGACAGCATTTTCAAATCCGGGCCGCACCGGCGGACCGGTCATGATAAAGGCATTGTTCACGAGACGCACGGCCACGGAAGCATCAAGATTTCCGGAAAGATTCTGTTCGAGGGAGAATCCGCCCCCAAGCTGGAAAAGCAGCACCTGCGGAATCTCTGCTTTCCGCGGAGTTTCAGCCGGCGCATGCCATGAGACCAGTCCAACCGCCGTGATCGATAGCGGGTGATCGAGGGGAATCCTGGCGTATGCTCCGGCGGCCGGCCCGGCTTTCCAGTACGTGCCGAAGTCCATTTGCGGACTGATCCATTGCGCGGTGAGAGAAAACGATGTTTGTGACCAGTTGAGGTTTTGTGAAGACACAGCGGGTGACAGAAGGGCCAGGAACGCGGTGGCTTGAAGCAAACACCTTATGGAAACATTGGCCGTCATGAAATGGAGATCATCACTTCGATAAGGAGAACCGCAAGGACTGCCACAGAAACACCGACAAACTTCCAGTCGCGCTCTGCCATGAACGAGACGACGGCGGCCCCGACGCGGAGAACTGGTGTGAAGATGAGCATCATGATTCCGGCATAAAGGAGCAGTTCGCTGAGGGGGAGACGCCCCTGCATCGAAGCGCTGAGAAATTCTGAGATGGCAAGGAGCGTTTCCGGGGGTTCTGAAAGCGGAACAAGAGACGCTGAAATGAGGCCTCCGAGCAACACGCCTGCACTGAGCCACATGCCGATCTTCAGAGTCCGCGCTATCCAGAGATCATGATCTGGTTGTTGGCCGGCCATCAGCGCATGATCAATTGAATGGACGCTGCCATGAGCACAACAACGAACACCCACTTGAGGTCCCTTGCTTTCAGAACTCTGCTCAGGCGAATGCCCATGAACGAACCCAGCAAGACGCCGAGCGCTGCGGGTGCAGCTGTATGCGGGTCGAGGTGGCCTTCAGCAAAATAAACGAATGCCCCTGCCGCGGCGGTTACGCCGATCATGAAATTACTGGTCGCTGTTGCAGCCTTCAGCGGAACGCCTGACAAAAGATGCATAGCGGGAACCTTGAAGATACCGCCCCCCAGGCCAAGCAGACCGGAAACATTCCCCGCCAGAAGCGAAATGAACATCGTCGGCGTGATATTTTTTACATTGTACTGGATGGCCCTGTTTGACAGCTCGTCATGGAATTGCCCGCTCAAGGCCCCGTTCTTATCGGCCCCTGCAGGAGTCATTGCCGTCAGTTTTTCGCTGAAGGCCATCATCACGGCTATTCCCACAAGCAGAACGCCAAAGATCTTCGTCAGCACGGCGGCATCAAGGATCGAAGC
>CAZRPU010000068.1:0-9547 GCA_964602055.1 uncultured Ignavibacteriaceae bacterium
GAGGAGTTGACAAGGTCCAGATCTTCTCTGGGCCTTTGCTGTATCCAGGGGATACGCCGACATGAAAACCAAAGAGTGGTCTGCTTTTATTCTCCTCGGTCTGATCTGGGGATCCTCATTCCTCTGGATCCGCATTGCTGTTCAGGATACGGGACCTTTTACGCTGGTTGCTCTCAGGCTCTTGTTTGGACTTGCAGGGCTTCTGGTCGTCATGCGATACAAGAAGCAATCTTTTCCACGGGATTGGAGCGTCCTCCGCTCGCTCATTATCATGGGCGTGATCAATACGGCTCTCCCCTTTACGCTCATCTCGTGGGGTGAAACAAGAATCGAGTCGAGCCTCGCATCAATCCTCAACGGCACAGTTCCACTCTTCGCCATTATCATCGCCCATTTCTGGCTTCATGATGAACGGATCACGACGGCCCGGATTCTCGGCCTCATCATCGGGTTTGTGGGCGTGGTGATTCTTGTGGGGCGTGATTTCGACGTGGAGAGCCTGACGGGAAGCTTCCTCGGGCAACTCGCGGTGATCGGGGCTGCGATCAGCTACTCCTTCGCGGCGACGTTTTCCCGGAAAAAACTCCGCGGCCAACCCCCGGTTGTCCAATCAACAGTTTCGATCCTTGTGGCGGACATCTTGCTGTGGCTCTCCCTCCCACCCGTCAATCAGTTTGCACCTCAACTCGATGCACCGAACCAATTCCCCACTCTTCCCATCACCTGGTTCGCCCTCCTCTGGCTCGGCCTCCTGGGATCGTGCGTGGCTTATCTCCTCTATTTCTATCTCCTCAATGCATGGGGTGTGACGCGCTCGTCGCTCGTGACCTACGTTTTTCCGGTGGTGGGCCTCCTGCTGGGCATCATCTTTCTCGGCGAGTCGGCCGACTGGCGGCTCCTTGTCGGCTCGGCTCTCGTGGTCAGCGGGATACTGGTAGTCAATCTGAGGCCGCCGCAGTTCTTCTCCATCAGCCGAAGAAACCGCTCAGAGTAGTCTTTCTGAGAAAGGTCGTTTGGATGTCCCTTCAACCTGGTCTCCTCAGATCTCCATTCTGGTCATAGTTGAACCGAATATTGCTGGTTGCTCTTACATGTGTTTATTCTTTCAACACTCCGCAATCAGGCTCCTCGCAAAGCTCTATTACACAGGAAACCATGGCGGAGGAACATGGGGCGTGACATTCGTTCCCTGATACACGGCGTTAGTGAACCGCAAAAGCCAGCCCATTCGTGAGCTGGCTTTTTCATTTCATCTTCTTTATGAAATTCCAAAATCTTCGATTTCCACCTGAAATCCCTGTTTAGACCAGAAGACGGCTCAGCCAACGGTTCCCAGCGATCCCTTGATGAAAGAGAGGATAAGCTTCATCGCGGGGTCATTGAGACGTATCATTCCCTCAACGACACCCATATGTGTTCGGTCGGGAAGGACTGCATATGTTGCCTCAGCGCCGACTTTGCGTGCCCGATAGACAAAATCCTCAACAGTCAGAAGCTTCGGTGGATCATAGAGTTCCTTATCGCCCAGCAGCAAGTATGTTCGCGGCATGGCGGAGGTCACGTGATTGCACGGGAGGCTGTGGATGAATAATTCCTTTGTGCCAAAAATCTTGAAATACCAGTCCGTGGCAAATATGGAAACCTGCTCCTGCGGTGAGATCATGCCAAGGCTTCCCGCGTCGCTCATCATGGTGCCGATGGCGACGCATCCGGCAATATCTCTCAGATTCAGGCCGGATTCATGAAGGTACTGGGCATCGGTAGATACAAGGGCTGCGAGATGTCCCCCGGCGCTGTGGCCGACGACAAACACTTGTGTGGAGTCACCGTCAAACTTGCTGATCTGACGCTTGACCCACGCAAGGGCCCTTGCCACATCGCGCGGTTGAGCTGGCCATGCAGAATCAGCAGCAAGGCGGTAGCTGATCACGGCGCACCCGATACCGTTCTGCTGAAAGGATTCGCCGACCTTGTTGTAAGGAAATTCTTTGCGGTCACCGTTGATAAAACTTCCGCCATGAACAAAGACGACGACAGGATAGTGATGAATGCGCGGAGCGTAGAGGTCTAGTTCCGTCTTATGAGAATTTCCCTCCCCATACTGAATATTGAGTGTGACCGTACCAAAAGGCGTTTCGGTTGTTCTTGGATCCGCGTAGGTTAATGAGACAACAAGGAACAGACACAACACTTTCATGACTCTTTTTCCTATTATCAATGTTCTCTTTCTTGTTAAACGAATTGAGAAGGAAAAAGTTGTGTCCCTCACTGTTTCTCATGAAATGGCACAAACACATCAGGAATGCTTTCTAAAATTGTATCGGGTCAAACGAGGAAGGATTCCGAAGCGAAAAGAAGATTTCTTTTTGTCGATTATCAAAAATTTTGAAATCGACAAACAAACTCGGGTTCCTGAAGCAATAAAAGCAAATATCTGGGATTGTTGATTCTTTCAACACTCACGTTACATCTTCTTTCCAGGAATTATTCTCACCTTCGTTGACGCGCGTCATGTTCCGTGCTTGCGGATTCAAACTCATCACGGTAGATTTCTGTTAATTTGTACAGCCCGTACACCCCGTCAAAATGGCTCATCGCTTCTTCGGTCTCTTCCTCCTTTTCCTCGCAGGAACAGCTGCATTCGTCCTCACCTTGAACGGATGGGAATACTATTCTGCTCCTGCGGAAGATCGCGTCTTCATGCCCGAACATGGCGAGATGCGACCTTCAGGCAACTTCAGCCACGGCCTGGGTGTCATTGGAGCAACCATGATCACCGTGGGCGTCGCAATGTATTCGACACGCAAACGAGTCAAGGCTTTGTGGGATCTGGGCAAACTGTCCGTCTGGCTGGAAGTTCATATCGTTCTCTGCCTCCTCGGCCCCATTCTCGTCATCTATCATTCGACTTTTAAATCCGGCGGGATTGCAGCCATCAGCCTGTGGGCCATGCTTTCTGTGGCAGGCAGCGGAATTATCGGACGATTCCTCTATGTCTTGATTCCGCGGACATCGGGCGGCAAGGAGATGAGCCGCGACCAAATCAACGAGGAATTCGACCGGCTGAGTCAAACCCTTCTGAAAACGGACGAAGGGAAAGCAATCTTAACGGAGCTTGATCGGCGCTTTGCATCAATCGAGCGGCCCCGCACCATTCGGCAGACGATCCGGCTTTTCTTCCGCATCCAACGCATGAAAAACGAAACCGGACGGTGGACAACCCAAGTGCTGCGAGGTCGGCCCCTTTCCCGTGACCTGGCGCGGCACATTCGCGCAGCAGCCATCGCCCGCGCACGTCTTTTGCAAAGGTCGGTTCTCCTCCTTCAGGTCGAAAAGCTTTTCTTCTACTGGCATGCCATTCATCTGCCATTCACCATCATTATGTTCATCACGCTTGCTGCGCACGTGGGAGTCGCCATTTGGCTTGGCTACACGTGGATATTCTAAGAACCACGATATTCTGCACCGGACTCTCCCTGGCAGTGACGAGTCCCCTCATGGCCCAGATCTCCCCCGGAGCTCTTTCCCGCGGCCATGAGGCCCTCGACGGCGTTGCCTCTTGTACCTCATGCCACGAGCGGGGGGCCGAGATTGGGAGTTCAAAATGTCTCAGCTGCCATGGGGAGATAGCATTCCTCCTTGGCAAGAATCACGGGATGCACGCCCGAGTGGCAAACAGAGCGTGCAACGAATGCCACAAGGAACATCTGGGCCGCGATGCTTCCATCACCAGATTCTCTCCATCATCTTTCGACCATAAAAGCACAGGATTCGAACTGTCGGGAAAGCACGCGGGTCTGGACTGCGCCAAATGTCATGAACAACCGTCCCTCCGCGTTGAACGAAGCGCAGTCCCAAAAATGGCGACGCGAAAGACGTTCCTCGGACTCAGATCGGATTGCAGTTCTTGCCACCGGGACCGCCATGACAAGACCGCGGGGGCCGACTGCCGGCAATGTCACACGACTTCGGGATGGGCACCGATTCGAGGCTTTGATCACTCGCGAACCAAGTTCGTCCTCACCGGAAAGCACGAATCCGTACTGTGTGCAAAATGCCATGAATCGTTTTCTGTCACACCGCGTCCTGCCGCGCTGGTGTTCACCGTCGATGCATTTGCGGATTGCGCTCCCTGCCACCGTTCCCCGCATAAACCGGAATTTTCGAGGAACCGCCTGTGCCGTGATTGCCATGCAACGGAGGGATGGAGAGCCACGAAGGGATTCGACCACACGGCTACGAAATTTCCCCTCGTCGGGCGTCACATACCCGTCGCATGCGAGAAATGTCACGCTGGAATGAAGAACCGTAAAGAAGGAACGCCTGCAGATTTCACCACGAGACCTTTTGACGACTGCCGTTCATGTCATACGTCGCCGCATCCTGCATCGCTCAACCAAAGCTCGTGCAGTACCTGTCACACGCCGGCAAGCTGGCAATCTGTCCGCAACACTGCTTTCGACCACGGACTGACCGGCTTCCCGCTCAAAGGAAAACATGCATCCACGGCATGCAATGACTGCCACCAGTCCGAGAAGGCCAAGAGCCTGGCAGTGCGCTACCGGAGCCGCCAACAATGCGCCACATGCCATGAGGACTATCATCAGGGGATCTTTGGAACACGCTACAAAGACTGTGCACAATGCCATAATGAAGACGGATTCAGACCCTCCACCTTTGGCAGCAGTGATCACGCTCTTCTTCGTTTTTCTCTTTCAGGTGCGCATGGCGCCGTCGTCTGCAGAGAGTGCCATGCGAAGAAAAACGGCGGTACGGTATTTTCCTTTGCATCACTCCAGTGCGTGACGTGCCACGAAGATATTCATAAAGGAGCGTTTCACAAGATCATGGGAACCGACGGTTGCGTGACGTGTCATACGCCTGTTGCATGGAACCGCATCCTCTTCGATCATCAGCGAACTGAATTCCCCCTTCTGGGCAAACACCTTGCAGTAGCTTGCGGAGAATGTCACAAACAAAGCGGCGGAAGAACGACGTACCTTGGAACGACGCAAGAGTGTGCGTCGTGTCATAAGGACCCGCATATGAAGCAATTTGCGCAGAACGGGGCGGGCCGCTGTGAGAGTTGTCATACACCCCGTTCGTGGAGAATGCTCATCTTTGATCACGAATCCCAGAGCTCCTTTCGTCTTACGGGGGCCCACAGTAAAGTTCCCTGCGGTGCATGTCACAAGAGTGAAAAGACCCCCCAGGGATCTTTCGTTCGTTTCAAGCCGCTGGTCCAAACATGCGAAGGATGTCATAAAGGATCGAGGTAACTATGCGATCATGGTTCTTGATGTGTCTGCTGTCAGCAGTGACACACTCTTCATTCGCTCAACAGTCGCCGCACGGAGACATCAAGACGGCCTGCAGCGAATGTCATTCGACCGATTCGTGGAAGATGCGCGCCGACGCGACATTCAGCCACGCCGGAACAGGATTCGCTTTGGAGGGACAGCACCGGGCTGTGCCGTGCACCTCGTGTCATGTGGGAATGAAATTTGCCTCGATCAGCACGAAATGCTCCACGTGTCACACCGACGCGCATCTTGGGGAGCTGGGAACCGATTGCGCGAGGTGCCACTCGCCCAATGCGTGGAACATTGCTGATACGCGTCTCCTCCATGACCAGACGAGGTTTCCACTGCTCGGAGCCCACATCACTGCGGCGTGCAACGATTGCCATACCGGCGCCGCCGGGAGGCGCTATCGCGGCCTTCCGATTGCCTGCGCCTCCTGCCATCAATCCGACTACCGGAGAACGAAAAACCCGGATCACCTCGCTGCAGGATTTTCAACAGATTGTCTTCAGTGCCATGACCTCACTGCGCGAACCTGGGGCGCGGGATTTGACCATAGCCTCACCCAATTTCCGCTGACAGGCGCTCACACGCAGCAGCAATGCCGCTCGTGTCACGCGAACAATGTTTTTTCGGCTCTTTCCATTGCGTGCATCACATGCCATCAGGCCGCGTTCAATGCCGCTGCCAATCCCAATCACGTGTCGGCAGGATTCCCAGGCCTGTGCCAACAGTGTCATACCACCGCCGCATGGAAGCCTTCGACGTTCGATCACAGCAACACATCCTTTGCGCTTGCCGGGGCTCATCTTGCCGTTGCGTGCGTCGACTGTCACGTGAACGGTCAGTATGCCAACTTGTCCTCAACCTGCTTTTCATGCCATACGACAGACTTCAACCAGGCGAACAACCCCAATCATGTCTCCGCCCAGTTTTCCCAGGATTGCACTCTCTGCCATTCGACAACCGCATGGCAACCGGCTTCATTCGACCACGCAACGACGCGGTTCTCGTTGACGGGCAAGCATGTCTCTGCAACCTGCGAAGCATGTCACGCAGGGGGCAATTATCAGCTTGTGTATGCCGATTGTTATCAGTGTCATCAGACAGAGTACGCACAATCCACGGTGTTCAATCATGTGACGGCAAACGTCAGTCATGACTGCGCAACATGCCACACAACGACCGCCTGGCTTCCCTCGACCTTTGACCACGACGGACAATATTTCCGCATTTACAGCGGCAAGCACCGCGACAAGTGGACTTCATGCCTGACCTGTCACACCAATGCAGCCTCGTACACCGAGTTCACCTGCTTTACGTGTCATGAGCACGACAGGCCCAAGATGGACGACGTTCACAAGGATGTCCCCAACTATCTCTATACCAGCCCGAGCTGCTACTCGTGTCACAGGAACGCTTGATGAGGATTGCTCTTTTCTTCCTCCTGTCCTTCACCGGTATTGCGACGGCACAGGAGGCCGAGGTGTCGGGGCTGGTGACATTTGTTGCCGGTCCGACCCTGTATGCCTCCCTCGGGCGCAAGGACGGTGTTATTGACTCCGCTCAAAGCATCATTCGCGCGGGCAGCGATACGGTTGCGATTCTCCGCCTCGCGGCCCTCAGCAGCCGCTCTTCGTCCTGGACCATCCTCCGCAGGACACGCGACCTCAGGGTGAAAGACACCATCGTGGTGAGCATTGCGTCATCCGGTGAATCTCCTGCCGCTGCACGGGACACGGTGAGGTCCGCTCTTGCACTGCCTGCAGATTTTGGGAATCGCATGACCCAGCGTTATGGACAAACCCCTGCTGTCAGCATTCATGGACGATTCAGCTTGCAGTACTATGGCATTCAGTTTGAGGATCGATTGCAATCAATGGCGCAGCCGGCTCTCGGCTTTAGCCTCAGCGCAGCGGCAAGGGATGTTCCTCTCCAAGTGACCGTATATGGAGTCCACCGGCAGCGGGCGCGGGGATCGCTTTCACCGTTTGATGGCACATCTCGTCCCGAAACGCGGCTCTATCGCGTCTCAGCTGAATACGATGACGGGACAACCATGCTGCTTGCCGGCAGAATCTCTCCCATGAGCTCTCTTCCCATGAGTGTTGTGGACGGTTTCAGTGCGGCCCGCCGCTTCGGGAACTTTGCCGCGGGAATAGCCGGAGGGGCCGAGCCCACGCTTACGTTCAGCCTTCGGCAGAAGCGGCTTTGGAAGGGAATGGCATTTCTGGGGTATCAGGCCGACACACCTTTCCCGTGGGGCGGGGGCATTATCTACACACGGAGTTACATACGTACGGCGCTTGTCCGGGAAACAGCTTCTTTTTCTTTTGCGCTCTATGCCCCCTCGGGGTTTTCGATCAATGGGTACAGCGATATCGATCTTCGGCAGCCGTTGTCGAAAACCGACTCCGGCGATCCCAGCCTGACGTCTGTCAGGATATTGGGGTCGGCGCGCATCCATTCTTCTGTTTCCGTGTTTGCCGGCATTGACGGCGCGCGACCGGTGCCTGCACCAACGGATTACGGCATCATCGCCGACACGCTTTTCAACCGAACCATGAGGTCGGGGCTCACGGCGGGCACGTCTGTTTTCTTCCGATCCTGGTCGTGGAACCTCACCCTGTCTCCGCGGATGGGTCCCGGAACTTTTGCACAAGAATACGCAGCGTCCACCTCGGTCGGAACGCGTGATCTTCTCTCCAGTGGTACGGGAATTCAGGCCACGGCAAATTTCAATACGAATGCCTTGACGACATACTCCTCATACGGTCTGCAGACGCGGCGGAGCGACTTCGGGCTGGACTGGAGGCTGCGGTTCCAGTATTACGGCTCGTCGATCCGTCAGCTGAACACCAGGAGAGAAGGAAGCGTTGTGGGTTTCGACATTGTGGCCCTGCTATCACAATCTGTTTCCTTTATGGCGACATTCGACTCGTGGAGAGGAGCAACATTCATGAACGTCCTGTTCGTGGATGTATCCTGGAGATTCTAATGGAAACCGTTTATACGTTGACGATCTTTGCGGTTCTCATCGGCGTTGTTGCACTGCCGTACTGGCTCCGTGTCGCACAAGAGCGCAGGCGGGCTGAAGAGCAGCTCGACAAGAGTCAGCGGGCCGGCGGCCTGATGCCGGTCACGCTTCATCCTCATATCGACGTTTCCAGCTGCATCGGCTGCGGAAGCTGCGTGAAGGCATGCCCGGAGGATGCTCTCGGTATTGTCGAAGGGCACGTGTCCGTTGTGAGCGGCATGAGATGCATCGGTCATGGTTTATGCGCTGAGATCTGTCCTGTGGGGGCAATTGAGCTCAGATTCGGGACACCAAAGGAGGGACAGGAAATCCCGATGTACGATCAGAACTACGAAACGAACGTGAAGGGGATTTATGTTGTCGGCGAGTTGGGGGGTATCGGGCTTATTCGGAATGCAGTGTCGCAATCGCTGAAAGCGATCGATCACCTCAGTCAGTCGGGACGCCGAGCCCAGGGAGCACATGAGCGTGACGTGATTGTCATTGGCGCGGGACCGGCCGGACTGACCGCCACGCTGGCGGGAAAAGCCGCGGGCCTGAGGGTTTTGACGCTCGAGCAGGATTCCATCGGCGGGACGATTTTTCATTATCCGAGGCAGAAGCTGGTGCTCACCAACCCTGTCGAGCTCCCGCTCTACGGAAAAGTAGACGCATCGGAAATTTCCAAAGAGGAATTGATGGCGGTCTGGGAATCGATTGTCAAGCGATTCTCCCTGCCGGTCATTGTCGGTAAAAAGGTGGACGCGATTGGCCGCAGCAACGGGACCTACACGGTCGCCTCGGGAAGCGAGACATGGACGACGAGGAATATTATCATGGCTTTAGGCCGACGCGGAAGTCCGCGAAAGCTCGGTGTGCCGGGCGAACATCTGCCCAAGGTTGTTTATCGGCTTCAGGACGCCGAGGCGTATCGGGACAGCGACATCCTTGTCGTAGGCGGGGGTGACAGTGCGATCGAAGCGGCGGTTGCACTTGCGCGACAACCCGGCAACAAAGTGACGATCAGCTATCGACGCGAAGCCTTTGTTCGTTTGAAGGAGAAAAACGAAAAGAACATCACACAGCTCGTCGATGGAAAAAAGATTCAGGCGCTGATGGGTTCCAGCGTGCGCGAAATCCACAAGGACGAAGTGGACCTGGACCTGGGGAATTCGTCGAACAAAAGCATCAGGAACAATTTTGTCTTCATTTTTGCCGGAGGCGATCC
>CAZRPU010000069.1:0-1745 GCA_964602055.1 uncultured Ignavibacteriaceae bacterium
TTCTCTATATTTTTCTGATGCCTTCTCGCAAAATTTTTCACCGCTTGGGAATTGCCCTGATCGCCGTCCTGCTTGCCGGCCTCTCCAGCGACCTGCTCGCGGGCTCGACAGGCAAGATCCGCGGGCGCGTGACAGACGCTCGTAATGGCGAGCCCCTTCCCTTCGTCAATGTCGTCATTGAAGGAACAACTCTCGGCGCTGCAACGGATACGGAGGGGAACTATATCATCCTGAATGTTCCCCCCGGTGTCTACGTGGTCTCTGCATCCTTTCTGGGTTATTCGAAGGTTCAGGTGAAGGACGTCAGCGTTTCAGTGGATTTTACGACAGAAGTGAATATTTCCTTGAGTGAGGGTTCGGTTGAGCTCCAAACCGTGGTTGTCCTGGGTGAGCGAACGCCACTCATCAGGAAGGACCTCACGAATCCCGTCGCCTCGATCTCGGCGGAGCGGATTGAGGAGTTGCCCGTTGACAACGTGAACGACGTTATCCGCCTCCAGGCCGGCGTGGTCGTGGACAACTCGGGTGGCTTGCACATCCGCGGGGGACGATCGAATGAGATTTCGTATTCGATCAACGGCCTCTCGATTAACAATCCTCTCAACAATAACCAGACGATCGGCATCGCAACAAACGCTGTTCAGGAAGTGAGCGTCTCGACGGGGACCTTCAGCGCAGAATACGGGGATGCCCTGAGCGGCGTGGTGAACTACGTGACCAAAGAGGGGGGAGAGCGCCTGTCGGGCAGCGTGCGCTTCTATACAGGTGATCAGGTGAGTTCCAGGAACGATGTCTTCTTTAACGTCAATGAAGTTCGCCCTTTCAATCATCTGCGCGGAGAGGGGACGCTCGGCGGGCCGACGCCGATGCTTTCGTCGATGTCCACCTTCTTCCTCTCCGGCGTGTATGAACGCAACGACGGCTATCTCTATGGAATACGGTTTTTCCGGCCGACCGACAGCTACCTGGCGAGGAATGAATTTCTTTCATCCGATCCCCGCTACGTTTCGAATGCAGACGCGCTTCCGTATTTCTTCAATCCGTTTGATCTGAACAGCACCGGAGAGCCGACCGGCGACGGCGCGGTGGTTCCGATGAATACGAGAAGCAGCGGCAACCTTTCGGCGAAAATCAGTCTCCGCCCTGCAAGCCTTGTGCACATAAACTATGATTTCCTCTACAACAACGGCAAGAGCAGGGGGTTCACGCAATCCTACCGCTTCAATCCCGACGGGCGGCCGACGTTCCGCACGACCAGTTACAGCCATGGTATCAGCGTGACCCACACGCTGAGCGACAAGGCGTTCTACACGGTCAAAGCGGGATACAACCAAACGACGAGTACGAACTATGCGTTTGAAGACATTCGCGATCCCCGCTACGTGCCCGCATTCTACAGCAGATCGCTCGGCAACACTTTCTTCCTCACCGGCGGCACAAGCCTCGACCGGACCCGCTCTGTTGCCGGAACACAGTCCCTGAAACTCGATGCCGTGGCGCAGGTTCTCCCCAATCACGAACTGAGGTTCGGCGGCGATCTCCGCCTGCATCAGATCTGGCTTCACTCCTATGTACTCCAGTTTGACAAGGTTCTTGTGACGGAACTCCTGCTCGACAGCACGCGGTCTCTCTCTCCCGTGATTCCAACACCTCAGGTCTCGCCGGACAATCTTTCGTATGCGCATTATAAGAGGAAGCCGGTGCAGGCCTCCTTCTATGCCCTGGATAAGATCGAACTGCTGGAA
>CAZRPU010000069.1:1755-9444 GCA_964602055.1 uncultured Ignavibacteriaceae bacterium
GTCGGACTCCGCTATGAATTTTTTGACCCTGCCGCGGATTACATTGCCGATTTGAGCGACGCTCTCAACAGCCAGGGTGTTGATCTCAGGCTGACGAAAAATATTACGAAGGCCGACAAAAAGCATCGCCTGTCGCCGAGGATCAGCGTCTCCTATCCCATTACGGACAAGGGAGTCATTCGATTCTCCTACGGTCATTTCCATCAATACCCGACGTATCTCGACCCGAGCGGGAATCTCCGCTTGTCAACGATTTATCGGAACCCTGAATTCAAAGCACCCTCGAGCAGCAGCCCCTTTTTCGGGAACGCGAACCTGAATCCCCAACGGAGCATCCAGTATGAGATCGGCCTCCAGCAGGCACTCTCAGATAATCTGAAGATCGAGGTCAATGGTTTTTACAAGGACATCAACGATTATCTGGAAGTGCAGACTGTCCGGACGGGACTCGGCGACCGGGTCTATACGGTCCTGGCCAATCTCAACTATGCCAACGTCAAGGGGATCACCGTCTCGCTCTTTGCACGCCGCTCTCCGGGGAGCCTCTTGTCCGCAACGCTCGACTACACATTTTCGGTAGGGACCGGAAATCGCACCGATGCCGACGCATTCTTCTTCGACGAGAAGAGCGGCCAGCAATCGGAAAAATTCTTCGTTCCCCTTTCCTTTGATCGCACCCACGTGTTCAACGGCACCGTGGCCTTTACGGAGCCCGAAGACTGGACAGCCAGCGCAATATGGAATTTCCAGGTCGGTTCCCCGTACACGCCGAGCCTTCCGACGGACCTGGTGCCCGTCAAGTTTCAGCAAAACAGTGACCGGCGGCCGACAAACTGGAATGTGGATCTTCATCTCGAAAAATTCTTCCAACTTGCGGGCAGGAGGATGTCCGTCTTTCTGAGAGTCGAGAATCTGTTCGATATTGAAAACGAAATCTTCATTCACGAGAACTCGGGGCGCTCTCTCTACAGCCTCGAGCAGGTGACGAGCGCTCATATTTTTGACAACCTTCGTTCAAGAATTGCGAGAGGGGATTTCGGCGACGTCAACGCGTCCCATTCCCTCGCGGGCCGTCTCAATGAAGCTCTCGACAAATACTATGAACGTCCCGAGTGGCTTGGCGCGCCGCGCGAAGTGCGATTGGGATTCTCACTCTTGTTCTGATCCGGTATGAACAATCTCCGCATTCCCTTACTGCTGATTTCCATACTCCTCTGCACCGCGTTGTTCGCGGGAGCCGGGCTTGCCCAGCAAAAGGAAAGCGTTCCCGACCTGAAATACCTTCCTCGCGAAGAGGCAATGCGATGGATGGACAGGTTTCAGAATCGGCTGCAGAAATCCGCAGGGATCAAGAAACGGCGCAATGCCGTTCTCGCCGGGAACAAGATCAGCACCATCATCTATGACTACGGATCGATTTCCGCTCCGGGAGCCCCGCTGGGTCTCGACCTTGTTTGGAAGGGCCTGGGCTATGCGTATGAATTCGGCCCGCTTGTGGCGGCATCCATCGTTGATGCCAACGGGCAGAGAGTTCATTCGGTGGTGGATGGGTTCATCTCGTCAGCCGACGGCGACTACAGGCCGGGAACGGACACCAAATGGGGCTGGCTTCCAACTCCGGGCAACGTCGACTCGACCCAAAACCAGCTTGCGCTCTTCAGCGACCGCAACAACCTCCAGGGCGGAAAACCGGTCAGCTGGCCGCCGGGTTGGTTCAATCCGCCTCTGAACCGCTATGTATGGCCATCCTTCCTCGGTGACGACGCGACCACACCGGATGAAGAAGCATTCTGGGTCATGGACGATCAAACGGACGCCCGCTACGCGTACTATCCATTTGCGGACTCTTCCCTGCGGGGGCTTGGACTCCAGGTCAAGTGCCGCGCGTTCCAATTCAACAATCCACTCGCGGAAGACATCATCTTCCTTGTCTATGAAGTAACAAACATCAGCCCCATGGCGCTGGACACCGTGTACTTTGCCATGTTCGGCGATCCTCACGTAGGCGGGCGGGGCAATTTCGACGACGATCACGCGGATTTCATTTCCCCTTTTAACACGTCGTTTCCCCTCGATGCTCGAAACATGCTGTATGCGTACGACCTGGACGGCGTCGGTGACGGGGGATTGCCCACGGGATATTTCGGATTCAAATTCCTTGAGAGTCCTACGAATTCCACCAACGGATTGGATGACGACGGTGACGGAATAGCGGATGAAGATCCCTTCAATGAAGCCGGGATCTTTCTCACCAGTCCGGATGCGGGGCCGACAGGATATCTCCAGGGAATCGCGAACGTGCCGGAGTACACCAAGAACTATGGCGATCCGAAACCCCGCTGGCAGGGTGACGAAGATGGCGACTGGAATGCTGCAAGAGATGATGTCGGGGCCGACGGAATCCCCGGCACGGGAGACCTGGGCGAGGGAGACGGCAAGCCAACCCAGGGAGAGCCCAATTTCGGCTTTAAGGATGTTTCCGAATCGGATCAAATCGGCCTCACGAGCTTCAATGCGATCTTCTTCGGAGGCGACAACAGGCCGAAAAACGATCCGTTGATGTGGCAGCTTATTTCGACGGCCAATCAGAGACCCGAGGATCCGTTACCGACCATAGAGCAGAAAGCGGACAACGTGTTCATCTACGGCTCGGGCCCCTTTCCCCTCGGTCCTGGAGAGTCTCAGCGATTCTCCATCGCTCTCCTGCTGGGGGATAATCTCAACGATCTCGTTTTGAACGCCGAAACGGCCCAGCAGATTCTTCGGGCAGACTACCGCTTTGCCCAGCCGCCGGACAAACCGGTCGTCGTTGCAGTGCCGGGAGACAAGAAAGTGACGTTGTACTGGGACAGCAACGCCGAGGAGTCCGTGGACGCATTGAGCGGACAGAAAGACTTTGAGGGATACAAGATCTATCGGAGCGAGGACTATACCTTTAGCGATGTCTTTACCATTACGGATGCCAACGGCAACACCTTCCTGGGAAATCCTCTCGTCGATCAGCGCGGACAGCGGGCTCAGTTTGATCTCGACAACCAATGGAAGGGCCTTCACCCCATCGAATATCCCGGCCGCGGCATTCGGTACTTCCTGGGGGACAATACCGGGCTTGTTCATTCCTATGTCGATTCGAGCGGAATCATCAACGGAAGGACGTATTACTATTCGGTCGTCGCCTATGATCGCGGAGACACGGGAAAAGTCAACGTGCCTCCGACAGAGACACAACACGTGATCAAAAGAGATCCCCTCACGGGACTGTTCTCCTACGATGTGAACACGGCGGGAGTTGTCCCAGGCCCGCCGGCACGAGGAATCGTCGAAGGTTCTCTTGATCCAAACTTGAGCAGCAACGGGTTCGCGATTCCCGACAACAATAATAGGGGCACGGGGAGAATCGAAATCAAGGTCATGAATCCGGAGCTTGTGCGGCAGAACAGATCGTATCGCGTCACGTTCGGAGGGGATACGAGCTCCATCGTCTATGATGTTCAATCCCTTGCCGACAGCACGGAGTACTTTGTTGCCAGGGATACCAATGCCGTTTCACTCTTATCCACGCATCTTGTTCCCGGAACCGTTGTCGTGCGGCGCCTCTCTTCGGGTTTAACGGTTGATTCGACCACGTACGCAGTCAATCACGAAAAAGGAACTATACGCGGGCTTACACCGGGGGCATTGCTGACCGGGGAAACCTACAGCATCACGTTCCAGATCTATGTTGTTGCCCAGAGTGCGCTCCTGAACGGGGAGGATGGCAACCCTGTCTTTGACGGCATGAGGGCGTTTGCTCTTGACGACCGTGTGGGCCTGGATGATCAGCGGAGCAGATGGACAAGGCGCATTGACAACAACCTCACGGCGGTCGTCGATACCGCAGACAGGGGAATCATGGCTCCCTATCCGGCCGATTTCGAGGTACAATTCCTTTCCTCCATGGATACCGCTGGTGCGTTCACACCGGTGGACACAAGTTATAATGTCAACCCGGCGAGGAGGGTGGAGGTGCCGTTCAGAATTTGGAATGTGACGGAAAGTCGTTACGAAGAGTTTCTTGTCGACGAGCCGTTTCTCACGAGAGATCAGAAATGGCAGCCCGGAGAGCTTATTGTTATCTACAAACCGGGCGTTGACCCGGCCTTGAATCAAACGGCTTACCTCGTGATGCTCGCCAAGCCGACGACGGGCGTTTACGAACCTCCGGACAGCGGGGATGTCTATTCGGTTTTCTCAACAAAGCCGTTTGCTGCCGGAGACCGGTTTACGTTTGGAACGCGTGCAAGCTATCATGATCCCAGGATAGCAACCGATGCGCTCAAGAACGTGTACGTCGTCCCGAATCCTTTTGTGATATTCAGCGGCGGCGAAATACCGGATCCGAGGCCCGGCGAGCCGAGTGCGCGGAAGCTCTTCTTCCGAAATCTCCCCATCGAGTGCACGATCCGTATTTACACGATCACAGGGGAACTCCTGCGCACAATTCATAAAAACGACGGCACAAGCAGCGCGGCGTGGGATCTCCTGACGTACGAAGGCCAAAGCGTCGCCTACGGCATCTACATCTTTCATGTCGATGCACCCGGGGTTGGGGAAAAGATCGGCAGATTCGCGGTGATCAAATGAAGAAAGAATTCAAACAGAAAATTCTCCTGGTGGTTTCCCTGTCCATATTTTCGCTGTGGGGGCAGGGTACGCTCCTGGCGCAGATTTCCGAAAGCACCACGCGGATCGGAACGACTGCAGCACAGTTTCTGAAGATAGGAGCGGGCGCCAGGCCATTGGCCCTTGGGGGAGCATTCAGCGCGGTGGAGGGGGATATCAACAACGTGTACTGGAATCCTGCGGGCCTTGTTCATGCCCAAGGGCTCGGGGCCGCGACCTTCAACCATGCAGACTGGCTTGCCGGCATGAATTACGACTTCGCTGCCGTTTCGCTGAATCTGGGAAGTTTTGGAACGGTTGCCCTTTCGGGAGTCTCATTCAGAGTACCGGAAGACATTGTGAGAACTCTCCAGAATGAAGAAGGAGACGGCCGCCGCTTCGATGCAGGTTCCATGGCTCTCGGACTTACCTATGCAAGAGCTCTGACCGACAGGTTCTCATTTGGCGTGACCTTCAAATACATCAATGAACGTATCTGGAATGAATCGGCGAATGGAATCGCTTTTGACGTCGGCACCCTTTTCATCACGCCGTTCAACGACCTGAAGATCGGGGCTTCCATGTCCAATTTCGGGAGCAAGATGAGGCTGGAAGGCCGCGATCTGTTCTTTAATCTCGATCCGAATCCCGGGGTCAGCGGGGGGCCTAAGAATATTCCATCGCAGTACAGATTAGGCGAATATGACATGCCGCTCGTCTTCCGCGTCGGCGTCGCGATGGATGTCCTTCACTACGATGTTCTCAAAGCGACTGTAGCGGTGGACGCGACTCACCCGAATGACAATACAGAATACCTGAATATGGGCGTTGAGCTGAGTTACAACAGATTGGTGTACGGCAGATTGGGGTACAAGTCGCTCTTCCTGAAAGACAGCGAGCAGAAACTGACCTGGGGGTTGGGTATCCGCTACGAAGTGACTGCGAGCAACATGATCATGCTCGACTACGCCTTTGCCGATTACGGCAGGCTGCTGAATATTCAGCACCTTTCGATTTCGGTTTCATACTAGCGTGCCGCCGCGTACGACTATTTGAGGAACACCATCCTCTTGATCGCAGTGAATTTTCCCGCCGAGATCCTGTAGTAGTATACTCCGCTTGAAAGTCCGGATGCGTCAAAATGCACTGCATGTGCACCGGCATTCTTCTCTTCGTATAGAAGTTCTCTCACAAGCCGTCCCAGGACGTCGTACACCGTCACATGGACCATTTCGGCCGTAGGAAGGTCGAACACGATCTGCGTTGAGGGGTTGAAGGGGTTCGGGTAATTCTGGCGCAGTGCGAAGGATGCCGGGATCACGGGGCCCTCGGGAGGCGCCCCCGTGAGAGAGTTGCCGACGGTCAATCGGTCAAAATACATCTCACCGGTGATGGCTCCGCCGTACACCTGGCGGACCACGAAGCTGGTGAACAAACGGTTCGGCTTCAGAGGATCGGTGCTGACCGGAATTTGACTCGAAGGGAAACTGACAAGCTTCCATCCTGTCCAGTTGATTTTTCCAAGGCTGATGATGGAAACCCGCGTAGTCGACGTGTAATAATAGAACCAGAACTCGAGATCATGGCCGCTGTTGTCTCCAAAGACCCAGGCGCCGATCAGTGTGCCCCCCTCGATGCTTGGTATGGTCGGATTGTGTTCCCGCACAACCCCTCCCGATGTCGAACTAAATTCATACACCAGCTTCCCCGATCCTGAGCCGCTTTTCTTCACGGCGGAGGAAATCACCCACGAAGATTGCAGCACGCCGATGGTGCTCCCGCTGGTGGATGGCTGCCACCATTCTGCCGCGTTCTCCACTTCACTGATGACCGTCCCCTGAAGGTCCTTGATCGGCTCGGTGGTGAATGCCAGGTTGATGGGAGTAATGCGGTTTCCATTCAGATCCTTCAGACTATCCGTTACTGCAATGTGGTAGACGGTAAGCCCGCCGAGGCTCTGGAGATGGTTTGCTTTTACCACGCTCTGCGATCCGTCAATGGTGACGCTCGAAGAGAAATTCTTGTCGATGAGTGCGTTGCCGGCGTCGCGGAGCTCGAAGGCTCCTCCCAGCGAGGCAGGGTCCACCGGCTCGTTGAAGCGGAACGTAAACGTAGGGGTTGTGCTGACCCCTGTTTGATTGTTGACGGGATAGTTCGACACCAGCTGCGGAGGGATGGTGTCCGTTTCGACAGTCTGAAAGGTAAATGAATATTGCTCGTTGCTGTCAACACCGTCATTATTCGCATCGAGGCCGATGGTCAGATAGTTGTGGATCGTCGAATCGAGGAGAACGGTATACGTCGTGTCATAGGCATATCTCGTGGACGGGAAGAAGGAGAGGGTCCGAAAATCGGCGGACCACGTGAGATTTCCCGCAACGGGGGGAGAAATCGAGAAACCGGCCTCCGTCGATTGACGCTCCATCCGTTGATTGAACGTGATGGCGATCCCTTCGAATACTTCCAAGCGCCCGGCCGGCGGAGTGGAAACCACGCGCGGGGGGGTTGAATCCTGTTTCACAATTTGCATATAGAAATCCCAATCCCAGAGAGGACCGGGGTCGGTGTGGTCGTTGCACGTACCGGTGAAGAGATCGTCCGCCGGAATGGTGGGCTTGTAGACAGTGTTGAACCAATTCACCCAAACCGGGTTCAGGTGCTCGTTGTGGCCGATGATCCTGTTCCTGTCTTTCGGGATGCCGTATTTGTCGCACAAATACCTCGACAATTGCGCGGATGCGATATACTGCTCTACCGTGAACCACGCCGGATTGCCGACAAAGCCCTCATGCTCAATGCCGAACATAAAAGGATTCCAGCAGCGAGCGTGCCATGCCCAATACTGTTCTTCAACCATTTGTGTAATGTCGCCGGCTGGGCGATCGGACCCCGAGTCCTGAAGCCCGTTTGTGCAGTAATGGGCGCTGGCTTGCGTCGACTGCATCTGGAAATAAGAGATGACGCTGAGATAATACCCCTCCATGTCGTGGATAACGATAAAGTCATGGGAATAGGCAGGGGGCAAACCTCTGGACTTATACGAGCCGG
>CAZRPU010000070.1:0-9037 GCA_964602055.1 uncultured Ignavibacteriaceae bacterium
GCGATGCTGAATTTTATTGTGGTCGATGGGTTGAATGGATTCGGATAGTTCTGCAGAAGTGCAAATCCCGAGGGGAGTGCGGCGGGTGGGTTCGCTCCGGCAGGACTGAGATAGGCTCTCAGATAGAAATCACCCAGGCTCTGATAGACTACTCTCCCGGACTGCGGCTGAGCCGAAAGGGAAAGATAGCTGCGGACGAGCGCCTGAGAGCTGTCCCGGCGCAACATGGGGTTCACCGGCCCCTGGTAGATCACGCCGACGACAAAATCGGGGGACGACGCAATCGCAAATTGCCTCAAAGGGACCACCGTTTTCATGTATCCCGTGTCGCTCACCGTAAATCCAACGGGGGAAAACATCCTTGCTTTCCCCCCAAAACCCGTCAGCGGCGAATTGAAAAAGTCGTACTGCAAGTTGTAGTCGCGCACCATGAGGCGGGCTCCGCCGAACGAACCGAACCACATGGCAATGCTGTCGACGATGCCCCCCTCGATGCCCTCGAATCGGACAAAAACAGTATCGCCGACGACGAGGTTCATGTTCGGGGAAATCTGGGAAACGCCGTCGTCGTACGCGAGCTCATAGACCGCGCTGGTGCGCGCGGTGCCGGTGCTGTTGAATGTGTAGCCCGCAACGCCGCCGCCCGCGGCAGCATTCTGGACCACGAGGAGAAACTCCGATACCTGCGAGCCGGTGTACATTGTCTCATACGGAACGCCAGAGGTTACATCAGCAGCAGTGACCCCCTGATCGCTGACTTTGACCCCTTTGACGGCGACAGATCCAAGAGTTTGTGTCACGGTTGTTTGAAGGGTTTCCGCCGCGAGAAATCGGAGATAGTCTGCAGCCAGAGGCTGAAGCCCGCTTCGTGTTCCATTCGACCCCGCACCAAGAAGCGTACGCAGGAACCGGGGCCTCCCCTCCGTGGCTGACGAATCGAGGTAACCAAAGGCGGGGTTCTCCTGCCTCCTCTTCACAATATTTGCGATATGGAAATTGCGGACGGTTCCCGTGAACGAAGACCCGATTCCCGCCAGGGACAATGCGTTGTCGAAGCCCGTACTTCCCGCCGATGGATTGCGGACGAAATTGCGCACAAATGCGTCGCCGTACTGCTCCGCACAGTAGAGCGTCCAGAGCGCGGCGCGGCTGTAATCCTCGAGGGACGATGACCATCCTACCAACGGAACATTCGGCTGCTGAAAGTATCCTGACGGCGACCGCAAACCATACCCGCAAACATAGGATGCGTATTCCGACAAACCCTCGTTGAAGAATGCAATCTCATCCGGATCGTAATTCCATTGGATCAAATGCTGGAATTCGTGAGAAAGGGTTGAGAGCGGTTGCTCGACATTTCTCGTTCCGTTGAAGTAAATCCCCGGATAGGAATCGATATACAGCATGTCGCGGCGATTGCTGAATTGCGGAAAACTGCTGTTCGGATCCACATCGACATCGAAGAAGAACCCTGCCACATATCCCCCACCCGTATTGGGCATCCACGAATCCTTGATGTCCGTTACGAGAAAATGGGTTTTGCCGTCTCCCGCGCCCTTGGTGAAGGCGCTATTGACGTTGGGCGGATCACCAAAAAAATCCCGGTCAAGAGGAACGATACCCCTGGTCGAGTCCCGTGATGATCGGGGTGTTCTCGACTCCAGTGCGGTGAGCATGTCCAGGACCGAAACGGAATCCACATGTTGATTCTGAAGCTCTTCCAGGGAAACCCAAACGTAGCTGACTGTTCCAACAGCTTTGAGCTCGGCCGCAACCCGGTCGAAGCTCCCGGTGACAAAGTTGTAGACCCAAAAGGTATCGACAACGCCGAGAACATGGAGTTTCGGCGCGGCAGGCTGCGCTCCTTTTCCCATGAATTGCGGGAAGCGGAGTTGGGTCTTTTCCCACGCAGCTGCCCTGACCGAGGAATCATTGACTGTGGCGGACCCGCAAAGGGGTACTCGGGCGGTTTGTGACAATCCATCCTCGGTAAGAAGGAGGAACACAAAGGGAAGAACAGCGAAAGCGGGAGATCTCATGATTCGTCGGGGTTCCGGCCAGCCATTCCGGTCAGTGCGTTTTTGACGCTTCGAATTTCCTTCACCTTGATAACTCCTCCGGCTACGAGGAGCACAGCGAAAACCGCAAGGATCCCTGTCTTTTCCAACACCCCGACAAGCGTCGCCGGTTCCGCGGCAAGAAGGTTCATCAGGATGATCGGGACGGAGGTGATCAGGGCGAGACGAACCATCTTCGTCCATTCGTACTGAATGGGATAAAATTTCTCCGAGGCCGCATACATCGCTCCGGCAAGGACCACATAGCTGATCAGTGTGGCATACGCCGCGCCCATCATTCCCGCAACCGGAATGAGAAAGAGGTTTGCTGCAACATTGACAGCCGCCCCTGCACCGAAGACCCACGGGAGGTAGGACGTCTTTTTTTCAAGGTACACGCCGATCACGAAATTCACATAGGCGCCGTTAAAGACATACGCCAGCAGGACCACCGGCACGATTGCAATGCCAGCCCAGTAATCGGGATGAATGAAATAGACGCTTCCGAACCGAACGTGAATGAGGTCTTCGACAAACAGGGTCAGGCCCACAAAGATTCCTGCCGCAGCGACCATGAAGAACGTGAAGACCTTTGCAAAAAGCTCCTTGGAGTCCTTCTCATGGGCATGATGAAGAAAGAAGGGGCGCCACGCATAGTCGAACATTCCGACCACTAGCATCATGAAGACTCCAAGGCGGTAGTTTGCCTGGTAAATCCCAACGGTAGCATCATCCGTGAGCGCCTTCAGGATGGGCCGGTCAATAACCTGCATGGCAATGCTTGCAAGCCCCGCAGGAATGTAGGGCAGTCCGAATTTCAGCAGCTGGCGGTACAGCGGCCGTGAGAAAGCCGAGGTGAGGTTCGGCAGAATAAACTTCAGGTGAACAAGAAACGTGGCGACCGACGCGATGAGATTCGCCAGCACAACTCCTTCGGCCTTCATCCCCATTCCGACGAGAAAGAGGATGTTGAGGAGAATGGTCAGCACAATATTGAGAATGCGGATGGCCGCAAATGTCCCGGCCTTGTTCTCCATGCGGAGATAGCTGTACGGAACGAGAACAAGGGCATCGAAGAAGAGAATCCATGCGGCAATGCGGATGAGCGCCGCTTCACCGGGGGTCATGCCGATGATTGCTGAAATGTCGGCGGCAAAGGCGTGGAGCAGGAGGGAGATGATGAGCGAGCTTGCGGCAACAGAAAGGAACGGCGTACTGAAGTTCTGCTTCTTGTCGCCGATTTCCATCGATGCGACAAACCGCATATAGGCGGCGTCCATGCCATAACCATAGACAATCATGGCGAAGGCAATGTACGAGTAGAGATTCGCGATGACGCCGTATTCGGCGGTGAGGAGAACGTTCGTGTAGAAGGGAACGAGGAGGAAGTTGAGAAACCGCCCGACGATGGAACTGAGGCCGTACATTGCCGCCTCTTTGCCGAGCCGCAGGATCTTTTCAACCATGGGGGTCAAGGGCTGGAATGGCCACGAATGGCTACTGTCCGTCGGTCTCTTCGGTCAGCATCACCGGAATGCCGTCTCTCACGGGATAGACGGTTCCGCAGTTCCGGCAGGTCAGCGTTTGACCCTCCTCATGATACGCAAGGTCCCCCTTGCACTTCGGACAGCAGAGGATCTCGAGAAGTTCCTTTTTTAGGACGCCGCTCACTGGAATGCCTCCTGAAGAACCTGAAGGAACTGTGCCGGAGCCCGGGTCGGTTTCCCTGTTGCCGCATTCAGAAAGCTGTGGATCGTGTATCCTTCCACCATCGGGTCATTCTCTCCTTCGCGAAATATCCTGTAGTTGATCCTGATGCGCGCAACGGGCATTTCTTCGACAACACTCTCCAGTGTGATCAATTCGTCATACCGGGCGGATTGCCTGTAGCGGGCAAAGGCCTCGATCACGGGAAGGAACGTCCCCCCTTTTTCGATTTCGGAATACGACAGGCCGATCGATCGGAGGAGATCCGAGCGGCCCTGCTCGAAATACTCAAAATACTTTCCGTAATACACCATCCTCATCTGGTCGGTGTCGGCATAGCGCACGCGGATTTGCGTCGTGTGTTTGATCAAAGCTCAGTCCTTCCAGGAACCCATCTTCGAGAATTTCTCGATCCGGTCTTTCACCAGTTTATCAGGTTTGACCTTCCTGAGCGCCGACAGTTCCTCCAGCAGAATCTCTTTGAGGATCATCGCCGCTTTTTCATGGTCCCGATGAGCGCCCCCCGACGGCTCGGGCACAATCCGATCCACGATGCCCTGCTCCACGAGGTCGGGAGCCGTGAGCTTGAGGGCCTCAGCGGCCTGTTCCTTATATTCCCAGCTCCGCCAAAGGATGCTCGAACAGGACTCAGGTGCGATAACAGAGTACCAGGCATTTTCAAACATGAGAATCCTATCTCCTACCCCGATGCCCAGCGCGCCGCCGGAGGCACCTTCGCCGATAATGACCACAACAATCGGGACGGGCAGATGGGACATTTCAAACAAGTTGCGCGCAATGGCCTCCGCCTGGCCCCGTTCTTCCGCTTCAATTCCCGGATAGGCCCCGGGCGTATCGAGGAGGGTGATAACCGGTTTATGAAACTTGGCCGCCATGCGCATCAGGCGAAGGGCCTTCCGATATCCTTCCGGATTGGGCATGCCGAAGTTCCGGTACAGATTCGACTTTGTATCCCTTCCCTTCTGATGCCCGATCATCATCACCGTTTCGTTCCCAAGGGTGCCGAATCCCCCGACGATGGCCTTGTCGTCTCCATAGTGGCGGTCGCCGTGCAGCTCCACGAAGTCCGGCAGGAGATACTGAATATAGTCCAGGGTGTAGGGGCGTTCCGGATGGCGCGCAAGTTGTACTCTTTGCCATCGGGTCAGATTGGTAAAAACACTTTCACGCAGTTGGTCCACTTTTCTCTCGAGTTTGGTTATCTCATCCGCTATGTCGAGGTTGTCCGCGTATTTACGCATTTCCTCGATTTTTTGCTCCAATTCAACAACCGGCCGTTCGAATTCCAGATTTGTTTTCGCCATAGGGACATTCCTTCATCCTCAACGTTTTGTTGAACCCTCGTCATCGTCCGCCGCTGTTGTTGTTCGCTTTCCAATCGCTTTCAGGAGAATCTCCAGGTCGAAGAGGAGCGACTGATTTTTCGCGTAATAAATATTGAGCTGCTCGATTTCCTTCGGAGACAATTGCCGATCGCTCTGGATTTGAACCAGTCCGGTCAGTCCGGGTTTTCCGAGATTGGGATTGCGCGGGGGCCCATGCTGCGATCGTGTTGCAGAAACCGCTTTTCCGGCGGGGGGTCCGACAAGGCTGAGAGAGCCGGAAAACACCGCCGGGAGCGAACGGATAAACTGCAGCCGCCCGCCGCTGCGGGCGGCATTGCTCCAATATACGAAAGGATACACGGAAATCAAGAGAGCACCCGAAACAACGAAATCCAGCATCCGTTTGAGCGCCCTGTTGAGGGGCCGCTCGATATTGTAGGAAATCTGTACGAGCGGCAACTCATTCAGAGTGTCCACACTCGCTTTGCCGATCATGACTTCCAGCGACGTTGGAACCAGATGATAATTCACCGACCGATCGGCGCCGCGACTGATGACCGACAAGACATCTGAATACGAAAGCTTTTCCGTGGAGAAGATGACGTCGCTGATGCGCAGCTCCTGGATGACTTTACCCACGTTGTCGAGGCTGCCCACAATAGGGAGCCCGTCAATCGATTGGCCGACCCTTGCCCGTCGATGATCGATGAATCCCACAACCTCATACCCTTCTCCCGCTCTTTGCCGCAGACGATGGAGAAGCGAGCGAGCCGACTGGTCCACTCCGACGAGCAGCGTCCTTTTGCCGAAAAGGCTCTTGCGCCCCTGTGATCCCGCTTTACCGAGAAACCGCAGAATCGCCCTCCATCCGGGAAGGAGTATCATGGTGAATGCGCCGGCAAGGAGAATGACGAGGCGGCTGAATGCGTAGTCCTTGAAGAACGCCACCAGGGCGGCGACAAAAACGTAACTTCCGAAAACAACCAGAAGTGTCCGTGAAACCGACATTCTCCGGTGTGTGTAGACGCCCGTTGCGTACAGGCCCGTCACAATCAGCACTGTCGGAATGGTGTAGACCGCCGGATAGGCATAGGCGGGAAAATAGAACAGCTCTCCCATGCGCGCCAGCTCGGCAATCATAAGGCTTCCGACAATAAGCACTGCATCGATGGCTGCAGCAGCAAAAGGACGCAGAAGGGCCCGGGCGGTTGCCATCCAGGAAGAAACGGTGATGCCGAGGCGAAGGACAAAGGTCATGGCCCAGGAAGGCTTCAGCCGTTTTCGTACGAAGAGCCGCATGGCGTCGTAGAACATGCCGATTTCATCTATGCTGCTCCTCCGCGTGCTCTCCCCCTTATAGTGAATAATCCGCGTCGAGTGCACATAGTAGTTCTTCCATCCCGCCTGCTGGATCCTGTAGCACCAGTCGAGGTCTTCCCCATACATGAAGAAATCCTCATCCAGGCCGCCCACGTGCCGATAGACTTCCCGTCTGACCATCATAAAAGAACCGCTCACGGCATCCACTTCATATGATTCATCCGGGCTCAAGTAGGTGAGATTATATTTCCCGAAGAGCCGCGACCGGGGGAAGAGAGCGCTCAAACCCGAAATCTTCGTAAATGCCACCCATGTCGTCGGAACGCTGCGGCGGCAGGCGAGTTGGAACGAGCCGTCGGGATTGAGAATCTTGCAGCCGGCCAGGCCGACGTCGGGATTCTCGTCGAAGAACCCCATCATGACGCGCAGAGTATTCTCCTGAACGATGGTATCCGGATTGATGAGGAGAATGTATTTTCCCTTTGCTTTGCGAAGCGCAATGTTATTCGCCCTCGCAAAGCCCACGTTCGTCCGGTTGGCAATCGCCTGTACGGAGGGAAAGTCCTTCCGGAGCATCTCCACACTCCCGTCGTCCGAGGCATTATCCACCACCAATATTTCACCCTTCAGCCCCTTGAGGGCCTTCTGGAGCGAAACAAGCGCGTGCTGAAGGAAATCGCGCACGTTGTAGTTGACAATAATGACGGAGATCTGCAGGGGGGAGCGATATGAGCGCTTAGAACGCATCAAAAAGAGTTTGGATCTTCAACCGCCAGACCATCCACGCGGCCTCGAAAACAATGTTCTGTGACATTTTGGAAACACCGACCCTCCGATCAACAAACACGATCGGAATCTCGCACACCCGAAATCCTTTCTTCCATGCAAGGAAGTTCATCTCTATCTGAAACGCGTACCCGTTCGAATTGATCGAATCGAGGTCGATGCTTTCGAGGACTTTGCGCCGGTAGCATTTGAACCCTCCTGTTGCATCGCGCACGGGCATTCCCGTGATATAGCGGGTGTACATGTTGGCCATCATGCTGAGCATGAGCCTCCGCATGGGCCAGTTGACCACATTGACGCCGGAAATGTATCGGGAGCCGATAACGAGATCACATTCCTTCGCTTTCTTCAGCAGTTTCGGCAGCTCGTTGGGATCATGCGAAAAATCGGCATCCATTTCAAAAACAAAATCATAATCGCGTTCCAGCGCATACTTGAAGCCGGCAACGTATGCCGTACCCAGGCCGAGCTTTTGCGGCCGCGTGATCAGGTGGACGCGGGGATCGGTCTCCTGCAGAAGTTTGACGAGGCCCGCCGTTCCGTCGGGGGAATTGTCGTCGACGACAAGCACTTCGAATTCCTTGCCGAAGGCAAGAATACGGGGGACGAGCTCCGGAATATTGTCGGCTTCGTTATACGTCGGAATGACAACCAGAGAACGGGTCATGATTGGTCTGATGGTGAACCTGAGAATGTGAGCAGGCCCGCTACAAAGGGGCCTTCAGGAGCGCTTGAATGATGAAGGATTGCTGCTCTTCCGTGAGTTCTGTGTGCATGGGAAGCGAGAGAACTTCGCGGGCCGCTTCCTCGGTCACAGGGAATGTCCCTTCAGGCTTCCCGACATCCCTGAACGCCTCCTGACGATGCAGGGGAATGGGATAATAGATGGCGTGGGGAACTTTTTGTTCCGTCAGGCTTCGGACAGCCGCATCGCGGTTCTTCACGCGGACGGTGTACTGGTGAAAAATATGCCTGCCAAAAGGGGCTTCGTACGGGACAACAATGTTCTTTCCAGCAAGCATGGCGGTATAACGCGCTGCAGCCGCCCGCCTGCTCTCGTGCCATTCCTCAAGATACTTGATCTTGACACTCAATATCGCCGCCTGGAGGGCATCGAGACGGCTGTTCACGCCGAGAATCTCATGCTGATAGCGGGTCCGCGAGCCATGGACAGTGATCATTCTCATCTTTTCGGCAAGACGATCGTCGTTTGTTACCACCATACCGGCATCCCCGAACGCACCCAGATTCTTGCTCGGAAAGAAGCTGATGGCCCCTATCGCCCCTATCCCCCCCGCTTTCTTTCCTTTGTACTCGGCCCCCATCGCCTGGGCCGCATCTTCAAGCACGGGTATGCCGTGCTCCGAAGCCGTCTTCATGAGGGGATCCATGTCGACGGGCTGACCGTACAAATGGACAGGGATGATGGCTTTCGTCTTCGGAGTAATGGCTTTTTCGATTTTCGAGGTGTCGATATTGAACGTCTTTCGATCGATGTCGACATAGACAGGCTTTGCCCCCAGAAGTACGATGGTCTCGGTCGTTGCTACGAACGTAAAGGGCGTTGTGATGACTTCGTCTCCCGGCCCGATGCCAAGAGCCATCATGGCGACCTGCAGCGCATCAGTGCCCGAGGCACAACCGACCGCATGCTTCACGCCGAGATAGCGCGCAGCGGAAGCTTCAAAGTCGGCAACTGCCGGCCCAAGGACAAACTGGCCCGAGTCGAGGACACGATGAACTGCCTCATCGATTTCGGCCTTTATTTTCCTGTATTGGCCGACCACGTCGACCATTTGAAGGTTCATAGATTAGGGTTCA
>CAZRPU010000071.1:0-8931 GCA_964602055.1 uncultured Ignavibacteriaceae bacterium
GAATTGGAGAGAGTCAGAGGCGAAATTGAAGACTCCGGGGGCCTGGCGGAAACGGCTCCTGCGGATATTACCGACGACAGGGCACTCGAGAGGATGTTTCAAGACATCGCTGAACGCCATGGCGGTCTCGACATTCTGGTCAATAATGCGGGAATCGGATCGTTTGCTCCGGTGAGATCTCTCTCGATGAAGGAACTCGACGCAATGTGGAATCTGAACCTCCGGGCCGTTGTGCATTGCACCAAACTGGCACTTCCCCTCATGGATAGAAGAAAGCGGGGGGTCGTGGTCAACATTTCGTCACTGGCTGGGAAGAATGCGTTTATCGGGGGTGGAGGGTACGCTGCAACAAAATGGGCCTTGCTCGGATTTTCCCGATGCCTGATGCTGGAAGAACGGGAACGCCATGTGCGCGTCATTACCATCTCGCCCGGATCGGTCAACACCACCTTTTCTCCCCAGAAGGATCCGGGAAAAACAGCCCGAATTCTTGCCCCTCAAGACATCGCACAAACTGTTTTGCTGGCAGTCACAATGCCCGAGAGGGCCATGGTCAGTGAGATCGACATACGCCCAACGACCCCGTGACCTTGAAAGGCAGGCGTTTTCTTGATATCTTCAAGAGTGCAATGAAATCGTTCCCCGCCACCCCGCTCCGTTTTGCCGTACTGGTATTCCTCCTTCCTGTCAGCAGCTGCTCTTTTTTCAATTCTGTCGGCGATGCTGTTGCCGACGGGTATCAAAACACTGTCTCCTACTTCAACTCGTTCTACAACGCGAAAAGGCTCTTTGACGAAGCTGAAGCGGAGATTGTCGCCGCTGAACGCGCCGCAGGAATCAACGGTTTCAGCGTCAAGCCCGTGACGCCCCCTGTCTCGGCCAGACAAAAACTGTCAGCGGTCATCGAAAAATGCTCCAACATTCTCCAATTCTATCCGACCAGTGCCCTGGTGGACGACGCACTGCTTCTCATCGGAAAATCGTACTACTATCAGATAGAGTACCTTCGAGCAGAAAGAAAATTCACGGAATTCCTTTCCCGATACCCGGAGTCCTCGTTGAACGGGGAAGTTCAGCTGTGGTTTATCAGGACCCTGGTCCGGCTTGATAGAGATGACGAGGCCTTGGCGCTTGCCGCTGTGCTGGAAGCCCAGGCGAAGAATGGCGGAGACTTGAAGATCGCAGCTGCCCTGCACGACGTGCTTGGCATTGTCGCCGTACGGTCGCAGTCTTATCAACAGGCGATCGAAGAGTATGCAGAGATTGCAGCATTGACCTCCGACGAGGAGTTTCTCGCCTGGTCCCATTTCAGGAGAGGGGAGGAGCTGGTGAGGTTGGAACGCTTTGAGGAGGCCATGGGTGCATTTCGCCTGGCAGCAGAAGGAACCGACAACAACCAGATGAAGTACCAGGCAATGCTCGGGGAAATACGCTCTCTTCGCAAGATGGGGAAGACCGACGAAGCTCTGCAGGTCAACAGAACCATGCTCGACAATTATCAGTTCATCCAGAAAGTGAAAGATCTGACCTTTGAGCGAGGGATGACGTTTGCGGCTGCGGGAGACTGGGATGAAGCTGTGGCCGATTTCCGACAAGTCGACACAACAGCGGGCCGGTCAGAACTTGGCGCCAAAGCCGCCTTCGAGCTGGGGAAGATATACGAATCTGCTTTCGGCGATTACAGGGGGGCGCGGGATTTCTATGCAAGGGCCGGGGCATATCCCGTGCCCGACATCATCAACATTGCCCGAAGCCGTCAATCGGCATTCACTCGCTACTTTTATCTTTCGGACGCTCGGGTTCGAGTTGACAGCGTGGCCAATCATTTTTCTGGATCTTTGGGAGCGGCAGCCGACTCCGCGACCCCGGCCGAGACGATGAAACGCATCGATTCTCTCCAGGCACTGCTCCGCTTGAATAGTTATGAACTCGGTGAACTGTTCTACATGGATATTGAACAGCCCGATTCCGCTGTGTTTTGGTACAATGATGCCATTGCTGGTTTTGAGGACAGCGTGAGAACGCCGCGGATGCTTTATATTCTCGCTGAACTGGCGCGATCATACCCCGAAAAGAACTATGCCGACCCCGATTCGCTTTTCCGCGCGATCATGAACATGTATCCAAAATCAGTCTACGCCATGAGGGCCGCAACACAACTGGGGATTCCGGTTGAAATGCCCAAGTCTGATCAGGGGGAAGCGCGTTATAAGATTGCAGAAGCCAAGATCGAGTCCGGGGCCTATGACGAGGCGGTAAGGATCCTCAAGACTATCATCGCCGAGCATTCGACCTCTCCTTACGCGCCGAAAAGTTCGTACGCTCTGGGGTGGCTCTATGAACACCGGCTCGCTCAACCGGACAGTGCATTGCGGCAGTATACCTCCCTCCTCGAGTCCTATGCGTCGAGCTCTTATGCGGGAGTTGTTCGGCCGCGCATTCGCGCCATGCAATCGGCCGATTCCGTGGCGGTTCCCTCCCGGAGACCTGTTGACGAACGTCCGGAAAACGAATCTGACAGGAAAAACCAGGAGCAGTCCGTGCGAATGCGAAAGGAATAGGCGTTGATGCAACTTCTCGACGTCACCATCACATCATGCGAGGAACGCGGTCAGGGGATTTATGCCATCGCGTTTCATTCGGAAGACCTTTCCCGTAAGATAAAGCCCGGGCAGTTTCTGAATATTCGTACCGATGCTTCAACGGTGCCGCTGCTGAGGCGTCCATTCAGTGTCTCGAGGGTTGAGGGCACCTCGGTCGAAATTCTCTTTAACATCGTGGGCAGAGGAACAGCGTTGCTTGCGGCAAAAAAGCCCGGTGACTCCATCAACATTCTCGGCCCCCTGGGGAAGCCTTTCCACGTCTCTTCGGATTTCGAAACAGGACTTATCGTCGCAGGTGGGCTGGGTGTTGCACCCTTTCCTCTTCTTACCAGAGAGCTGACGAGCGCCGGTCGAAAGGTGCTGACGTTCCTGGGAGCGAGGTCTTCTGGCCAGGTCACCCGAAAGCACCTTCTGAATGTACACGTTGCCACAGACGACGGGTCAGAGGGCTTTCACGGCACCGTTGTGGATTTGCTACAAGAGTATTGGAAGAAAGAAGCGCCTCAGCGAGTCCGGATCTTTGGGTGCGGACCGACGCCGATGCTGAAGGCGCTCTCGGAGTTCGCCCAAAGTACGGGAACAGACTGCGAACTATCTCTCGAGGGCGACATGGGCTGCGGGTTTGGCATTTGCCAGGGATGTCCTGTGGAACGTACGTCGGGGGGAAAGAAATATTCCCTCGTCTGCGTCGATGGGCCCGCATTTGATTGCAAGGATGTTATTCTGGGATGAACATGAAAACGAGCTGGTCAATTCGAAACGTCGAATTCAGGAACAGGGTCTTCGTAGCCTCAGGTACCTTCGGTTACGGTGACGAAGTGAAAGACCTCGTCGATGTCTCTCAGTTGGGCGGGATTGTCACCAAGTCACTTTCCTGGAAGCCCCGCGATGGCAATCCGCCGCGGAGAATTGCCGAGACGCCCAGCGGCATGCTCAATTCAATCGGCCTCGCGAATATCGGGGTTCATGCCTTCATCGAACAAAAACTCCCCTATCTGAGAAAGCTCGGGACCACGGTGGTGGTGAACATTGCCGCAAGTACCGTCCAGGAATATTGCGATGTGCTGAGTTTGCTGGAAACGCAGGAAGGAATTTCAGCATACGAAATCAATGTTTCGTGTCCCAACGTGAAAGAGGGGGGATTGAGTTTTGGGACAGATTGCGCCATGACGGCAGACATCACCTCGAAACTGCGCCCCCTGACGCAGAAACCTCTCTTCATAAAGCTGACGCCGAATGTCACGCACGTTTCCGAGTTTGCCCGGGCCGTGCAGGAAGCGGGTGCAGATGCCGTTTCTCTCATTAATACCCTCGTAGGAATGGCAATCGATGTCCGCACCGGCAAACCAAAACTTTCAACTGTCACCGGAGGCCTCTCGGGGCCGGCAATCAAGCCCATTGCACTGGCAAAGGTGTACGAAGTTGCGCAAACCGTCGACATACCCATCATCGGCATCGGAGGCATCGTTTCCGCGGAAGATGCTCTGGAATTCCTCATGGCAGGGGCAAGCGCGGTTCAAATCGGCACCGCGAATTTTGTCGATCCTACAACGGGCGTGAAGGTTGCCGAAGGTATCGAGGCTTTTTGCAGACACAAGGGCCTTTCCGATGTTGGGGAGCTCGTTGGCTCCCTCGATGCGAATGTTGAGTTCTCCGTTCTCCAATCGTGGCTGTGACTTCTTCCGCCGCTCCTACCCGCCATATTTCTCCGCGAGTGACCTCTTACCGGGGAGCCATCAGTTTCCTCTATGGGCTCCAAAAGAGCGGAATGAAGTTCGGCCTTCGCAAGATCCGGTTGCTCCTGCGTTTGCTGGGGAACCCTGAGAGGCAATTCCGGTCGATTCATGTTGCCGGATCGAACGGAAAGGGGTCGACCGCCGCCATCATGGCGTCGATTCTTTCCTCGGCAGGCTACCGCACGGGCCTCTACACCTCGCCGCATCTTATCTCGTTTGAGGAACGCATTCGGATCAATGGGCGGAACATTCAGCAGAAAGAGGTGACCCGACTCGCCGCACGAATCCAGAGGTTTGTCGAGAAGCGCGCGATAACTTTTTTTGAAGCATGCACGGCAGTGGCTTTCCGATATTTTGCAGATCAGGATGTTGACATCGTCGTCGTCGAAACCGGGCTTGGAGGAAGGCTGGACGCGACGAATGTCGTTCGGCCCATGGCGACCGTGATCACGACCATCAGCAGAGAGCACACGGAAATTCTGGGAAACTCGATCGGCAGCATTGCGTATGAAAAGGCGGGGATTCTCAAAAGGAACATTCCCTGCATCACAGGGGTGACTTCGCGCAGTGCCTTTGAAGTCATCCGTCGAAAAGCCAAAACCGTGTCGGCTCCGTTACGCAGGGCGGGGTCGGTCAAAGTGCGAGTTCGGGAGCGTTCGATTCATGGGACGGTTTTTGATGCTGAAACGCTTGGGCAGAGCTGGGAAAAACTCCGGCTTGATCTCCCGGGTGAGCACCAGGTGTCGAACGCGAAGAATGCTCTTCTGACACTCACAGAACTTGTTCGAACCGGGCAGCTCGACATTCCATCGCATGCAGTCCGAACAGGACTGGCGGAGGTTCGGCGGCGATCGGGTCTCTCCTCCCGACTGTCGATCGTTTCGGAACGGCCGAGAATACTCTGTGATGTCGCCCACAATCCCGCGGCGGTGAAGGTTCTCAAGCATGAACTGGAGCGGCTGGGGATTCGCAGAGTTCATCTCGTGTTCGGAGTCATGAAGGACAAGGACTACCGCTCCATGATTGCTGCACTACGAACAATGACAACGCGGGTTTTTGCCGTTTCTCCTTCCACCGAACGGTCGCGCGACGTTTCCAGTCTGGTCAAGGAATTCCGTTGCTTCGGTGTTCCTGTGACGCCGCTGCCATCTGTAGCGGAGGGGATCGCCGCTGCCCGTCGGAGCGCAGGCATCACGGGAACGGTTCTCGTAACAGGTTCACACTTTGTGGTTGGCGAGGGACTTGCATTTCTCGAGGGGAAAAAATACTTGACAATCAATCAGTAATCGGGTATATTCTCTTTCAGAAGTGGGTGCCCCATTTCGTTTTTCCATCCAGCGCACTTCATAAGTTCACGAACTCCCAACCGAATCAACTTTCATTTCTGAGAATTTCATCTATTCCGCATTGCAGGAAGTGTTTGCTCACGCCATCTCCCTCTCACCATACTAAGGTTTTCACGCCATGCCTATGGACATCACCGAACTGAAGTCCAAAAAAATAGCCGAACTGAATACCATCGCCAAAGAGATGAACATCATCGGCTACAGCGATATGCGCAAGCAGGAGCTGATCTTCAAAATCCTCGAGGCGCAGACAGAAAAAGACGGACTGACGTTCAGTAAAGGGGTCCTTGAAGTTCTTCCCGACGGATATGGATTTCTCCGGTCGGTGGATTACAATTACCTTCCTTCCCCCGACGACATTTACGTGTCTCCTTCGCAAATAAAGAAATTCGGTCTGAGAACAGGGGACAGTGTCAGCGGCCAGGTCCGCCCGCCGAAAGAAGGGGAAAGGTTCTTTGCACTTCTGCGCGTCGAAGCGGTGAACGACGATCATCCCGATGTGATTCGCGAGAGGGTCCTTTTTGACAACCTGACTCCGCTCTACCCCAAGGACCGAATCAAACTTGAAACGGCCCCGGGCGAGTACTCGATGCGGATTCTTGACCTTCTTGCACCGGTGGGCAAGGGTCAACGCGGAATGATCGTCTCCCCCCCTAAGGCCGGCAAGACCGTCCTCTTGCAGAAAATCGCCAACAGCATTACACGAAACCACCCTGAAATCAGATTGATCGTCCTCCTCATCGATGAACGTCCGGAAGAAGTGACTGACATGGAGAGGACTGTTAACGCGGAGGTTGTCAGCTCGACGTTTGACGAGCCGCCCGAGAGGCACGTCCAGGTGTCCGACATGGTCCTGGAAAAGGCCAAAAGACTGGTCGAAGCAAAGCACGATGTCGTCGTTCTGCTGGACAGCATTACAAGGCTTGCACGCGCACACAATACGGTCGTACCTCATAGCGGCAAGATCCTTTCGGGAGGCGTGGATGCGAACGCCCTGCATAGGCCGAAGCGCTTCTTCGGTGCCGCGCGCAACATCGAAGAGGGAGGCAGCCTGACAATCATTGCGACCGCTTTGGTGGAAACGGGGAGCAGAATGGATGAAGTTATTTTTGAAGAATTCAAGGGGACGGGCAATATGGAAATAGTCCTCGACAGGAAGCTGAGTGACAGGCGCGTTTTCCCAGCAATCGACTACCGCTCCGGCACGCGCAAGGAAGAAATGCTCATGGAATCGGAAGAACTCAACCGCGTCTGGATTTTGAGGAAGCTTCTCAGCGATCTCAGTCCTATCGAGGCAATGGACTTCCTGTTGGAAAAAATGCGGGGAACCAAATCCAACAAGGAATTTCTGAAATCGATGAATAGTTAAACACAGGCACGATCATGAACGATGCAGTCATTGTCAGCGGATGCAGGACCCCCATAGGAGCCTTCATGGGAAGCCTCAGTTCATTTGCGGCGCCCCAGCTCGGTTCGCTCGTCATTGCGGAGGCTGTTCGGAGGGCGGGATTAGAAAAGAAAGACATTCAGGAAGTAATCATGGGGAATGTGCTCACGGCGGGTGTTGGTCAGGCTCCGGCACGGCAGGCAGCGCTCTTTGCGGGCTTGCCGGATTCCGTCGAATGCATGACCGTCAACAAGGTTTGCGGCTCGGGGCTGAAAGCCGTCATGCTGGGGGCACAGGCGGTGATGCTCGGCGATGCCGATGTGGTGGTGGCAGGGGGAATGGAAAGCATGTCTCAGACGCCCTATCTGCTCGAAAAAGCACGAACCGGTTACAGGCTTGGCCATGGACAGGTGATGGACTCCATGATCAAAGACGGGCTCTGGGATGTTTATAACGACTTCCACATGGGAAGCGCGGCCGAGCTCTGCGCGAAGGAGTGCGCTGTGCCCCGCGATGCGCAGGATGAATTCGCCGTAACAAGTTACAAGCGTGCTCAGGAAGCGACGAAATCGGGATTCTTCAAAGAGGAAATTCTCCCTGTTGTTGTCAAGGGAAGAGGGGAAGACACGACGGTGGAATCGGATGAGGAGCCCTTCAAGACGAACTTTGACAAGATTCCGAAACTGAAGCCTGCGTTCCAGAAAGATGGAACCGTCACCGCCGCAAATGCCTCGAAGATTAACGATGGCGCCGCGGCAGTTGTGGTCATGTCGGCAGCAAAAGCGAAGTCGCTTGGCGTGAAGCCCCTTGTGAAGATCGTTTCGTTCACATCGGCTGCCAAAAAGCCGGAATGGTTTACGACCGCTCCGGCAGATGTCATCCCCAAGACACTTCAAAAAGCCGGGCTGACCAAAGAGGATATTGATCTGTTTGAAATCAACGAAGCGTTTGCGGTCGTTACGCTGGCCGTCAACAAAATGCTCGGGCTTGATCCGTCCAAGGTCAATGTTCATGGAGGCGCGGTTGCGTTGGGACACCCCATTGGGGCAAGCGGTGCGCGCATTCTCGTCACTTTGATGCACGCGCTGAAGACACACGGGAAAAAAAGGGGAATGGCTGCCATTTGCATCGGAGGCGGCGAAGCAAGCGGTATGATCGTTGAACGGCCGTAAGCGGCTTCACTCCTGAAGAACGAACAACTTGAAGAATCCTATGCTCACGCAATCAATGAAGAACGTCACTGTGGTCGGGGCCGGTACCATGGGAAACGGCATCGCCCATGCATTCGCTCAGTACGGGTTTTCCGTCATCCTGTGTGATATCAAACCTGATCTTGTCGATCGGGCCGTGAAAACAATCACCGGCAATCTCGACCGACAGGTAAAGAAAAATACCCTCACAGAAGAACAAAAGACGCAGACTCTTGGAAGGATCAAAACAAGTACGAATCTTGAACAGGCCTGCCAGGATGCTGATCTCATCGTTGAGGCAGCAACCGAAAACGATACGATCAAAAAAGATATCTTCCGCACTCTGGATCGGTCGTCAAAACCCGGGGCGATCCTCGCCACCAATACTTCGTCCATTTCCATCACTGAAATCGCTTCAGTGACAAAACGTCCCGACAAAGTCGTGGGTATGCACTTTATGAATCCCGTGCCGATCATGAAGCTTGTGGAAATCATTCGGGGACTTTCGACATCCAGTGAAACCTTTGCCCTCGTAAAGGAGATGAGCGAGAGGCTGGAGAAAGTTCCGGTTGAAGTCAACGATTATCCCGGGTTTGTCTCGAACCGTATTCTGCTTCCGATGCTGACCGAGGCCATGTACTGTGTGATGGAAGGAGTAGCGACTCCCGC
>CAZRPU010000072.1:0-8826 GCA_964602055.1 uncultured Ignavibacteriaceae bacterium
GTTCAACCGCGAGAAGGATTCATGTTCCATCTGACCAGCCCTCTCCCGGGGGGAAAAATGACCCGAAGGTTGCTTCCGTTCAGTGCTATGATCCTGTTGGGAATGGGATGGACCGTCGATACCGGCGTACACACGGGGCTTCTTTCTCAGGATTCGGCCCTTGCGGTCTTTGTTTCGGCGACTTTGCTGCTCTTTGGTGTTTCCGGATGGCTCATGGCAAGATCGCTGAACCTGAATGAGCAGCGTATTTTCAATGCCAACCGTCTTTATGCCGTCCTGAGTCAAACGAACCAGCGTATCGTCAGACTCGGCACTGTCGACAGTCTCTATCGCGATGTCTGCGCCATCGCCGTCGAGTTCGGCAACTTCAGGGCGGCGTGGATCGGTCTACTTGACGGCGACACAATCAGGGTGACAGCAAGAGCCGCTCAGGATCCCGAATTCTATTCCGGAATTTCAGGTGACTCGTTTTCTCTTGACGAAATGGATTCATTTTCCGAATCGATCAGAAAAGGAGAATCGTTCATCTGCAATGATTTTGCCACACAACACGAAAAGATCCCGTTTTGTCGAAGCGTCCACGAAAAGAGCTGCCGCGGGTTTGCCTCTTTTCCGTTGCGATTGGGAGGAAGAATCATAGGGCTGTTTTGCGTACACACCGACGAACCTCACTTCTTTACAGGCGAAGAGATCAGACTTTTAGAGGAAGTTGCGGGCGACATTTCATTCGGACTGGATTCTCTTCAACGAGAGATGGAGCTTCGCAAAGCACAAGAGCGCTTTCGGCAGATCGGCGAACAAAGCTCCATGATTTGGGAAGTAGATGAAACGGGAAAATACTCGTATGTCAGCCCCGCTTCGGAAAGGCTTATTGGCTACAGACCCGAAGAATTAAACGGCATTTTTCATTTCTACGACCTCCACCCTTCCGAAGGACGCGAGGACTTCAAGACGTCCGTTTTCGAGGGATTTGCCAGGCACGAATCATTTTTTGACCTCCCCAACCGCCTTGTCACGAAAGATGGGCAAACAATCTGGGTGTCAACCAACGCCGTGCCATTCTTTGATTCAGCTGGCGTTCTCCGCGGGTACAGGGGATCTGACCACGACATTACACCGAGAAAGACAGCAGAAGATCAGCTACGGAAAAAGTCTGAAGAGCTTGATCGCTACTTCACATTGACCCTTGATTTGCTCTGTATAGCGGGAATGGACGGCAAGTTTCGTCGTTTGAACAGAGAATGGGAGTCAACACTTGGGTATAAGATAGAAGAACTTGAGGGACAGCCTTTCCTCGATTTTGTTCATCCTGACGACGTTCAACCGACAATTGACGCGGTTTCTCATCTCGGCAAGGGAATTGAGATCGTCAACTTTGTCAATCGTTACAGACGCAAGGACGGATCGTACCGCTGGCTTGAGTGGAAATCATATCCCTCGGGGGATTTGATTTATGCGGCAGCTCGGGATATTACTGATCGGAGAGAAGCCGTTGAAGCGCTTCGGCGAAGCGAAGAACGTTTCAGCTCCATTTTCGAGTTTGTGCCGGTTTCTATATGGGAAGAAGACTGGACAGATGTGATCTCAATGGTTGACGCTCTGCACGTCAAGGGCGTCACCGATTTCGCCGGCCATTTCAAGGCACACCCGGAGTTCGTTACTGAGGCGCTCGGGAAAGCCAAGGTTCTTGACGTAAACAAAGCCACGCTAGAAATCTTCAGGGCACAGACCAAGAAGGATATGCTTGCCTCTCTTTCGACGGTTTTTGCAACACCCGACACACTTCCCGGTTTTGAATCAGAACTTATTGCCTTAAGCAGCGGAAAGACGCTTTTCAGTACCGAAATGTCTCTTCGCACCGTCGACGGTGATCTCATTCATGTTCTCCTCACGATGACCTTTCCGCCTCGCGGCAGTCAATCCGGCTTGGTGCTTGTCAGCCTTATGGATATTACGTCAAGGATCCAAGCCGAACAAGCCATCCGCGACAGCGAGGAGCGGTTCCGTAACACATTTGACCAGGCAGCCGTTGGCGTGGCACACGTGAGCATCGATGGACATTGGCTTCGAGTGAACAAGCGCCTTTGCGATATTCTCGGCTATTCTTCCGGGGAACTAATGAACCTCACGTTCCAGGACATCACCCATCCGGAAGATCTCGACAAGGATTTGGCTCTTGTGACTCAAGTTCTCAGCGGGGCACTAAAGACCTATTCCATGGAAAAGAGGTACTACAGGAAAGACCGATCCATCGTTTGGATCAACCTCACTGTTTCTCTCGTTCGAAACGACTCCGGAGAGCCAAAATACTTCATTTCCGTTGTGCAGGATATTTCGGAGAAGAAAGCAGGAGAAGAGAAAATCCTCCAGTACTCCAAGCGTCTCGAAATTCTCAATAATCTGGATCATATCATCTCCTCGACCCTCGATATCCGCGAGGTTTCGGACCGCTTCGTGCATGAGGTCGGCCGGGTTGTGCCCCTCGACAGGAGCTCCATTCTGCTGTTCAATGAGGAAAGAACACAATGGTCCATCGCCCGGCAATGGACAAACTACAAGCCGCAATTCCGTCCGAACGTCTGGAGAGACGTCCGGGGGTCGGTTCTGGAGGAAGTGATCCGCACGAGGGCCCCATTTTCCGAAGGATACCTGGGAGAAAGGGGGAATTGGCCGGAAACAGATGTTCTTCGAAAGGAAGGAATCCGCTCCCGCGTTCTGCTTCCTCTGGTCATTCAGAACGAAATGGTAGGAGTCCTCACCGCAGCAAGCACCAGAGCCGAAGCCTACGACGACGAGGCGGTTCATTTTCTCGCTACCGCTGCCGACCAGATGGCGATCGCCGTCCAGAATTCGCGGCTCTACGACCAGATAAAGCGTCATGCTGCCGAACTTGAAGACCGGGTGAAGGAACGGACTGCTGAGCTGGAATCTGCAAACCGGGAATTGGAAGCGTTTGCCTATTCTGCTTCTCACGACCTCCGCACACCATTGAGGAGTATCGACGGCTTTAGTAAGGCTCTGATAGAAGAGTACGCATCGAAACTCGGGAAGAGCGGCAAAAAGGATCTTCAGAGGGTTCGCGCGGCTGCGCAGCGGATGGCCCAGCTCATAGACGACCTCCTCGGTCTTTCGAAGATCTCGAGAAGCGAGATGACGATCCAATCCGTGAGCCTGTCGAGTCTTGCTGAGGTTATCACTTCGGAATATGCCCAGCAGGAACCGAATCGAAGGGTATCCTTCCGTATCCAGCCCGGAATGGAGGTTCAGGCAGATCCCCAGCTGATGCGCATTCTTCTGGAGAATTTCATTGGAAACGCCTGGAAATTCACATCGAAGCATGAGGCCGCCCTGATTGAAGTAGGAACCCTCACCGAACAGGAAAGAACCGTGTTTTACGTGCGCGATGACGGAGCCGGGTTTGACATGGAGTACTCCAGCCGCCTGTTTGGGCCGTTTCAAAGGCTCCACACGCCGGAAGAATTTCCTGGGACGGGAATCGGACTTGCCACCGTTCAGAGAATTATCAACCGCCATAAAGGAACCGTGTGGGCAAAGGGGGAGGTCGAACGCGGTGCCACATTTTACTTCACATTATCGACTGGAGGATAAGAATCATGAAGGACAAAACCATCCTGCTGGTGGAAGATAATCCGGATGATGTTGAATTGACTCTTCGCGCCTTCAAGAAGAGCAACATCATGAACCGCATCCATGTGGTAAACGACGGCAAGGAAGCCCTTGATTATCTTTTCGGGTCCGATGTCGCAGAACCGGGACCAAAACCGTCTGTGGTGCTTCTGGATCTGAAGCTTCCTCGTATCGACGGACTCGAGGTTCTGCGCAAGATGAGGGCCGACGTGAAGACTCAACTTCTCCCCGTGGTCATTCTGACATCCTCGAAGGAAGATCAGGATCTTGTCAGCGGTTATCAGCTTGGAGCAAATAGTTTCATCAGGAAACCGATTGATTTTGAGCAGTTTGCCATGGCAATCCATCAACTCGGCCTCTATTGGCTTGTCCTGAATGAACCACCTCCAGGTGATTGACAATGACACAAGAGAAAAAGATCAGCATTCTTATCGTGGAGGATTCCGCTGACGACGCGGAACTTCTGATTCGATTCCTCAAGCGTGGAGGCTACTCGTTTTCACACGCGATTGTCAGCGAGCGTGAGGGATATATTCGAACACTGAAGTCGCGGGAATGGGATGTCATTTTGTGCGATTTTACAATGCCCCATTTCAACGGGAAACAAGCCCTCGAGGTCCTGAAACAGCTCGAAATCGATATTCCGTTCATTTTCGTCTCTGGTACCATCGGAGAAGACGTTGCCGTTGAGGCAATGCAGGCAGGCGCTAACGATTATGTTCTTAAAGGAAATTTGAAGCGGCTACTCCCTGCCATCGAACGGGAATTGAAAGCAGCCGAGATACGCCGCGAACGAAAACACGCTATTGACCATCTGAAGGAAAACGAGGAGAAACTTCGCAACATCATTGACCACAGCACGAACATGTTCTATTCTCATACAGCTGATCATGTTCTCACCTTTGTCAGTCCACAGGTGAAATCATTGCTGGGATATGAGCCAGAGGAAGCAATGATCCGATGGACGGACTTTCTCACAGACAATCCTGTAAACGAGATCGGCATTCAGGCAACCGACAGAGCCATGGAGACCGGAGTGCGACAGCCTCCGTATGAACTCGAGATGAGGAGACAAGACGGGAGAATTATTTGGGTCGAGGCCAGAGAGAGTCCGGTGGTACAGAATGGAAAAACCGTCGCGATGGTTGGATCTCTCGTGGATAAAACGGAGCGAAGGAACGCCGAAAAGGCCCTGATGGTGAGCGAAGAACGATTCCGGCGCCTGGCCGAGAATGCGCAGGACATCATCTACCGGTACAGGTTGAAGCCAGACCGCGGCTTCGAGTATGTAAGTCCTTCGGCAACCGTGATTACGGGGTACACGCCCGAAGAGCATTACGCCGACCCGGACCTGGCGATGAAATTGGTCTACCAGGAAGATCGATCTCTGCTTGATGCGATATTTGGTTCCTCGAACAGCTTCAAGGAGCCTCTTGTTCTTCGCTGGATTCGCAAAGATGGAAAAGTGATATGGACCGAGCAGCGGAACGTTCCAATTCTCGATCAGGATGGGGAAGTTGTGGCGATCGAAGGGATCGCGCGTGATTTCACGCAGCGTAAGGAATGGGAAGATTCTATGAGGGAAAAGACGGAAGAGATTGAACGTTTCAACCGTCTTGCTGTCGGCAGAGAACTGCACATGGTGGATCTCAAGAAGCAAGTGAATGAGCTTTCGATCCGGCTCGGCTCTAAACCACCGTATGATTTGAAGTTCTTAGAAGGAGGGAGCGATACTGGCTTCACGCAAGACTCCGATTCCAACGATTTCAAAGCCCGAGGATAAGCATATGAAGTCCGACCCACAATTCGACGAGCGAAGGTTGCTTCCGAAGTCCCTGACCGGGATTCGGGGGCTTGATGAAATTACAGATGGTGGTTTGCCCAGTGGAAGGCCCACGCTTATCTGCGGCAGCGCCGGATGCGGAAAGACCCTTCTCGCCATGGAATTTCTTGTTCGTGGCGCGACCGAGTTCAAAGAACCCGGGGTCTTTATGGCCTTTGAGGAAACCGAAAAAGACCTCGCCGCCAACATGGGGTCCTTAGGATTCGATTTAAACGATCTGGTCGCCAGGAAGAAGCTCCTTCTCGATTACGTTCACATTGAGCGGAGCGAGATTGAAGAGACCGGAGAATATGACCTCGAAGGACTCTTTATTCGTCTCAATCACGCCATTGATACCATCGGAGCCAAGAGAGTTGTTCTGGATACAATCGAGTCATTGTTTGCCGGTCTCCCGAATCCCCTCATTCTCCGGGCCGAGCTTCGGCGTCTTTTCCGCTGGCTCAAGGAAAAAGGAGTGACAGCTATTGTCACCGGTGAACGCGGTGAAGGTACACTGACACGCCAGGGTCTGGAAGAATATGTTTCGGATTGCGTTATTCTGCTTGACCATCGCGTCGATGCACAGAGATCGATCCGCCGCATGCGGGTTGTGAAGTACCGCGGTTCGACGCATGGAACGAACGAGTACCCATTCCTCATCGACGAAGACGGATTCTCCATCTTACCGGTGACTTCGGTGGGACTCGCTCATTCTGTGTCGGCAGAGAGGATTTCCACGGGAGTTCCCGCGCTCGACTCGATGCTTTCCGGTAAGGGCTATTTTCGGGGGAGCTCGATTCTGATTTCAGGAACCGCCGGGACCGGCAAGACAAGTCTTTCGTCGCATTTTGTCGAAGCCGCTTGCAAGCGCGGGGAACGGGCGCTCTACTTTGCGTTTGAGGAATCGGAAGCACAGATCATTCGCAACATGCGCTCCATCGGTATTAATCTCGAACCGTGGATCAAGAAGAAATTGCTTCAATTCCATGTCTCCCGTCCGACGTTGCATGGCCTGGAGAACCATCTCACAGTGACCAGAAAGGTCTTCGGTGATTTCAAGCCGGATGTTGTCGTTTTCGATCCGATCAATGCGTACATGATTGGAGACGAGGTTGAAGTCAAGACGATGCTGATCCGGCTGGTTGATTTTCTGAAAATGCAGGGGACGACAACGCTGCTGACAAGCCTGACACGTGCCTCGGAGTTTCTGGAGCATTCTGACGTCAATATTTCTTCGTTGATAGATACCTGGTTGCTCCTTCGCGACATTGAGTTCGGAGGAGAGCGGAATCGGGGATTATACATCCTCAAATCACGTGGTATGTCTCATTCCAACCAGGTCCGCGAATTCAGGCTGACTGATCATGGGATCGAGCTTTTCAATGTCTACGTTGGCCCAGAAGGTGTCCTCACTGGTTCAGCTCGTCTCTCCCAGGAAGCAAAAGAACGGGCGGAGCACCTTGTTCAAAAACAGGAAATTCAACACAGACAGATTGTCCTGGATCGAAAGCGTAAGGCGCTCGAAGCCCAGATTGCAACAATGAGGGCTGAGTTTGAGGCCGAAGAGGTTGACGCTCAGCGGACCATCGGAATCGAAAAAGCGAAGCTCGAACAAATACAAGAAGACCGCCTCGATATGGCAAAAAGCCGGAAGGCCGAAGCAGTGACCAAAGCAGATAAGAAAAGACGGAAAGGGAATTGAATTATGGGCGTCAAAGTCGCAAGACCAACACAACGGCGGAAGCAAGTGAACCCCAAGAGCGACGAAGACCAATGGGTCCTTCGCCTCTATATCGCAGGGCAGACACGCAAAGCAATTACCGCATTTGAGAATCTGAAGATTATCTGTGAAGAACAGCTTCACGGGAAGTATGAGATCGAAGTCATTGATTTGCTCAAGAATCCGCAACTCAGTCGCGACGACCAAATCCTCGCCGTTCCCACATTGGTGCGGAAATTGCCTGTCCCTGTGAGGAAAATCATCGGCGATCTTTCTGACAAAGCACGTGTTCTTGTCGGTCTGGATCTGCTTCCAAAAGACTGAAGTCGTTGAAAAGGAGATCTGAAATGGAAAAGCGAAGACCAGAGGGAACCAGCGTCAAGGCGATGGCTGAGACTGCCGAAAAAGGAAAGAAGCAACGGTACTTGCTCCGACTCTATGTTACCGGCTTGTCACCTCAGTCAATAAAGGCGATTCAAAACGTGAAAAAGATCTGCGACGAACATCTTCGAGGGCGATATGATCTGGAAGTCGTGGATTTGTATCAGCGGCCAAACCTTGCCAAAGGGGAACAAATCATTGCCGCCCCGACATTGATCAAGAAACTCCCCCTGCCGCTTCGACGGATCATTGGGGACATGTCAAACACCAAACGCCTTCTCGTCGGGCTCGACCTTCGCGAAATGTCAAAGAAATAACCGGGCAGAATCAGGAGAATCCCGTTCATGACAAAACGATCACCATCGATGAGACAACTTCTTGCGGAAAACGAGGAGCTCCGGTCACTTCTGGCGGAAAAAGAAGAGGCGATCAACGCTATTCACAATGGTGAGGTGGATGCCATCGTGGTTTCGGGGAGCGAAGGCGAGAGGGTTTTTTCCCTGAATTCATCGGAAACTCCCTACCGGGTAATTGTTGAACAGATGAACGAAGGCGCGGTAACCATCACAGCAGACGGTATAGTTTTGTACTGCAATCAACGGTTCGGGGAATTACTTTCCTTCTCGTTTGAGGAGGTGGTGGGGTTGCCGTTCAAACAATTTTTTGCGGATTCAGAACGAGAGCACTTCGATTCGCTGCTCCAGGCAGGATTGAAAGGAAGGAGCAGCGGAGAATTAATTGGAGTTCGTAGAGGAGGAAATCCCCTGCATCTTCGCTGCGCCTTCAGCTTGTTGCCCAAACAGATGTTCGGCGATGTCTGCATTGTTACGGCGGATATCAGCGAGCTCAAACAGAAGGAACAAGAGCTGCAGATTGCCCATCGCACTCTGGAGTCTCAAGTTGCTGAGCGGACCGAAACTCTGAGAAAAGCGGTTGAGGATTTGGCCCGATCCCGGGTCGCAGCGATGAATATCATGGAGGATCTGCAACAATCAGAGTCAGAATATCGAAACCTCTTTGACCAGGCCAATGATGCAATCGTGATCCTTGAGTCCGGATCGGAAACTGTGCTCGAAGTTAATAGGAAAGCATGTGAGCTCTATGGTCTTGGAAAAGATGAATTCATCGGAAAGAGCTTCAAGGAACTGACGAAAGATGTGAAGAGGGGGGAAGAACATATTCGTCGTCTTCTCCAGGAAGGGTCATCGAACAATTTCGAAACAGTTCATTTCCGAAAAGATGGGACACTCATAGA
>CAZRPU010000073.1:0-8745 GCA_964602055.1 uncultured Ignavibacteriaceae bacterium
AGCATTGATCCTTCCTAACCTCTCATATTACAAAAAACTCAGCGCGGGGCACCGTCGGGCTTAGCGACCGGTTAGGGCGGCAATATTATTTCTTGGCAAATTGTCTTAATGGAAACCCATTAGATCTTTTGACCCTAGTCATCGTATCTTCTGATCCTGTAATTGAGGCTGCAAGACTATCAGGATTTTCACTGTAGGGAAACGAGTACTTTTTCACTTCACTGAAGCTCTTGCCGTTGAACGTACTGACAATGAGGTCGAAACCATCTGCACCTAAGTGGTTGATGACAAAAATACTAGTAACGCCGGGCTTCAGTCGTTTGACTCGAATGGTCTCGTTACAATCAAACCAACCAACTGAGCGATAGCTGCTGTCGATTTGTTTCAAATAGATGTTGTAAGGCCCGCCAGCATTACCTAAGAGATTATCTTCTGAGACGGCAATGTCATCTAAGCCATCAAGGTCAAAATCGATCTCAAAGAACTCCACTCTCTGGTTAAGAAACTCATCGCCGAGATTGTCCTGAATGTACTTTGCGCGAGATTCACCATATGTCTTAACTGGTGAAGGCACATCTTGACCAAGAAGGAAACGGGGAATAGCAAGGAATACTAGCAAAATAGAGGAAAGACATTTCATCAGATTGCCGCCCTAACGGTTGGGAGCTAACCTGCGACGCCCGTTTTGGACTGCGGTTGCCGTTACGTTTTTGCTGTTGGTTAATGAAACCTCAGAATCGTTTAGCATTGGACTTAAAATGTACCTTCTCCTTACAAAAAACTCAGCGCGGGGCGGAGTCAGGTTTAGCGACCGGTTAGCCCGCAGGCAACATTCAAAAGACAGCCTTACAATCACATTCTTCGACGATGCGGCGCACGCGAAACCGGACGAGGAAAACGCGAGCATTCGGCGCAAAGCCAAGAAAGCGATCCTTTGAGTACGAGCGTGCTCTGGAGAGGATATCTTCTTCTAAATCAGGATAATTGTTCCTCACGATCAAGGTTGAATCTCTGTCACCGACAAACAATCGCCGTACCAGAATATCTGACGGACGTGCAGGACCTGATTTGTATTCGACTAAACTGTGAACAACGGCCGTGTCGAGTGTTGGGTCAATCTTCTGAGGACCATTGACTGTTTTCTGAACAACACTCTTTCGCGCAACAACATGGAGTTCATTGGGAGTGACCAATTCAGCATAGCCTCTGCTGAGAGAGATCGTTGGGCGACGTAGATATTGGATTGTGAGCTTGAAATTGGTCGTGTCCTTCAGATAAATCAGCTGCTTCAGATTCTCAGTGACAGATTGCCTAAATGATTCGCCAGGCTCTCCCTCAAAAGTGATGTTCTGAGCGGAAAACCCGATCACGTCAAAATGGACGACAATGGTTGGTTCAAGACCCGCGCGGTTCCATATTTCGGGGTAATAGAATGGCTTGTCGGAAACACACAGGACCTGGGCCTCTGCGTTTGAGAGAAGCGTCAGCACAAGTAGAAATAGGAAAGGTTTACTCTTCATGCGCGTTGCCTGCGGGCTAACGGTTGGGAGCTAGCCCGCGGTGCCCGTTTTGCACCGAGGTTGAGTTTGAGTTTTTGCTGTAAGTTGTTTCTTGATAGTCTGAGTCTAGCATTGATCCTTCTTAACCTCTCATTTTACAAAAAACTCAGCGCGGGGCACCGTCGGGCTTAGCGACCGGTTAACTGGCGGCAACTATTCAAGCCGGTACAGAAAAACCAAGTTGACTGCTTGATGAAATCTCGTTGCATAATTGGTCACATTCCTGGCCATGATTTCGATTCCAAATCTGGGGCTCACGAAACTCTGTATGCCGACACCGAGGGAATGGAAAGGAAATGGCTTGAACCTCTTCGGAATGTGGTATGCGGTCTCAGTACCATCAATAGTATTAACCAGGCTGTACCAGATAGCACCATTGCGCTCTTCCGCGTAGCCAACGCCGGTAACAAAAATTGGTGACAAATAGGGCGATAGGTGGAGAGTATATGAACCCTCTATCGTTACACGATAACAATGAGCGTTGTCGCCACGCGAAGAACCGACATAGGTGTTGGGTGGCCAGCCTTGGTTGTCAAAGGAACGAAAAGTGTAGTGGTTGTATTCAAATGCGGCTCGAACCGAGATATTGGTTGCAATCTCCCGATCGACGAGGGCACCGAAGGTGAGGCCATCATTCCATGAAGTTGGGGAAAATTCCGTGAATCGGTTATAGTCGTTCCCCCGAAAACTCATTCCGGAGTGAATCCCAATGAGCGTTTGAGATGAGAGGGAAGCAACTGCAAAGATCAAAGCAAGTACGATTAGTTTCATGTTGCCCTCCTTTGAAGTTGCCGCCAGTTAACCTAAAGCTTTGATATTGGAGAGGGGAGGATGTGTGAAAATGAATTGAAGGGCCCCCCCTTGTGGGTTTGCTGCTAATTTGTATATTGCGTGGTCGAAAGTCAATACCTGCCCTTGGGGGGCCTCATCGCAATCATTCCTAACTTAGTACTCATTTCGTCACATTAATGGGGGGTAAAATGCCTAAGCTGATCGAGCGGGTAAGGGAAACAATCCGACTCAAACACATGAGCCGCCGCACGGAAGATGTCTATATCTATTTTATTAAACAGTTCATCTATTTCCACAACAAGCGCAATCCGGAAACAATGAATGCCCCCGAAATCCGGGCATACCTCTCACACCTCGCTACTGATCGCGACGTCTCAGCCTCAACCCAAAACCTCGCCCTCAATGCCGTCATGTTTCTCTATAATCAGGTCCTGAATAAACCTGTCGGCTCTTTGAAGGAAATCGAACGAGCGAAACGCCCGAAACGACTCCCAACCGTCTTTTCTCAAAACGAAGTACTGATGATCCTGAGCATGATGAAGGATACCCCTCAACTGGTGGCAGGCATTCTCTATGGAGCCGGATTACGTCTGATGGAATGTCTCAGACTCCGTATCCAGGACGTCGACTTCGACCGAAACCAGATCTTCGTCAGAAGCGGAAAAGGGGACAAGGACAGGGTTACACTCCTCCCGCAACGCCTGAAGGAACCCTTGCGAAACCACGTCGCCTGGGTCAAACACCTGCATGCACGAGACCTTGAACTCGGATTCGGCGATGTCTATCTCCCGCCGGCGCTTGAAAGGAAAAACTCAAAAGCAGCATTCGAATGGTCTTGGCAATACCTGTTTCCGGCAATGGAACTCTCCACGGATCCGCGGTCAAGACGGATCTCCCGCCATCACTTTCCGGAAGCTAAAATCCAGGAAAGCGTGAAAAAAGCTCTGAAGGAAGCCAGTATCGCAAAAAGAGGAAGCCCCCACACCTTCAGACACTCGTTCGCAACGCATATGCTCGAAAATGGATACAATATCCGCGTCGTGCAGCAATTGCTGGGACACAGCGACGTCCGCACGACGATGATCTATACGCATATTGTGAAAAAACCGGAACTGCCGGTGGAGAGCCCCCTGGACTTCAGAATTCAACAGGGATCGCTGCGATTGTCGGAGGGAGAAAGCGGAAAACTTGTCGAACAAAACCCCCGATTGGAAACCAAAGACTAGATAAAAGAGAAAGAGCTATTGACAATTCCCCATTCAGCATTTACAAATTCATAATTCCGCAATCATACCCCTCTCTCCAGGTCTAACAGCTTCTGCTTACGCCAAACCCCTCCGCCGTAACCGCCGAGCTTGCCGCCCTTGTTGACAACGCGATGACATGGAATGACAATCGCAATCCGATTCAACCCGTTGGCATGTCCCACCGCTCTGTGTGACTTCGGTGAACCGATCCGCTGCGCAATGTCTTCATAGGAAACAGTCTCACCGTACGGAATGAGCTGAAGTTGTTTCCAGACCCTCTGCTGAAAATCCGTTCCGGGAAAAATGAGGGGAACCGTGAACTTCTTGCGTGTACCCGCGAAGTACTCCTCCAGTTCACCCTTGAGCCGCTTCAGATGTTCGTTTTCACCGGGAACAATCGGACATGAAAAATGCCGGCGCAGCATGGCAAACTGGCCGTCGAGCATCCTCCTGTCGGTGAATTCCAGGAGACACACTCCCTCGGATGTCGCCCCGGCGACAAGAGGACCCAATGGACTCTCGATCCAGGTTGTCACCAGTGAATCAATGCTCCGGCTCTTGCCCGGGGACTTTCCGAATGTCTTCGAAAAGGCATCGCGAAAACCGCTGTGCGATTCGTAACCGTATCCCAAAGCAACGTCATCCAGATCAACTCCCTGCCGGATTTGCTCGAGCGCCGTACCGAGCCTCCTGCCGCGGCAATATGCCTGAAATGTCATTCCGTATGTTTTCTGGAAAAACCTCCTCGCCCGCGCGGGGTCAATCCCTAGCGATCGAAGAGAGGCATCAGAATAACGCGCGGTGGGATTGCTCTCCACCTTGGCGAGAAGCTCCCGTGCCCATTGCGGACTCGCGGACTGCCCCATGGGATGACACCGCTTGCACGGCCTGTATCCGGCAAAGATGGCCTCTTTGGGCGTCTGGAAATATTGCACGTTGCGCGGATCCGGCTTCCGCGCGGGACATGAGGGACGGCAAAAAATTCCCGTCGAACGGACAGCCAGGAAAAAAATGCCGTCATACGAAGCGTCTCTGGTCAGATACGCCTTTTCCATTTCTACGGGAGAAGGAAGAATTGTCATGGATTCACCTGAAAAGAATTGGTTGAATTGTGCGGTCCCAACATACAAAGTGAACCGCCGCAACTCCACCGAAAACTTGACACAGATGTAGAAATATTCCCCCCCGTCAACCGGGACCTATCATCTGATGAATCAGTGAACCGGTTAACCGATCAATGATGCCCTCCGGGCCCGTGCACATGGCCATGCTCGAGTTCTTCCGTGGTGGCTGCGCGGACGTCAACAACGGAGACGTCGAAATTCAACGTCATGCCGGAAAGGGGGTGGTTCGTGTCGACCAGTACCGAATCCCCCTCGATGGCGGTAACAGTCACAACCTGTGAACCCGATTTCCCTTTGGCGTGAAATTGCATCCCTACTTCCAGCTCGTCAATTCCTTCAAATTGCGAACGAGGGAGCTTCATTTCCTTCCCCTCAATTCGTTCCCCATACGCCTCCTTGGGAGGTACCGAGACCTTGAACTGCTCTCCTTTTATCTTTCCTTCGAGGGAGTTTTCTAATCCGGAAATGATATTCCCGTGACCCTGTATGTACGATAGTGGCGCGTGTCCCTTCGAACTGTCCAGGATCCGGCCTTTTTGGTCTGTCAGCGTATATTCAATAGTCACAACAGCGTTTTTTGCTATTTTCATTATTCCCTTCCTGTTTGATGAATGTTCGTCAGAAAAACTTCTCCACCGCTTACCGTCTCTAGTAATAAACTATCATTTCTAAGACAAAAGGCTAGTCCGCAACCCTGAACCCTGAACCCTGAACCTTGAAACCTGAACCCTGAACCTTGAACCTTGAACCTTGAACCCTGAACCCTGAACCTTGAACCTTGAACCTGAACCCTTAACCCTCACTTCTTCAACAACTCATCATAGCTCTTATAATAGTGGATGGCAAAACCGGCAAAAGAGCGATATCTCCGGAGCGTAGGCTCCGCTTCGTTCATCGCAGCCATAAGATGTGCTGCATCAAGGTTCGCAAACGACGACACGGTCCCTTCAACGAGCGTGGCCCGATCCACCGGCCAGGAGAATATCTCCTGCTCGGTCAAAGAGTGATCATGCAGCATTTTCGCCAGTTCCCCCCGGGATTCTATCAGCGATGCTGTCATGCGCTTCTCTTTCTGTGTCACGATCATGAAACGGTTTTCCCCCATGAGCTTAGGGATTCCCATCTCGAGCGGCTGCTTGAACGTCAGAATCGTCTCGTCGGGAAGAGGCGCGGTTTCCAATCCCACAAAAACCTGTTTCCCCGCTTGTTCGGCGTATTCGAGCTCCTGGGTGACAAACAGGACAATGCCGTTTTCGCCGCCGGCCTGTGTGCGGTAATCCATCAGGGCAACGTTGTCCATCATGTCAATGATATGCTGATACAAAGGTTTGGAAACTCCGTTTAGTACGGCAATCATCGGGACATGCGTCAGCTCGTTGGGACTGTCGAACCAGGGAGGTATGTCAGCCCCGATCTGCATGTTTCCGCTTTTTGCGACGCGCACGCATTCATCGAGAGTCTCAAGAAAATTCTGAACATACCACCGCTGTTTCGGACTCCCGAAGCCCTGGAACAAATATGGCTCGACGTCGAGATGAATGCCGAAGAACTGCTCACCCGGAGGTGCACTCCTGTTGTACTCAACGATGTTCTGCAGGGAGTTTCGGACAAACGACCGATTCTCGGGCAGGATGAAATCCTTGTCTCCCGTAAGAGCATGTACTCTCACCCCCGCAGCATTAAGGGCAAGGATAATGGGACCGAGGGTGGCAGGATCGAGCGTAAGGCCGTTCTTGCGCCGAGAGGTGACGGAATCATAGGGAAGGCCGAGGAACACATTGTCGAATTTTTCCCTCTTTATGAGAGAGAGAAGCCGCTCCCGCTGGTTTTTCTGAAAGAGTGATTTGGTCTCCCAAACCCAGAGTGCTTTCTGAAGAGGGCGGGACTTGGAACTTTCAGCTTTTGCGGCCTCAGGAAGCGGGCCGGAATCTGAAAGAAAAGCGATGGCAGAAAGCTCGAACGAACCGGCAGATGGGGCAAAGGAGTCGAACACAAGAGTCGCGAGCCTGCGCGGATTGATCCGTGGCGGAAGGTCCTTCAAAGGAATGTATGCCGTGCTCCAGGTCGTTTTGATGGCGCCTCCGGGAACATAACGGCCGATATCGCCAAGAGGCAAAGCATCTTCCTTGGCAAGCCATTCCTCATCGGCTACCTTCAGGATGACCTTCTCGTTTCCCTGGTTTCCGCGAATGGTAACCGCAAGGGTGGAAAACTTCGTGGCATCAAAATACTCGCGGACCCTGCGCGGTGATGCGGAGTTGAACAAATGCATCCAGATGCCCGCAAACCCGCCGGCCCGTCGGTCGTAGGTTACGGCAAGCGCATGACGACGGTCCGCTGTGATGATGTGGCGCGCGTCGGCGATGCCGTTGTTGCCCCCGTATGCGGCGTAGGATCCGCCGAGACGATTGACAAAACCGCCGGTGAAGTCGGCGACAGTTGTGAATGTGCCCCGTGAAACCGAAGGGAAAACGGATGCGTCGTACAACGCACGGGCCTCCAGACGATCGCCGGCGGAGGTGTGAATGATGGAAAACTGGGCGAGAACAATCGATCGAATATCGGTCAATCCCCAATCATGCAACGGCAGAGAAACTGAGAGGGATTGGGCATTCGCTGGGCGTGAAGCGAGAATAAGGACGAAGAGAAGAAATCGCAGGCGCATCGTTCAAAGATAAGAAAAAGGTCTATGGATTCAAGGGAAGAGTTGCATTCCTGACAGCGCCGTCACACTGCCGCCCGGACCGCATTCATGAATGGAACAAGCTCTCCCTCATCCAGCAATCCGTCCGTCCTGACACCGCTGCAAATGTCGACGGCAAACGGGCGAACAAGCCTGATGGCTTCTGCAACGTTTTCCGCCTTCAATCCCCCCGCAAGAAAAACCGGCTTCCCGCATCGTTCGACAATCTCTTTGCTCAATGCCCAATCGTGCGTTTTCCCGGTGCCGCCCAAGATTTTTACCGCGGCGGAGGGATTTCCCGAATCGAGAAGAATAGCATCAATATATGGACCGACAGCGATCGCTTCTTCAACCGACTCCGGGCCGCGTACATGGATGACTTGCACAAGCCCTATGCCCGGAAGCTCGCTGCGAAGCTCTTTCAGTGTTTCCAACGTCACGGCATCCACCAGCTGGAGCGTGTTCGTCCGCAGCCTCCGCTGCTGATCGATGATGGAAGACGCATCCTGGAGGCTCGTGAGAAGAAACGTGGCGACCCCGGGGGGTACAACGGCCGCAATTTCAGCAATACGATCCTCGGAAATGGGCCCCGGCCCGCTCGGCATCGCCGAAACAAGGCCCAGGGCCGAGGCTCCGTGCCGGATCGCCAGCCGCGCCTCTTGAATGTCCTGAATACAGCATATCTTTACTCTTCGGTTCAATGAAGTGCCTCCACTTTCTGTTTGACCTTTCGCAGGAGAGCGCTTCGGATAAGTCCGCTCCCCGGCCGAACCATCGCCCAATAGAACCGGAACAATCTCCGGGCTTTTGCATCAGTTGCCAGAATGCGGGTTTGCGTCGTGAGAACCGCACGACCTTTCTCTCCAGCAACATGGAAATTCCACCCGGCTTTCGCCCACCCCGGTTCATGAAATTCCCTGAATCCCCCGGGACCATCATATTGAAGACAAATTCCCGCCGCAGGACGCCAGAACTTTCCAATGATGCCCAGGAGAATTTCGTCGCTCGTCTCTCCAAGCAGAATGAATCCGCTCCCGGTTATTTGCTCGATCACCGGCTTTCCCGGCTCTGGCTTGTACCAGTTTGCCGAACGAAACAAACTCGGCAGCGTCCGGATTTTCATGAGCACATTGACGAGCGGAAGGCTCTCTGCCGGAAGCGTCTTGATCACGCGGAGGATTTCATCCCGTTCCCCTCTGATGGCGACAGAATGCGTTTCACTGAAATCCCACTTGGGGAAGTAATCGTCAAGAAGCATGATCTACGTCTCTTGTGACGCCGGCTTTTGCCTCATGTTGAATGTCGTAATGAGGGCAACCGCACCGACGATGATCGTGGCT
>CAZRPU010000074.1:0-2967 GCA_964602055.1 uncultured Ignavibacteriaceae bacterium
TTTCCCATTTCAGGCGTTACGGCAAAAGAACGCTGAGAAAGTCCCTGTAGCGACGTAACGAGATTCTGAAGGTCCTGCAGAACCCTCATCTGATCCTGGGCATTTTGGCGCAATTGTGGAGAATTTTGGGGAGCGGATCTGGCCTGGTCTTTTAATTGTTCTTCCCGCGTCGACAATTCCAGCAGATTCTTTGTCGCCCTGCGCAGTTCGTTCATGATGTATTGCTGTTGTTCCTGAAGCATCTGCATTTGGATCTTCGAAAGGTCCGCGCTGAATTGCTGGAGCGCCTGTTGAACAGCCGCCTGCGATTTCCTTGTCTGGTCCGGTTTTCCGGAACGAAGGCTGCTTTGAGCCTGACGAATCGACTCATCCGCGCGTGCGCTGTCCAGCCGGTCAATGGCCGATTGAAGTTCCTCTTCAGGCATCTCCGTGAAGAACTCCTCCATCCTGTTTTGGACATCCTGAGCAGATTGCTTCAACTGATCCAATTGTTTCTGAACCTCGCCCTGCCTGTCTGCCCGCCTCAAGGAATCACCTTCTTCCCGGGAGAGCTCCTGTTGAGTCTTGAGAAGCTCTTCAGCTCTTTTTCTGGCCTCATCCAGCTTTTGCTCGATCTGAATCCTCTTGAGAAGATCAAGTGTTCGCTCGATACTTTGTCTGAACCGTTCCTCCGAAAATGTGAGCTGCTGAAGGGCCTGCCGGAGTTGTTCCTTGTTGAGCGTCTGCATGGCCTGTTGAAGCTGGTTCATGGCCTTCTGCAGTTCGGCTGAATTCAGTTGTTCGAAAAGCTGCTGCAGTTCAAGATATTTCTCCATCGTCTCGGGAGATAAGACGCTCTGCTCCTGCATCTGCTCCGTCATTGCTTCGAGCTGTTTCTGGACATCCTCGAGCTTCCTCTGAAGCTCCTCATATTTCTTTGCGGTTTCCTCCATCTTCTTCTGTTGTTGCCAGTCGATATCCTTGTTCTTTTTGAAGTTCTGTTGAATAGACTCAATGACTTTTTTGAGTTCCTTTGACTCCTGGGCGGTCTTTCGCAGATTCTCCAGAGTTTCTTCGTGTCCTTTGTCCAGGTCGGCAAAGACCTCCTCCAACGATGGGAGCCTCAGAAGAAACACCTGGCTGCGTGCCCCCTTGGGGCCCTTAATGGCGTCATTGTCGAACACCTCGGCGAAATACTCCACAACATCTTCAGGGACGAGCTTCAACGAGGAGAAATCCCACGAGAAGGAAACTTCCGCCTGTGTTGCGATGCCTGCATCGATTGGGATTTCCTGGAATTGGTATGTCACACCGGGCTGCTCATAGCGGGAGTGAATGAGGCGGTATCCGAGGCGAAGCCTGGAGAACCCGAAATCATCGCGAAGGCTGATCAGAAGGGGAAGAGAGCTCGTTCCGGCGACGTCAACGTTGCGGCCCGGTTCGAGGATTGAGACAACAGGGTGCTCGTCGGGAGCGACGGTGATCTTATAATAGACCGGATCGGCGGAGCCCAACCCTTCCTCATCGGTGAGTTCAAAGGCGTATTCAGAATCTGTGCTGAGGGAAAATCGGCCGGCGAATTGATTTCCGCGAGTATCCATCGGGACCTTTGGTCCGCCACGAAACACCAGAAGACCACCGGCGAGATCCTTGTTTGCCGTTCCCGTGAGACGAACACGCGTTCCCGCGATCGCAGCTATGTCACCGACGAATTCATCCTGGATTCTTGCGGGCTGACGTGTGTATGGAGGAAAATCCAGCTGCACGCGGAACGATCGAATCAAAGGCCGGTCGAAGACTGTGACGCGAAATCGTTCGCTTTGCAGGCCGGCGAATTCGGCGTAGTAATCTGTTGTCGCGCGGAGCGATGACAACCGGGCCTTGAATTCTCCCGCGGAATCGTCCGGGACCCGGACAGCTTCAAACTCATCCTGATTCTCGGGCCTCCAGTAGAGTGACAACGGCTCCCGCGGAATCGGTACTTCGCCCACCGGAACGATTTTTACGACGACGGAAACATCGTCCCCCTTGATAATCTCGGTGGTGCCGGGAGAAATTTGAAACGTGAAACGGGCTGGAGGTACGAAATCCTGATCAAAACGGAACAATCGATAGCCCGCTTGTCCCATGGAACCGGGGAAAAAACCTGCAAGGAGAAGCAAAGACCCAAGGCTCAGAGCGGCGATTTTCGAAGCGCGCCCAAGCGGAACCGTATCAACGGCAAGGTTGAAATCGAGCGTGGCTGTAGCGTCTGCAAGATCCTGAAATGATGCATCGATCAATTCCGTCGAGTACAGCGTCCCCCGGGTGCGCTCTTCCTGAAGCTGGAGGAGATTCAAAAGCCGATCCCGAATTTGAGGGAAGGTGCTTCCCACAAGCCGCGCGAGTCGCGCGTCGGTCGGTGTTGTCAGTAATCCCAGGAGACGCAGGGTGGGGCGGAAGAAGAACCAGAGGAAGACACCAGCCAGAAACACCAGTGCGGCGATGAAGGCCATGGTCCGGAGGGAACTATTGAATCGAAAAAGCGCCTCCAGAACGAGAATGGCGGCGATGCCCCCGGCGATCAAGGAAACACCACGCAGGAACAGGACCCGAAGTTCAACAACGAGGAGCTTCCGGCGAACAGAAGCAAGCCGAGATTGTATGTTTGTTAGGATTGACAAATCGTTATGATGCGAGAGATGGGATTCAAGAGATGATCAACCCTCCGATTCACCAGAATCTTAATTCATTAACGACCAGACGATGATGTTTGTTCCGAATTTGAGAGCTTCCAGGCGAACATCTTCAGGGTCGTTGTGGATGTCGGGATCCGCCCAGCCGTCACTGATGTTCGATTCATAGGAATAGAACACAGCCAGCCTTTTCTCTTGAAAGAGCCCGAATCCGGCGGGAGGCTTGTCGTCATGTTCGTGAGTCTTGGGCAGGCCATTGGGAAAATCAAAGTGAGCCCTGAACAGCCCGTAGCTGTATGGTAATTCCACAAAA
>CAZRPU010000074.1:2977-8684 GCA_964602055.1 uncultured Ignavibacteriaceae bacterium
TTTCATTTCTCTGCGGACCGATCGGTCCAGGCCGTAGTCGTCGTCAATATAAAGGAACCCACCGCGCTGCAGATATTCGCGAAGGCGGCGTACCTCCCGGTCGGAAAAGACGACGTTGCCGTGACCGGTCATGAAAAGAAAAGGGTAAGAAAAGAGGTCTTCGCTCGAAAGGTCGACAAAATAATAACGGGGGTCAGCGTCAATCGATGTGTTTTCGCGGACGAATTTGAGCAGATTGACCTCTGCCGAGGGGTCGTTGTACCAGTCGCCGCCTCCGCTGTATTTGAGCCGGGCAATGCGAAACTGACTTTCGATCCGGGTTTGCGCATCGACGGTCATCACAGCAAAAGCGATTAAGAGAATGGACCGGAAGATCATTCCGCAATGTAGATAATCGCGCTGTGATTCACAACGGATTTGGGGTGAACCAGGGGGGCTTAGCGTTTCTTTGTGGAGGAAACCGACCACCAGGCATCGGTGGTATGGGCGACTCTGTCTGCGAGACTGATGATGATCTTCTTGGCGATAGCGGGGTGATGTTCGATCAGGTCATCCAATTCGAGGTGCACGTGCAACAAGGATGTAGGTTCAAGAGCCTGAAGGGTTGCAGTCCTTGAAATTTCGAGAAAACATCCCAGTTCGCCGAAGACAGTACCGGGCTCGGAAAACTCCGTAATGGAAAGATCTCGCTTGACGACGCCGATCTTGCCGTTCAGGAGGACAAACCAACCCTTGCTGGGTTCTCCTTCGCGTACAATGGTTTCACCGATGGCATAGTACTTCTTTGTCCCGGGAAGGCCGGTGATGTCTTCCTTCGGATTAAGCATTCGTCCTTCTTTCTTCCCCTGTCGACGTGAGCTGCGAGGTACCCCTCCCGTTCCAGGGAGGACACACCGTGACGAGTGCCCGGGGAGAACGGGAGAGATCCTCGCGTAGCGGTTCTTGAAGGAACCGTGTCAGTCCATGATCTTTCTCAAGAAGGCCGGCTTGTCCGGATCGGATTTGTCGATCTTCTCCTTTTCATCGGAATTCTCTTTGATCGCGTTGAACGGCAGTTCGACTCCGCGCCGCATGAAGGACGGTTCGTCAAGTTTTTGCAGTTCGGATGGACCCGAGGGAATTCGATCGACAAGCTTTGCGCCTGTTTTCATCGGCTTTTGACCGACGGCTTTTTTGTTGAAGCCCGTCGCGATCACCGTCACCATCACCTCTTCTTTGAGATTCTCATCAATAACTGTTCCAAGAATCACGTTCGCATCATCGCCGGCGGCTTCGTGAATGATGCTGGTTGCTTCATCCACCTCCACGAGGCTCAGGTCCGGGCCGCCCGTGATGTTGACGAGAATTCCCTGCGCTCCGGCGATTGAAACGCCTTCGAGCAAGGGGCTTGATATGGCGGCGTTCGCGGCCTCAACGGCACGGTTTTCGCCCGATGCCACACCGGTTCCCATCAACGCATCACCCATTTCCCGCATGATCGTGCGGACATCGGCGAAATCGACATTGATCAGACCGGGGACAGTAATGACCTCCGAGATTCCGCGCGTGGCGTTGTACAGAACCTGGTTCGCGATCTCGAATGCCTCGAGGAGAGGCGTCCTGCGGTCAATAATGTCGAGGAGTTTCTGGTTCGGAATAACGATCAACGTATCGACCTGCTTCTTCAGCTCCTCGATTCCCCAATCTGCCTGAGCGGTCCGCTTTTTCCCTTCGCTGTTAAAGGGGCGAGTGACGATGCCGACGACGAGCGCTCCCATGCTTTTGGCAATATTTGCCACGCCGGGTGCACCGCCGGTTCCGGTACCTCCCCCAAGACCGGCGGTGATAAAGACCATATCGCTGCCGGAAAGACATCGTGCAATTTCCTCGCGGTCTTCCTCAACCGCCCGCGAGCCGATTGTCGGATCTGCACCTGCACCAAGGCCGCGGGTCAGGTTCTTGCCTATCTGGAGTTTATGCGAAGATTTGTTGCGTTCGAGCGACTGGAGATCGGTATTGATGGCAATGAAATCAACGCCGACCAGACCTTTGTCGATCATGCTGTTGACGGCATTACCGCCACCGCCTCCTACACCCACGACACGAATTTTCGCGCCGCGGTCACTGAGGGTATCGAGTTCTATCACGGTAGATCCTCCCTGTATGATTTGGGAATGTTGAACATGGAAACGTTATATACACTTAGAGTTCATCAAACCAGGTTTTCATCCTGTTAAAGATGTTCTTCACCGAACCCTTGCCCTTGCCGTTGCGCATCGAAGCGGTGATGGCCGAGCGGTCGCGGTGCTTAAGCTCATGAATAACAAGCCCCACGCCTGTTGCGTAAATCGGATTCTCGATCTCCCGGATCAATCCGGCGCTGAAACCGGTCGGGATGCCGATCTTCACCGGCATGCCAAGAACTTCACGGGCCAGGTCCGCCGTCCCTTTGATCAAAGAACCGCCTCCGGTCAGGACAACACCCGCGGACAGATGCTTCGAATAGCCCGATCGCTTGATCTCCATCGCGGCAATCTCAAGAATTTCCTCCATTCTTGGCTGAATGACCTGGCAGAGGAGCTTTTTGTCGATCTCGATAGGGGGCCTTCCGCCGATGCCGGGTAGAATGATCGGGTCGTTATCGGCTATCGCCGGCATGAAGGCAAACCCGTGCTCGATCTTCAATTTCTCGGCCTGTTCGGTGAGAATGCCGAATCCTTTACGGATGTCGTCCGTGACCTTCTTTCCGGCGACGCCGATCACCGCCGTGTGCCGGATCGTTCGTTCTTCAAAAACGGCGAGGTCCGTCGTACCGCCCCCAATGTCAAGAAGGGCAACACCCACTTCCTTTTCTTCGTCGTCCAGAACAGCGTAGCTCGACGCCAGAGGTTCGAGGACCATGTCGTTGACTTGAATACCGGATCGTTGGACGCATTTATAAATGTTCTGGGCGGCGGTGACCAGGCCCGTGATGATGTGCACCACGGCTTCCATCCGAACTCCGGACATTCCCACGGGGTCGTAGATCCCATCCTGCCCGTCGACAATAAATTGCTGGGGGATGACGTGAATGATCTTCCGATCCGAAGGCAGAGCGACGCGTTTGGTGTCTTCAATAAGCCGCTCGACATCCTGCTGGGTGATCTCATTGTCCGGGCGGCTGATGGCGATGACGCCCCGGCTCTGAAAGCTCTGAATGTGGTCACCGGCGATTCCCACAGTCACAGCGCCGATACTTACGCCGGACTGGGCCTGAGCCTCCTGAACTGCCAATTGGATCGACCGGACGGTCTTTTCAATGTTGGTGACCACGCCCCGCGTCAGGCCGTCGGAAGTGCTTCTTCCGATACCGAGAATATTCAGCTTTCCGGGATGCGTCTCGTCCGGTGATGCAACAATAGCACACACTTTGGTGGTCCCAATATCGAGACCCACCGCAATCTCATTATTCATGGTATTCCTCGATTCGGCCATTATGACCGTGGCAGAAGTTTTGATTTTCCCTGTTGTTCTTTCCAACGCACCACAACCTGATCTTCGAAACGGACGTCGATGTACTGAACCCAATGAGAGCCGCGCTCCTGCACAACCTCATTCCAGAGTGTTTCAAGCCTGACAAGTTTGGAGGCAGCATCTCCGCGCCCGAAGAGAATCGGAATGCTCCCTTCGGCCGTGTAGAGCACGATATCGCCACCGTTCCTGAGTCGAACTTCCGAGATCAGATGAAACATGTTCTTGTTGACCAGCCGCGCCGCAGAGAGGATTGCCAGAGCCTCCTGGATGTCCGCATGCGTCAGCGTGGCACCGACGTTCGGAGAAACGTCCTGTGAGATCCCGCTGATCAGGGGCAGATCGAATAATTCGCCTGACACAGAATGAGGCAGTACGACGCCATCAGGGTCCAGGTAGCGCAACTCTCCGGCGTTGATCATCGCGATGGGAGTTCTTTCTGTGACTTTGATCCTGATCGTGGAGGGGAGGTCCCTCTCGACAACCACCTCTTTGATGAAATAATGGCTGAGAACATCCTTCTGAATCTTCATCAAATCGAGATCATACATTCTTGATCCCTCGCCGACGTGGGCAAATTGAAGGATCTCGTTTGTCTGAACGACGCTGTTTCCATGCACGAGGACCCTTTGGACCGTCAGGCTTGCCTTCCAGAAATTTGCTCCAGCCACCAGAAACCCGCCAAAGAGAATCAGGGATATGAATCCGAACGTGAGTTTTCTGGTGGTTTTCATACAGAATGCGCCTTGAGGGTTTCTGAGAAACCGATCAGCTTCACCTCGAGCTCAAGAAGAACGCCCGCGTTTTGATAGACAGTACGACGGACAAGGTCAATCAACCTCAGAATGTCGGATCCCTTTGCCGACCCCAGGTTCACCATGAAATTGGCATGTTTCTCTGAGATCTGAGCGTCACCGATTCGCTTTCCCTTCAATCCTGCCTGTTCGATCAACCGCGCCGCAAACGTGCCGGGCGGATTCGTAAACATGCTGCCGGAGTTCGGCAGGTTCAAAGGCTGAGTTGCATTTCTTTTTGCGATCAGCTCACTCTTCTTCCGACGGATCTCTTCCAGGTTTCCTTTTGTAAGCCCGAACCTGGCACTGAGGACAACATCGGAACCAAAGGCAGACCTCCTGTAGGAAAAACCCGCCTGCTCCTTTTTCACCCAGTGGATCTCGGATCCGCGAAGAGCTTCAACGTCGACAAGGTGATCTTTCATTTCGGAGCCATGAGCGCCAGCGTTCATCACGACCGCGCCTCCGACGCTTCCCGGAATTCCTGCGGCCCACTCGATCCCCTCGAGGGAATTCTGTATGCAAAAATCCACAAGTTTGGTTAACCGCGCGCCTGCCTCAGCGGAAACCAGATCGCCGTTCATCGCAACGGCCGAAAGGCCATCTTCCAGATTGAGAACAGCGCCATGGTAGCCCTCATCGCTGATGATCATGTTGCTGCCTCGTCCGATCATCATAAACGGAAACTGCTGTTCGCGGAGATATCGCACGATTGCGACCACATCATCTTTGTCCCGGGGTTCGAGATAGTAATCCGCCGGTCCCCCCACCTTCATGGATGTGTATGGGGCCAGCGGCTCATTCACCGTAACACGGCCGCGAAAGATGGATTGTATGTGGCTGAGAGAGACCAATGCTAGTAAAGGGTGAAGGCCCGCGCGACCCAACGTAATTGGTTCATATGCGGTCGTTCGCGCGGGGTGAAGGGCAAAGAGTATCGATCAACTCCACGGTTATCCGGCCTTCTTTTTTAGGTTTGACAGGAACTCTTCACCGTATTTCCAAATATCACCGGCGCCCATGGTGATGATCATATCCCCTTTCTTCATGAGCGACTGCAGCGTTGCGGGGACGGCGCGCTTGTCCGGGACATAATGAACATCCTTGTGGCCAAATCTCTTTGCCGCATTCACGATCAACTCGCCGGACACACCCTGAATCGGTTCTTCTCGTGCCGGGTACACATCGGTCACAATCAGAACATCCGAGAGGAGAAATGACTTGCCGAACTCCTCGTAGAAATCGCGCGTGCGCGAATACAGATGAGGCTGGAAGACACAGACAACGCGGCGTCTCCAGCCCGCTTTGGCTCCCGAGAGGGTTGCGCGGCACTCGGTGGGATGATGTGCATAGTCGTCGTAGACGGAAATTCCATCAACGTCTCCCTTTAATTCCCAGCGGCGGTACACGCCTGAGAATTTCTC
>CAZRPU010000075.1:0-8512 GCA_964602055.1 uncultured Ignavibacteriaceae bacterium
TCCGGAACTCATCAAGGACATCTTCAAGAATCTTTCGCTCGCTGCCGACACGAACATCGGCGGGAATTCCCTCGATGACCACGGTATTCTTGCCGAAGGGTTTAAGCACAAAACCCAGGGATGTTAAATGGGGAAGCAGATCCTGGACCAGCATGTAGTCGTTAGGCGCCAGGGCGATGGTTTGCGGGAAGAGCAACTGTTGTGTTGAAGGAAGGTTGTTTTCAAAACCGGCGAGAACTTTTTCATAGAGAATCCGTTCGTGGGCCACATGCTGATCCACAATCATCAATCCCGTCTTGACCTGGGAGAGGATATACTTGTTATGGATTTGCCAGATCGCTCTCGCCTCCGACGGGGCCGCTTCTGTTTGGGGCATTTCCTGAGGGATCACGCGTTCCCTCGGAGGGAAAATGGGGGAAAATCCTTCCGGCGTTCGGCCATAAGCCGATCCGGCCTTCTGAAACAATTCCGCCACGTCCGTCTGGCCAGGTATGCCCATCGCTTCGCCCGGAGAAAAAGGAGCACCCGCGCCACCACCAAACCTGAGCCTGCTCTCAGGGGCGGTTCCAAGCCCCCCTTCTACCGTCATCATGGGCACAAGATCATGCTGTGCAAGGGTCTTCTTAATGACCGAGAGGACAAAGCGATAGATTTGCGATTCGTTCTCAAATTTTACTTCCATTTTCGAGGGATGAACATTCACGTCGACCGTGCGCGGATCGACCGTGATGTTGAGGATAAAATACGGAAAGGTCCCCTTGATGAGAAGGTGTTCATAAGCCTGATACACAGCGTGGTTGATCGCCCGATGGACGATGAATCGTCTGTTGAGGAACAAGTACTGTTCGAAGCGGTTTTTCCTCACAAAATCGGGTTTGCCGACAAATCCGGCAATGCTCAGGAAGTCAGTCTTTTCTTCGACAGGAATCAGACCCCCGAACTGTTTCGATCCCACAATGTCGCGGACCCTTTCGTCCAAAGGCTTCGGCCGAAGGTCAAGAATCGTCTCATCGTCGCTCACATAGTTCCATCGAACTTCCGGGTACGACAGGGCCATGCGTGTCACCACATCGGTGATGTTCTTGCGCTCGGTTTGCTGTGACTTGAGAAAATTTCTTCTCGCTGGGGTATTATAGAAGAGATTCCTGACACTGATCGATGTTCCCTGCTCGCAGGCAGCGGGACCCTGTTCCTTCAATTCATCCCCTTCAACACGCACGAGCGTGCCCACATCCGCGCCCCTGCTCCTCGTTTTCATCTCCACCTGCCCCACCGAGCCGATCGAAGCCAATGCCTCGCCGCGAAAGCCAAGCGTGGTGATGTGTTCCAGATCGTCGGCCGATGTGATCTTACTCGTCGCATGCCTGCGGAACGAAAGAACCGCATCTTCTCGTGACATGCCGTCTCCGTCATCGACGACCTGGATCAGCTGCTTCCCGGCATCCCGGACATACACAGCGATGGAGCGCGCATTCGCATCCAAAGCATTCTCCACAAGCTCTTTCACGGCGGAGGCAGGCCGTTGGACCACTTCGCCGGCGGCGATTTTGTTCGCTATTTCATTCTTCAGTATGTGAATCTTTCCGCTCATATCTACCGGAACGCCCCGCTGAGATAGAGATACACGTAGATGACAAACACCAGAAGGAATGCCCACAACAGCACGGGCCGACGCTTCTTGCCATGCGAACGCCGCGATGCCTCCAATTTTCTTTTGAATGTTTCGGCTTCGTCCTTTTCGGGGCGATAAAACCGCGGCAGATATTCGAATTTCCGGTATTGGGGTTTCTTGAGAAGCATGGTCTTAGCGCTCGATGGCTCCGATTCCAGCTCGGTCAGGCAGCATGAGTTTCCCGCCGACAATATCAACCCCGCGGAAAGGATCGTTGGTGGTGAGAACAGCCCCGTCGAGATCGGCATAATCGATAAGCGGAGAGAGCTGCGCTGCCGCAGAAATCGCAACAGAGCTCTCCACCATGCAGCCGACCATGATCGTGAGCCCGCATGCTCTGGCCGTGTGGATCATTTTCATCGCTTCCCGGAGGCCCGTGCATTTCATGAGCTTGATGTTGATCCCGTGAAAGCTCTCCTGCAGCCGGGGTACATCTCCCACGCGAAGCGAGTTCTCGTCCGCAATCACGGGGATTCCGCTCCGTTCTTTGACCCAGGCGCTGCCTGCGAGGTCATCGGCCGGCATCGGCTGTTCGACAAACTCCACGCCTTCCTGTTCAAGCCACTTGATGCGTTCCAGTGCAAGTTCTTTCTTCTTCCACCCTTCGTTTGCATCCACCCGAATGGTCTTTTTCGTGACGCTCCGGATGGCCTTGATGATTTCCTTGTCGTTTTCCAGACCGAGCTTCACTTTGAGAATGGGGAATTCCTCCGCTTCTCGGACTTTTTCTTTTATCACCTCAGGAGAATCGATTCCGATCGTAAACGATGTGACGGGGGTCTTCGCCTTGTCCAATCCCCAGAACCGATACAGAGGCAGACCGACCTTTTTTCCTATCCAATCATGCAGAGCAATGTCGACGGCCGCTTTCGCAGCGGTGTTTCCTTCGCGGAGAGAATCCACGTAGGAGAGAATCGCTTCCACGTCAAACGGATCTTCAAACCTGGAGAGGTCGAGACGCGAAAGGAACTCCAGAACACTTTTTTCGTCTTCGCCGTATCGGCGCGAGGGCGCGGCCTCGCCATATCCGACAACCCCGTCATGCTCGAGTTCCGCCAGTACAATCGGCTGAACATCCCGTGAACTTCGGGCAATGGTAAACGTATGTTTCAGTTTGAGATGAAATGGACGCACCTTAATATTCATGATTTTCTCCGTTCCTGTTCGCCGATCGGGCTCCCTTCAAAAAGAGCATCAACAAAAACCCCGGCATCAAACGGCTGGAGGTCTTCGATTCCTTCGCCAACGCCCACATACTTCACCGGCACGTGCAGCTCATGGTTGATGGCGAGCACGACTCCCCCTTTCGCTGTTCCGTCGATCTTGGTCAAGACAATGCCTGTGACGCCCACAGCTTCACTGAAGTGCTTAGCCTGCCGAAGGCCGTTCTGGCCCGTGCCAGCGTCAAGAATCAGCAGCACTTCGTGCGGGGCGCCCTCGGCGCATTTCCCCAGGACCCTGCGGATTTTCCGCAACTCGTCCATCAGGTTCACCTTCGTATGGAGACGGCCCGCGGTATCAATCAACACGACATCGGCGTTCCTTGCTATTGCGGAACTGACGGTGTCGAATGCCACGGATGCTGGATCCGCTCCATGGGCCTGCCGGATCAACTCCACGCCGGCCCTCTTGGCCCAAATCTCCAACTGCTCGTTTGCAGCTGCCCTGAAAGTGTCCGCTGCTCCAATCATCACCTTCAGTCCTTCATTTCGGAAGAGGTGAGCAAGCTTCCCCACCGTGGTCGTCTTCCCCGCTCCATTCACTCCCACCGTCATGATCACGTACGGTCGTACGCCGTGCGGGATTGTTCTTCCACCCGCCGCGTCATGACCGTTCACGCGCAAGATGTTTGCAACTTCGGAGCGCAGCAGCTGATTCAGTTCATCGGCTGATTCATACCTCTTCTCTTTCACAACTCTTTGCACATCTCCGATGAGCCGTTCGGTGGCCCTTGTCCCGACATCTCCCCCCAGCAGGGATTCTTCAAGAGCCGCGAGGACCTCGTCATCAATGGTGCCTTTGGCGCTGACCAGCCGCCGCACGGATCCGAAAATGGATTCCCGCGTCTTATTCAGTCCCGCAGCCAATTTTTCAAACATTCCGCTGCGCATCGCTACGAACCCCTTCCGACGTTCGAACCGATAAACAGACGCTGCATGTAGATTCCCAGTGAGAGCACCATCATGGCGACACTCATCCACAGCGAAGCTGTCCGGAGTCCTTCAAGGGACTCGACCAGTATCGTAGAGAGAAAAAGGTAGAATGCAATCAGGCTCACAGCAATTTTACCGGGCCAGTTCGATTGAGTGACAATGCTCTTCTTGCTGCGGATGTAAATGCCACCCGCCAGGATCATGACATCCCTGACCAGTACGGCGATGACATACCAAAGCGGAATGTCTCCGAGTATGAGCAAGAAGACCGCCAGAGTTCCGACGGCAATCTTGTCGGCAAGGGGATCAACAATCTTCCCTACTTCCGAAACCTCGTGAAACCGCCTTGCGAGATATCCATCGAGGAAATCTGTTACGGTGGCTATCGCAATGAACCCTGCCGCAAAAAACCGGTGTCCTTCGAAATCTCCAAACAGGCAATACGCCAGCGGGGCGAGGAGCAGGAGCCTGCTGACGCTCATGGCGTTTGAAATAGTCCAGACGCGCTTAGGCATTACATGTCGTGGAAGTCTTTGGTGGTTTCTTTGTCGACTGCGACGGGGTATTTGCCGCTGAAACACGCCGTGCAGTAATGTCGGCCCCCTTCCTGAGGAGCAGCTTCGAGGAGCTTCTCGAGCGACAAATAGGCCACTGAATCAACGCCAAGCTCCTCTCTGATGCGCTCGAGATCTCCATCGAGTCTGTTGGCGATCAGTTCGGACCGGCTGGGGAAGTCCATGCCGTAATAGCACGGGTGCTTGATAGGCGGAGAGGTGACGCGGAAATGAATCTCTTTGGGTTCCGCCTCGCGTATCAGTTTCACAAGTTGTTTCGAGGTGGTACCGCGTACGATCGAGTCGTCCACAACAACGACTGTCTTGCCTTTGAGGACGCCTTTGACCGTATTAAACTTCGTTTTGACCTTTATTTCCCTGCTGTTCTGGTCGGGCTGTATGAAAGTACGACCGACATAATGGCTTCTAATGAGTCCGATTTCCAGCTTGGCGTTCACGCCATCCTTCTCGCTCTGGCTCACGAATCCCAGCGTGGCAGTATTGCTTGAATCCGGTACACTGATAACGACAATCTTTCCATCCTCACCCGGCTTCACAGGAAATTCCTCGGCAAGCAGCTTGCCGAGCTTTCGCCGGACTTTATCGACATTTTCTCCGAAAACCTTGCTGTCGGGACGGGAGAAATACACGTATTCAAAAATGCAGTGATGCGCCTGATTCGGTTTTCGGGCTGTCCAGAGGGAGCGGGTCCTGCCGGAATCCACCGCCTTCTGATCGATGACAAGGATTTCGCCGGGAGCGACATCCCGCACATACTCCGCACCAATAATGTCGAAAGCGCACGTTTCGGATGCGACGACGAACGAGGACCCAAGCCTGCCGAGGGCAAGCGGGCGAAAGCCGTGGGGATCGCGTGCCGCAATCAGACAATCATCCGTCAGCACGACAAGAGAATACGCCCCTTCCACGAGGTCGAGCGCATCCTTCATCTGCAACACCTGGTCCGTGTGACGGCTTTTGGCTGCAAGGTGAAGGATGATCTCGCTGTCGGATGTCGACTGGAAGATCGTTCCCTCATTCTGAAGCCGCTCGCGGAGCGACTGAAAGTTGGTCAGGTTGCCGTTATGACCGAGCGCAAGATTGCCCCCCCGGTAATTCACCGTAAACGGCTGGATATTCGCCTTGTTGTCGGCCGATCCGGTGGTCGAATAGCGGTTATGCCCGATGGCAGAAGTGCCTTTGAGCGTGGTCTTGAGGATCCTCTCATCACGAAAAACATCCGTGACAAGGCCAATGCCCCTGTACGCATTGAAGCGAAACCGATCCTTTTCGGCGACGAATTCGCTCGTGATGATGCCGGATGCTTCCTGGCCCCGATGCTGGAGTGCATGGAGACCGTAGTAGGTCATGACCGCAGCTTCGGGGTGTCCGTAGATGCCGAATATTCCGCAATGACAGCGGGGTTTCCCTTCGATGTGGTTGAGACTGGTCACACAGGAACGTACGAAAAAAAAGGGGGGTAAACAAGAAGGCGAGAGAGGAGAGATTCAGTATCGGTCAGTTCATTGCGCATCCCTCCAGATTGATCTCACTTCATCGGCGAGACGGTTGCATTCTTCAAGAGAAATAGCATAGGGAGGGAGAAGCCGAAGGACCGTCGAATTGGTGCAATTGACGAGGAATCCCCGGCTCTGCAATTCGTCCACCATCGGCTGGCCGTCTTCGTGCAAGTCGATCCCCAGCATGCATCCGTACCCTCGAACGTCTCGAATCCGTCCCGGAAATTCCTTCTGAAGCGATGAAAAGAGGTTCTTCAAATGCATTCCGCGCTCCTCCGCCGATTTCATCAGGCCTCGATGGACGATTTCGTCCAGGACGACGATCCCGGCGGCGCACGCAACGGGATTTCCTCCAAATGTGGTTCCGTGCACCCCGTAGGAAAATACGTCTGCAACTTTGTCCGACCCGAGGAATGCTCCCAGCGGCAGGCCGCCCCCGATGGCTTTGGCGATCACAACAATATCCGGCTTCAACGAAAAGTGTTCGAAACCAAAGAATTTTCCCGTTCTTCCTATACCGGATTGAATCTCATCTGCAATGATCAGAAAGTCGTACTTTGTGCGAAGTTCAGCAAGTGCGGCAGCGAATTGAGGACTCAGAACATTGACTCCACCCTCCCCCTGGATGAACTCAAGAAAAACCGCGAGTGTCCCCTGACCCACACGGGCCCGGAGGTCTTCAACATCGTTGAACCTGATATGGCCGACATTGCCCAGGAACGGCTCGTATCCTTCACGGTACTTCGCCCGTTCCGTCAGCGAAAGAGCTCCCATGGTGCGGCCGTGGAACGAATTGGAAAGTCCGAAGAGATCGGCCTTGCCGCGGCTTTTGCCCCATTTTCTTGCAAGTTTCAACGCGCCTTCGATTGCTTCGGTTCCGCTGTTCGAGAAGAACAGTTTCCCGTAACCCGTCACTTCGGTGAGGCGTTCGGCAAGCGCCACTTGCGGCTCCTGCACGAAATAATTTGAAAGGTGGGTGTAGCGATCGATCTGATTTCTGATCGCATCATTTACGCGTTGATGCCGGTAGCCTAGGGCGTTGACGGCCAGGCCCCCAAAAAAATCAGTATACCGCTTTCCGGCGCGGTCAAAAAGATAGCATCCTTCTCCCCGAACGATTTCGAGCGTAAGCCTTTTGTACGTTCGAAAGAAGTAGTGATGCTCTTTTTCGAACAGGGATTCAGCCATGGGTTCCGCTCCTCGCTATCAGCCGAAGGGTTTTCAGGAGAAATTGCATTTTTTTCTGAAGATCTCGTTTTGTTCCGTTATTGGTGACCACAATGTCCGCCCGGTCTGTCTTCTGCCTGGAACTCCATTGTGCCGCCATGCGCCGTCTGACTTCGGCGGCGGAGGCGCCGTCTCTCTGTTGAATTCGCCGTATCCGCGTTCGGCGGTCTGCATCTACGACGATGACTGCATCCAGCGATTCATCCATGCCGGCTTCAAATATGAGGGCCGCTTCAACAACGGCGATGTCATGGCCTTTCCGTTCAAGCGCACGAAAGGCCGCGGCGATTTCCTTCAGGACGCGGGGATGGGTGATGCGATTGATGGCACGCTGGATTCGACGGCTGGCAAAAACCCTTGCGGCAACATAGCTGCGATCGAGCTTCCCCTTGCCTCTGTAGGCGAGAGGTCCCAGAAGGCGGACCACTTGTTTCCGAACCACGGGATTGGTGTCTATCAGTTCACGTGCAATTTGATCTGCAGAGAGAACCGGAATCCCATGCCGCGCAAACATCCGGCAAACGGTTGATTTTCCGCTGCCGATCCCCCCGGTCACTCCAATTTTCAGCATATGTCGTTGTCGATGCCCCACGATGCCGCTACTTTGCGAAGGACACAGAACGGAATTCGCGGATGACCGTCACTTTAATTTGTCCCGGATACTCCATCTCATCCTGAATTTTCTTCGCTACATCGTGCGACAACTGGTCGGCTTTGGCATCGTCAAGCGCCTCGTGACTGACAATAACGCGCACTTCGCGCCCGGCCTGGATGGCATACGTCGTGAGCACGCCATTGAAGGACCTGGCGATGTGCTCCAGCTTTTCCAAACGCTTCACATATCCCTCGACCGATTCACGTCGCGCACCTGGACGCGCCCCGCTGATGGCGTCGGCTGCCTGCACAAGAGCCGCAATAGGATGTTCCATGGGAATATCCTCGTGATGGGATCCCACGGCGTTGCAGACAATCGCATGCTCATTGAATTTCTTGCAGAGGTCATAACCGATCAGTGCATGGGGTCCTTCGACACTCTTGTCGACCGTTTTTCCGATGTCGTGCAGGAGGCCCGCCCTTTTGGCCAGCATGGAATCGAGCCGCAATTCCCCCGCCATGACGCCCATGAGATATGCCACCTCGATGCTGTGCTGAAGAAGATTCTGCCCATAGCTTGACCGATATTTCATCTTGCCGATGTGGCGGCACACTTCAGTATGAGCGCTGTGTAATCCGATTTCCAGAAGAGTATTCTCGCCCAGCCTCAGGACTTCCTCATCGAGTTCTTTCTTGACTTTTTCCACAACCTCCTCGATTCGGGCCGGGTGAATGCGTCCGTCGGCGATGAGACGCTCGAGTGAAACACGGGCCACCTCTCTCCGAAAGGGA
>CAZRPU010000076.1:0-8241 GCA_964602055.1 uncultured Ignavibacteriaceae bacterium
CTATGATTGGTTCCACAATCAGTCATTACAAAATTCTGGAGAAACTTGGAGAAGGAGGCATGGGAGTCGTGTATAAGGCCCAGGATACAAAGCTCGACCGCTTCGTCGCGCTTAAGTTCCTTCCAGAGCACGTCTCCGCAAGCTCATCCGACCTTGAACGATTTGCCCAGGAAGCCAAAGCTGCCGCGGGTCTGAACCATCCCAATATCTGTACCATTTATGGTATCGAAGAGTATGACGGGAAGAATTTCATCGTCATGGAATTTGTGGATGGCCAGACGCTTCAGGAAAAGAAATCATCTTTATCGGCGAAACAGGCACTCGATATCGGGGTCCAAATTGCGGACGGACTTGCAGCTGCCCACGAAAAAGGGATTGTCCACAGAGACATCAAACCCGAAAACATCATAATCCGCAAGGATGGCCGGGTGCAGATCATGGATTTTGGGCTTGCGAAGCTCAAGGGAGTTTCCCGGCTGACAAAAGAAGGAAGCACCGTTGGCACGGCAGGGTATATGTCGCCGGAACAAGTGCAGGGGCAGGAAACGGACCATCGGACGGATATCTTCTCGCTCGGCGTGATTCTCTACGAGGCGTTCTCTGGGCAGTCGCCGTTCCGGGGCGTTCATGAAACTGCGATTACCTACGAAGTGGTCAATGTTGATCCGCCTCCGATAGCTTCCGTGAAGCCCGACATAGGTCCCGAGTTGGAAGCTATCATCATGGAGTGCCTTGCGAAGGATGTGACCGACCGCTATCAGTCGGCGGGTGAAGTGGCAAAAAATCTCCGGCGGTTCAAGAGAGAATCAAGCAAATCCAGGATGTCCAGAACAATACCGGCCCGAACGTTCGATACGGGGACAAAGGGGAAAATGGCTGAGTCGTTCGATTCGTTGAAACTGAACCGCCCGTATCTTTGGCAAGTGTTGACCGTTGCGCTCTTCCTGGCTGTTGCGGCTGTGGTGTGGAGTCCATGGAAAACACAAACGGCATCCCGCCCGGTAATGCGTTTCACCATCAACCTTCCCCCGGATGCCTCGTTGGCGTTCAACAATTCATTGCTCGACATCTCTTCGGACGGGAGATTTATCGCCTATGCGGGAGGCCAGGGACTTCAGACCCAGTTGTACCTTCGCCGCACAAATGAACTCAAAGTTCAGCCGCTCGCAGGTACTGCCGGTGCAGTATATCCGGCGATCTCCCCCAACGGGGAGTGGATTGCCTACGAAGTAAACGGTACGCTGATGAGAATATCTGCCTTTGGCGGGGCACCTCAGAAGCTCTGTCCGACATTCGGCGTTTCCCGCGGCATTGCGTGGGCGGATGAAAAGACCATCTTGTTCGGACACATCAACCGGGGTATCTTCAAGGTATCTTCAAACGGAGGAGAGCCGGTTCAAGTCACTTCATTGGATTCCACCAGCGGCGAGATCAGCCACAGGTTTCCGCAAATGCTGCCGGATGGAAACACCGTTATTTTCACGGCGAAACAGAATAGTATCTCCTCATTCAGCGATGCCCTGATCGTCGCGCAACGCCTCGATTCGGGTGAAAGGAAGGTGCTGATTCGAGGCGGATCCTATGGGCGGTATGTGCCTTCAGGACATCTCGTCTTTGCACGCGCAGGCATAATCTATGCAGCCTCATTCGATCCGGCAACGCTCGAAGTTTCAGGTCAACCCGTGGCGATCGAAAAAGGGGGATGGCTCAATTGGGGATCGGGAGATGCGTACCTTGCATTCTCCAAACAAGGAGCGCTTGTTTTTTCTCCCGCCGAGCCGGTCTCGTACAACAACATTCAGATTTCATGGATCGATCGCCAAGGAACGGTCCGTCCATTGATCGACAGTGCGGGTTCCTTCTTTTCCGCCTCACTCTCCCCGGACGGACAGAAGCTTGCGATTGTCATTCAGGCGGCGAATGATGATATTTGGATCTATCACATCCCCCGAAAAACGATGACCCGGTTTACGTTCGGCGGAGGCAACTCAAGTTCCCCTGTGTGGTCTCCCGATGGCAAATACCTCGCGTACGCGGCAGAGCGCGGCACGGCCATGGACATTTTCAGAAAACCATGGGACGGGAGCGGAGCGGAGGAAAGATTGACGAATGGTTTGAATGTCTCCGATATCTCGTCCTATGCCTCAAATGGAAAAGCCATCGCATTCGTCCAGAATGGCGATGTCTGGATCCTGCCGATGGATGGGGACCGAACGCCTGTGCCATTTCTCCAAACGCCTGCGAGTGAAGCAACGCCGAAATTTTCTCCCGACGGAAACTGGCTTGCCTACAGCTCGAACGAATCGGGCAGAGACGAAGTCTATGTTGTTCCGTATCCCAAAAGCGCCGGCAAATATCAGATCTCTTCAGGCGGGGGTTCCTTTCCCCTCTGGGCCCCTAACGGCAGGGAATTATGCTTTACAGGTGGCTCATCCGTTCTGTCCGTTTCCATCACATCCACCTCCCCGTTTGATTATGCTGCCCAGCGGAAGCTGTTCACCCTTCCTTCATCAACGTCAGCTATCGACATTGGACCGGACGGGCAACGGTTCATTGCATATGTTCTGCGTTCCCAGGCTGTCGCTCAGACCGAACTGACGGTTGTGCTGGAGTGGTTCGACGATTTGAAAGCGAAGGTGGGCGGAGGAGGAAAACGAAGGGAATGACCAAATCATCTCCCGTTGCGACAACCGTACAATGACCACTTCTCGGAGACAATTTCTCGCCACGGGCCTCGCGGCGGCAGCCGCGGCTTCATTGCCGCTTCAGGCTGAAAGGAAGCCCGCGAGAGGCTCTTCGTTCGATCCGTGGATAGAGATCCGGCCGGAGCATCTCCGGCAGAACGTTGCCGAAGTTGCTCGGCGTGCCGCCGGACGTCCGATTCTCGCCGTGATCAAGAACAATGGATACGGGCTCGGACTCACCAACGTGGCGCACGTGTTCGAACCGCTCACGCAAGTCGCTGGCCTCGCGGTGATCAAGCTCGAGGAGGCTCTCCTCCTTCGGCAGGAAGGAATCCGGAAACCCATTCTTCTGATGGGTCCCTTTTCGGAAAAAGAACTGGGGGAGCTGGCTGCAGAAAACATCACGCCGGTGATCTATACTCCCATCGGCGGTGCACTGGAAACACTGTCGGCAAGAATTCAGAAGCCGGTTCCGATTCACGTGTGCGTCGATACTGGAATCGGACGAATCGGTGTTCCTGCCCGGGAGGCCCTCTCCCTCATCCGCGATCTCTCCGGCCGCAGGGGCGTCCGGATCGATGGGATCATGATGACGTTTACCGAGGACAAGGAATTTGATGATGAACAGTTCAGAGTCTTTGAGTCCCTCTTGAGAAAACTTGAGGAGGAGAAGATTACCGTCGGCATGAAACACGCCGTATCAAGTTTTGGCCTCTTCCAGCATCCCGGAAAATTTCTCGACATGGTCAGGCCGGGTATGGCCCTGTTCGGCGTGTATTCCGAGAAGGAATTTCGCACGATGGGCAGTCTCGAGCTGAATCCCGCAGCCGCCTTCAAGGCGAAGGTGATCTACACGAAACGACTCCTTGCCGGCGAAAGTGCAGGATACAATCGCGTCTATCGTGCAAAGAGCGATACCTGGGTAGCGACGCTTCCCGTGGGGCATTCTGACGGACTTCCGCGCACCGTTGTCAACGGAGCGAGTGTTCGCATAGGGGAGGATTTCTACCGTATTGTGGCAATTTCGGCGAGCCACATCGTGGTGGAGATTGGAAGCGAGCAACGCGTCCGGATAGGCGATGAAGCAACGTTGTTCGATTGGCGGAAAGGCTCACGGCCGGAAGATGTGGCCGCATCCTGCGGCGGCTCGGTGTACGACCTGATGATGCATCTGAATCCGCTTTTGCCGAGATTGATTGCATGAAACAACAGGAATGAATACCATGATGAGCCGGACGATCTCATTACCGCGTCAGTATGTGAACAGAAGGCTCCAAAATCGCTTGACCAAATCTATGACGACAGGAGAAGTGAATACATCATTATGATCGGTTCAACAATCAGTCATTACAAGATTCTGGAGAAACTTGGAGAAGTCCCAAAATGGCCCACGAGTGTTTCTCAACGAGTGGTCGCCATTTTGAGGATCCCGCCACTTATTGGCGGGAGCTGGAATGAGAGGTCACTATGATTGGTTCCACAATCAGTCATTACAAAATTCTGGAGAAACTTGGAGAAGGCGGCATGGGCGTTGTCTACAAGGCCCAGGATACTACTCTCGACCGAACAGTCGCGCTGAAGTTTCTGCCTGCACATGTTTCGGTGAATGAAGACACAAAGGCCCGATTTCTGCAGGAGGCCAAGGCCGCCGCCGCGTTGAATCATGCCCACATTTGTACCATCCATGGAGTGGAGCAGGAGGGGGGACAGATGTTTATCGTGATGGAGTTCATCGAAGGAGGGACCCTGCGCGACAAGATCCCCTTTTCCCGCATGGACGATGCTGTGTCGTCAGCGATTCAGATCGGAGAAGCGCTCCAGGAGGCGCATGCGAAAGGCATTGTGCACCGGGATATCAAGGCCGATAACATCATGCTGACCTCAAAAGGGCAGGCGAAAGTGATGGACTTCGGCCTCGCGAAACTGAAGGGATCTTTGAAGCTGACGAAGACATCCAGCACCGTTGGCACCCTGGGCTACATGGCTCCCGAGCAGATTCAGGGAGGCGAAGTCGATCTTCGGAGCGACATCTTCTCCTTTGGAGTATTGTTGTTCGAAATGCTCTCGGGCAAACTGCCCTTCCGCGGGGAGCACGAAGCGGCGATGGTCTATTCCATCGTGAATGAAGAGCCGGAAGATATTCAGAACTTCAAACCGGAAGTCTCGCCTATTGTGGCGAGCCTGATCCAGCGCTGCCTCGAAAAAAATGCGGGAGATCGGTTTCAGTCGATGCAGGAAGTGGTCATTGAACTGCGCCGCTCACAACGGAAAACCAGCCGAGTCATGCGCGAACCGATGTCTGTCCCGCTGGCTGATTCTTCCGCAAGACTGGTATCGGGTATATCTCGGGCGGCAGATGTCCCCGCGCCGGCTCAGCTCGCACGAAATCCGTTCGTAAGTTACGCAGCGGTCGGATTCGCGATCCTGCTCCTTGGGGCAATCGGATGGATTCTGTTTGCTCCCTCGGGCATTGCAGTCAATCCCGATATGACAACCAGAGTCCTCCAGGTCCCCTTTACCCAGTACTCGTATCCCAGCCTGTCACCCGATGGCAAATGGATTGCTTTCCCTGCAGCAGACGCCAGCGGGAAATGGGATATCTATTATATGCATGTCAACGGGGGAGAACCCCGTAAGATCACTTCAGACGGAAGCATCTTTATCCAGCAGAGCGCCAGCATCTCTCCCGATGGAAGTCAGATCGTATATGACAAACCAAACGCGGAACATACATCCCACGATATGTATGCCATCTCTGCTCTCGGGGGAATCAGCAGGAAGCTTGCTGAAAGAGCAACGATCCCACTCTGGAGGCCCGATGGCAATCGTGTTGGGTTCATTCGCGTTCCAACGGATTCGCATATCAGGTCAGAATCGGATTTTGTGGAATTCTGGACTGTCGGTGGAGACGGTCAGGATGTTCGGCGAGAGTTCAAGGATTCGCTCTTTGTTCCCAAAGGAGGCTATCGCTTTAGTTTCTGCTGGTCGCCCGATGGAAAATCGATCGCCTGGATTCGGTCGTTCTCGGGAAGTTCGCAGGTCCTCCTGGTTCGGGAGTTGGAGACTGGGAAGGAGAGGGAGCTCACGAAGGGCAATGAGAACATCGATGCGATGCAATGGACGGTCGACGGCCGAATTATCTTCTCCTCGAACAGGGGAGGGAACACAAACTTGTGGGTCATTCCCGCCTCCGGAGGCGAAGCCCTCCAGGTAACAAAAGGGGGAGGACCAGACTTGTCGGTGAGCGTTGCGGGATCAGGAAATGAGCTCGTCTATCTGCAGCAGCAGCCCGTGGGGTTCCTCTGGACTGCCGGAGTGGACGGAAGTACGCTGCGGCAGATCACCTTTGACCAGCGGGAGATTTGGGAGCCTTCATTTTCTCCTGATCAGAAGCGTATCGTGTTCGTCATGAACGACCCCGACCCTCTCACGCAGCGGAGTGATCTGTATGTGGTGGATGCCGACGGAAACAATCGTCGCCGGCTTACCACGGGAAATGCACAGACTCGACTTCCTCTTTGGTCCCCGGACGGGCGTCGGATTATGTACACTGCCCCGCCAACCCAGCAAGCAGCCGACACAGGAGCGCCAAAACTGTACGTCGTAGATGCCGACAATCCGGGAGCTCCCAGACTTTCCGGGAAGTATTTCGGTATCACCTGGTGGGATGATGACCACGTTCTTTCGCTCGATGGAACTCGATCGCATATCAATAAGCTCTCCACAGGCGAAACTCGTCGCTTCTTTACGGATTCACTTTCGGTGTGGTCGATACTGGATGGACGAAGGCTTGTCTACTACGACCGGCGGAATGCAACACGAGGGTGGTGGGTTGTCGATATTGCGCCAACGAAGCCTGCCGACCTGATGGCTCAATCAATAGACAATATCGTCATGCCACAGACGCGAGGAGCTGCCAGAAAAATCAGCTCCAGTCCCGGCTTCTTGGCCCGATGGACTACGACGATGAGCCGCTCCGGCGAGGTTCTTCAATTCGCGGGAGACGACAAAGTGCGAAGGATCTCTTTTGCAAGGGGAACGGATAACATTCTCCCCGCACGCTTTCCGGGAATCACGAGCAGGTCCATTGATTTGTCCAGAGACGGTTCAACGGTGGTGTTTGTGACGCCGCGGCTGAGTTCGCGGTTGGTGCTTCTGCAAAATGTGTTCAAATGAGCTCGTCCGTGGGGCAAACGGAAAAAACGAGACGATGACCATATGATGACATTACAGCGTTCAATCGTGTAGCGAAGGAGGGCAGTCCGATGTTCATGCGAACCGTCAAAATGATCGTCAAAGAGGATGAGATCCAGAAGTTCCGATTGGCGTATGAGGATCAGATCCTCAAAGCATTCTCGAAGGTCAAGGGATGCCGCTACGCCGCTCTCATGCAAAGCACGCACCATCCCGACGAATGCATTTCCCTCACATTCTGGACTTCGGCAGCTGATGCACACGCTTACGAACAAAGCGGGGAATATGAGAAACTCGTCCAAATCCTGAGCCCGCACTTTGCGGAATCTTCGGAATTACAGATACGGCTCACGAAGGATCTGAAGATCGAATACGCATCGAGCAAGGACCCCGAAGTGCGGAAGTTCGAAGTGCGGGATGAACACCATGCCAAGCCAACGGGGGACATCTTCTTGAGAATGGTCTCTCTGAAGTTCAAAGAAGAGATGGTTCAGGTATTCAAGAAACACTACGAGGAAAAGGTGATACCGGTTCTTCGTTCGGTCAAGGGCTGTCGACGTGCGTTCCTTGCAGCTCCCGCCGACAATCCCAACGAGCTCATTTCCGTCACGGAGTGGGAAAATGAAAAAGCGGCGCATGAGTACGAACACGGGGGACAATTCGATGCAATCCTTGAGTCGCAGAAACATTTCTTCTCGGGACTCTATGGGTGGGGGCAACAACGGCAAAAAGAAACAGGATCCAGAGTCGCCACAAGCGATGATGTGACCGTGGATCACCACCACGTACTGATAGGGAGGAGCTTCGAGTGAAAAGACCGTGCCCTGATCGAATCGCTCCCGCCGGAATGGTGGATCGTGAAGCCCCAGGCCCGAATTCCTGTATCGATTCGCCATAATTGGAAAAAATGAGGTGAATATTGTATCATTCGTGAGTGTCATGGTATCCGACGCAGAAGCTCCCTGACCGCAGTTGGCTGCATTCTCCGATGAACATCACACAGAAAAGAGTCCGCAACGTCGTTGTTCTCTCTCTGACCGGAAATCTCATCGGCGAACCCTTTACATCAGATCTGAGAAAAGCGATCTACGACGTTCTCGAGAGCGGATCAAGGAGAGTTGTTCTGGATCTTGCCGGTCTGAAAGTCATCAACAGCATGGGCCTGGGAGTTCTCATCGCCGCGCTGACATCATTACGTAATCGGGGCGGTGACCTGCGCCTTGCAGGATTGAATCAGAAAGTGGAAGGTGTATTTCTGATAACGCAATTGGTCAAGGTGGTGAAGATCTATGACACCGTCGAGCGGGCGGTGAGCAGATTTCGCTGACATGAATCCTGAAGCCTGAATCCTAAAACCCGAAAC
>CAZRPU010000077.1:0-7630 GCA_964602055.1 uncultured Ignavibacteriaceae bacterium
AAACCATGCCTTTGCGCGTGGAATATCAGGATGACGTCGTCGCTGCCATGAGCGGACACGATTGCGCCATCGGGGCAGTCTCCTACCGCTTCAACTATGCGCTCTCCCTCGCGGCGCTGGAAACCGGCGTCCACTTCCTGGATCTCGGGGGGAACGACGAGGTGGTGAACCGCCAGCGGTCGCTGGACCGCAGAGCAGCCGATCGGGGAATCACGATCATCCCTAATTGCGGCCTCGCTCCGGGGATGGCCAACGTTTTCGCCGCTCGTGGAATCGAGCTTTTCGACTCCGTCGATACCGTCGCTGTGCGCGTCGGGGGGCTTCCGCAAGTCAAGCGGCCTCCTTTTCAGTATCAGCTTGTCTTCTCCGTGGAAGGGCTCGTGAACGAATACTCCGGTGAGGCAACAGTTTTGCGCGACTCGAAGATCGCGCACCGGGAAACGCTGACGGGACTTGAGAAGATTGAATTTCCTCCGCCGTACGGAACGATGGAGGCATTCCACACCTCGGGGGGCTCGTCCCTCCTGCCGGAGATGTTCGCCGGGACCGTGCGGCATCTCGATTACAAGACCATCCGGTATCCGGGCCACTGTGAGCGTTTCAAAACACTTTTTGACCTGGGCTTCGCTTCCTCGGAACCCATCACGATGGGCTCGAATGTGATGACCGCGAAGGAGATGTTTTTCGAACTCCTGAGGCGAAAACTTTCGGGGAACGACCCCGATGTCGTGCTGATGAGGGTTTCGATTATGGGTTTTCGCGGAGGACGCCCGCAGACCCTGCAGTATGATCTCATTGATTCTTTTGACAAGAATGACAATATTACGGCCATGATGCGGACGACGTCTTTTCCCACGTCGGTGATCGCCCAAATGCTCACAGGGGGCGTCATCAGCGTGCGCGGCGTCAGGACTCCCGAGCAGTGTGTTCCGCTCCAGCCGTTTCTTTCGGAACTGAGAAACCGGAAGATCGCTGTCACCGAAACATGGACATAGGTGCCGTTGCACCTCCCCAATGGCCCACAATCCTGACTAAGGGTCCCCTATGGGTCAACAGAACCTGCTCATCGTCAGCGTCGGGATCATGATCGTTGCGGTTGCGGTGACCGTCGCCATAGCGATCTTCCGCGGCAATTCGATCGAGACCGCCCGCAATAACCTGATTGTCGACCTCGGTTTTTATGCTCAGAAGGCCCGCGAGTTTTACTGGAAACCGAGGACCCAGGGGGGAGGTGACAGGAGCTTTCTCGGGGTTCGGCTCGACAACCTCGCCTATTCTACGGAAAATGAAAATGGCCGCTATTTTGTTGAATCTTCAACACAATCCGAGATCATTCTTGTCGGCGTGGGGCGCATGATTTCCGGAGAGGACTCGATCCGAGTCCGCATGAAGGTCAGCGAAGGCCGCAACATGGTGGAGATCATCAACTAAATGGCCCAAAACAACTCCTTCGACATCGTCTCTGAAGTCAACCTCCAGGAAGTCGACAACGCGCTCAACCAGGCCCGGAAAGAGATCGCACAGCGATACGATTTCAAGGATTCAAAATCCTCCATCGATTTCAACGAGAAGGAAAAACAGATTGTCGTCGTTTCGGATGACGATTTCAAACTGAAGAGCGTTATCGACGTCCTCCAATCGAAACTCATCAAAAGGAATGTTCCCGTCAAGGCCCTCAGTTATGGAAAACCTGAGTCTGCGGCAAACAACACCGTCCGCCAGATCGTCTCGCTGCGTGTCGGAATCGACAAGGAAGATGCGAAGACCATCGTCAGGGTCATCAAAGACTCGAAGCTGAAGGTGCAGGCCCAGATCATGGAGGACCAGGTGCGCGTGACGGGAAAGAACAAGGACGACCTTCAAGAGGTGATCAAGCTCGTGAAGGGGGCCGATTTTCCTTTTGCGACGCAGTTTGTGAATTACCGATAGTGATGAAACGCCTGCAATGGATCACTTCATTCATTTGCCTCTCCCTTGCCCCGGCAGCCGGACTTTCCGCTTCGCCCGCTGACACCGTATCCGTTTCCGTACAGATGGAGCAACGCCCCCCGGTTCTCATCCGGGGATTGGAACGCTCCGACGTCGTTTTTCTCGCCCTCAACGATTTCATTTCCCTTTTCGGACTCCCTTCATCGGTCAATGAATCCGTGCGGAAGATCGAGTTCAGGCTGCTGTTCCATCGCGTGAAGGTCACTGCGCAAAACCCGTACCTGGTTATCACCGATCTCTCGTCGAACGCGGCCAGCGTGTATCAACTCCCGGCCGATGCCGTTCTGCAGCAGGATATCTACTACGTGCCGGCCGATGAATTCGTCCGCGCTGTTTCGGTACTGTGGCCGGGAAGCATTGCCTTCGACCCGGTCGATCTGGTCCTTACTGCCTCCTCGTCGCCCAATCGTTCGCCGTTCGACATCACCAACGTGCAGATCGAGCCGAAACTGAACGGCTACCTCATGACGGTTGAAGCGGCACGAAAGCTCGGAGACGTCGAGGCCTGGCTCAAACCCGACGGCTGGTTATTTGTCACCGTGGCGAACGCGCGCGCCGATACCGTCGCGCTGAGTCAGCTCAAGCCGTACGGCGCCATCCGGCGCATTCTCGTGTTTCAATCCCCCACATCCGTTCAGCTTACCTTCAAAGTCGCTCCCGACGTAAAGCATGCCGAAGTCATTGCCGATCCGGAGACGAACAATCTGCTCATCTCTCTCCACACGAGATCCGAAGCCGAGAAGGCGGAGCTCGAGCGGCAGAAACAACAGATGATCATTGAGCGGCTGGAGAAAGCCCAGGAGCGGTGGAAACTCGATGTCATCGTCATCGATGCGGGGCACGGTGGAAAAGATCCCGGAACCATCGGTGTTGCCAAAACGAAGGAAAAAGACGTTGCCCTCGGAGTTGCGCTCAAGCTGGGAGCGCTGATCGAAAAGAATCTCAAGGGCGTGAAGGTCGTCTACACGCGCAAGACCGACAAGTTTGTAGAACTTTACCGGCGTGCACAGATCGCGAACGAAGCCAACGGGAAGCTCTTTGTCAGCATCCACTGTAATTCGACGGAGCGGAAGCCGTCGAAGCAAAACGGCTTTGAGATTTATCTCCTCCGGCCGGGGAAGACCGAGGATGCGATACGGATTTCGGAGAGGGAGAATTCCGTGGTGAAACTCGAAGAGGGATTTGAAGAACGATACAAGACTTTGACCGAAGAGAACTTCATTCTGGTTTCCATGCAGCAGAGCGCTTTCATGAAATACAGCGAGCAGTTTGCTTCGATTGCGGCTAAAAACATGGCCGATGCGCTCAAGATCAGGAACAGCGGCGTGAGGCAGGCGGGCTTCTACGTTCTCGTCGGGGCGTCCATGCCGAATGTGCTGGTCGAGACGGGCTATCTTTCCAACCGCAACGAGGAAAAGGTTCTGAAGAGCAGTACAGGCCAGCAAAAGATCGCCGAAGCCCTTTTCCGCGGAATACGGGAATATGCGAGGGAATACGAAAAGGCCCTGCGGGAGGCCGGAGTGGCAAACGGGAGTAAGTAAGGATGAGGTTTCGAGTTCCGAGTTTCGAGTTTGCAATGAGATGCCATCCCCGAAACAGACACCGATGAAATATCCATCGTTTATCCTCACTGTGATCGTGTTGTTGACTTCGTTGGTTGCCGCGCAGCCTCGAGTCGTCTCCGTCGAAGAACTGCCCCTCGGAACGGCCGGGGCCTGGCAGAATCCTCAGTTCTCCCCCACCGGGACCTTCGTCTATTTCACCTCAAGCGGTTTCCGCGGAATCTGGAGATATTCGCTGCAGAATCGGACCGTGGAACAGATCACGGAAGAACCCGGCGCTGGGTACGGATTCAGTATTTCCGCCGACGAAACCAAGATTGCCTATAAGGCGACGAAGCTCCTCCCGACTCGCCGGCGAGAACACACGATTCTTCTCCAGGACCTGCAGACCCGTTCCACGTTGACCATCGATACCGGCCGAAGGCTCTCCGCACCGACATTCTCCGGCCAGGGGATCCGCTACACCAAAGGGAACCGGACCGAAGAGTACAAGATGCAGACAGCTGGAGACAACGCTCTGACTGTCGCAATGGAACAATCCACTCTTACTCTGGTCAAAGGGTCGGCGAAAGTCGTCCTCGATCCCTTTGGCAACGGCCGCACCATCTGGCCCTCCCTTTCTCCCGACAAAAGTCTGATCGTGGCCTATCACATGGAGCAGGGGACGTTCGTGATGGACATCGACGGGAACATTCAGAGCCGGCTCGGACGGCTTGACGCTCCCACATGGACCTACGACGGGAAATGGATCGCTTATATGGACGACCGGGACGACGGACACCGGATCCTTTCGTCGGAGATCATGCTTGTTTCACCCGACGGAAAAACGACCGTTGCCCTTACAGACACTCCTGGAACAATTGAATTGTTCCCATCCTGCTCCCCCACGGAAAAGAAGATAGCATTTCACACACAGGACGGCAGGATCTTCGTCCTCACGTACACCGAATAAGCATGAAACGATTCCTTCTGATATGCTCTCTTCTCGTTCCAGTTGCATCGCTTGCACAGCTCGACAGCCTTGTCATCGTTATCGATCCGGGGCATGGAGGACATGAATCGGACGACCGTCACCTTATTCCCGATCCCGGTATCGATTTCTGGGAGTCGGAAAGCAATTATTACAAGGCCCGTCACCTTCAGAAGCTCCTTGGAGTGTATGTCGACACCGTGATCCTGACCCGAGAAGACAACTCGGACGTCGCAGGGGATCCATTATTGTCCGCGCGCTACACCCTGGCAAACAACGTTGGAGCTGATTGGTTTCATTCCATCCACAGCAATGCACTTGACGGGACGAGAAATTTCACCATTGTTCTTTTGAAGGAAGACATACCGACGCGCGAGCCCGCATTCCCCGAAGCGGTGCTTATGTCGAGCAACGTTTACAACCAGATCCGCTCACATATTCGGACCGGAACTTCCATTGGTAATATCCCAGGATACCCGGGCGTGTACAAAGACTACACTTTCTACGGCGGCCCTGGATCGGGTTTCAACCTTGGCGTCCTTGTCGGCCTCACGATGCCGGGTGAGCTTTCCGAAGGCTCTTTTCACGATTACTTCCCCGAAACGCGCCGTTTGATGAACGACGCATATCGCAAGATGGAGGCATACGCCCTCATGAAGGCGTTCCTTCAGTATTATAGTGCGCCTGCGGATACTTTCGGGATCATCGCCGGAATCCAGACAAATGCCGAGACCCTCAAACCCCAGAACGGGACCGTGGTCAGGCTCCTTCCTGATAACCGGACCTACACAGGAGATGCGTTCAATAACGGCTTTTACATGTTCGATTCCCTCACGACGGGACCTCATACCATCGTTTTCGACACGCCCGGCTTTATCAATGACTCCGTCGAGGTGGTAGTCGGGACCGGTGGAATTCACTTTGTCGACAGAACCCTCTCCTATTCCTTTCCTGCTGTCGTCGGGACAACGCCTTTGGACGGCGACACATCGATCGGAGTCAACGCCCCCTTCATGATCAGATACGGCTACCCGATGGATACCGCGTCGGTACGACGGGCATTTTCGATTTCACCTCCCGTTGGCACGACGCTCGGCTGGAGTTCGGATCTCAAACTGCTCACAGTTGCCTTCAATCCGGCTCTCGAATACTTTACGTCTTACACCGTCATGATCGATTCAGCCGCAAAGGGAACGAACGGATACAAAGTGGACATCGACGGTGACGAAATAGGAGGCGATACGCTCATTGTTTCCTTCCGAACCGAATCCGCTTTGCAGGCAGCAGCTCCCGTAGCCTTCGGGCAGGTCCGAAAGAGCGACACCGTCGGAACGGCGCTCGTCATCCGCAACCGCGCATCCTATGACATCATACTCCAAAACATTTCCAACTCGAAGTCGGAGTTCTGGATAACGCCCACTCTCCCCGACACCATCGCTGCAGGCGACAGCGCGTCAATAGAACTCTTCTTCAGTCCGGCATCCTTCGGCTTTTTCTCCGACACCATCAGAGTGGATTCCGACGGCGGGGCCATTGCCGTGCTCCTCTCCGGGAGCTCCCCGGCGCCTAACCTTCTGCCAAGCCATACGTTTTTTGGGTATGGAACGGTCACGACGGATACGAGCAAGGTCCGACCGTTCTGGCTGAGGACATCGTCCATCAACGGTGTGCGCGTGGACAGTATCTATACGAAAACGGCGGCGTTTCTTTATTCGCCCCCGCAATCCTTCCCGCTAACGCTCGGGTTGACAGACACGGTATTCCTCACAGTCACGTTTTTCCCCCAGGCCGTGGGTGCGGCCAACGATACACTTTTTGTTATCAATAACTCATCTGTGAATCCCTTGAAGGTGCCCCTCTCCGGAAACGGCATTATCAATTCCATCGAGGAGGTTCCGGGAAGAATCGACCATTTCGCACTCTTTCAGAACTATCCGAATCCTTTTAATCCGGAAACAGTCATCAGCTATCAGTTGGCAGTTGGCAGCTATGCGAGATTGACGGTCTTTGATGTGCTGGGGAGAGAAGTGGCGGTCTTGGTGCAAGAGGAGCAAGAGGCGGGGAGATACAATGTAACATGGAACGCCTTGACGGCTCCCAGCGGCATTTACTTCTATACTCTTATTACACCGCAATACCGGGCATCAGGAAAGATGGTGCTCATCAGGTAGTTCTGCGTTACGAGTTCCGGGTTACGGGTTCCGGGTTACGAGTTACGGGTTACGAGTTTCGGGTTACGGGTTCCGAGTTAAAATCTTGCATCCTCAAGCCTGCGAAGCCCCGATTGTGCGGTGCGGCACAGAAATATAAATCTGAATTCGACTTACTGCGTAATGAGCTTCCCCATCATGAAGCGACTCCTCTTTGTTCTTCTCTTCTCCTCAACCTTGAGCGCCCAGGACAGGTCTCTTCTTCTTGGCGCCTTTGAGTCCGCTGCTGCCGAGTTTCGGGTTCCGTCGGAAGTCCTCCAAGGAATTGCTTTTGCGGAAACGCGGTGGGAGCACCTCACCTGGGCTGAAAACGACACGGCGAGCTGCATGGGCCTTCCCCGCGCGTACGGCATCATGGCTCTGCGAAGCGACCAGTGGTTTGGCCGAAGCCTCGACAAGGCGTCCGAGCTTCTGCGGATGGATCCGCGGGTCCTCAAGAGCGACCCCGTCCACAATATCCGGGGAGCGGCAGCTTTTCTCCGGTCTCTCTATGAGAAACTGCCGGTGACACCGGGTACTCAGTTCGAGAGCCTCGAGAGCTGGCAGAACGCTGTTGCAGCATATTGCGGCATTCCTCAGCAGGAACTTGCCCAACAGCACGCCCTGGAAATCTTCGAGCGGGTTTCGAAAGGATATGATGACTACGGAATCCGGATGTCCCCACGGAGCGTTAATCTCGCCCCGATGCGCGCATCGCTCCTTCAAGCATGGAACGCAGCGGAGCAGCAGCGCCAGGGACTGCAAAAGAAGGCCGACCAGCCGGACTATCCCGGCGCGCGGTTCATATCGGCGTATCCCGGCACCGGTGCAGGAGACCAGCATTGGTACACATCCTCATCCATCCCCGGCTCGTATAAGTCCAGAGGTTTGCCCCCTGCCTATTCCCATGACTTTATCGT
>CAZRPU010000078.1:0-7556 GCA_964602055.1 uncultured Ignavibacteriaceae bacterium
AAAGTTACTTGTCAGGTTCTTTAATAGTTTTGATTGCGGCTGACGGTGCGGTAGACTTGAAGCATAGGTCTCCGCTCCTATGTAAAAGAACATTCCAACCAGCGGTGTTACGCTGTCTCGCCCAGGGACTCCAGGCAATTATCCAGGTAGTTATTCAGTTTGACGATTTCCGTCTCCAAGTGCATCACTGTGTGCTGATTCTGCTCCCGCTCCTTCATAAGGTCCTCAGTGATGTTGAGGGCAGAAAGAACTGCAACCGTCAGTGGCGGCTGCTCGGGGATCTTGTCGTGTATTTTGGTCAACATCGAATCAACATAGGTTGCTATGCGCTTCGTCAGATCCTCGTTTTCTCCCTTCAAGGGATACTCTGAGCCGAATATCTTGACTTTGATGCTCTTACCGTTCATACGATGCTGAATAATGTTTCACCTTGTCTTGGAATGTACCTTGAAGCCGAATCAAATCACGGCAAAGAATCTCATAAGCGGGCATTAATCTTCCCGATGAGATCTTTGACCTTTTGAACAAAAGCCTCCTTTTCTTCATGGGTGAACATCGTCGACCCGTTTGACTGATGTTTCAACAGCTCCTGCTCTTTTCCCTGAAGTTCCTTCAACATCTTCTGCCCTTTCAGTTCAAGGTCCTCAACACGCCGGCGTAGCGCTTCGTTGTCGTTCCTTAAACGGAGCAGGATATCCGACAGCTTGCGAGCCTTTTCCCACAGTTTCTGGATGGACGACTCGAGCTGGTCCCTCTCACCACCACCGGTCACCTCGATGTCTGCATGTGACTCTGGCAAACCCGAACTCCTTGATCGTGAAATCAGGATCGAAGTACAGCCCCGCATCGACTCTGGACAAGCGCGACAATACGGGCTATGATTTCGTTTGCTTCACGATCGGTCAACGTGTGGTCCGTCGGCTGAAACTCAAGAGCATAGGCAAGACTTTTCTTGTCCGCTCCAACCTGCTCGCCGCTGTACAGATCGAACAGGCTCAGGTTTTTCAAGAACGTGCCACCCGCTTCCCGGATCGCCTGCTCCACTTCATGCTGCGGTAGGTCTCTGGCAACGACAAACGCCAGGTCCCGCGTCGCGCTGGGGAACTTCGGAAGCGGTGTAAAACGCCCCCGCTTCTCCTGCCGAGCCTGAAGAACATCAACATTGAGCTCGCAAAGGAAAACACCCTGCTCAATGTCAAACTTACTGGCGATCTGCTTCGTGAGTGTTCCAAGAAAACCGGCGTAAGTGCCTTGAATTTCAACGTCAATATTGCCGGCACTTAAAGGTTTGGCGTTATCATAGTAAATTAAGCGATATTTGTCAAGGAAAAACTTGGAAAGGAGGGACTCAACAGCCCCTTTCAGGTCAAGAAAATCATAAGGACGAGACTGTACGCTGAAGTGTTGATCTAAGCGGTTCCCTGAAAGAACCAAGAGGAGCCTTCGTTCTTCGGCAAATCCTTCAAGCGAATCAGGAGAATTCCCCGTTCGCTTGTACACCTTGCCGAATTCGAACATCCGAATACCTGCCTGGCCATGATTGAAATTCCGTTGAACGACATCAAGTGCTCCCGGGATGAGACTTGGCCGGAGCATCTGCATGTCCACACTCACGGGATTCAGTACCTCTACCGGAGTCTCCCCCGTCAACAAAGCGTGCTCTTTCTTCTGAAGGCTGTTTGTGACGATCTCGTTGAAGCCTGCTCCAATGAGAATTGTCCGTACTTCTTCCTCGATATCGTCTTCTTCCCGCACCGAAGGAAGAGTGACAGTAGCCTGAATTCTTGTCTCTATGTTGTTGTAACCGAAGATTCTCGCCACCTCTTCAATGAGGTCGATCTCTTCTTCGAGGTCGTTGCGAAATGAAGGCACCAGGGCAAGGAGTGTTCCTGCATTCACTTTCTTGACTTGAATGCTCAGCCTCCTGAGAAACGCCTGAATCTGGCTTGCCGTCAATTGGGTGCCAAGGACCGCATTCGTCCTGGAGACCCTGAGCTTCAGCGATTTCGGCTTGTGTTTCCCAGGATAGACATCGACTGCGCCACGGAGGACTTCTCCGCCTGCATGCTCGCGTAGAAGCTGTGCTGCCCGGTTTGCCGCCATCAGCGTCATTTCCCGATCAACGGACCTCTCAAAGCGCTGCGAAGCATCTGTCGAAAGGCCCAGATACTTTGAAGTCCTGCGGATGCTTGCCGGATCAAAGTACGCGCTTTCGAGCAGAACGTTCCTTGTGGTGTCACTTATTTCAGTGTTTCCGCCGCCCATGACGCCGGCGATTGCCACGGGACGTTGTGCGTCACAGATCATCAGGGTTTTGGAATCAAGTACCCGCTGCTTCCCATCAAGGGTCACAAAGGGCTCCCCCTCCTTGGCCCTGCGAACCACGATGCGCTTCCCTTCCAGAAGGTCATAGTCGAACGCATGAAGCGGCTGGCCTGTTTCCAGCATGACAAAATTCGTAATGTCAACGATGTTATTGATCGGCCTGACGCCGACCGCCAGGAGGAAATCCTGAATCCAGGCCGGGGAGGGTTGAACTTTCACATTACGAATGACTTTCGCGACATACCGCGGGCATTGTTTCGGATCATCGATCCGAACGGATGCGTGCGAGCGAACAGGCTCTTTGCTTTCCTTGGTCCCGACGGCAAACCGCTTCAACGGCTTCGCCGTTAATGCGCTGACCTCTCGGGCAACTCCTCTATGACTGAGCCAGTCTCCCCTATTGGCGGTCACTTCAATGTCATAGATGATATCCTGTTTCCTGAGGTAGTGCGCCAGAGGGGTCCCAACCTTCGCAGAAGAATCCAGAACCGTTATGCCATCCTTATCCTCGCCCAGGCCCAGCTCAAACTCCGAGCAGATCATTCCTGAGGACTCGACACCGCGGATTTTCACTTTCTGGAGGACAAAAGGCTGTCCGTTGGGATCGTGCTGATTCCTCGGTACTGTTGCACCGACAAGGCCTACCGCTACTTTCTGGCCCTCCTGAACATTGGGCGCTCCGCAGACGATTTGGAGAGTCTGCGCTCCGACATCAACTTTGCAGAGGGTCAACCGATCGGCATTAGGATGACGCTGTCGCTCCCGGACAAGTCCGACAACAAACCCTTCGTAGATTTTGGATTGATCTTCAAAGCGCTCCACCTCCATGCCCAGCATGGAAAGGCCCTCAGCGACCTGAGCCGGTTTAAGGCTGATATCGATGTATTGCTCCAACCAACGATGGGAAATGCGCATGCGTTAGAACTGTTTTAAGAAGCGGAGGTCGTTTTCGAAATAGAGTCTGATATCATCGATGCCGTGACGGAGCAGAGCCATTCGTTCAATTCCCATTCCAAATGCAAATCCCGTCAAGAGTTCCGGATCGTACCCCACATTCTTCAGAACATGAGGGTGAACCATTCCCGAGCCGAGAATTTCCAGCCATCCCGTGTATTTACAGATGGCACAGCCCTTTTGACCGCAAACGAAACATGACACATACATGTCGGCACTGGGTTCGGTAAAAGGAAAGAATGTCGGCCGAAACTTGTATTGCACAGAGCTTCCATAGTATTGCTTTGCAAAGGATACCAGCGTCCCCTTCAGGTCGCTCATGGTCACGTGCTGATCGACGTACAACCCTTCGAGCTGATGAAAGATGACATGACTTCTGGCGCTGATAGCTTCGTTTCTGTACACTCTTCCCGGCATGATGACTCTCACCGGGGCCTTATGGGCTTCCATATAACGGATTTGCACAGGGGAAGTGTGGGTACGCAGAAGAATGTTCCTGGAAATGAAGAATGTATCCTGCATGTCCCTGGCAGGATGGTGCGGGGGGAAATTCAGCGCCGTAAAATTGTGGAAATCGTCTTCAATATCGGGGCCAGTGGCTATGGAAAACCCCATGCGACCGAATATCGTTTTCAGTTCTTCGAGGGTCTGGGTAATCGGATGCATTGTTCCGACCGGGTTACCGCGGCCGGGGAGGGAAATGTCGGGTTGATCAGCCTGGGCAACGGTACCGCCCTGGAGTACGGAATGCCGCTGGTCAAATGCTTCCTGTGCCTGCGACCGAAGCTCATTCAATGCTCTGCCGGCTGCCGGCTTCTGTTCCGGGCCGACCGACCGCAATTCGTCGAACAATTGTGCGATCATCCCTTTGCGGCCGAGGTATTTGATGCGGAAAGATTCCAAATCGTCCGCGGTTCGCACGAGGGCAATTTCATCGGCCAGGGAAGCCTTGATCTTTTCGATTTTTTCAAGCATGAGCCTTCGGTGATTCCTCCGAAATGACGAATCTTTCCACCGCGTCGTTGTTGCATCCTGGTGACCTCAGGCCGCCGGATGGTCTCGCCGCGATGGAAAGATCGGGTTCAGGCTGAAACGAATTTCACGACTTCCGCGAACGCCTGCGGGTTGTGAACCGCCAGGTCCGCGAGCAGCTTGCGATTGATCAGAACCTGTTTGCGTTCCATTCCTGTCATAAGGCGTGAGTACGTTGTTCCGTTGATGCGGGCCGCGGCATTGATGCGCGTAATCCATAATCCCCGGTATTCGCGCTTTTTTGTCTTGCGGTGCCGGTAGGCATGTGACAGGGCCTTGTCGACATGGTGCTTTGCGACGGTGTAAACCTTGCTGCGCCCGCCCCAGTATCCTTTTGCCTGCTCAAGGACCTTCTTCCGCCTGCGGTGTGATGCAACTTTGTTTTGTGAACGTGGCATGGCTGCTGTTTCCTTATGCTAAACTAAGAGAAATCGTCTGACTTTGTATGCTTCGGTCTTATCGACAAACCCCGGTTTGCGTAAATGGCGTTTCCGCTTCTTCGTTTTGTGCGTCAGGATGTGCCGTCGAAGCGCTTTCCTGCGCTTGATTTTTCCCGTCGCTGTTACCTTGTAGTGCTTCATCGCACTGCGCCGGCTTTTCATTTTAGGCATGACTTGCTGCTCCCTTATCGATCTTAGGTTGTTTTTCTTTTTCCGGAGACTTCTTTTTTGTCCTGTCGGCAATGAAGTAGGCGATCATCTGCCTTCCTTCCATTTTGGGAAATGATTCGACTTTGGCGATGTCGGCAATCCGCTCCGTAAACCGTTCGAGCAGTTCCTTTCCCTGTTCCTTATAGGTGATTTCCCGCCCCTTGAAGACGACCGTTGCCTTCACTTTATCTCCTTCTTCAAGGAATGCCCTGGCGTGCCTTACTTTGAACTCAAAATCGTGCGTGTCCGTATTGGGGTGAAACCTGATTTCCTTCACCTGCGTGACGTGCTGGTGTTTTTTCTGGAGTTTTTCCTTCTTCGACAATTCGTACTTGTACTTGCCGAAATCCATAATCTTGCAGACGGGGGGATCCGCGTTCGGGACAATCTCGATCAGATCAGACCCTTGATCCGCAGCCGCCCGAATGGCGTCCGTCGTCGACATGAGGCCCAATTGCTGGCCGCTGCTGCCGATGACGCGGACGCGGGCCGCTCTGATTTCCGTATTGATGCGGGCACGTTGTTGTTTGATAGTCCTGTTCTCCTACAGTGTGAGTGATTTCAGCCTGATCGTTTCCAGGGCTTTGCTGAGAAACTCCTCCCGCTTGACAGCCCCCAAATCGCCCTTCTTGTGCTGACGCACGGCAACGGTGCCTTCTCCTGCTTCCTTGTCTCCCACAACGAGCATGAACGGCACTTTCTTTGTTTCCCAATCGCGAATCTTGTATCCGATTTTTTCATTACGGTCGTCCAGTTCAACCCTCAGGCCGCCCTCCTGATACTGGCGATACACCGATTCCGCATACGTCCGGTGGCTGTCGGTAATGGGAAGAATGACGGCATGCACGGGGGCAAGCCAGAGCGGGAACTCTCCCGCATAATGCTCGATCATGATTCCGATGAATCTCTCCAACGATCCGAACGGGGCCCTGTGAATGACCACCGGCCGGTGTTTTTGACCGTCGCTGCCGGTATATTCCAGATTGAATCTCTCCGGCATGACATAATCCACCTGCACCGTGCCAAGCTGCCAGGTTCTGCCCAGAGCATCTCGAACCATGAAGTCGATCTTTGGCCCATAGAACGCCGCTTCTCCGATTCCGACAAAATGGTCAAGGTCGGCTTCCTTTGCCGCTTCGCTGATATCTTTTTCAGCCTGATTCCAGAGCGAATCCTCACCGCCGAATTTCTCTTTGTTTTTCGGGTCGCGGAACGAAAGCCGCGTGCGGAAATCTTCGAAGCCGAGCGTTCGAAAAACGAATTGAATGAGTTTGATCACGTTCACCAGTTCCGTCTTAATCTGATCCTGGCGAACAAACATGTGAGAATCATCAACCGTGAACGAACGAACGCGAATCAATCCGTTGAGCTCGCCCGACTGCTCATATCGATAGACCGTTCCAAATTCCGCCAACCTGATGGGCAAATCGCGATAACTTCGGGGCCTCGAAGCATAGATCTGAAAATGATGCGGGCAGTTCATGGGCTTGAGCAGATATTGCTCGTTTTCCACCGTCACAGGGTCGAACTGGCTTTCCTTGTAGAACGGATAATGCCCGCTGGTTTTATAGAGCTCGATATTCCCGATGTGAGGCGTGACCACGGGGGCGTAGCCTCGTTTCTTCTGTTCTTCCCTCAGGAACTGTTCGAGGGTTTCGCGAATGATGGTGCCCTTGGGGAGCCAGAGCGGCAAACCACCGCCTACCTTTGGTGTGAGAAGGAAAAGCTCGAGTTCTTGCCCGAGTTTCCTGTGATCACGCCGCTTTGCTTCCTCAAGCCGGAAAAGATGTTCATCCAGTTCTTTCTTCGTCGGGAACGTGACGCCGTAGACACGCTGAAGCATCTTGTTCTTCTCGTTCCCCCGCCAATACGCCCCCGCCACGCTCAGGAGCTTGATGGCCTTGATGCGGCCCGTTGACGGAATATGTGGACCATAACAGAGATCGGTGAAATCACCCTGGTGGTAAAAAGTGATCGCCTCTCCTTTGAGGTCCTCAAGAAGCTCAAGCTTGTACGGATCGTTCTTCTTCTTGAAGTACGCAACAGCGTCTTCCCATTTCTTCAGCTCCCGGCGAAACGGAACGTCTCTCTGTGCAAGCTCGAGCATCCGCGATTCGATCTTCAAGAGGTCCTCTCCTGTCAGGGTATGATCGCCGAGATCGATGTCATAGTAGAATCCCGCCTCTACAGGAGGACCAATGCCGAACTTTGTACCGGGAAAAAGTCCCTCAATCGCTTCGGCCATCAGATGTGCCGAGCTGTGCCAAAAAGCATATTTGCCGCCGTCGTCGGCCCACTTGAGGATCCTCACCGACGCATCAGCCTCGAGAGGCCGGCCAAGGTCCCATATTTCCCCGTTCACCTCAATTGCAAGAGCTTCTTTTGCAAGTCCGGCGCTGATGCTTTGGGCAATCGCAGCTCCGGTTGCACCTTGCTGGAAGCTCTTCGTCGAGCCGTCGGGAAACGTCATTAGGAGATTTTTCATGGCACAAGAACAAAAAAATCGGAGCATTGTCCGATTGGAACACCTTGAATCGACAGTGGGCTCTATAGGACTCGAACCTATGACCTCTACCATGTCAAGGTAGCGCTCTA
>CAZRPU010000079.1:0-7412 GCA_964602055.1 uncultured Ignavibacteriaceae bacterium
CGAAGGCGCAGAGGAACTACGCCGATTTTCGCCCGCGATTGTTGAGCCATTTCAAACTGCTCGATCGGTTCGGAGCCCGTTACTCCAGGGCTGTGTATGAGGTGAAGCTGATGGTCCAACGAGCAGAGAACGGGGAGGGTGTTTCTGTGTCTCTTACGTCTGCATTCGATTCAACAGGGATTCGGTACACACTTGACGGAACGGAGCCAACCGCTTCTTCTAAGGCCTATCGGCAACCGATCGGTATTACCGGGAGTGCAACGGTAAAAGCGGCTTACATGAACAATGGAACAACAGGGACGATTGTGACACAAGCATTCCGGTTTTCGAAAGCGACGGGAAAAAATATCACTCTCACCGCGCCACCGGATCCGAAATATTCCGGGGATGGCGCGTTCTCGCTGGTCAACGGCATTCTCGGCGACAGTCTTCGGTACGGCCAGCACTGGCTTGGCTGGCAGGGGCCGGATATGGAAGCTGTCATCGATCTGGGAAAACGTGAAACATTCTCTGCCGTACGAATGAATACCATTCATGCCGAAGTGAGCTGGATCCACCGGCCAAAAGCCGTGAGGGTTCTTCTCTCGCAGGACGGCACGGAATTCACGCAGGTCGCCGAGCTCTCCGAAGACGAAATACTGCGTCAAGGAAGATCGCTGAAGGTACTTTTGGGGGATCAGAGCGCCAGGTATGTGAAAGTCATCGCTCGCACTGCAGGAATCATACCCGAAGGAAGACCGGGAGCGGGTAAGAAGACGTGGCTTTTTGTGGACGAGATCATGGTTGAATGAGCTTCAATACAACGAATCGATGCGAAACGCCCTGTACGGGAAATGGTCCGGTTCGTCAATGGCCAGTTCCCATTGTTTAGTCCCCTGAACATCCACCTCCACCACGCGTCGTGCCGCACCGAAACAAATCAATGTGTTGCCGTTTGGAAGCCGCTGAGCGAATCCAAGGGCTGCTGAGAAAAGGTCGGACGATCCCCTGTATTCCCACACGAGCGATGCGGTTTTGGCGCTTTCGTTCAGAGCATACTCAACAGCCCTGCTGACGGGGGGAGTGTGAAGATTCCCGTTGTCGAAGAGGAGGACATTCCCGTTCGGGAGCCTCCTGATGCCGTGCTGATGCGAGAATCCATCCAATGGATCGTTGACGAAGGTAAAGTCGCTGTTGTTTCCCCCCAACCTCCAAAGGATATTCCCCGTCGCAGGATCCATCTTGATAATGGTGTCGGAATTCCGAAACGACACAAGCAATGATCCGTCATAATCGATTTCGATGGCATTACCATGCCATGGATTCACATTCGCCCCGGTGATGGCGATATCCGGCGATGCATCCGTGATCTGAAGATGGTCAAAGGTGCTCCACACCGTGAGCGGCGAAGATCCAACCCACCGTTCCACGGTGAGTCCTCTCACCGTAGCAGCAGCCAATCCCCCGAGAAGCGTCAGATCCATGGTCCGGTATCCCTCGCCAAGAAGATAGTACTCGTTGACGACAAGTCTGAGTTCGTGCGGGTCGGTATCGTTGGGCGCCGCGGCCGTAAACTCACGGAGGATGGTTCCTCCCCGCGTCAACTCAAAAAAATGCGGGGGTGAACTGCCGATGGTCGAAAAGAGGGTGAACGTGCCATTCGGCTGCGGTTGAAAATCGATGGCGGGGCCGTCGGTTGTTCGATGCCAGACGACCTGACCGTTATTGTCGACAATAAGTGCGGCGCTTTTGGGAGATGATGGATCGGGGGAAAGAATGCCGAGCATGACATACCCCGGGGAGGGAGCGGCATGCGTGAGGAGCGACATTGCCGGAAGCTGGAGAGGTGCCACCGGGAGGGTAAAAGCCACCTCATCGCTGACGAGCGTGCCCCCGGATTGGGATGAGACGAATGCGCTCACACGATACTCGGCTCCGGGAGTCATGCCGAGAAGGTCGACATGTGCGGAGTCTCCTTCAACAACCAGCAGGGGAGTTTGCCGGACCGACGAGGCGGACTCGAACTGAACCACGACCGTATGGCCGGAACCAGCTTTCACGTCGGCGATCGCGGCAAATGCATTGACGGGATTGGGCCGGATGGACAGTTCGATGGAAGAGGGTGTTTCAACATCGGGAGCAATAACGCGCTCCGTGCAGGACGCGAGGAGAAGAGCCGCAAGACAGAAGGCGTGAAGGAAGCAACGAACGAAGAATGACCTGTATGGATCAGAACTGCACATGAGAAAAGTTCTCGTGAAGGTGCTTCTGCACTTCCGGTATGTCCTGCACCGTCGTAAGGTCCGGAACATATTCCGATCTTCTGTACACCTTCATCGATCGAGGGAGATCTTTCACCATGAGCCGGACTGCCTCGGGCAGTTCCTTTTCGTTTCGCTCGGGATGAAGCTCCACTTTGCTCAGATACGGAAGAATATCCTCATAGGCAAAGCGAAAGAGATTCATACTGACGCCCGTGTTCTTCCCCGCCAGGGCGATCTGGCTGTCGGTGGGTTTTTCAATAATGTCCTGCAAAAACCCCTGTGCATCCGTCGTGAGAATGGCAAACTGACGGATTCTCTCCGGCGGAAATCGAAGGGCCGGGAAATCATAACTGATGAGAGAATTTCGTTCGCGTGAGTCGAGAAGGAGCTTCAGCGCTTCGATCGAATAGAGATTATCACTGTTGCACACGGTGACCTGCTGGTGGCTCCAACCCTGCTTTGCTTCAAGCGCTCTCTGTAATGCATCCGCCGTGCCCAGGGGCTTCTGCCGACCGGAGGGGATCGGCTGAACAACGAAGGTCAGGCGAAGGTTCTTAAAAGCCTTCCTTTGTTCTTTTCCGCCGTAATACTCCCGTATGGACGCGTCCTTTTCTCCAAGGAGGAGAACGACGTCGGAATATCCGCTCTGTCCCAGCGTGTAGAGCACGTAATCCAGAAACGGCCTGCGGCCTTCCCCGACCCCGATCATGGATTTCGACCTTTCCGAGGCGTCGTGTACTAACGCACGTTCGATGTCTTTTGCTCCCTGAGCCGATCGTTTCATACGCGACGATATTCCTCCGGCAAGAATGACGACATTGGGCTCGTTCATTGTGCGTTGTCTCCGGTTTCGCGGTACGTGCCGTCATCAACCGTTATGACCGCAGCTTCTCCAAGCCGTCCGACAGCTTCGGCAACAGCCGCTCCATTTTCCGGAGCATAGGCGAACATGCAGCCCCCTCCCCCCGAGCCGTTGATCTTTGCACCCAGGGCTCCCGCTTTCATTGCCGCCTCGATCATGGAGTCAATCTTTGGCGTTGAAATGCCCAGCGTCTGCAGCTGGCGCTGATGATCCGTGAGCATTGTTCCGATTGTTCGGTGATCAGGTTTTTCCGCAAGAAGCAGTTCGCGGGCCTCGAGCGTGAGGTTCCGGTTGAGAAGAGTGGCTTCCAGGAGATCAAAATGACGCTGACTCAATCTTTTCCTGAAATCGCCAAGCTGATCGAGACTCATTCTGTGATACGAAAACTCCGGGAAGATCTTGCGGGCTGCCACGGCTGCCTCAGAAACTTCCGTTTTCACCCGCGCAAGAATGCCTTTTGTGTCTTTTGCTTCACGGGAATTTCCGAGGACGAAGGTGCCAAGCTGGGCATTGAGCGTCCCGATCTTGATCTGGGGATGTGATTCCAGGAAAATGAGGCCTCCCAAGGCGGTGCTGTAATGGTCCATCATGCCCCCCGGTTCCGAAAACTCCAGCACCTCGGCTTCGTGCGCCAGCTTGCCGATATCTTCCTGCGACAACGATACCGGATAGTCGGAAACAAGAGAGAGGAAGTGAATCCATGAAACAGCCAGTGCCGAGGAACTGGATGTACCGGCGTTCATGGGAATTGAACTGCGGACGACGCAATCGTAACCGCGAGAAAACCGATGGCCATGCTTTTTGAGGACGTTGACACAACTGCGGAAATAATCCCGCTCCTCTCCGTACAGAAGCGGGCCGCTGATGTCAAAGGAAACTTCCGTTCCGACATCCGGAAGCTTCAGAACCATGCGACTGTCGCTGCGTAACGAACCGTGAACCGTGATCCGGCGGGAAATGGCGGCGGCGATCACCGGGAGCCCCAGGTAGTCCTGGTGTTCGCCGAAGAGGCAAATACGGCCGGGAGTGGAGATGGTTAAGGCCGAAACGGGCATGATATCGATTCCCTCATCAAACGATTGAGATGAAAACAAAACAGCATGCTCTCAAACATTCTCTTCAATCTTGAAACGCCCTCACGACTCCTCCCGCAAAATAGATTACCATACCTGAAACAGCCACAGCTGAGGCAGCGTTCGCTCCCGTGCTGCCGAGAATAACACCCGTGAGGAACGTGGCAAGTCCAAGGACGAGGACTCCAAGTCCAAATTTTCCCCCAACGGAAACGGGCAGAATATGGTAGCGGACAGAGGCGGCCGCTTCTTCGTCACTGGTGTGTCTTGCCTTCCAAATCGTTTCAATGTCCCGGGTTGACTTTCGTGTCAGAAGGCTGATAACGGGGGTGAGAATCAAAGCGACTCCCGCGGTGATGAAGGTTGTGACGTTGAAATCGAGTTCATATAAGAATTGGCCGATCGCCCCGACGGTTGATGCCGCGAGATAGCCGCCAATCGCCCCTTGCCAGTTTGCGCGCTTCCATAACAATCCATACACCACGGCAATAATAAAGAGAGGCATATCCATAATGGCAATGATGGTGAGGTAGGCGTTGACGGCGCCCCCCATGAGCGGTACAAGGTAGGCAAAGAGAATCATCAGAATGCCGACAAGGAACGTGACAAGGCGGGCCACGCGAACAATCTCTTGCTGCGAGGCCGCGCGGTTGATGATATTCTCATAGATGTCACTGGTGAAAATGGTCGCCACGCCGTTCAGGTTTCCCGAGATCGTGGAAAGCTGGGATGAGAGAAGGCCGACGACGACAAGGCCGAGGGCAATGTGCGGCACAAGCGAACTGATGAGCGTGGGAATAGCCATATCGGCATTTTCGAGGCCGGGATACAGAATTCTTGCCGCAAGGCCCGGGATATTCCAAAGAAGAGCAAAGGGAGTCGTGATGACGGCTGCCAGGACGAGCCCCCGGGCAACCGAACGTGTGCTCTCAGCGCCGAACGCTCTTTGCAGCAATCCCTGATCAACGCAGGACCATTCGATGCCAAGGAGGAAAATCGCCAGAATGAATTTCCAGTTGTACGTCCCTTCCTGTTGAACAAGGGTGAGCGAGCCATCCGACAGGGCGGACTCCAATCCCGGCCACCAGCCAACCTGGGACATTGCAAGCGGTAGAATCAGAAGCGCCCCGGCGAGCATGAGGATGAACTGAATAACATCTGTCAGGGCAACGGACCACATGCCCCCCAGTACCGTGTAGACAATCACGACGACCGAGAAGAGAAGAATCCACGCCGTAAAAGACTCGAGTCCGGTGATCGGTTGCGCCGCAATGGCCGCGGTGTAAAGGACGACGCCAAGCCAAAACGAAAGACGCAGAATCCAGAGAAAGGCAACAAAGGTGCGGACGCTCCTATTGTACCGCAGCTCCAGAAATTCCGGAATTGTTCTGATTCGGAGGCGGCGAAAGATGGGAATGACAAATAGTCCGGAGAAGACCATGGCCATGTTTCCTGTCCAGGTCTGCCAGATAATGGGAATTCCTGTCTTATAGGCGATGCCCGCTTGTCCTATGAAGCTGTAGAGGTTTACGTTCGTTGCAGCAATCACAGCTGCAAGCACAAAAGGAGTCAACTGGCGGCCGGCAAGGTAATAGTCATCAGAGTTCCCTATCCAGCGATACAGGCGGGAACCGATGTAGAACATCAGTCCCATGAATACGACCACAATGGCGTAGTCAGCCGCGTTCATGGTGCCTTCTCCGCTGCGTCCTTCTTGTGCTTCTCGAGGATTTTTCTGAATTCCCTGTAAGGCAGGACGATCCAGACAACAAGAATGACGAATCCAACGAACCAAATTGACCATGTGATCCAGTCGAACATCAGTTCATTTCTCCCATCCGGTTGATGGACATCAGGAGCCTTCCCACCAGCCCTGCGTCCGTTTTGCCGTTTTTCTGCACTCCCGTCGCAACGTGAATCTGCTGGACCCCCGTTTCCCGGATGATAATTGCAACGTTCGCTTCGTTGATTCCGGCGCCGGCAAGGATTTTAATACGCCCGCCGGCCCGTTCAACAAGATCCCGAATGAGATCCATCCCGCGGGGGGCCGACGATTTCTGCCCTGAGGTCAGAAGTGTGTCGGCTCCAATGGCAATAATGTCTTCCAGCGCATCGAACGGATCGGGCGTCTCATCGAATGCGCGGTGGAACGTAACGCTGAGGGGGTGTGCGGCTGCGACGAGCTCTTTTGTGCGTTCGGCGTCGACGGTCTTATCAGGATGCAGGATTCCCAGGACGACACCGTTTGCCCCCAGGGCTCGGCAATGTTGAATTTCAGATTTCATTGTTTCGAATTCGGCGTCGGAGTAACAATAATCGCCGCCACGGGGGCGCACCATGACATTCAGGTTTATCTCAACGGACCGGCGGATCTCTTTGAGGAGTTCCACGGACGGACTTGTTCCGCCCTGTCCGAGATTGACACAGAGCTCAATCCTGTCAGCCCCGCCGCGCTCAGCCGCCAGTGCTGATTCCAAAGATGTGGCTACTATTTCGAGAAGAATGGGCACGTTTGAAGACCATGGTTAAGAACATTACACAAAGAACACAGAGAAGGCACAGAGAACACGGAGACGACCTTTGTGTTCAAAGCATTACACAGAGAACACAGAGAAGGCACAGAGAACACGGAGAATACACTTTGCGCTTCTCTATTGTCCTTTGCTTGCCCCGTGTTCTTGACGGGGCGGTCTTTGTGTCATGTTGTTCAAAGCATTACACAAAAAGAACCAAGAAAAGAGTTGTTTGTTATCAACCTTCTGATACATTTCGTGAAATTCAATTCTTTGGGGGGATCTCATGAACACCATCAATCAATTATCACATTCTGCAATTGGAGCAGCCATTGAGGTTCATCGCCTTCTGGGGCCGGGGCTCCTCGAATCGGCGTACGAAGAATGCCTGTGTTATGAACTGAAGGAACGCGGTTTCTTTCTCGAAAGACAGAAGCCTGTTCCGGTTCTTTATAAGAACATAAGGCTCGAATACGGTTATCGAATCGACATTCTCCTGGAACATCAATTGGTTCTCGAACTCAAGTCGGTTGATATCCTTGCGCCTGTGCACGAAGCCCAGATTCTGACTTACATGAGATTTGCACAAATACAACTCGGTTTGATCATCAACTTCAATGTGAAGATCCTCCGCGATGGCTTGCGCCGATATATCCGCTAGGGCAAGCTTCTTGTCCCCTTGAGCTCCCAACCCCAGAGAATACTTTGTCACGAATCAGAA
>CAZRPU010000080.1:0-2885 GCA_964602055.1 uncultured Ignavibacteriaceae bacterium
TTCACCCTTTACTGTTCACTCGTATTCCAATGAAACAAGCCCTCGCTAAAAAAGGCAAAGTTCTTCCGGTCGACGTTCCGGCGCCAACGGTCACCGACGGCTCTCTCCTGATCAAAGTCGTCAACAGCTGCATTTCTGCGGGAACCGAGCTCGCAAGCGTTCAGGTTTCCGGACTCGGCATCATCAAGAAAGCCCTGGAACAGCCGGAGGTCCTCCGTAAGGCAATTAACTTCTTCAAATCTCAGGGAATAGCCAAGACGCTGGAACGTGTGAAGGGGACAGTGCAAGAGGGCAAGCCAATCGGTTATTCGATTGCGGGTGTGGTGATCGGAGTTGGCAAGGGTGTTGAAGGGTTCTCTGCCGGTGATCGTGTTGCTGCAGCAGGTGCCGGGCTTGCCAATCATGCCGAGTTTGTTGACGTACCCAAGAATCTCGTCATGCGCATTCCCGATGGATTGGATTTCCCGCGTGCATCGACTGTCACTCTCGGTGGGATTGCACTGCAGGGAGTGAGGAGGTGCGATCTGCGCCTGGGCGAGTTCTGTGTGGTTGTGGGTACGGGAATATTGGGATTACTCTCCATCCAGCTGCTCCGTCAGTCAGGTGTTCGCGTGATCGCGGTGGACATCGATGATCGACGGCTTTCCCTGGCAAAAGAGCTTGGAGCTGAACTGTCATTGAATTCTTCCAAGGAAGATCCTGTTTCCGGTGTTCTCACGCTCACCGGCGGTCATGGATCCGATGCCGTCTTGTTCACGGCAGCCACCGGAAGCAGTGAGCCCCTTTCTCAGTCGTTTCGCATGTGTCGAAAGAAGGGAAAGGTGGTGCTTGTTGGTGTCTCCGGGATGGAAATCAGAAGGGAAGACATGTATGAGAAGGAACTCGACTTTCTCATCTCCACTTCGTATGGGCCCGGCCGCTATGATCGGAACTACGAGGAAAAGGGACTGGATTATCCTTACGCGTACGTGCGATGGACGGAAAACCGGAATATGGTTGAATACCTCCGGCTCGTCGCGGCGGGAGGCGTTCAGCTGGAGAAACTCATCAGCGCAACGTATCCCATAGCGGATGTCGAGCAGGCATTTCAGCATCTCAAAGATCCGGGGCGAAAGCCGATCATGGTTCTGCTTGACTATGGTCCCTGGGAGGGTACAGAACTGAAGCAGGTTCAGCATTCGGTGACATTGTCTCATAAGACCATCAACGACCGGTTGATCAAAGTTGGCGTCATCGGTGCCGGGAATTTTGCGACAAGCGTCCATTTGCCGAATCTTGCGGCCGCGAAAAACCGGTACGAGATTCGAGGCATTATGAGCCCTACGGGACACAAAGCGAAAGGCGTTGCCGACCGTTTTGGAGCTGCTTACGCTACGACAGACGCAGAACAGATTATAAAGGATCCGGAGATCGATCTCGTCATGATTGCGACGAGACATGAAAATCACGCCGAGTTGACCTTGAAGGCGCTTGAGGCGGGAAAACATGTCTTTGTGGAAAAGCCCCTAGCGACCGACACTGCGGGAGTCGAAGCGATTGAACAATTCTATCAAGCCCGCCAGGGAGAGAAGCCACTTCTCATGGTGGGATTCAACCGCAGGTTTAGTCCCTACGCACGGGAAATCAAGAAACACACGTCGCAGCGAACAAATCCGCTCTTCATGCATTATCGGATGAATGCCGGCTACATTCCCCTCGATCATTGGGTGCATGAATCCGGAGGGAGGATCGTAGGGGAGGCCTGTCACATCATCGATCTCATGACGTTTCTCACGGAGGCAAGGATTGAAAGCGTTAATGCCGAATCTCTCAGACCGTCGAACGACAGGCTCACGCCCGCGGACAATAAATCCATACAGCTCAAGTATTCTGATGGGTCTGTGTGCACCATAGAATATTTTGCCGTCGGCAATACACTCTTTCCCAAGGAATACCTTGAGGTACATTTTGATCAAAAGAGTGTTGTGATGGACGATTATCGTTCGCTCGATTTGTACGGCGTCACAGGCAAAGCGTTGAAGACCTCCACACAACAGAAGGGACATTTGGAGGAATTGGAGGTTTTGGCCGACGCGTTGACGGGAAATTCTTCCGCTTGGCCGATAGAACTGTGGGATATGATTCAGACGACGAAGGTCAGTATCATGGTTGGGGTCTAGATTCTATTATAGCCGCAGCGAAAATTCACTAATCCCTTTGCAGAGTGAAGAATTTTGTGTATAATCAGAAGTAATATGTGATACGCAATACGCGATACCAACCGGAATGGGGGGCCTGCAGGATTCTTCCAAAGTTCAAAGTTCCGGGTTCAAGGTTCAATGTGAGTTCCTTGGGGGGAATGTGCAAAAAATTTTCGATCTTCTCGAGCGCTGCAAAAACTTCGCCAGCGATGTTTTCGCATTGCTTGAGAAGGTTCCAAAGAAAAGTCAAAACATCCGTATAGCTGACCAATTGTACAGATGTGCTGCGTCGGTTGGGGCAAACTACAACGAAGCGACTGACAGTCTGGGCAAGCGGGACAGGCTCATGAAGCTCCGGACATCCCGAAGGGAAGCAAGCGAAAGCAAGTACTTTCTTGATCTCCTGAATTGTCCTGCCGACATCGTGGGTGAGCAACAAAGACTCTCCCAGGAAGCACGGGAGTTGACGAACATCCTGAGCTCGATGATTGTGAAGACCGAGGACCAGTTGCTTGACGAGAAAACAGCAAAAAGAAAACAACAAAAATAAATGAAACAGCAAATAGAAAAACGCAACCGCGGTTTTTTGTTGTTTTCTGTTTCATTTTAAGTTTGCCTTTTGCTTTTTTCTTTTTCATTTCAATTTGATGTTTGCTTTTTTCTTTTTCATTTCAATTTGATGTTTGCTTTTTTCTTTTTCATTTC
>CAZRPU010000080.1:2985-7378 GCA_964602055.1 uncultured Ignavibacteriaceae bacterium
TTGCTTTTTTCTTTTTCATTTCAATTTGATGTTTGCTTTTTTCTTTTTCATTTCAGCTTGATGTTTGCTTTTTTCTTTTTTACTCAGTAGTGACTCGATCCCCCAAAATATTGCCCATACTTTTCCTCTTTCTCTCCGGGGTGGCCTCCGTTTCCTCCCAAACCCAGGATCAGATTCGTCAGGCGGAGAGTGAGCTCCGCAAGTTGACTCCTCAAGAAATCGAACAGAAGCTTAAGGAGCTCGGCATTTCCCGCTGGGAGGCGATTCGGAAAGCGCAGGACATGGGTATTACACTGGAGCAATATCTTGGAAGAGCTCCTGCCCAGGAAGAATTGTTTGCAGCACCAACTGTCCGCGATACTTCAACAAGGCTCACAAGGCCTCTCGAAAGAAGGTCTTTCTCTCTTCCCGAAAGACGGAAACCGATTGTCATACCGGGCTTTACGGGGAGAGCTGGCATTGATAGTACGATTGCCCCTTTCGGCTTTGACCTCTTTGAATTTCCGACTTCGACATTCGAATCACCCTTGAATGTTGCAACTCCCCCTTCGTATGTGCTGGGCCCGGGTGATGAGCTCGTCATTTCGGTGTGGGGAGAGACGCGGCTGAACTACAATGTGAGTGTGAATCGGGAGGGGAATGTTCTGGTTCCCGACGTTGGACCTGTTTCGACCAATGGCCAGACCATTCAGCAGTTCCGAGAGAAGCTTCTCAGGAGAATGACGGCTGTCTATTCCGGTCTCAGGAACGGCGCGCCGAGCGCCAACACATTCATGGATGTATCGCTTTCAAAGCTCCGTTCGATTCAGGTCTTCATTGTGGGAGAGGTCAAGCGCCCCGGCGGTTACGTCATGTCATCGATGTCCACCGTATTCAATGCATTGTACAGTGCGGGGGGGGCGACGGTCAACGGTACATTAAGACACATCACGATCGCACGCAGCGGAGCCAAACTGCCGGAAGTGGATGTTTACAATTATCTCGTCAAAGGAGATCGTTCGACCGACATCCGGCTGGATGATGGTGACATTGTTTACGTTTCCTCTGCGCGCAGGAGAGTAGCGATTGTCGGTAATGTCGTTCGTCCGGCGGTCTATGAGGTGGGGGAGAAAGAAACGCTCAAGGACCTTTTGGCGATGGCAGGAGGGACGTTCTTTGACACCGATCTTCGTCGGGTGCACGTAGAGCGGATTATTCCCTTTGAACAGCGGAAGGACTATAAACGGGATATCCTGGATCTCGATCTTAATCTTAACCTTGATTCTGCTGTTTCTCCTCTTGAGGCTCTCCAAAAGACCACCTTCCCTCTCGTCGATGGCGATATTGTCTCGGTTTTCCGAATCTCTCAGATTCCCGAGAACAGGGTATATATCACAGGGAGTGTGAGGAAGCCAGGGCCGTTCCAGCTGCAACCGGGGATGAGGATTCTGGATTTGATCATGGCGGCAGACAGCCTGAAGCGCGGGACATTCATGGAACGGGGGTTGCTGCTCAGGATGCTGCCGAATCTCCGACGAATGACACTTCCGTTTTCTCCGAAGCTTGTGTTGGAGGGCGATGCTTCGGCTAATATTGAGCTTCAAAACGAAGATAGCGTCGTTGTTTATGACGAATTGGAGTTTCGGCCCGTGCATACGGTCGCCATTTCAGGGGCAATCCGTAAGCCCAACTATTATCCGCGGCACGAGAATATGACGCTCCACGATCTGGTCGTCATGGCAGGCGGTCTGGAGGAAAGCGCTGAGCTCACTGGTTGGGAGATATCGCGGCTCGACACAACGTCGTTGGGTATTTACGCCAAGATCATCAAGATCCATACTCCCTTCTCATATACTCACGATCAAGATTCGACCCTCTTAAAGGACTTCGACTACGTCTTCATCCCATTCGACCCTAAGTTCCAGGTACAGAAGTTCACGGACCTTCAGGGTTATGTCATGTATCCCGGACCATATCCAATCCGGTTTGAAGGGGAGAAGCTTGCAGACTTGATTAACCGCGCGGGCGGCCTTAGGCCCGGAGCGTATCTCGAAGGGTCGAAATTCTTTCGCCGGGGGGCTATTGGAGATAAGATTCAGATTGGACAAATACCCATTGATTTTCGGGAAGCTTTGGGTAATCCGAATTCGCGAGACAATATAGTCCTCTATGAGAGAGACTCAATTTACATTTCTTACTTCGAAGATGTGGTTCGGGTCAATGGGGAAGTCTTTGTTCCCTCGGCGATACTCTACAAACGAGGGGAAAACATAGATTACTATGTTGAACAGGCAGGCGGGGCAACGGACGAGGCGGATGAAGGTCGCATCTATGCGTTTCTTCCGGGAGGAAAGAAATGGGATGGTGGGGACCTGTTACCGGGGAGTTCGATATTCGTTCCAAGAAAGATTGAGAAAGAGGATAGAACGCTGCCGATAATCCGTGATCTTGCGACAATACTCGCGAGTTTAGCCGCGATAACGGTCGCTCTGGTGCAAGTCACGAGGTAGTATATTACTTATAACTTGACAAGGCCACGTCCTGGCGGTAAGCGCCTCACTACTCTTCAGTTCAATAGATCAAGTATCACAAGAAGTCTATCTCATATTCACTGCGCTTGCCTCTATTATATGTCCCTTATCGTTCATATTGCATCCATACATTGACAACGGACAGTCCCGAAATACACAATCCTGCAGAGACTTCGGCAATGGGCGAAAATGCCGACAGCCAACCCGTCGATTGGATCGACCTTCTCACTGTGCTTTGGTCTTCACGAAAGTTCATTGTCCTCATGACCGGCATAGCCACGGTTGTAGCCGTCGTTGTTAGCCTTCTCCTCCCTGAATACTATAGGTCCACAACAACATTGTTGCCGGAGACGGAGAAGAGTAATCTGGCTGGCTTGGGTGGATTGTCAGATCTCGCTGCGTTGGCGGGGGTGAATGTTGTGAGCGAAGGATCCTTGGCAAAGCTTTATCCAACGATCATCAAGAGTGAAACGGTGCTCAGAAACGTGATCTTCGCGGAATACCGAACTAAGAAATTTAATGGTCCCACGAACTTGATAAGATTCTGGGAAATCAGTGAGGCAACTCCGGAACGGGACTACGAGGCAGCGTTGATTTCCCTGAGCGACGCGCTTATAGTGTCCCTAGACAACAAAACGAGCGTTGTGTCGATCTCAATCGAGACCCAAGAACCGGCCTTGTCCTCAGACATTCTTAAAAATATTACGAAAGAACTCGATTCCTTCATCAGAACGCGACGAACAACAAACGCGGGAGAGCAAAGAAAGTGGATTGAGGAGCGCCTAGGAGAAGTCAAAAAGGATCTGGAACATTCGGAGAATGACCTCAAAGTGTTTGGAGAAAAAAACCGAAGGATACTAGACTCCCCTCAACTTTTGCTCGAGCAGAGGAGACTTATGCGAAGAGTCGAGATTAACTCGACGCTCTTTGTTGAACTCAAGAAACAGCATGAGATCGCAAAGATTGAGGAAATCAAGAATGTTCCCATCATCAACGTGATGGATGAGGCCAGACCAGCTGCGAAGAAAAACAAACCGAAGAGAGTGGTCATCGTCATCTCGTCTCTAATCGTAAGCTTTGTGGGAGTGATAGGTTATGTGACTCTTCGACACCGATATGGAGGCTCGATCGTGGAGTTCGCAAACGGTGTTATGCCGGGGCAAACGGCTTAGCAATCCGACGTGTTTGTACAAAGGATTCGTCCGATGTTAAATGCGCGTCCTCAGTCTGCATAAATCTGTGGACATTTCTGCATGATTTTTTCACTTCATGAATGGGGGAACAACACTAGGATTGATGAATGAAAAAGAAAGCACTCATCACAGGCATTACCGGACAGGATGGTTCGTACCTAGCGGAATTGCTTCTGCAAAAGGGGTATGAAGTTCATGGGATCATACGCCGGAGCAGTTCGTTTAACACGCAACGGATCGATCACCTTTTTGAAGATCCGAACATATCCGGCAGTACTTTCTTCCTGCACCATGGTGATGTCACGGACACCAGCAATCTGAATCGACTTCTGGACAGAATTGAACCAGACGAAATTTACAATCTGGCGGCGCAAAGTCATGTTAAAGTGTCCTTTGAGATCCCAGAATACACGACGGAAGTCGATGCTCTGGGTACCCTTCGATTTCTGGATGCAATTCGGGAAGCCGGGGTTCGAACCCGGTTCTATCAGGCCTCAACAAGTGAACTCTTTGGCAAGGTGCAAGCGATTCCGCAGAATGAAAACACCCCGTTTTACCCGCGTAGCCCTTATGGTATAGCAAAACTCTATGGATATTGGATCATTGTGAACTACCGGGAAGCGTACGGCCTTTTTGCATGTAATGGTATTCTTTTCAATCACGAGTCCCCGCGCAGGGGTGAGACCTTTG
>CAZRPU010000081.1:0-7377 GCA_964602055.1 uncultured Ignavibacteriaceae bacterium
CATGCAGAATGAACAGCACATCGAGCGCTTTGGCGAGCACGGGGCTCGGTTTGTACTTCATCTCGGCAACACGGAACATCATGCTCAGGAAGTTCTCTGTGTAGGAGAGATCATTATCGGGATACACATAGGGCATCCCGAGACTATGGCGGTAGGCAAAAGCCGCAATGGTCGGGACTTTGCCGATGAGCCGCCAGATCTGCTTTTGGCGCGTTTCCGGCTCGAGAACATGCTTGGCCTCCGGGTAGAATGTCGAAAGAGCGGCCAGCGTGCTCACGAAGATTCCCATAGGGTGGGCGTCGTAGCGGAATCCCTCCATCAGGCGCTTCACATTTTCGTGTACAAAGGTGTGGAGCCGAACATGCTCCGACCATTCAACGAGTTGCTGTTTGTTCGGAAGTTCTCCATAGAGAACCAGATAAGCGACTTCCAAGTAGGTGTGCTGTTCCGCCAATTGATCAATAGGATAGCCGCGGTAAAGCAAAATACCCTTGTCACCGTCGATTAAAGTAATCTTGCTTTTACACGAGGCCGTGTTCATAAACGCAGGATCATAGGTCATCATACCGAAGTCATCGGCATTCACCTTGATCTGTCTTAAGTCAATCGCTTTCACGGTGTCGTTCTGGATCGGGATCTCGTATTGCTTTCCGGTCCTTGAATCGGTGATCTTCAGCGTCTCGAGCTTGACGCCTTCACCGTTTTTCTTTTCAGTTTTTGAAGTCATCTGTTCCATGTCGCTCTCCTTACAATCGGTTTTGAAAAGCGAGGAGCGGACAAAGCCCACTCCGATTTGGCCAAAGGGTTCAAATGGCGTGCCAGGCAAAAACTCGTTTTTCGTAAGAAGAGGTGCAGTCCAGTCGATTTTCCTCCCATTCATGAGAAAAAACCCCCCTGTTTGGGAATAGACGGCGGAGGAATTCAACGGAAAAGCGGGCGAGCGGAACTTCGTTCCGTGTCTGGAGAACTCAAATCAACCCCTAATAAAATGACAAAAGTTAGCCCATAGGCGAGGGCTAACTTTTTTGTCATTCTGAGGATCCCGCCGTTGCCCGGCCGGGACCTGATGCTCCGCGAGTAGGACTCGAACCTACAACCCTGCGGTTAACAGCCGCATGCTCTACCATTGAGCTATCGCGGAATGGCACTGACAAAATAACCCGGATTCCATCTCCGGGTTGGTGATAAGATATAGGGATTTTGTTCAAAAGTCAAGAATTCGGAAGATGCCGCGATGCGGAGGCTTTTCATCTTCCCTCTCTTTATCTTTCCTTATGCTTCGTCTACTGACAGCGTCCCTTTTTTTTGCCGCGCATTCTTTTGGCCAAAGCTACTACAATTTCCGCGACGGGTTCCTCGATCGTACAGGAGAAGTGCGTTCGGTCGAACTTCAGCTCGTTGCCGATTCGCCTCAAACCCGAACGTACGATTTCCTCCTCAGATCTACGACGAACGATTCCTTGACCGGCCGTATGCGGATCCCTCGCGGCGTTGGACCGTTCCCTGCCGCATTGCTTTGTGTGGGCATCGAAACGGGGAAGGAGGTTATTGAAATGATCGAGGGGCAGGACGGCATACTTCTCGTGGCCGCCGATTATCCCTTTGAGGGTGAATGGAACTTCGAGGGATGGAACGCTCTCGGAACAACGTTCGATCTCAGGGCCATGGGATTCCGAACCGTCCCTCTCCTTTTGAATTGTCTGGAGTGGATGTTTAGTCAGGAGAGCACTGACCGGAAAGACGTGACAGTTGTTGCTGTGAGTTTTGGGGCGTTTATGGGCATACCGGCCGCCGTGCTCGATCCGAGGGTCAAACAACTTGTCGTCGTCCAGGCCGGAGGCGACCTGGGTTCGGTCATTGCTCATAACTCGGAGCGATGGGGAACGGCTCTTCCCCCCTGGTTGGCGGGCTGGCTGGGCGGGGGCATTCTCGCCCCATTTGAACCGAACAAATACGTTCCGCACCTCTCCCCGCGAAAACTTCTGGTCATCAGTTCTACGAGAGATTCTTTCTTTCCCCCGGCTTCCATTCAGTCTCTCCTGGACCATGCAGCGGACCCGAAGGAGCACATTATCCATCACAGCGACCATGTAGCTCCAGGAGAACGAATGCTCATTCGTGAGCTGACGAATATCGTTGTTCAACGTATTTACAGCAATTGACAGGCCATCGGAACTGAGCCTTCCGGTTCTCTTTCAATTCAGGACATTTCTCTCTACACTATAATAGAAGGACAGGTTTCAGGTTTCAGGTTTCAGGTTTCAGGCTTCAGGTTTCAGGTTTCATGTTTCAGGTTTCAGGTTTCAGGTTTCAGGTTTCAGGTTTCATGTTGGACGTTTCACTTTTCACGTTTCACTTTTCACTCTCTCCACTCCTATGGGCCGAATATTCGAAAAACGTAAGCACAAGATGTTCGCTCGCTTTGCGCGCATGTCCAAGGCTTTTAATCGGATTGGCCGCGAGATAGAAATTGCCGTCAAGGCGGGAGGCCCCGATCCAAAAGCCAACCCTCGCCTCCGTCTTGCCGTCCAGAACGCCAAAAGTGTCAACATGCCCAAGGACAGGGTCGAGGCCGCCATCAAGCGGGCTTCCTCAAAGGACACCAGCGGGTACCAGGAGATCGTCTATGAGGGATACGCCCCTCACGGCATCGCCGTTCTCATCGAGTGCGCGACGGACAATCCCACGCGAACGGTTGCCAATATCCGCCATATCCTCACACGGGCGGGAGGCACACTGGCAACAAGCGGATCGATCAGTTTTCTTTTTGAGCGGAAAGGTGTCTTCAAAATCCCTGCAGCTGCCATCGGGAATGTCGACGAGTTCGAGCTGGAAATGATCGATTTCGGCCTCGAAGAGCTTGTGCAGGATGAGCAAGACCTCTACGTCTATACGTCGTTTCAGGATTTTGGAAAGATGCACAAGGTGCTTGAGGAGCGAGGGATTGACGGTGTCACAACGGAAGTTCAGTATGTGCCCACGACGACGAAGGAGCTGAGCGAAGCCGAAGCCGCCGAGGTGAAGGGAATCCTGGAAGGACTAGAAGAGGAGGATGACGTGCTTTCGGTGTTTCATACTATGGGATAAACAGGACTTCTGAGGGTCTTACCCCCCTATCGTAACAATTCTTCCGTACAGGAATTCAAACGAGAATGATTTTCGAGTCGACCTCTGGTCGAGATATTCCGCGACCTTCTGGAGCCGTTCGGAAATCTTCATGATCTTTTCCTGGGCTTTTCTCCCCGCTTCATTCAATCCCGTCAATACTTCGATGTTCCAGAACTCGATCAATTCATCAGCAATCCTTTTATAGTCCCAGGGCCCGTAGATACCAATCGAGCGAATGACGTCCGCCATTTCTTTGAAATGGGGAACGGTGAGGCCGGGCATTTCGATGGAAGGAAGAATCGAAAGGGCCGACTGCAACGCGCGGTTCACGTCAACTTCCAAAAGAGCTTTGAAGATCCGCCGATAGAAGGCATAATGGCGGGCTTCATCGGCGGCAATACTTGCGAGAATGCCCTGAAGTGTCGGTTCGACGGCGCCTGCCGCCTTTCCCGTATTGGCATGCGCCACCTGCGTTGCGCGTTCCTGTAATGAGGTGTAGACAAACACTTTGTAGGGATCCTTATCCCAGTCAGGATTGAAGCCCGCACTTTGGTAGGCAAACTGCATCATTTCCACCTGACGAAAGCGGAAAAGCCTCGAATCCCTGGCGTAATCCCTCAGGATCCCTCCATGACGATCCTCTTCCGCCGTCCACAGGTAATTCCACTTGCTCCAGATATTTCCGTCGCCAAGGTGTGTCGCAAGGAGGCGATGAAAATGCGGAAGGCCCTCTTCCGTCAGCAGATTAAGCGTGACTGCGACCCTCACCGCATCGGGAATTCCTTTTGCACGTTCGCGCAGCGCCTCGGCCTTCGCGATTTGATCATCGCTCATTTGTTCGTCGGCCGGGAGGAAATCGCTTGGATACCAGGACTTCCTTTTTTCCATGTGGTCCTTCATGAGCTCGTCGACGACCGATGCGAGACTTCCAAGAACTTCAGCCTTGCTTCTTGTTTCGTAGTCTGCCGTACGTTCGAGGGGAGTATGGATCTCCATACAGTCTTCCTGAAAAGGTGCCGGGAAATTCCGATAGCCTCATGGCCGGTCGGGAGGAAAAGCTCTCAAGATCAGCAGAATTAAGCGCAATAGGCTCGGCGTGATTCGTCTCAAGGAACACTTTTTGCCATTCAAAAACAAGAGAAAAGCGGAACGGGCTCGTGTCACGCAGCCATTTGTGCTTTTTCCATTGCCCTGGGGCGGGAATCCCTTGTTTCGCCTTTCACCATTTGATATTTTAGCAGTTCCACAGGAGCCAACATGCAAGTTCTTCGCAGATTCCTTTTCATAGCGTCTTGTTCATTCCTGTTTCTCGGATCGGGCGGCGATGCATCCCTCCATCACGCCAAGGGGGACAGGCTGTACCGGGAATTTGACAATTACGGAGCCCTGGAGGAATACACGAAAGCATATCAGATGGATCCGAGGAGCTTCGAGACGCTCGTTCGCATGGCCCGCGTCAATAATGACATCGGCCGCTCGATGCTCCGGCGCAACGATAGTGCCGAAGTGTGGTACCTCCGCGCGATCGAATATGCACAACAGCTGGTTGACCTGTATCCGGAAAAAAGCGAGGCGCACTTCTGGCTGGCCGTAACAGAAGGAAGTCTCGTGCCGTTCCGGGGCGTGAAGGAAAAACTCGACATCGGCAAAGCGGTCACGAAATATGCACGCAGATCCATTGAAATCGACTCAACCTTCGGGCCCGCGTATATGGTGCTCGGAATTATCTATCGCGAAGGCGCCCGCCTCAAATGGTATGAACGCCTGATTGCCAATACCATCTTCGGAGGTTCCCTCCCGGGCACCCTGGAAGAGTCGGAGCAAATGCTGTTGAAGGCCATACGGCTCGATCCCGAAAACCTTATCGCCTACCACGAGCTTTCGAGAACCTACGATCAAATGGGGAACAGTTCGAAAGGAAGGGAATACCTGGAAACCATTGCGACTCTGGTTCCCAGAAACTTGAGGGAAAAGGAACTCCAGGAGCGCGCTCAACGACAGCTGGAGCGCCTCCTTCATCCGCCCCCGTCCCGCTGAGCTGCCGCAACCGCTCTTCGCTACTTCAGATACACCATCTTGACAGACCTCGTCGCAATCTCCGAAGGATGTGCTTCGGGTACGGAGTGCAGCCGCGCAAAGTACACTCCCGACGAAACCCGCGGTGTCCATCGGATCTCCTGCCTGCCCCCCTCCACGACATCATCCATCAATACATCCACCGTCTGGCCGAGGGTGTTCACCACTTCGATGCGGACGCGGCTTCGCTCCGGAACGGAGTAACGGATCACGGTCGAAGGATTGAACGGATTCGGAAAGTTCTGCTCAAGCTGGAAGGAAAGCTCGAGGACTCCGTCCCGGTCGACATTGACAGCGCTCCCATCGATGGTCTTGAGAATCCACCGGTCGGGGTCAATCACGACGGAGTCGGGTGTAAAGGGAAATGACCATACCCATGTCTGGTTTGCAGAATCATTCATCACGGAAAAAGTCGTGTCGTTCCCTCCGCCATACACCCGCACATCCACGGGCATCGTGAAGAACGCCGGATTCGACTGGATGGTCTGAAAGAGCTTCACCCTCACTCTTGACCCCTGCCCCTCAGGAATCCAGCCCCATTCGTAGTGATACTGCGGATAGCCCTCTCCGTACACCCATTGTTGAAAGAAGGATGAAAGGTCCATCCCTGAGACAGTCTCGAACACCTGCTGCAGGTCTTCGGTGGAAGCGTTTTTGAAAGTAAACCTGCTGTCGGTGGCATACGACTTCAGTGCCGGGAAAAACAGTGAATCTCCCACGACATGTCTCAGCATATGGAGGACGCTTGCTCCTTTACTATAGACCAGGTTGCCGTTGAAAAGGCTCGGGACGTTGAGCGTGTCGCTGACGGAGAGGGTTCCGAATGCCATTCTGGCCCCGGTCATTCTTGAATCCATATAAGCCTGATAGGAACCCGTACCGTACCACTGTTCCCGAAAGAGCGCCACCGAGTACGTCGCGAATCCTTCATTCAGCCAAATATCACGCCACGACCGCATCGTGATCATGTCTCCAAACCATTGGTGAGCGAGTTCGTGGGCAACCAGATCCTCGGCAAACCCGTCTTTGGCGAGTTTTCCGAGGGAGGTCATGGTCTGATGCTCCATTCCGCCCGCCCATCCAAACTGCGCATGGCCGTATTTTTCCGTGATAAAAGGATAGAGGCCGAAGAGGTCGGAGAAAACCTCCAGCATCGGAATGGTGCGGGCCAGCTGAACGCGGGCCAGAGCACTGTCAGCCGGTAGAACGTAATTCAGAATTTCCATGGAATCCGAAGGCGAGTAATGATACCAGTCGGAGAATTCAGCATAGTTCGTCAGAGCTACGGAAATGAGGTACGAGGAAATGGGGTACCGGTGTCTCCAGTGATATGTCTTTGTACCCGACCCTGTCGGCGTGACAGAAACAAGCTTTCCTGCCGATCCGGCCTTGAAGTTCTCATTGCATGTGATCCACACATCGAGCGAGTCGGCTTTGTCATCAGGGCTGTCTTTGCAGGGCCACCAATCTGGCGCCCCGTAAGGCTCACTCAAAGACCACACCCACGGCACGGAGGGGGTTGAATGCTGGGAAAAGATAAAGCTCCCGAACCCGCTGGACTGCGGTTTTCCCTGATAGAAAATATCGAAAGAAATGATTGTCCCCAGGGACCTTGGAGCGAAAGTGATATCGAAGGTGGATGGATTTCGGCTGACGCTTGCCCGCTGGCCGTCGACAAGAACACTGTCCACTGTGTGACCGCTCTCAAGATCGAAACGCACCGAAGTGACGGCATCAACCGCCGTGCGTGCATTAATTCGCACCGAACCGCGGATGCTGTCGACGCCCGTCAAGACCGTGATCGCAAGACCGTAATACGTCACGTCGACATTTTGACCCGATTGGCTTCCCACGCGTGAGGAAGCAAACGTTCGAGCGTAGCGTTCGATTTCGAGCCGGCGGTGTTTTACCGATTCCGTTCCGTCATCCTGACGGGAAACGCTGCTCTCGCACATTGCCAGAAGAAGACCTGCAAGCATCCAGGCCTGATGTCTTTTCACGCTCATACTTTTCAAGATACAATACGCCTTCGCGATGTTCAACCGGACTTGTCACTCCCGTGAGGGACGAAAAGCCCTTCTTCCTGACGGGTGAGGTGAGTGTTCATTTCCTCAACAAGAAAGCCCCGAAGCCGTTTGTCGGCCCGGGGCTTTTTTTCTGAATCCTGAAAGATCAGTTCACAGCCTGGGTCAG
>CAZRPU010000082.1:0-7323 GCA_964602055.1 uncultured Ignavibacteriaceae bacterium
AAAGACCTCCGCGATATCATGGATATCCGCATATTTATCGACACAGATGCGGATGAACGCCTGGTGCGCCGAATGAAGCGAGATATTCAGGAACGAGGGCGATCAATCGATTCGATCATGACGCAATACATCCGCTCTGTGAAGCCGATGCATCATCAATTCGTGGAGCCAAGCAAGCATTGGGCCGATATTATCATACCGCGTGGAGCGGATAATCTGGTTGCGATCGACATCGTTGTCACGAAGATCAAGTCACTCATGGAAGAGAGGCGCTCGCAACCTTGACTCTCCTCAGATTTTTGGGTATCTTTTTTCAACGATTTTGTGTGATTTATGCAGATAACTGCTCGTAGCATACCCTCGTGAACAAGAGAATTTCGAAAACCCCCTCCATCGGCGAACCCGCTGTAGCGACCTACCAAAAAACGGCATTGCCGAACGGTATGCGCGTTGTAACCGAAGAGATTCCGCATGTACGATCGGTCGCAATTGGCGTATGGATTGACACCGGTTCGCGTGATGAGGACGCGGCGTCAAACGGAATTTCACATTTTATCGAACACATGGTGTTCAAAGGGACGAAGAAGCGTTCGATGCGGGCGATATCGAGAAGTATCGAGTCTGTCGGCGGCTATATGAACGCCTTTACGAGCAAGGAACATACCTGCTATTACGCAAGGGTTCTCGACGAATATGCGGCCCTGGCGGTTGACGTGCTTGCCGATCTGTCTCTCAATCCCGTTTTTCCGGAAAAAGAGCTGGAGAAGGAAAAAGGGGTCGTTATTGAAGAGTTACGAAATGCGGAGGATGATCCAGACGACATCATACACGACTATCTGGAAAAAGCGCTGTACGGTTCCCATCCGCTTGGTTTTCCCGTCATTGGCACTGAGAACAACCTTCGGGGCTTTACAAAAGAGACCCTCCTGAAGTATCGGAGCCGTCAGTATATCCCTTCCAAAATTGTTGTCGCGGCTGCAGGCAATATTCGACACAAGGAATTCCTGAAGATGGTCGAGGAGCATTTTCCTCAAATCAAATCCTCAGGAAAGACCCACACCCGTCAAAAGCCTGCAAGCAATGAAGGGAAGAACATAGACCTCGAAAAGCCGATTCAGCAGGCCCATATCTGCCTCGGCACAATAGGATTCAGCATCACCAGCAAGGAACGATATCCACTTCTGGTCTTAAACACCCTGCTGGGTGATGGTATGAGTTCTCGGTTATTTCAGAATATCCGGGAGCGCTATGGCTTCGCCTACAGCGTGTACAGTTTTGTGAATATGCTGAGCGATTCAGGATCTTTTGGCGTCTACGTTGGAACCGATAAGACCCATATCGACGCTTCGACGAATCTGATTCTCGAAGAATTACGGAAACTCCGTCAGAAGCCGGTGTCTCGCGCCGAATTGGCAAGAACAAAGGCGCAACTCAAGGGGAGCATGATGCTCAGCCTCGAGAGTATTCCCCATCGGATGATGCGCCTCGGAAGCTCGGAGCTCTATTTCGGAGAGCTCAGCCCTCTTGACACGATTGTGAAGCAAATAGACCATGTCTCGGCTGAGCATGTGCAAGATATCGCTGTGAGGCTTTTCAAGGAAGGGCGATTCTCCAAAGTTGTCTTCCGCCCTGATAGTTCGAAAACAGAGCCGCAGCGGGACACTCGGCCCGAGGCGACGATTCATTAGGATCACTATGGACATTACTTTTGCAAAACAGAAAGAGGAACGAGCAGCTTCACGAGAGTTGGAGCAGTCCTCCCGCGGCGGTCCGGCCTTATCAAAGCGGTCTCATGCAATGCAGGCCTCACCGCTCCGGAAACTCGCGGCAACTGCAGAAGAGAGAAAGAAGAAGGGGATCAAGGTTTATCATCTGAATATTGGCCAACCGGACCTCCCAACGTCACCTGTCGTATTTGAAACGATACGCGGGCTCAAACTCTCGACGCTTGCATACGCCCCTTCGAACGGAATACCTCAAGCTCTGTCTGCTTGGAAGAAGTATTATCAGACTCACAACATCGAACTCGACGAAAAGGAAATTGTCATCACTGCAGGAGGGTCCGAGGCCATCGTTTTTGCCATGGCGGCCGTATGCGACGCGGGAGACGAAGTGATCGTTTTCGAGCCCTTTTATACAAACTACAATGGCTTTGCGACAATCGCTGATGTCGTATTGAAACCGATCCCTCTGAGAATCGAAGATGGTTTTCATCTTCCTCCCGAAGACCAGATTGTCAAAGCGATCACAAAGAGGACACGAGCAATCCTCATCTGTAATCCAAGCAATCCCACCGGGACCGTATTTTCAAAAAGCGAGCTTGAGCGCCTCGTTCACATTGCTCAGAAATATGATCTCTTCCTTCTCTCTGATGAGGTGTATCGGGAATTCTCCTACGAATCTGTTTCTCACAGCGTCATGGATTTTCCCCAAATCGCTGATCGGGCGATCCTTCTCGACAGCAGCTCGAAACGATTCAATGTGTGCGGAGCGAGAATAGGGGTTCTTGCCAGTCACAATCGGGACATTGTCCACACAGCCTTCAAATTCGCCATGGCGCGCCTTTCTGTCGCGAGCATCGAACAGCTTGCCCTGGTTCCCCTCTTGAACAATCCTCTTGAATACACGAAGCCGATCGTGGAAGAATTCAGGAAGCGGCGTGATGTTGTGTATGAGGCATTCAAGAGCATTCCCGGCGTGACCTTCTACAAACCGGAAGGTGCCTTCTACATTGTGGCGGGACTCCCGGTTGATGACTCCGAAAAGTTTGCCAAATGGCTCATCGAAGAATATGAACATGAAGGGGAGACGATTCTCCTCGCTCCGGCCGCAGGATTCTATGCGACACCCGGGAAGGGCTTGAACGAAGTCCGCCTGGCGTTCATGCTGAATGTCGCCGAAATGAAAAAAGCGCTCACTCTTCTGCGGTTGGCGCTCGAACGGTTTCAGTCATCATGATTCCAAAGACACTATGCCGCGAATAACCATAGACGGAATCGCCTTTGATACCGATGCATCGAAAACGGTCATTCAGGCCGCTGCGGATCAGGGGATAGAAATTCCGCATTTCTGCTATCATCCGAAATTGTCCGTAGCCGGGAATTGCAGGATGTGTCTGGTGGAAATCGAAAAGATGCCAAAACTTGCGATCGCCTGCGCTACGCAAGTGACGGAAGGAATGGTGGTTCGGACGAAATCAGAGCGAGTGCTCAACGCCCAGCACGCGGTGATGGAGTTCCTGCTGATCAACCATCCCTTGGACTGCCCCATCTGCGACGAAGCCGGCGAATGCAAACTGCAGGATTATGCCTACAAGTACAGCATCGGTTCCAGCCGTTTTGACGAAGACAAGGTGCACAAGCCAAAACGGTACAAGCTGGGACCGAATGTGCTCCTCGATGTGGAACGATGCATCATGTGTTCGCGGTGCATCCGTTACGGCGATGAAATCGCGAAGCAACCGGTTCTCACGTTTACTCAGCGGGGGGACCATGTCGTCCTCACGACATTTCCTGGCACGCAGTTCGATAATCCTTATTCGATGAACGTTATCGAGCTTTGCCCGGTGGGAGCTCTGACATCAACTGATTTTCGTTTCAAAGCCCGTGTGTGGGAAATGTCCTCGACGGACAGCATTTGTGTGGGATGCGAGCGCGGGTGCAACACACATGTGTGGGTGCGAAACAATGAAATTCTGCGTTTGACCCCGCGGCAGAACGAAGATGTCAATAGCGTGTGGATGTGCGACCACGGGCGGCTCAACACCTTCAAGCATGTGCAGAGCACCGAGCGCTTGAATGGCCCCATGCTGCGGAAGGAAGGACAACTGGTGGAAGTCGGTTGGGACGAGGCGGTCTCCGCTCTTGCATCCGAGCTTCGCTCCTTCAAAAAAGGAGAAATCGCAGGAATTGGGGGAAGCAATTGCACCAACGAAGACAATTATGTTTTCCAGAAACTTTTGCGAGAGATCCTGGGAACGAAGAACCTGGACATCGTATCTCATTTCAGAGAAGAGGATGACAATTCTCTGTTGTTGCGCTCTGAAAAATCACCGAATGCCATGGGAGCCAAAATAGTGGGAATCCATCCTCAGGAGGGTGGGCAGGATCTGAAGGGTATTGCCCGGGGAATTGAGCAGGGGTCCATCAAGGCCCTCTATGTTCTCGAAGAGGATATTGCGTCTCATCCTGAATTCCGGTCATGCCTCCCTAATCTCGAATTGCTTGTCGTTCATTCGTCCACCAGGAATGGAACGACGGCTCTGGCCGACATCGTCCTTTCCAGCTCGACCTTTGCTGAAAAACATGGAACGCTGGTGAACTTCCAGAAACGCGTGCAGCGCATTCGTCCTGCAGTTGCAACCGTTGACCAGGACCGCGCACTTGACGGATTTGCCATGAGCCGCTGGGACAAGTTCGCTGCCCGCAATGATCGATGGGGACAGCCGATCAAGAAAGATGCAAGGCCGGGGTGGAGGATCCTGACAGCAGTTGGTTCAGCCCTTGGGGCGAAATGGAAATACAACAGCGCGGAAGATGTTTTCAAGGAGTTGTGCGAAAAGAACGCGCAGTTCAAAGGGATGACGTACTCTAAGATCGGAACCAATGGATTGACGATGGCTCAGGCTGACATGCCGGTGACAGCCCGATAAAAATGAATATTCTACTTTCCCTGATACAAATAAGTATTGTGCTGGCGGTTGTTCTCACGCTCGTGGTTCTCCTTGTCTATTCAGAACGCAGAATCAGTGCGGCGATTCAGAATCGTATTGGCCCCAACAGAGTCGGGCCGAAAGGAATTCTCCAGCCGGTTGCGGATGTTCTTAAACTTCTTATGAAAGAGGACATTGTCCCGCGGAATGCAAACAAAACCATTCATGATCTGGCTCCGATTATCTCCATCGGAGTTGCGCTCAGCACGTTTGCCGTAATCCCGGTCGGTGATTCGATAGACATCTTCGGTACAACCATTAAGCTGCAAATCGCCGATGTGAATATCGGAATACTCTACATACTGGCGATGACTTCGATGGGTGTGTATGGAATAACGCTTGCCGGATGGTCGTCCAACAACAAATATTCACTCCTGGGCGGATTGCGCTCATCAGCGCAGCTCATCAGTTATGAATTGTCGATGGGTTTATCGATTATCGGTGTCCTTTTGGTAAGTGGGACGCTTCGGCTCGATGAAATCGTGGAGCATCAATCAACATATCTCTGGGGATGGCTACCCGGCTGGAATGCGTTTCTGCAGCCTGTGGCCTTTGTAACGTTTGTCGTTGCAGCTTTCGCGGAAACAAACCGTCTGCCGTTTGATCTTCCGGAAGCGGAGCCTGAGCTTGTAGGAGGATATCATACCGAATACAGTGGTCTGAAATTCGGCCTTTTCATGCTTTCGGAGTACGCGAACATCATTACCGCCAGTGCGGTTATCGTAACGCTGTTCCTGGGCGGCTACCACCTGCCGTTTCTTGAGTTTGCCGGATTGTCGCCGTTCGTTACGAGTCTTCTGCAGATAGCGGCCTTTTGCGCAAAAGTGGTATGCGTTCTCCTGTTTATCATTCTGATCCGATGGACTCTCCCGCGTTTCCGCTATGATCAGCTGATGAATCTGGGGTGGAAGGTTATGCTGCCCATTACTCTTGCCAACCTGGTGGTCACAGGATTTGTGATGGTGTCGCTCTAAGAAACCATGTCTACAAACGGAAACATAACGCGCAAAAAAGATCTCACTTTCTGGCAGAAGATCTACATTCCGGAAATTCTGAAAGGTCTTCGGTTGACGATCTGGCAGATGTTCCGGCCCAAGATTACCACGCAGTACCCTGAAGTACGGTTTTCTCCCCCTTCATCGTTTCGCGGAAGGCCGGTTTTGGTTGCCGAAAACGGCACTGAACGGTGCGTAGCATGCGGCTTGTGTTCGCGTGTTTGTCCTGCATTGGCGATTGAAGTACAGGCAGATGAAACCGTGCTCGAGAAAGAACGGTATCCGGAAAAATTCGAAATCAACATGGTGCGCTGCATCTTCTGCGGTTTTTGCGAAGAAGTGTGTCCGGAAGAGGCTATCATCATGAGCCAGGAGTATGAGCTGGTCTTCGAGAGCCAGGAAGAAGCAGTTTTCGGCAAAGACAAGTTATTAGTACCGATCGAGGAAGTACAAGAGCGGTTGGATTTCCTGCACAAGCATCGCTAGGGGTTCCGCCCCACCCCCGGGGGCGGAGAAGCGGTAGTTCATCTCACTTATCACAATCATTGAGTGCCTTATGTTTGCACAGCTCTTAAGCGGTGCGACCATTGGCGTTGATGCGTACATCGTTGAAGTAGAGACGAACATCGCACAGGGGACGCCAAAAGTCAATATCGTCGGCCTGCCTGACAGCGCGGTGAAGGAGAGCGGGGAGAGGGTGTTTGCGGCCATCAAGAATTCCGGTTTTCGGTTTCCGCGGGGCCGTTTGAGCGTCAACCTCGCCCCGGCCGATGTCCGAAAAGAGGGATCGGCGTTCGACCTCGCCATTGCCATCGGTCTTCTTGCCGCGGACGGTCAGTGTCCATCGAACGTTCTGAACGAATTTGTCATCCTGGGTGAGCTGGCTCTTGATGGCGCAATTCGTCCGGTGCGAGGAGTACTCGTCGTTGCACTTGAGGCAAGAAACAGGGGAATCCGGGGAGTTCTTGTTCCAAGAGAAAATGCGCGTGAAGCAGGAATGGTCGGAAGTCTGGAAGTCTACCCTATTGAATCGCTCAAGGAGGCCGTCAGTTTTCTTACCGGGGAGCATCTCATGCTTCGGCCGTTTCAGGTCGATGTGAACGCAATATTCACCGATGAACAGACGTATCCGATCGATTTCTCGGACGTCAAGGGGCAAGAGTCGGTAAAGCGTTCGCTGGAAGTTGCTGCGGCGGGGGGCCATAACATCATTCTTATCGGTCCGCCCGGTTCTGGAAAAACAATGCTCGCAAAAAGAGTTCCCTCCATATTGCCGCCTCTGACGTTCGAAGAATCACTGGAAACGACTAAAATCCACTCCGTTGCGGGATTGTTGTCTCCCAATGAGGCGCTTGTCGTGACAAGGCCATTTCGGTCTCCTCATCACACAATTTCCGATTCAGCCCTTGTCGGCGGAGGGAGCCTCCCACGACCCGGAGAAATCTCTCTGGCGCATCATGGTGTTCTTTTTCTCGATGAGGTGCCTGAATTTGCCCGAAACGTACTTGAAGTCATGAGACAGCCTTTAGAGGATGGGAAGGTGACCATCAGCAGATCCAGGATGTCCGTTGATTATCCTGCAAACTTTATGCTGATCTGCGCAATGAACCCCTGCGT
>CAZRPU010000083.1:0-7318 GCA_964602055.1 uncultured Ignavibacteriaceae bacterium
GGAGAGATAATGGTCTGAAAAGTCCTGTTTCTGTAGATATCGATCAGAACCTTCTCTTTTCTGTATTCTTTCTTGATGTGAAGAGTCGTGTTCGTCTTGTTCCTCTCCACAAAGGGCTGGGCGATGGACCGCGCAGCCTCGAAAACCTCATCGAACGTCCATTTAGGTTCTATGGGGGCAAGTACATGGAGCCCCTTTTTCCCCGTGGTCTTTACAAACGGATGATAGCCGTATTGCTCGAGATGTTCTTTGTATTCAAAGGCAAGAGACTTCGTGGTTGCAAAGGGAAAGCCTTCGGGGGGATCGAAATCAACGACGAAATAATCGGGCTTGTCAAAACGCGGGGATCGGGAATGCATCTGGTGAAGTTCGATGCACGCAAGGTTTGCCAGAAAGACCAGGGAGGCATCCTCCGTGGCAATCATATAGTCGATCTTCTTGACCTTATCGCCCAGCTCCGCGTGGTCCATCCATCCGGGAGCCCAATCGGGGCGGTTCTTCTGGAAAAAGGATTCTCCGTCAACACCGTTTGGATACCTCACTACCGAAAGCGGCCGTCCTTTGATGTGAGAAAGAATGGTGGGAGCGAGCTTGAGGTAGTACTGAATGAGCTCCGCCTTGACGAATTCATCATCGGGCCAAAGCACCTTTTTCAGGTTTGAAAGCTCGACTGTTCTTTTTCCGACTTTGACGTATTGTGAGCTGCGTGCCATGCGAAGAGAACATTAGCAGAAAGTGGATAGAGAATCAACAAGCGATATGGGGGAACTGGTTCTTCCGCCGTCTTTGCGGTACCTCTCTTGTGCTGATTGATTCGCCATCGGAAGATTCCTATATTGGCGACATGCACATCTATACCGGTACAAGCGGCTACAGCTACAAGGAATGGAAGGGTTTCTTCTATCCCAAGGACCTCCCTCAGGACCAGATGCTTCAGTACTATGCCGAGCGTCTCCCCTCGGTTGAGATCAATAATACTTTCTACCGTTTCCCGAACAGAGGGATGATCGAATCGTGGTCGTCCGCGGTGCCGGAGCATTTCCGCTTTTCGGTCAAGGCAACGCAAAAGATAACCCACCTCAAGCGGCTGAAGAACGCCCGGGATGAGACCGAATTCCTGATGAAGACCGTCGGACTGCTCGGCGAAAAGCTCGGCGTTGTCCTCTTTCAATGTCCGCCGAATTTTCGCAAAGATCTGGAAAGGCTTGAGGAATTTCTGAAAACGCTTCCAGAAGGAGTCCGCTGCGCCTTCGAATTTCGTCACGAAACGTGGTTTGATGAGGAGGTGTACCATGCTTTGCGTGAGAAGGATTGCGCCCTCTGTGCCGCCGACACGGATGAAGAACTCAAAGTACCGTTTGTCAGTACCTCGAAGTGGGGCTACCTGCGGTTACGGAGGCCTGATTATTCGAAGAAAGATCTTCAACAGTGGCTGAAGAAGATAGGGGAACAATCATGGGGGGAGGTGTTCGTGTTTTTCAAACATGAGGATGAGGGAGTGGGGGCGGCTCTTGCCTTGAAAATGCAGGAGCTGGCCTCGGGAACGCAGGCTCAACCGAAGTCCGCATCGAAGCCCCCCAAAAAGTAAATGCCCGGCAAGGCCCATTTATCACAAATGACCGAGAAACGAAAGAAGGAACAGCATTTCGACATTCACGGCTATTCGCATCGTGTCAGCTGCCTTACTCTTATGCCCGGAAATGCTCATTGTTTCCTTGTTTTCGGGCACGGGGCGGGGGCAGGCATGGAGCATCCCTTCATGGCTTCTGTGGCACAGAACCTGGCAGATCGGGGTGTCGGATCGTTGCGCTATCAGTTCCCCTATATGGGGCAAAGGGGAAGAAGACCCGACCCCAAGCCGGTCCTGCTGGCGACTGTCCGATCGGCCCTCGAAAAGGCCAGAAGTCTGACTAAACTTCCGCTTATTGTTGGGGGGAAGTCCATGGGCGGGCGGATGAGCTCACAGGCATTGGCCGAGAGACCTGAGAAGGATGTCTTGGGAGTTGCCTTTTTTGGATTTCCCCTTCACTCGCCTGGATCACCATCCGACAGCCGCGCTGAACACCTCGCTGCAGTGTCCGTTCCAATGCTTTTTCTCCAGGGGAGCAGAGATACACTGGCCGATCTTGCTCTTCTCAAACCCGTCTGCAAGAAGCTGGGAAAGCGCGCCCGGCTGCACGTCATCGACGACGCCGACCATTCTTTTCACGTTCCGCGGAAGTCCGGAAGGACGGACGCGGATATTCTCGAAGAGCTTGCTGAAGTTTTTGTGGACTGGTCAAAAATGGAGCTTCAGATAACCGTGTCTTGAAGACCGCGTCAATTCCTTCCGGAATGCACTTCATCCCTTTGTGGCACAATGTGTTATACGATTTCTGCATTTTTCTCTTGACAATGTGATATTGTTATGATATCATTGCGATATCACACTCAAGGAGAAAGCAATGCAAACGGTCACCGAATCAGCCGCAAGGAGAATGAACGGCTATCTGATGGTTCTTCTTCAGTTCATCCTCATCGGCCTCAATGCTTATCTGATTTATTGGATGGCGGTGAATGAAGACCCTCAGGGGCTTTGGGTCGAAATCCCGCTTTTTCTCTATACCATTTTACACGCAGCCGGATTTTTTGTTGTCCAGCCCAACGAGGGGCGGGTTCTTGTGCTGTTCGGCAAATACATCGGCTCCGTTCGGGAATCGGGTTTCTTCTGGGCTAATCCCTTTGCCGTCAAGAAGCACATCTCCTTGAGGATTCGCAATTTCAACAGCGACAAGATCAAGGTGAACGACAAGCACGGCAATCCCATTGAAATTGCTGCCGTGGTTGTCTGGCGAGTTGTCGACACTGCCCGAACTCTTTTCGATGTCGAGGACTTCGAGGAATTCGTCGGGATCCAGAGCGAAACGGCCATACGCGGACTGGCAACAGGCTATCCCTACGACTCACAAACTGAAGATCAGGCCTCACTGCGCGGAAATCCACAGCTCATCGCCGAGCAGCTTCAGGAAGAATTGCAGACGCGCCTCCAGGTTGCCGGAGTCGAAGTGACGGAATCTCGTATCAGTCACCTTGCGTACGCTCCCGAGATCGCCCAGGCCATGCTGAGACGACAGCAGGCACAAGCCATTGTCGATGCGCGGAAGAAGATTGTGGAAGGAGCAGTTGGAATGGTGGACGATGCTCTTCGCCTTCTCAGTGAACAGAACATTGTCGAACTTGATGAAGAAAAGAAAGCGACCATGGTCAATAATCTTATGGTGGCGCTTGTCTCGGAAACCCAGGCCCAGCCGATCATCAACACAGGAACACTCTATCAATGAGCGAAAAGAAGAAATTCCTTCTGCGCGTTGACGAAGATGTGTACGCTTCGCTTGAGAAATGGGCAGCGGACGATCTCCGAAGTGTTAATGCGCAGATTGAGTTCCTTCTGATGGAAATGCTGCGTGAGGTAGGTAGGCTGAAGGCAAATGATGGAAAGAAGAAACAATCATGAAGACGAGCAACACAAGAACATCCATGACCCTTCAACGGCCAAGCGTGTGGAAGAACAGATATGAGTTGCGGGCGGGCGAAGAGATTGTCGCAACGCTGGGGTTTCCGAACGTCTTCAACCAGGAATTAAAGGTCGAAGAGAACGGCGAATGCTGGGTCTACAGACAAAAAGGGATCTTCAAGCGTGTTGTCCTTGTGCGAGAATGCAGTGCCGACAAGCCATTTGTGACGATTCCCCTGGAACAATCCAGGGGAGTCTACAAATTGAAATTACCGCATTATCGTTCGGTGCGACTCAAGGTAAACATATGGAAATCGGAATACATTCTCACCACGACAATGAATGCAGTCCTCTGCACCCTCAAGCTGAATCAGTTTCCCCGTTTCACGGGTGATATCACCGTCGCCCGAGATGGAGAGGCGCTTAACGAACATCCGTGGCTGTTGTATCTCGTTCTGTTTGTGGCCCTGACGAATCAACAACACAAAGCATGAAGATTGATGAATGTCAGCCAGCGTAAGGTTCGTTCGCATCCCCTCATGAGTGAGCAGGGGTCGGGGGCGAAAAAAAAGGATCGCGTTTCAAGCGATCCCTCTTTTCACTGTGAAAGAACTGAAGACTATCGTTCGCGTCTCTCACGGTCCATATGTCTCTGCATCCCGTCTTGCCCCATTCGCCCCATCCTCTCCATCCGTTCCATGCCACGCCCCATGCGCGGGCCGGTACCCATCATCGCATGCCGGGACAGAGTTCCTTTCCACATTTTTTGCTGTTCCGGGTTGAGCAACTTGTTCACCGAAAACCAAACGCCGAGGCGTTTTGCCTGTGCCTGGTTTTGAAGGGATCCGATATCGTTCATCTTCTTTTCAATGGCAGTCTGGCTTGGGTTTTCTGCCTTCATCAGATCATGAAGTTCGACTCGTGCCTTTGCGATTTGCGAGCGCCTGTCAATCTGATCTTTCATAGCATCGCTGCGGAGCTTATCGATTTCCTTCTGCTGCTGGTCCGTCAGCTTGAGATCGTCCATCATCCGCTGATGCATTGGTCTGTCCATGCCGGCTGGAGGACCGGGTTGCGCAGAAAGAACAAAGGGAACTGAGAGAAGTGCAGCCATGATTCCGTACAGTGTCGTTGTTTTCATTTAATGCTCCTTGTTTTCTTACTGATTAGACACGGAAGCGTATGGCCGGTTTAACGGTTCTCGGGACTTTCTCGACCTCTCAATCGCTTCTTCCCGTTGAACCTGTCCGGTTGCTTCCTGCTTCATCCTTTTCTCCTTCGAGATGACGTGGAAACGGGCTTTTTTCTCTTCCGGCGCGGCGACGGTTGCGCTGTCCTTTCCACGAGGCCCATGACATTTCCATCCGGATCCCGGAAAAGGGCAAACGTGACCATGCCCGGAATCTCAGTAACGGGAACAACGAGAGCGGCTCCCATCGTGACCGCCTTATCCAGCGTCTCTTGTATCTTGTCAACTTCGGCGTAGACCGTCACAAGGTTCGATGATCCTTCCCTGGTGGCTCCTATGCCTCCATCAATCCCTTTCTTCGACCCCGTCACGACAAGCCCGTAATTCATCTCGGGAACGACCCTGATGTCCCAGCCGAACAAGGCGCGATAAAAATCCTGTACCTTGGCGGGATCTCTTGTATTGATCTCCCAGTGAACAATTGGCGCATGCATAGATTTCCTCCTTTCGTGAAGTAGTGAATGTACCTCCTACATTTCTTACCATAACTGGCGACCGTCCTCATTATCAAGTCTGATGCAGGGGACTGTGATATGGCTCACCAGTTTTGCAATGCCCTCCGGCCTTTTTTTTGAAACGTTTTCCATGATTCGGGTAATCTTTTCCCCTCCAGAATTTGGTTAGTGCGAATTATTGACCGGCCACCATTGCATATATCAAAAAAAATGCGAATCGTCATACAGGCACGAAGTTTGAAGCTCATTTCTCAACAATTTCCTCCCAGAAATGGACTGGCACAGCGCAAGCTCGCTCCAACTTATCATCTTCGATCTGAACGAAATCGCCGCCGACGCCTACCGCCACCGCATCCGGCCCAGGGCGAAGAAAGGTGGTAATGGCGTCTATGACACGACCAATGGTGGTTTCGTTTATGTACTGCCTACCCGCTACGAATCGAACCACCGTGCACGTTTTGCCGTCACTCTCATCGAAGCAAATACTCTCGTCCTCAAAGCTGTTTCCCTGGAAGATCCTTCCTGTTCCCTCAGAGCGGCCGTCGACAGCAGAGGAAGGCTGACGCAACTTGAATTCTCCGACGAACCAACAACCGATGCGGAAAAACCGAGAGAGCGGTTGAGTCCGGACCGTGGAGCAATGCCCATCACGGACAAACGGTTTCGCCCCCGCAAGATATTCGAGGATGTATGAAGATGGAAACAACCTTTTTCATCCTCCTTCTCCTTCTCGTGTACATGTTTGTCCTGGCAGCAGCGATTCGGTTTTTTGCCTTTGTCCGGGAGTGCGATCAGGCGGTAGGGTCGATGATTCGCCCGCACTCTCATCTCCCCGTACCTCAGCCATCCAAAGTGAAAAAAACAAAAGATCATCGGCGTCCCCGATTGGCGACCGTCCCCGCTTAAGATCTCACAAACATTTTTCCCGGCAGTTGTTTGACCATCCGCTTGAATTCGAGTGACAGCAGAGACACGAGCGCGTCGGATGCCGGCATGCCCGATTGTTCACAGATCATATCTATGTGCATCGGATCCTCACCCAGGACCCTGAAAACCCTTTCCTCGAACAAGGTGAGCGGGGGCAGAGGCTTCGGTTTCTTCTCGTGAGCCATGCCCGGCGCAAGCTTTCCCTGAAACTCTTCCAGAATATCTTCAACCGTTTCAACCAGCTTGGCCCGTCCCTCCCGTATGAGCCGGTTTGGTCCTGCGCTCCGCTGCTCATAAATACTTCCCGGAACGGCGAATACTTCCCTGTTCTGATCGAGTGAAGTCGTTGCAGTAATCATTGCTCCGCCGTCTTCCCGCGATTCCACAATGAGCGCACCGAGGGAAAGTCCGCTGATAATTCTGTTTCTCCTGGGGAAATGATGGGCATCCGGTTTTGTTCCCATGGGAAACTCCGACACAACAGCCCCGGAAGAGGAGATCTGCCTCATCAATAAACGGTTCTCGGGAGGGTAAGGGACATCCAGGCCGGACCCAATGACTGCGAGCGTCCTCCCTTTGGCACGAAGGACTGCCTGGTGGGCTATCGTATCGATTCCGCGTGCAAGCCCGCTGACTACGGTAAGGCCGATTTGCGCAAGTGATGTTGCAAAAATCTCTGCGGCCTTCCTGCCATAGATGCTTGGGGTTCGTGTGCCGACAAGAGCAATCGAACAACGATCGACTGGTTCCAGTTCTCCTGCAACGAACAGAAAGGGGGGAGGGTCGTAGATCTTTCGAAGCAAATAGGGATACCCGTCGTCCCACAGCGTCACTATTGTCGCCCCCATGTTGGATGCGAGCTGAAGCTGCTTGTCTGCGAACTGCTTCCCCGCTGTGTGGCTGGAAATGGCCTTCGCAAGAAGGGAGTCAATGCCGCGCACTCGGACGAGCTCGCGGGGGCTCGCTCTCAGTACTTCGTCTGGGTCGGTAAAATGCGTAACCAGAGAACGGATCTTGAGCGGACCAAGACCGGGAATGGCGGAAAGCGCCAGAAGGCTGTGAACTGCGGACATGTTCCCCCCAAAGGATGGTGCTGCTATTCTTCGATCGAGTAATCGTCGACGACAGCGACGACTACCGTATGAACCGGGACATCTTTTCGACGGAGTATTTGCTGGGCTCCGGCCCCTTCCT
>CAZRPU010000084.1:0-7280 GCA_964602055.1 uncultured Ignavibacteriaceae bacterium
GCCATCGCAATTGCTTTCCCCGACCCTCCCAGGAACCGGAACAGCCACGTCTCTTTTCCCTCCGGGAGAATTTCTGCCATGATTTTCCGCGTAAATTCGGGAGAGGTTCTCACCGGGGGGATTTCTTTGATCGCGCGAACGAGCCCTCGTTGGAGAGCCAGTTCCTTCGAACAACGGCCGCATTCCGCAGCGTGCCGGAGCAGAGCTTCCTTTTCAGCAAGAAGGGATCCGTCGGCGAGACTCTGAACCTGATTCAAGGTAAGATGTGCCATGGCAATTCTCCTTAGCGAAACGCGGGTACAATTTTTCTCGGGATCACTTCGACGTGTTCCCTGATTCGGCCTTCGAGCGCTTTCTGAAGGATCACGCGAGCTCTAAAGAGCCGGGCCTTCACCGTCCCCAACGGCATACCGGTGACATGAACGATTTCTTCGTAACTCAATTCCTGCAGGAAGAAAAGGGTTACAACGCTGGAATAGGATGGCGGCAGGCGGTCAATCTCCTCCAGAACGGCTTCGCGGATGTCCGATGATTCCAGCTGTACGTCAGGCAGAGGGTCGTCGGCCGGCACTTCCCGCTTCATCTCTTCCTCGTTCTCACTCAGCGACACGTGGATCTCCCCGCTTCGTTTGCTCAAAGCCGTGGAACAAACATTGAAAACGATGCGATAGAACCAGGTGGCAAAGCTTGATCGCCATTCAAAGCGCCCCAGGGCATTGTACGCCCTGAGAAATGCATCCTGCAAAGCCTCTTCGGCCTCCTGCCGGTCTTTCAGTATGCGTATGGCAAGAGTCATTGCACGGTCCTTGTGCCGGGCCACAAGCTCTGAAAAAGCGTTCTTGTCGCCGGCAAGGACCCGTTCAATGATTTCCTGGTCTGTTTTGGCCATGAGGGGTTCCGTACGGTTCCTTTTTAGACCCTGAAATCGGCTCCAAGGTTTCGCGGGTTTTCCATTGAAACCCTGGCCGCGAATTCGCAGTCAAAGGATGCAGGATGGAAGAACAACCAATTCACGAAAGGAAATAACCATGGAACCAGCTGCCGTTATATTTATCATTTTTGGTTCAGTGGGCTTTGTCGTCTACACCTGGGTATCTGCCCGACACAAAGAACGCATGTCGATGATCGAGAAAGGCGTTCGGCCCGCAGACTTCAAGATGAGCCCCATGACCGACTTCTTTAAGCCAAGCCCGCTTTCAAGCCTCAAGTGGGGGCTGCTGGCATTCTCTGTCGGCCTGGGATTAATCACCGCAAACATCCTCGACCAGTATTACTATTTTCACGATTCGGTCTATGTGGCCAGCATGCTCATTGCCGGGGGCATAGGCCTCATGGTTTTTTATATCATCTGCTCGAAAAAAGAGAGCTAAGCCAGACGATTTGAGTGACCTTCGAACCATGCGTTCGCGGGTCACTCAAGGTTCTTTCTCAGAAATTCCAGGGTCAAAGGCCACGCTTTGCGCGTCGCACGCATGTTCGCTTCTTCTCTACCGGTTTGCTGCCGAAGAAATCCGTGGCCGGCTCCCTCGAAGATCTGGACAACGTACGACTTGCCGAGTTTCTTCATTTCCACGGAAGTTGGCTCGATCGTTGCGTTGACTCTGGCATCATCTCCCCCATAGAGGCCGAGAACGGGCGCGCGGCAGTTTTTGAGATCTTCCGCCTTTGGTGACGATCCGTAATACACGACAGCCGCGTGCAGATCGGGCTGGGAGACGGCATAGGCGAAGCTCGCCGACCCTCCCCAGCAGAATCCCATGGTAGCAACTTTCCCGTTCGACGAGGGCATTGTCCCGGCATGAGTGAACACCGCATTCATCCGTCTTGTGGTTTCTTCCGGCGTCAATCCTCGTATGAGCTTCACGATGTCGTCCCGATTCGTCAGCGACTCCGATCCGCCGCCGCCCGGTCCCATCCCGGAAATAAGATCCGGCGCAATGGCAATGAATCCATCGGCGGCAACCTGATCTGCAACAGCCCTGATCCAGTCTGAAAGCCCGTAGATCTCGTGAATGACGATCACGACGCCGGCTTTCTCCTTCCGTTCCGGAAAAACAATCCAAGCGTTGATGGTATCGCTTTTCCCGGGAAGGAGAATCTTCACAAACTCCCCATGGCGGGGCGAGCTCTCCAGAACCGCTTTTGCTGTTGTCTCGTCAGCCGGAAGTTTGAGATCTCTCTCCGTCCGGCCTTGTTGAGCAGCCGCTGGTCCATCGTGGTGAGAATGGTCCTGCGCTGCGGATGCCACACCGGCAAGAACTGCCATCGTCAGGCATACGGCAAGATGCTTCACGTATCCTCCTGTCCTCAATGTTGAAATATCGGTGCTTGGCTCGAAAACTAGAGAAAACCGGAGCGAGAATCAACTGCCGTTCGACACCTTCCGGTTGACTCGTTCCGAAAAAATGATTATCAATGTGCAGGAACCATGCCTGACCCCAAACATCTTCCCCATTTGTTGAAGCTTCTCGACGATGAGTCGCCGGTGGTACAGGAGAGCATCGTGCGCGAGCTGCTGGCTTTCGGGCCATCGCTTCGCCGCGAGCTTGCCCGCCAGAGAATTACTTTGAGCAAGGACCAGGAGCAGCTCATTACGAGGCTTCTGGACGAGCATAACCAGCGATGGCTGCGCGATCTTTGGCCTACCTTGCGGGATATCGAGGACGACAAGGAGATGCTGGAACAAGCTCTCGGTTGGCTTGCCGAGTTTCAATACGGACGCGCCTATCCCGCCAAGCTGAGCGACTTGCTGGATAAGTTGAGCGATGAGTTTTCCACGACAATCCGCAAACAGGATTCACTGACTCTCGCACACTTCCTTTTCACGAAGAAACAACTCAAAGGGACTGAAGCCGACTACTACAACCCTCTCAACAGCAATCTCGTTTATGTGATCGAACAAAAGAAGGGTATCCCGATCAGCCTGGCTGCGATTTACATCCTCGTTGCAGCGCGGCTCGGGTTTGACGTAGAAGGGATCAACCTTCCCGGCCACTTTCTCGCACGAGCATCGGTGGGGAAACAAAACTACATCGTCGATTGCTTCAAAGGAGGCCGGTGTCTCGATGTCAACGATCTGATCACTCTCAACAACGGCGCTCTTTTGCCGCTTTCCGATCTTCTGCAGCTCGAATGCGATGCGAGCGCCATCATCAGCCGGACTCTCAGAAATCTCATCCATGCGTATGAACAGGAGCAGAGCACTGTCAACACAACGTTCATGAAAGAACTTCTGGCAGCGATCGAAGAAGAAGGGATTGAGCCGGAAGGCAATGAAGAAGAAGAATAGGGTTTAACGCTTTTTCCCTCGAGAATGCCCGCCGGAAGCGGGCTTTTTCTTTTTTGGGACCAACCGCCGTCCCTCGACACCCGCACGACGGCTCTTCGTCAGACCCCCGACGACCAGATCGTACGAATGGTCGATCATATCCATTATCTCGTTGTCGGGAATAGAACCGTCGAGAATCACCGTATTCCAGTGTTTCTTGTTCATGTGATATCCCGGCAGGACGGCGTCGTACTTCGAGCGAAGGTCAAGGGCGCGATCAGGGTCACACTTGAGGTTGATGCGAACAGGATCCTGGGTGATATCGGTAAAGAGAAAGGATTTCCCCGCAACCTTGAGGACGAGGGTTTCCTCGTCGAAGGGGAAATCCTCGGTTATCTTGCGACCCTTCTGCGAACTATAGCGTCGAATGGCTTCGAGTGAAAGCATGACAGATCGTTGTGATTGTTCGAAATTTTTCTTTCCATAAAGAAGAAACTGAACCCACAAAACGGAGACACCATGCCCCTCGTTCGAATCGACTTGCGGGAAGGAAAGAAGCCGGAATTCCGGAAGGCCCTTGGAGAGGCTGTGCACCGGGCAATGGTAGAGACTATTGGCGTGCCGTCACATGACCGCTTTCAGGTCATCACGGAGCACCCTGCTGAGGGCCTCGTGTATGATCCACGGTATCTCAATATTCAGAGAACCGACGATGCCCTGTTCATTCAGATTACGCTCACGAGCGGCCGCTCGACGGAATCGAAGCAAGCGCTCTATGCCCGCATCATCGCTTTGCTTGCGGAACGACCCGGCGTTCGCCCTCAAGACGTCCTGATCAGCCTCGTAGAGGTCGCGGGGGAAAACTGGTCATTTGGCAGCGGCGAGGCACAATACCTCGGGTAGGGTCAGCTTTTTTCGATGGACTCGATCATTGCAAGGAATGCTGCTTCTTCGCGTTCGATGATCATCGCCGGGGCAGTACATTTGAAAAACACCATGCCATTCGGTGCCTTGACAATGGCGCCAAGCAATTTATATCCGGGCTTCTTCCCCTGGGATTCCATCTCAGGCCCTGCAGGGGCAAGAAACGTCCCCGCTATGCGCACATAAACAACCTCCATGCCGTTGATCGTCGCGGTATTCTTGATCGCCTCAGCGGCACCTTCGAACTGAGCCCCCCAGCGCTGAATATTCATGTCCACGTCACCCCCCTGATCTGGTCCGAAGAAGAACACGCCGCACTCACCCGATTCCATGTCCTCGAGGCCCGAGGGGATCACGTACGTTGCGACACGCATCGGCATTTCGTGAGATCGGTCCCATTTTTTGGGATACGACCACACCATTCCCGCAACCGGTTTTTCTTCTTTGATAAGATCCCCGGAAGTATACGAAGTACCGGATTGCTTTTGCATGCAGCCGGCCAGAAGGAGCGACGTTGCGAGAACAAGCGCGAGAAGAACTTTCATGGACTGATTCTCCTTGGAGGAATGGTAGAACGGAATTGACTACGCTTCAGGCTGAAACCGTTCAACCTCATCGAGAACGGTTTGCACAATCTCTTCTTCTTTGACCCTCTTCACAAGCTCACCTTTGCGATAGAGAATCGCAACTCCCTTGCCGGCCGCAATACCGATGTCGGCTTCGCTTGCTTCACCGGGGCCATTCACCACGCAGCCAAGAACGGCAATTTTGACAGGCTTTTTCACTCCGGCCAGTTTCTCCTCCAGCTGACCCATGATGCCGAACAGGTCCACTTCAAGGCGGCCACACGTCGGACAGGCGATCAGCTCGATGTTGCGCGATGCAAGGCCGAGCGAACGAAGAATCTCCTTCCCCACTTCAACCTCCTTGACGGGATCGTCTGTCAGAGAAACCCGGATGGTATCGCCGATTCCTTCCGCAAGGAGCGTGCCGATGCCAACGGAGGACTTGATCGTTCCGACCTTCGCTGTTCCGGCTTCCGTGACGCCAACGTGGAGCGGGATATCGGTCCGCTGGGCAACGAGGCGATACGCCTCGATCATAAGCTTTACGTCCGTGGACTTCACGGAAATGACAATGTCGTGAAAATCGAACTCGCGGCAAATGCCCACATGCCTCATGGCGCTTTCGAACAGCGCTTCCGGCGTTGGATAGCCGTGTTTCTCAAGAATATCTTCCTCGAGCGATCCGGAATTGACTCCAATGCGTATGGGAATCCCCCTGTCTTTTGCTGCCGTGAGAACCTGCCGGATGCGGTCTTTTGATCCGATGTTGCCCGGATTGATGCGGACCTTGGCCACCCCGGCTTCGACTGCCTTCAGGGCGAAAATGTGATTGAAGTGAATGTCGGCAACAATCGGCAGGGGGGACTGGCGGACGATTTCTTTCATCGCTTCGGCCGCTTCCTTGTCGTTCACCGTCACACGGACAATATCACAGCCCGCATCCGCCGCCGCAACGATCTGGCCCACGGTTCCTTTGACATCATCCGTTTTGGTCTTGGTCATCGTTTGCACGGAAATCGGCGCTTCTCCGCCAATAGGGACGCCCGCGACCATGACCTGACGAGTCTTCCGCCTTACGCCGACCTTGTAGGTCTGGTGCGGCTTTGTCTCCGTCGAATCGAGAACCGTGATGTGCTCATCCATAGATTTCCCGCCTTCTTCGATCCTGCCGATCGTTCCTCGATCGGCTCTAGTTCAATTTCTTGCTCGCCTCGAACAATACCTTTTTTTCATCATCTGTCAGGCTTTGATATCCGCCTCGGCCGATTTTGTCGAGAATCTCGTCAATCTTCTTCTGCGCATCAGGCGCAGGACCTGGAGCCTCTGCTGAGCGATCATCTCCTCTGCCTTCATTGATATCGAAGACCCTGGCATCAACCGTATCATCATCCCGTTCAGGTCCCGGAGCAAACATGGCATTCCACCACCATTCGATTCTCCGGAAGAGCCCTCGACCGGGGATGCGTTTTGTATCGATCAGAACGTAGATGTATCCCGCAAGAGCCCCTCCGAGATGCGCGAGGTTTGCGACATCGGTCGGCTGGCCCAACGCGAACAGGCCCAGCACGATCAACACCATGACGAAATATTTCACCTTGACGGGTATGAGGAAATACAGGTAGATGTAGCGGTCCGGAAACATCATCCCAAAAGCGACGAGGACTCCGTAGACGGCGCCGGAAGCACCTATAACAATCGAGGGTCTGTCGAGAATGGGCGCGAGGAGGAGCTGGGCAATGCCGGCGACAACACCGCAGAGGAGATAAAAAGTCAGGAATTTCTTCCCTCCCCACATGTGTTCAATCTCCATCCCGAACATCCACAGGCCAAAGAACATGTTGAAGAACAGATGCCAGAATCCGCCGTGCATGAACTGATAGGTTATCAACTGCCAGGGGAGGAATCCGTCTCCCAGAGGGAGCAAGGCAAAATACTGTGTAATGAAGATGGCCAGCGGGTAACCGTCAAACGTGAAGGATCCAAAGAAGTTGACGAGGATGAAGGCAACGCCATTGGAGATCATGAGCCATTTGATGACGGGCGGAAAAAACGAGAACCCGCCGAACATCGAGGGCCGATAATAGTTACGCTGATTGAAGGACATGAATTTCTGATTTCCTCTTTGTCGATATCCAGGCTTCTTGGTTCAACACTGTTTGTCGCGGTTTGGTTCAGCCTTTGTCGTTGAGGGCCGCCACTCCGGGGAGGATCTTTCCTTCGAGCAGCTCCAGGGACGCGCCTCCGCCTGTTGAAACGTGAGAAACAGACCGCTCGAGCCCTGCCTGAGCCATTGCCGCAGCGGAATCACCTCCGCCGACAATCGTCGTTGCTCCCCCTGCCGTTGCTTCAGCTAACAGCTTTGCCATGGCATTCGTCCCTGCCGCGAACTTTGGCATCTCAAAAACGCCCATCGGCCCATTCCACACAATCGTTCTTGCGCGCGCGATTTCTGCGTTGTAAGCGGCTACCGTCTTGGGGCCGATGTCGAGGCCCATCCACAAATCTGGTGTGGCGCTCACGTC
>CAZRPU010000085.1:0-7238 GCA_964602055.1 uncultured Ignavibacteriaceae bacterium
GCATCAGGACAAAAATATCCACGTATATGGAAAAGGGTCTCGGTAATGTCGCCTGTACGTATTGCGGGCAATGCGCGATTGTGTGTCCCACCGGCGCGATCGTTGAACGTGACGACACGGAGAGTGTGTTTGAAGAAATTATGGACCCAGAGAAATTTGTCATCGTACAGACTGCGCCCGCGATACGTGTCGGCATCGGGGAAGCTATGGGGATGAACTCCGGCAGTTTGGTCACGGGAAAGATGGTCGCGGGCTTGCGAAGGCTCGGTTTCTCTAAGGTTTTCGATACCCAGTTCACAGCGGATCTTACTATAATAGAGGAAGGACATGAATTGATCAAACGGATAACGGGTAACGGAGTCCTGCCGATGATTACTTCTTGTTCACCCGGCTGGATCAGGTTCGCGGAACACTTTTTCCCGAACTCTATCGCTCATCTTTCTACGTGTAAATCGCCGCAGCAAATGTTCGGTGCGGTAGCAAAGTCTTATTATGCCGCAAAAATGGGGATCGATCCGAGAAAGATGGTCGTGGTTTCGGTAATGCCGTGTACCGCGAAGAAGTATGAAGCGAAACGTCCGGAAATGATGGGCGCGTTTGAATATTGGAAAGAGAAAAAAGCATGGACTAACGACGATGCGTTTTATGATGTCGATTACGTTCTTACAACGAGAGAGCTTGCCAGGATGTTCAAGGATGCAGGTATCAGTTTCTCATCCTTGCCTGAAGAAGAATTTGACAGTCCGCTAGGTGAATCGACAGGTGCAGGAGTGATTTTCGGAGCGACCGGCGGAGTAATGGAGGCAGCTCTCCGGACTGCCTATGAACTGCTGACCGGGAATGCACTTCCCAATATCAATTTCACAGCTGTCCGTGGAATGGAGGGAATACGCGAGGCGGAGGTTGAGATCAATGGTTCGAAAATCAAGGTTGCCGTTGCTCATACGCTGAAGAACGCGCGGATACTTCTGGAACAAGTGGAAAACAAAACTTCTCCGTACGCATTTATCGAGATTATGACGTGTCCCGGCGGATGTCTCGGCGGCGGCGGCCAGCCTATTCCAACGACGTGGGAAATCAGGAAGAGGCGGGCAGAGTCCATTTATAAAGAAGATGCGGGTAAGCCAATCCGCAAATCTCATGAGAATGCTCAGGTCGCAACACTCTATAAAGAATTCCTGAAAGAACCGTTGGGAGAAGTTTCACACCACCTTCTTCATACATCATATGTCAAACGGGGGATATTTGCGTGGAAGCCCCTTGAGTTTAAAGCCAGCAAGGGAGAAGGCATTTACCAAGACTAAGAACGCTGGTTTAATATAAATTCCCAGATTGATAATAATCAAGTCAGGATTTACCTCGAACGGAAAAAGTCAATGATCCACTTTCGCCTCCAGGGCAGATCAACGCGTCTTTGTCAGGGCTGATGACTTCAAAATAATTTTCCCCCCCTGATTGACTTTGACCCAATATCCTTCGCCCGGCGTTAACGTATCTGAGCTCACGTAGCCCTCGCCAAACCTGAAATACTGAGAAATGACGATCGAGCTCGGCTCCGTTGTTATGAGAGCAACGGGGTGCGGCAGGGACAAACTGCCGATGATGTTCCACCCTTTGTCGACGGATACCGTCTCCGCCAGGCTCGGGAGTCCCGTAATGGGTATTATTTCGTTGGCGGAAAATTTCAGCCAGTAGCCTGAACCGCATTGGAGCGTCTCCCGGACGGCGTAGCCATGGTCGTAAACATATGCGCTCGATTTCGAAGTCGGAAAAAGGATATTCTTTCTTGAATCTTCCAACGCGACCGGAAGTGAAATTAACTTCCAACCGTTCTTTACCGGGATGTTTGCGGTCATCATGTATTGATGCACGATCTGAATGCTCGCCGTTGACGGGCCCGTGATGACCGCGACGCTGTCCACGTTCATGTCCACGAGGAGAGTCGCTCCCGCGGTAAGTTCGTCGCGAAGGTAGATGCGCCCCGAGGGGAACGTCTCGCTATCCCAGCGGATGGTGAACGGATATCCGCCAGGGCCCGCCTGAAGTTCCGCCGTGAAAATCTCCGAGGGGGAGAATAATCCAACGGTATCGCAGACGTTGAGCTTGCTCCCGTTTGACCCGGGAATTCTCCACCGGACGTCAAAGGTGTCGGCCCCCGGCCTCGCGGGGAGTTCGATTTCACCGAACGACGGATCCAGGCTGTCTGTTGCTCCAGCGGATTCCTGAAAGATGAGCGTGTCGCGGATATTGCCATTATCGGTGCACTCGATGAAAGAGGAGAAACTCGTAATGGCATGAATGGTAAAGACGGACTCGCTTTCATCGTAGAACAGAGTGTTGTCCATGTCGGTGATGCGTATCTTACAGAGTGACGACGGGGAGTGCGGCACCATCCATGACGACGATCCGAGCCAGGCGGGAACGCCCGAACGAATGAGCAGCCAGTGCGCGCCGTTATCGATCGAGTACTCCAATTTGACCGTCGTGACGCCGGTAGACGACCAGAGGATGGTGACGAGTTTTCCGGAGATCAGATATTCCCCCCCGTTCGGCGAGGTCACGGTGATCGCCGATAGCAAGATCGTGAACGTGGTGTCGCTTTGGTCCGTTACCGTCGAGTCTCCGACATCGCGCACGCGCACGCGGCATTGCGTCGAAGGGATGTTCGGGATTGTCCACGCGTACGCGCCCCCCGTTGCGGGGACATTTGACGCAATCGACGACCAGGCCGCCCCGTTATTCGTCGAATAGTCGATGTTGACGGCGCTGATGTTGGCGTGCGTCCAGGTGATGTTGTGTACGGAATTCACGGACCATGTTTCGTCGCCGTTTGGCGAGACGACCGTGACGTTTCCTGCCGGGTAGGTTAACTTCCAGATGCCGTCTCCCTGGAGTGCGAACACGCTCAGCGTGTCGAGCACGAGGCAGGCGTAGTTCAGCGCGTTCACCATGTTGAGGTACGTACGTTCCCATGTCGTCCCCGCGTTGCGCGAAATATAAATTCCGCCGTTGGTCGCGAAGGTCGGTCCGTACGTTCCGGTAATAAGGTAGTTCGGATTTGTGCGCGCCACCGAGACCCCCCACATATTGATCGAGTTGAGCGGGGTGGAGTAATTCCACGTTTCACCCCCGTCGGTCGATTTAACCAAGCCGCCACCGCCGCTCCATCGGGCGGCATAGACAATCATGGGGTTGCCCGGTGTCAATGCCATTGCTGGCACCTCACCCGTCGCAACATGCACTCGTCGCCACTGCGCCCCATAATCTGTCGATTTCCAAATGCCATTGGCATTGTCGGCCGCAAGAATGATGTTCGTGCTGTCCGGCCGTAAGAGTGCGAATTCCCATCCCTGATTCGACGAGGAGAAAGGGTTAGATCGTACAGAATCCCATGTAGTGCCGAAATTTGTGCTGCGATAAATTGTGTTGCTTCCCATCGTGTAGACGGTATCATTTACGGTTGTAGCATTATATACTAGGGGAACACCCCAGTAATAGAAATCCCCGGAGAATGTCTGGAACCATGTCGCACCATTGTTTGTCGATTTCATAATGCGGTCTGGAGGACCTGCTTCTTGAGCAGCGAGAATGACATTCGTGTCGCGAACGCTCACAGCGATAGACTTTATTGGGCCACCCCCCAGATTTGAAAACAAGTGCCAAGTTTTCCCGCGATCCCGCGATATATGCATGTTGGAACCGCCAACCGCACCGTAGAGTACGTTCTCATTAAGCGGATTCACACAAAAGGGATTACCCAAACCTCCGCCGCTGATTTTCTGGACCCACGTTGTTTGTGCGAACAACAGGCCGAATTGAACAAACGTTCCGAACAAACAGATCTGGAGAATGTGCCTTTCGGATGATTGTTTCTTCTTTCTACATCGTCTGAACCAGAACATTGTTGTGTCCCCTATGGTAGTAAACATACGCGATTATTTTATGAACAAGAGTTTCTTCGTCTCGCGTTTTCCCTTGACTGCTAGAGAGTAAAAGTACATACCGCTCGAAAGCTCTAGGCCCTGAAGAAGCACAGAATGCGGTCCGGAATGTACCGTTTCGTCGACCAAGACGAGAACTTCCCTTCCCATAATATCATAGAGCGCTAGGAATACCTGGGTTGGTTCGGAAAGCCAGAACCGGATCGTTGAACTGCCGTTGAACGGATTAGGAAAATTCTGCTCTAAGCGGAATTGAAGCGGCAACTCCAGATCGGTAAATGCCGGAAGAAAAGGTGGTGTCCCCCCGACAACCGCTTCCCGTGATGCGATAATGAGAGGCGCACCGAAAGACTTCCACGCCGCCAGGGATTTATCCCCCCAGTTTTTCAGGTCGTAAGAGTTTCCTTCATTTTCTTCATGGAGGAATCGGATGAACTCACCAGAGACTACCTGGTAGCAGAGTTTGACTTCCACGTTGGCAACACCCTGCGGAAGCGAGTATTCCGTAATGTCCCAATATTGTCCGTCGTCGTAATTGGAGCCAACCGGTTCGGCTCTCCGTTCCTGAAAAGCGCCGTTGGTAAATCCTCGAGGCGGTATCCTGTTGTCAAAATAAATCGTGTCGGCCAACGCGTCGATAAACGATACCCCCCGCTCGATTCCAATCCGTTCGGCAAGTTCCACTGAGGCGCCGGCCCGGGCCTCATAGACCTTTGCCTGGTAATCCCGCTGGATATCACCCGTCGAGTAATCGTACGCTCCCGAAGTGAAAATGGTCTGCCGCAACGCGTTCTGGCCGGTGATCGAAAGCCACATTCGTTTTCCATCAAGAAATCCGGTCGGTAGCTTATGTCCGGTAAGATTCGTTATCCGCACAAGGAGTTGCACGGCGTTTGTCTTTCTGCCGGCGGCAATTTCGATCCTTGCCGAAGTGGCGAGCAGATCCTCGGTTCGTCGGACATTCTCCCGGACGGCGCCGGCGTCAAGTCCTTGCCAGCACTGAAGCACCGCCTGCTGCGCGAGCGTGTTGCTTCCTGCGAAGTCGTGGCTGGCGATATCCAGCCGCTGCTGTGAACCGCGTATCGATGACGCCGCTCCTTGGTATCTTGCCATGTGACACGATTGGCAGGTCCCCGCTTCACCGCGCGTCGCAAACCAGCTCAACTTCCATTCGCTGAAGGTGCGTTCTAAAGGGATTTGCCGGTACGGGGCGGTACGATCCGCGTCCATGCTCAGGTAAGGATTACTCTCGTCGTGGCATACGCCGCAGTACTCGCTCGACTTGTAAAATGAATCGGCAGCCGTCGGTTCGCAGGGATGAGCGACCCCGCGTGAGCCGCGGAGCGGGGTGGAGAATTTCTGGATCGCGTACATTCCGTTGCCGTAGCCCGAAACGCTGTCGGCGACAATGGTGTGCGGGCCAGGAGAGAGGGGATCGACCAAACGATGACAAAAATCGCAATGCACTCCGTCGAGGTCGCTTCCGCGGAGACCATCGATACTCATCGAATGGGAGCGCCCCGCTATCCAGCTCGATGGCGCATGGCAGCGCAGGCAGTGATCGCCAACGTCAAGGCCAAGCGGCATCGTGTGTTTCGACGTGATAGAGAGCATCGCGTTGAAGATCGGATCCCTCAGCGCCTGGGCGGTGGTGCTTCCGGCCCACTCCCGCACCTGCGTGCGGTGACAGGGAAGACACCGTGAGACGGGCATCGACGTATCGGCCTGACCGGGCTGTGTTCCAGGCAAGAATATTTGTATGCCGCGGTTGCCTTTCCAAACCGAGGAAAGACAGAGGGAAAAAACGCCGCAGAAGACGAAGAGTGTCACTATTCTGCCATATGTTGTTCTCTGCATCATGGACGTGTGGTAATGTCATCCGCTAATGAATCACGATGACGCTCTCTCGAGAAATCATTTCGAATGTCGGAATTTCGGAAATATATTGATCGGCCCCCACCGCGCGAAACAGATACGGACCGAAGGGCCTAAATAATAACCGCGCCTTGACGTTCCACGCACCGGCGTGCGGTACTATGACGGCATACCTCGCGGTGCGCGAGCCGAACGGGGGGATCGAAGTATTGACGAGGGAATCCAGTTCGAACACGTTTGATTCCTGGCCGTCTTTGTACAATATCCCGCCAAACGTCACCAGGTCCCGGTCGGCATTCGGCTGCAGGAGACTGTTCTTGTCCATGAGGTCTCCGTTCGCGTCCAGATAGCCGGTACGATACGCGGTATCTGTTCCACTCCATATTGTGAGTTCGATCCACATCTGGCGGAAGAAGAACACCGATGTCGGCAGATTGTGGCCGGTCCTGTCGTTGCAGACACGTACCGAAACGGGGAGTGTATCGCTTGCAGACGCATGCGATGCGACATCGATCGACATGCAGGCGGCATTTTTCAGCATCGAATCAACCATTGCACGTTGTTGGGGTTTATTGGGCCAATCGGTCATCGCGACATCAACACCAATGAAATCGTGGTGACGAAGGCCGACCCGGTCGGGCCCTCCGACAGCGGCTTTGAAGTTATACTTCGTCATGTGGCAATCCTGACACTCCACCGACATGGCCCCCCACGCGCTGTTCTGCCATTCAGTAAATGTAATTTCCACCGGCACATTGTTGACGATCAAGTCGTGGCATTCGCGACATGCCTCAGATCGTGTATATGATGCATCATACCCGTTTTCGTGAAACCCAGTTGGAATGGGGTCGACAAGGGCGGCAAATTTGGTACTCCCGGGATTGATGTTGTAACGGACCAATTGATTCGATGTCGAATGCTGCGGCTTCATAATATGGCACAAATCACATGTGACACCCTCGCGAGCAAGAACACTTAGCTGGTCAAACTCAAATGTCGGGAGTGTTTTGCCAATCAAAAAACCGATGGGGGCGTGGCACTGCCAGCACCAATCGCGTAATTTTCCCTGCGTACTTCCTTGTAAGCTGCTGATCGCTTGTTTCCACACGGGGTCATTAGAGGAATAGCGGTGCATCGACCCATTCCACTCATCGAATTGTTGTGGATGGCAGGTCGAGCATACCTGTGCGGAGGTAAAGTCATTCGCGTTATACGGGGGAGCCTTTTCCACCGGCGGAACAATGTTCTCCTGTTTGCATCCGCCGAGGATGCTCACGATGATGAACATCATGACGCCGAAGCGATGGATTCTCGTCATATCAATATTCTCCGACTGAAAGTCCCGTGGGCATTTCACCGACCTCAAGGACCTTGATGAGTTGGTTCGTCGCACGGTCGATGATGCTGACGTTGCCGACGTAC
>CAZRPU010000086.1:0-7124 GCA_964602055.1 uncultured Ignavibacteriaceae bacterium
ATGATGCCGCCATGATGTACTCTATCCTGAATGAAAAACCTGAAAGCCCGCGCATATATGTATCCGACATACCAGAAGCGTTTGAGCGCATCATTGAAAAGGCGTTGGAGAAGAACCCCGACGAACGGTATCAGTCGATTGCTGATCTTGTCGCCGATTTGCGACGCTGGAAACGCGATTCGGCCGGTACGAGCCGGGTTGAAAGTGGCGCGTTCAAGTCGATGGTAAGGTCTGCAACGGTTCCCGTTCAACCGCAACGCAGATCAAAGAAGTGGTGGCTTGTCGGAGGCATTCTCGGAATCGGAATAATTGCAGCAGCGATTTTCCTCCTCCGTCCGGCTGACTCCGGGTCCTCATCCGAAAAGAAAACACTGGCCGTCATCCCCTTCACAAATCAGTCCGAGCCGGAGCGCGAGTACTTCGCCGACGGTATTGCAGAGGAGATTACAACACGGCTTTCAAGTCTTTCAGGAATCGGAGTGATCGCCCGCGCAAGCGCCTGGCAGTACAAGGGAACGAAGAAACCAGTCAAGGAGATCGGGGAAGAACTCGGCATCGACTATGTTCTCATGGGCACTGTTCGATGGTCGGGCGGAGACGACCAGGCCCTGCAGGTTCGTGTGCGCCCGGAATTGATTGACGTCCGTTCCGGACTTCAAGTGTGGGCCAATACATTTGACACACCGTTCAAGAACGCGTTCGCCATTCAATCGGACATTGCGCAACAGGTGGCTCAGGCGCTCAATCTGAACCTCCTTTCCCCTGAAGCATCGGCACTCCAACACAAACTTACGTCGAATGCCGAAGCGTACGACTACTATCTCAAGGGATTTGAGTATGTCAATCGCTCTTCATCGAAATCAGACCGTGAAATCGGTATTGAGCAATTTGAGCGTGCTGTTGCTCTTGACCCATCTTTCGCCGCGGCATATGCACAGATGGGCGCTGCTCATGCAAGCATGTACTGGTTTTTCTATGATCGCTCACAGGAACGCGTAGAGAAAGCCCGGATCGCCGCCGAGAAAGCTCTTGCCCTCGCGCCCAACCTCTCCGTTTCTCACGAAGCAATGGGATGGTTTCACTACCACACCAGGCTTGACTACGACGCAGCCATCAAAGAATTCTCGATTGCACTTGATCTCCAACCGAACAACCCCGATGTCTCCTATGGTATGGCCGCAGTGTATCGCCGGCAAGGAAAAATGAGTGAGTCCGTTGAGCAGTGGAAAAAGACCCTTGCCAACAACCCTCGCGCTTCTGAAATCGAACGGCAACTGGGTGAAACTCTGACTCTGGAGAGAAAATACGAAGAGGCGGATGAACACTATCGGAACGTGATCGGATTGGCTCCGGACAACGCCACCGTACATGGTCAGCGCGCACTGAACCTCCTGTTGTGGAAAGGTGACCTTCGTGCAGCAACAGAAGCGGTCGACAAGGGGATGCGTTACGGACGATCGACATCGAGCGAAGATCGGCTCCTGTTTTACATGGAGTACAAGATTGCTTTGTCCACAGAAGACTTCGCCGCGGCTGAACGCGCCGTAGGCCGGATGGAAACCACATTCGGCATGGACAATCAGTTTGTCTATTATCCACGTTCACTTCTCCTCGCACAGATCGAGGATTTGAAGGGGTCGAGTGCAAGGGCACGGATACTCTATCAAAGCAGTCTCGATACAATCCAACAACGCCTGAAGGAAAACCCGGATGATGAACGCGCATATAGCGCCATCGGGATTGCGTACGCAGGACTTGGACGCGTTGAGGAAGCAGTGCGTGCGGGCGAGCGGGGACGGGACCTGTTGCCTGTCGAGAAAGAAGCCTGGCGCGGATCGTACCGCCTCATCGACCTCGCACATATCTACACTATAATTGGAGATCAGGACAAAGCGATCGACGTGTTGAAACGCCTTCTGAAAATTCCCTCTGATTTGTCAGGCCACTGGGTAAAACTTGACGCAAGATGGAAGCCGCTACGCGGTAACAAGCGATTTCAAGCTCTTGTTGAATCGCATCTATGATCGGATATACATCTTCCCTATCAGGTTGCTGAAAAAGAGAAGCATCGCCACATTGAGTGAAGTCGAGGTGTGAAATATGAAGCACATGTCAGGGTTCGACCTCGCTCACCCTGACGCAGTAGCTCTTTTTCAGCAACCTGCTGGTGCTATTGAATTCACGACAAGGGTCCGCTGACGCTCAACTGAACACAAAGGGCAATAGTATGATCGGTACTACCGTTGCACATTATAAGATTCTTGAGAAGTTGGGCGAAGGCGGAATGGGCGTCGTTTATAAAGCCCAGGACACCAAACTCGATCGCCTCGTTGCGCTGAAGTTCCTTCCCTCACACCTTGCAGCATCCGTTCAGGACAAGACACGATTCATACAGGAAGCAAAGGCTGCGTCGGCGTTGAACCATCCCAATGTGTGCACGATCCACGACATTCAGGAACATGACGGCCAAATGTTCATTGTCATGGAATTCGTTGACGGACAGACGTTACGGGAAAAGCAAAACAACCTTTCGTTCAAACAGGCAGTTGACATAAGTATCCAGATCGCTGATGGACTTGCGACAGCTCACGAGAAGGGCATCGTCCACCGCGACATCAAGCCCGAAAATATCATGGTCCGCAAGGACGGCATTGCGCAGATCATGGACTTTGGACTTGCGAAGCTCAAAGGCGCTGCCGGTGTTTCCCGCTTGACGAGACAGGGTAGCACAGTCGGGACTGCGGGCTACATGTCCCCGGAACAGGTGCAGGGGCAGGACGCAGATCATCGCTCGGATATTTTCTCACTTGGCATTCTCCTCTACGAGCTGCTCACGGGGCAGCTCCCGTTCAGAGGTGTCCACGAGACGGCGTTGGCGTATGAGATCGTCAACGTGGATCCCGCACCAATGTCATCCGTCAAACCTGATATTGATCCGAACCTTGATGCCATTGTTCTGGAGTGCCTGGCAAAGGAACCGGATGAACGCACGCAATCGGCCAAACAAGTCTCGGTGGATCTGAAGCGCTATCGCCGGGAATCGAGCCGTTCACGCGTGAGCAGAATTACCGCTGCCCCGCCAGTCTATCGGCCTTCACAATTCTCAGGCGAACAGGCAGCAGCCCCGATTCAACCGGCGAAGAAAGCCGGTTTACTTCCATGGATTATCGCGGCCGTTTTCTTCATCGGAATGATGGTACTGGCCTTCCTCTATCTTCGGCAATCCTCCGCGGAAGTCAGCGTGTTTCGTTTTACACTTACGCCTCCCGAGAATGAAGGGTTCGCTTCACAGATGCCGGTCATTTCACCGGACGGGCAGAGAGTGGCATTTGTCGTAAGGGATTCTTCAGCCGGGACTCTTATCTGGGTAAGACCACTTTCATCTCTCGTGGCGACCCCACTCACAGGTACAGCGGAAGCACTCTATCCTTTCTGGTCTCCCGACAGCAGATCCCTCGGGTTTTTCCAAAACGGAAAGCTGAAAAAAATCGAAGCGACAGGAGGTCCGGCACAGACTCTCTGTGATGCACCACAGGGACGGGGCGGAACCTGGAATAATGCCGGAGTCATCGTCTTCTCACCTTCGTTCGCCACAGCTTTGCAGCAGGTCTCTCAGGCCGGCGGCACGCCAACGGAGCTGACAAGTCTTGACACGGCGCGCAAGGAGAACTCTCACCGATGGCCGGCTTTTCTTCCCGGCGGTCGGCAGTTCGTTTATTTTGGCCAGAGCACAACGGAGGAAAATAACGCGGTCTTCCTGGGATCACTCGACTCGAAGGACAGGACTCTTCTCTTGAGCGTGACATCAAATTGTGTGTATGCCCCTCCGGGTTATCTGTTGTTCGTACGGGAACGATCGCTCATGGCACAACAGTTCAACGCCGAGAAGGGAGAGCTGATTGGCGATGCGTTTCCCATAGCCGAAGATGTCGGATTCGACCAGTCGAGAAACTCCGGCCTCTTTTCAGCATCCTCAAACGGAGTATTGGCCTACGGCCTGGGAACGGGATCGTCAGGAAACAGGCAACTTGCATGGTTCGACCGCACAGGGAAGCGCCTTAACAATGTCGGAACACCGGGGATTCTCTTTGACTTTGCACTGTCCCCCGATGAGAAGCGGGTCGCGTTTCGTCGCGCTGATACTCAAACGAGAAACGAAGATCTCTGGATGCTTGACCTTCTTCGCGGAACTGAGTCCCGGTTCACGTTCCGACCCACCCGCGACGATGATCCGGTCTGGTCTCCGAATGGAGGCACAATCCTCTTCGATTCAAACCCTGAAGGTGTGAGCAACCTTCATCAAAAGGTAGCAAGTGGTGCAGGAAGCGAAGAGCTTCTTCTCAAATCTACGAGCGCAGATTACCCGGCCGATTGGTCGGCAGATGGCCGCCACATTCTTTTTGGAAGAGAAGACCCGAAGACAGGGTCGGATCTGTGGATATTGCCCCTCACCGGAGATAAGAAACCCTTCCCGTTTGCAAATACTGAAGCAACAGAATTCACTGGACAGTTCTCGCCCGATGCTCGCTGGGTCGTGTACTCGTCGGATGAGTCTGGAAAGTTCGAGGTGTACGTGCAGGCTTTTCCCTCGACGTCGGGAAAGTGGCAGGTCTCGATCGGCGGCGGAGCAGCACCAACCTGGAGCAAGGATGGAAAAGAGATTTTTTACCTCGCGCCGGACAAGAGGCTGATGGCGGTGGACGTCAAGACCGTTGGCGGTTCGCTCGAACAAGGAATTCCGAAACCTCTTTTTGCAACAGATGTCGATCAATATTCGCTCCCTAATCGGTATGATGCGTCAAAAGACGGCAAGCGTTTCCTCGTAAACAACGGAGTTGAAACCACGGGTACAAAACCGATAGCCATAGTCTTGAACTGGACTGCAGACATTAAAACGAAGTGAACTAAAAGGAAAGCAATGATCTGCTCAACAAAGAACAGTGTGTCACTTATGCCACCTTTCCGCAGTTATCCACGCTGGTCAGTGATTGCATTGGCGATTATTCTATTCATCGACCACACACCTGCTCTTGCCGATGGTTCCGTGCAAGGCACTGGCGGGCGCGAAGAGCTGACATCCCTCTTTCACGAATTCCGGATCCTGTGGCAACTGACAACGCCTGATGGTGTTCCTGACTATACTGCGGAGACAATGGCAGCAATGCACCGAAGGTTGCAAGCTCTTCAGAAACAGCATGCGTCAATGGATACAGCCAACTGGCCGTTGGAACAACGTGTGGACTACGAATTGCTGCGGGCTGAAATGAATGGTCTCGATTTCCATATCCGTGTGCTTCAACCATGGACAAGGGATCCAGCATACTATGCACTTGTCTGGTCATATCAAAGTGACACACCGGCACATGAAGGCCCGACCAGTCACGGCGCAATCGAGCTCTGGCAATACACATTCCCGTTGTCGCCTGCTGACCTCGCAAAGCTGGGGGCTGAGTTGAAACTGATCCCACCTTTTCTCCAGCAGGCCCGAACCAACCTGACCGGCAATGCCCGCGACCTGTGGATGGTCGGCATCACGAGCATTCGCGATCAGGCCAACGATCTGGATGAGCTGGCAAAGAAGACCAACGATGCCGGCAGCGTGTTCAAAAGAGTCCTCGCCGATGCAAGGGCTGCGACATTGAGTTTTGCGGAATGGCTGGAACAACAGGCGCCATCAAAAACAGGTCCTTCAGGGGTCGGGAAAGAGGCTTACACGTGGCATTTGCGGAATGTGCTGCTGGTCCCATTTTCCTGGGAGGATGAGGTTGCCCTGTTGAAACGTGAGCTTGACCGCGCGTACACGATGTTGAGCCTTGAAAGGCACCGCAATCGAACGTTACCGCCCATACGGCCGCCATCAGATTCCGCAGAGTTTGGTCGTCGAACAGACGCATCCATTAGAAAGCTGATGGGTTTTCTGAAAGGCAAGGACATACTCACTGTTAAGCCCTACATGGAGCCGGAACTCCGAAAGCATGCGGGTGAATTCCAGCCCGCTGAAAAGCGGAACTTCTTCCAGAATGTCCTGCATATGGAACCTGCCGTGTTGTACTCCCACTCCACGCACTGGTTTGAAACCGCTATGATGAGACAAGAACCGCATCCGAATCCGATGCGGCGCGAAGCGTTGCCGTACAATATCTGGATGAGCCGGTCTGAAGGGCTCGCAACCGGGGTTGAGGAGACGTTCATGCACGCAGGGCTGTATGACGACAACCCGCGCGCACGCGAGCTTGTCTGGATCATGCTGGCGTTCCGTTGCGCGAGAGGACTTGCATCACTCTATGCACACGCGAATGAGATTACAATGGACGAAGCTCGTGCGTATCAAATCGAGTGGACGCCCGATGGCTGGGTGGGTGAGGATCTGGGTCTTGTGGGCTTCGAGCAGCATCTGTATCTGCGCCAACCGGGCTACGGCACGTGCTATGTCACGGGAAAATATCTGATCGAGAGACTCATAGCGGATCGCAGCCGTCAACTCGGCGATGCATTTACGCTCAAGAACTTCTTCGACGAGATGTACGGGGCGGGCATGATACCGGTGTCGTTGATCCGGTGGCAGATGACCGGGCTGGATGATGAGATCAAGAACATGCGAAAAGAATAGGGCGAGACTCCATGATAGGATCAACAGTATCTCACTATAAAATTCTTGAGAAATTGGGTGAAGGCGGGATGGGCGTCGTGTACAAGGCCCATGACACCAAACTCGACCGGACAGTGGCAATCAAGTTCCTCACACGCCACCTCTCCTCGACCGATGAAGGAAAGTTCCGTTTCGTGCAGGAGGCAAAATCTGCCGCTTCCCTTAGTCACCCGAACATCCTCAACATCTATGAAATAGATGAGCAAGAGGGAGACCTCTTTTTCGTCATGGAGTATGTTGATGGGCGCACACTCAAGCAATATCTGAGGGATCTGAAGTCCGCCCCCGGTGTTCCCGTCAATAAGGCACTTGACTGGACTGTCCAGATCGCCCGGGGCCTGAAGGCCGCCCACGACAAAGGGATTATCCACCGCGATATCAAGTCGGAAAATGTCATGCTCGACTCTTCGGGCAACTGCAAGATTATGGACTTTGGTCTTGCCAAGTTGAAGAGCGGCGCAGGTATGACGAGAAC
>CAZRPU010000087.1:0-6649 GCA_964602055.1 uncultured Ignavibacteriaceae bacterium
CCGCAAGGGTGTCCGGGTTCAAATCCCGGCTTCGGCACCACCTCACTTTTCCCTCTCCTATCAAGGCGTTTCGCCTTTTCTTCCCTCTCAGTTTTAACACCTGCTAGCACCTGCTCCGGCGTGCGTTTGGGCTGAATTGTCAAGTAATTGTCAAGTGAACTGTCCGAAACAGGGTCTAAGACCCTCACGGCTGAGGTTAGGTGTTTCGGGGATAGGTGGGCATAGCGGAGGGTCATGGTAGGAGAAGTATGCCCCAGGAGGTTGCTGACCGTGGCTATGGGGACCGCCCGCATGATAAGCCAGGAGGCAAAAGTATGGCGCAGGTCATGGAAGTGGAAATCCGTCAGTCCTGCGCCCTCACAGGCCCGGTCAAAGGCATGCCGCACGTCCTCCCACCGATGCCCGGCGGGATCGTGAAACACCCAGGGTACGTCAGGCCTGGTCCGTAGCTTGCTGAAGAGACCCCACAAGGTTTCATTGAGTGGCAACGCCCGCGCTTTTCCGTTTTTCGTCTGCTTGAGACGGATAAACCCGTGCGTCATATCTATACAGTCCCATGTGAGCCCTAAGAGTTCCCCTTTCCGCATGCCGGTATGAATCGCCGTGAGTACGATGGGCCTGAGCCAGTCCTCACAGGCTAGGAGCAATCGGTCTGCTTCGGCTTCCCCGGAGAGATACCGCAACCGGCCATCCGGCTCTTGATACTTGCGAATGGCGGTTAATTCTTCGCGCAGGGCTTTCCGCAATAGCCTCCACTCTACCGCTTTGCTGAGAGCATGCTTGAGCGTCGCCATTTCCCGGTTGATCGTGGCGGGACCTACCTTCTCGCCAAGCCGCAATGCTCGGTATCGGTCGAGGACTTCCACCGTGAGGGTATGTATCGGGGGATTCCCCCATACCCGCTTGAAGTGGGCAAAATGAATCTTTTTCGTGGCCACTCCCCGTTGATGCCCTATACAGCTGAGATACCGCTCTTTCAAATCCTCTAGTGCAATCGGCTTGATTGCCGGGGCCGGGACAATCCCTTCAAGGGCTTCCCTGCGTCGGTCAATCAACCGTTGTTCTGCGTCTTTCTTGTTCGAGGTCTTGCAAGACTCGAAGCGTTGATAGCCTACAGCATCCCTATAGGTCATCCACCACGTATTGCCGCGCTTATAGAGCCCCCTCGTTGATCGCGCCATGTCTCACCGTCCTTTCTTCAGTTCCCGCTCTAGCACCGAGCGGATATAGCCGGACACCGTATAGCCCTGTGTCCGTAAGGCGTCTAATTGAGCTTTGAGAGACATCGGAAGCTGGATCAGTACCTTGACGGGTTTCATGAGGTTCCTTTCTGTTAGATAGCTAGCAGTATAGCAATATATATATCTATGTAGCAAGCTAGCAGGTTGACGAGCTAGCAGGCTGTCCTGTACCGTTCGGGGGGGATGGCACAACAAAAGACACTAGGGCAGAAGAAGAATTACGGCTTACGGCTCGATCAGGGGCTCATGAAAGATCTGTCTCACCTGGCCGTGGATGAAAATAAGTGGCTTAATGAACTGGTCGAGGAAGCAGTGCGAGACTTACTCAAAAAATACCGGGAAAAGCGGAAGGAGTCGCGGTAGAACCATCCTCGCGTGTCGCTGATTCTCGCTCTTGCTTCAACGCCTACAAGCCACTCCTACAGCCGTCCATTTTGTTTCGCGGTTAATTCTTCGTAACATTGCTTCGCTTTTACTAGCTCCCAGGCTGCAAGCATCGACTCCGAGGCGTAATAGCGAAGTCCGGGATGTCCTGGTTCCCGCCTAAGGAAAGCAGGCACTCCCCATTTCTTTATGAGCCAGGGGAGCCGCCTATGGTCCTTGAGGCCGAGCCGCTGCACAATTGCTTTCGCCCCAAAATAATGAATCATGGTCTTTCCCCTTCGATTGTCGTTAGGTATCTCCTATTGACCGCCGCCCAGGTTCCGTCAGGGCAAATACAAAAGACCCACAGGGTTCCGTCAGCATCGGGATGGAGGAAATCCACCACCCCATGCTGGCTAGTCAGATCAGCCTGAGTCCATTCGATCCGGTCTCCAATCTGAATTGGGAGGGTCATATCGAACTGCTTTTGTTGCTCTGATGGCCCTTTGGCTTTTGCCGATTCCAGCGGTTGCCTGAGGAGACGAAGGGCCCGTTCGACAAGGTCATCGTTGCCCATGTCGGCTTATACCCCCAGGCGAAGTGTCATAGTGTCATAAGCTCGCTCTAGGAGCGGCGAAACGTGACTATTTAATGTGTCATTCATGGCTCGTGCATGACACTTTGAAAACGCACAAAACCCGCTCTAGGGCTCACGGAATGACACAATGACACTTGGAAATGGGGGATAGACCTACTAGCGTCCATATCGAGCCCTCCAGGTGGTTATCCAATTGCGTGTGATGGAGTACCCTCGCGTCTTGCCGTTCTGCGATTTGGGGAACAGGTCGAAGTGCTTCAGGAAGCCCGCCAAGGCTCGCCCGGTTTCGATCCGGGAGAGCTCTTCCTGTTCTTCGCAGAGGTTCAAGACCGTAGAAGTGGACAGAAAGGTTTCCGCTTCCCCAGAGAGGAGCGGTTCGACTGTTTCAAGAAAGGCTAAGAGTTCTCGCTCCCGTCCCGATGGTTCCCGCCGTCCCGCTGCGGCATTGAGACCTTCAAGGAGCCGAGGAAGGATTGCGGGCCCCTCCTGGCGTTCACTGTCGGAGAATGCCGCGAGGACAATCAGTGGTTCAGCAATGTCTTGAAAACGATCATCAAACCCCTTGAGGGTGTCGAGTGCGTCAGGGAGCTCGTCGTAGGCCGATTCCACCTTATCCCGATGCTGTTCGGCCCAGGCTTGGAATCCTGCCCGTATCTGACCGGCGAGGTCGTCGAGAAGCCGTGCACTAAAGCGCGGCATCCGGTCCGGGGTCCGCTCCATCTGAATTTGGAAGGTCCTATCACTCAGCGTATCCGCAAGCGACTCGATCCCTGCAAGAGCAACAGGGCGATAGACGGGGAAGGCTCGGACCTCAAAATTACCACCCTTGGTCTTTTCCGTTCGTTCAACAACTGCCCCTTTCTCAAAGCCTACATTGAGAATGGACAGCACGGCCCCAAAGTTTTCTTTATCCGCGTTCCGCAGCCGGTCTACTTCATCGAGGATCAAAACCTTCCGTTGACTGCGAAAGAGTACCGGGGCTGTGGGAGTGGTGGTGATCGACGGCGCATCTAGCGCCAGGAGCGCGAGGAGCCGGAGCAATCGCGTCTTTCCACATCGAGGCGTGGCGGACCGGAGCGCAAGATACCCACAGTATCGAAAACTGTCATGAATATAAGTGAGTGCCACCCAACAGGCGATGAGGACGGAGAGCGCATTTGCGGGGAGCTTTGTGTAGGTCCCAATCAGGTGCGCCACTTGGTCGAGCAGATCTGCGAGGCGTGGTTTATCTACGGGCAAAGTTGATTCCCTCTCGTCCTGATTCCTAGGTTCTGTTTCATCCAGAGCCGCAAGACCAGCCTGAGCACGGCGAAGTGCCTGCCGGAACGTGTTCCGCGAGTCGTCAAGAGTGCGATCCATCGAGATCCTCCGTCTCCAACAGGGCATAGGCATCCGCCAGGGCGTTCAGTTCGTCATTGAGGCGTTTGTGGTTCCATGCCGCAATATCGACCCCTTGTCGAGAGCGAACGAGGTAGTCGGCCTCTCGCAGAGCATCAATCGTGAATCCATCCACTTCATCACGTTGCGCTTTGCGTTGCCGTTCTTGTGTGCGCCGCACCCGCTCGCGGTAGGCCGTGCGCGAATCTGGGGCATCGTGAAAAAGATCAGGGATTCGCAGGTTCAGGGCCGCGCAAATCTCTTCAACCCTGCATCCGCTAAAGCAATGAAGGAGGATGCCCCGATCGCCTTCGCACAGTGAGAGCGAGGGTAACTTGTCCTCATGCGCCGGGCATCGAGCGGACCACTTCCCAAGTCCGCGAAAGCGGACACCATCTAATCGTGACAATAACTCCGCCGTCGTCATGTGGTTGCCTGTTTAAGAGAGGGAGTTCCGGAAAGTGGTCGCCGCAACGCCTCTTTTACCTCGGCAATGTCGAAGCGAAGGCCACGAAGATGGGGGCCGGCATAATACGCGGGTATCAGTCCGCGCTTGTGAAGACGGTAGATCGAGCTTTTGGCCTGGCCCAGTCGCTTTGCTAATTCTGTTGCGTCAACGAGCGCGGTATCATTCATCGTGATTTCCTCCAGTGAAAGAGTGCATGCAGGCCTCTACTGTGAGCAGGCTAAGGCTACTGGCTGCACGATACAATTTGTAATAAAAGAGAAAAGCAAAGATTCGTGAGATTACAGGGGCGAGTTAGGCTGCTTTGTCGTGCGCGAGCGGATTGAGGAGACTCTGACAGATTCAGCGCTATCTGGCGCGATTGCAGGGTTCCAGGCATTCAGGATTTCATAAACGAATTTGGCTGTCTTGCGAGCACTCCACTTAGTACCTTTGAGGATTGTTCTTAGACGTGCCATGGCTACTTGGGTTTGTTTCCCGCGTTTACGAACCGCTGTGAGGACTCTTCTAGCTTCTTTGACCTTCGTCTCTATCTCAGGGAGCAGTTTTGATAAATTATCGTGTGATTCAACAAGTGGCTCTACTGACTCTCTCATCATACGTTCTCTTAGGTTGGCCGGTGGGAGAAGAGGCTGCGCTAACCTCTTAGATATTGTTGTTCTCAGATGGTGCTTGCTTTTCTTTGCCTCCGTGAGCACCCATTGGAGACCCGCTATTGTTCCTACCGCCCTACAGTAATGGAGGTAGGAAAGATCCTCGCGTAAAACGATGAGGACCTTGGCTTTAATTGAGGAAGGTAACTTGAAATCTGAAAATACAGACTGAATTTGTGTTAGAGCACGATCTTCAACGACCTTAACGCATTTCAAGAATTCACCAGCGTCTTGTTGGTCTGCATTTTTGATAGGCCTCGTCATGGCGTCCCGTCCTCGTGCGATCCTCCATGTCTCGTGAGATGCTACGGGACTCTACAGTGCAGGGATGCCGGGAGGTCGTGCATTCCTGGGGACCGATAACCCCACGCCGTGGCCAAGGCCTCACACGTCAGGCCTGCCAGCGCGTAGTCTAGATAGCGGAGCGGGCCGGTGTACTGTGCGCTGCCACTCCACAGGACAACGGCTGTTTCCACATCCACCGCCCGTATGGCCACGCTCGCATTACCGGGAATGGCGTTCCCATCTGCGAACACCAGGACCGACACGCCTGCCAGTTTACCGATTTTCAGTAGATCCGCTTCACGATCAGCCGTGTAGCGAAGTTGTACCTGCTGCTCGGTGAGTAACTGACTGAGGCGACTGCGCTCAATCACCGTAGCTCCGCGCTTCTGCAACCAGGTGGTAGCTGCACCCACGATACTTGGGGTGGTCCCCCATACCGCAAGACGAAGGGGTTCGCGTATCAGCGGCGGAGTCGAGGAGCCGTCAGTCTGAATCGTATAGATAGGCTCGCGAGTGCAGGCGAGCAAAGCGAGTGAAAGGAGGAAGAGAACCAAAGGTCGCATGGCAGCGTTTCCAGGGAGCTCATGTAGCACAATTGCGCGGTCCTAGTCCCTTCCGAGGCTATGGGGGGATGAAGGGACAAAGTCTCCCTGTCTCCCCTGCCCCTCTAAGTTAATACGCATCCAACCCAGCTAGCCCGCCTCGTACACACCAGAAGGGATGAGCCACCGGTTTGTCGTCTGTGACCACTCCGCCTCCAAGAAACCGCACAACCCAGGCCCGGTTAGCATCAACGGCGTATGTTGTGGCCGTCCAATAAAAGTCCAGGCCGATATTTTGGAATGGGTGACCGGAAGGCAGCCTCACTTCATTCGGAGAAACGGACACATCTACGAGGCTAGCGAGTTCATGAACGGACGCCAGCCGCCAGCCCTTGCGACCGCCAACGGCTTTGCGGATACATTTATTCGCTGCAATCGACCAGCTATCTACACCTGAATCTTCTTGGCCGCTGGACCCTATTGCGGTTGGATCTCGCTCCCAAACGAGGCCGGTCTCTCGGTCAAGCACCGCCTCACCACTGAACTCGGCCAAGACCCTGAAGCGATTCGGGCCGTTTATCTTGTTATCCCAGCTCTCAAGCTGGATTGCTTCGACCGGTTCGATGCTAAGTGCCAACAAGCCCGCGAGCAGGAATCCCTGAGATGAGACAAAATAACCGGTTCGTTTCATGATCCCCCTCCCTCTGTGGACTGGGCTTTTGAGCGAAAAGCCGTGCGGAGGAGGAACATGTGCCTGTAAGCAATTGTTCTCAATACCCCTTAAGAGGGAAGACGGAATTACCTGTATATTGCTGGCCGGAGACCGGTCAGGTCGAGGGCTCGCGTACTAGCGGCGGAGTTTTCCTTACCTCCCCCCGCAGCCGCGGCAGGGAAAAGGGTTCGAGTCAGGCTCCCCCCCCCTGGCCTCTGAGTGTCAAGTAATTGTCAAGTGGCTGGCCTATCCTGGCGTATCCTGCCGTGTCTCACCGCATCAGCGGAACCAGAAAATACGCGGGAAATTGAGACATTAAGACACAGCGGCACACAGTGGGATCTGTACTGCGCTCCCTTCAGGGTCTAGCGCCCGCAAGGGTGTCCGGGTTCAAATCCCGGCTTCGGCACCA
>CAZRPU010000088.1:0-6482 GCA_964602055.1 uncultured Ignavibacteriaceae bacterium
GAGCGTCGGATACACCAGAAGCAGTATCCACGATCCCCACGACATGGGCGATGTAACCTCGAAGGTGGTGTACAACCTCCACACGTACAACTTATGTTCGAGATCAAGGAACAGCGCCAGCATGCCTGCGGTCAGAAACACCAGACTGATATGGGGAAGATAGAAACAGGAGAAGTAGCTGTGCTTATGATGTCCCTTGAACGTAAAGTATCCGGAAATGATCATGATCCCGGCAACAAGCCCACCCAGGAAGAGGTAAACCGGAATTTCCCACCCCCAAATGTGGAGAATGGGATCGATCAGTTCATTATTTCGGGTTGTCGTGAGTTCGTGCATGGGGATTATTTCGAGTTACGGGTTTCGTGTTTCGGATTACGGGTTTCGGGTTTCTCTCAAGTCAAATAGAATATCCGAGGTTGGGTACCTGCCTCGGGGAGCAGTGAATGATGTTTCCGGGAATGCAAAAGCTTGTTGACGTGACTGTTGGGGTCGTCCAAATCGCCGAAATACATGCAGCGTGTAGGGCACACGGCGACGCACGCAGGTTCGAGACCTTCCTTGACACGGTGGATGCAGAACGTGCACTTATCGGCATATCCCTCGGGATGTGCGAATCGGGCATCGTACGGGCACGAAGCAATGCATGCTTTACAGCCGATGCACATGTCGTGTTCCACCAGGACAATGTTTCCGAAGGAATCGATATGGCTGGCCCCGGTCGGGCAGCAATCCACACACGGCGGATTGTCACAATGATTGCAGCGCTCGCTCCTGATCTCCATATTGATCGTCGGAAACTTTCCACGGGCATCCACCGCTATCCAGTCACGGTTGAATCCCTCCGGCACGTTGTTCTCCGTCTTGCACGCAACGACGCAATCCATGCACCCCACACATTTTGCCGTATCGATCACCATCCCGAAGCGTGCCATGGTTATGCTGCCTCCATTTCCAGCGTCACAAAATTCACGTTCATGCCGGTGCCTCCCATCAGCGGGTCGGTTTCATACCGGGTGATGAGCTGCGCATCGCTCGCTCCTTTGCCGAAAGGGAACTTCAGTCCCTTGGCCGTATGTCCGAATCCGTGCACGAGAAAGACACAATCCGACCGAATGCGTTGCGTGCTCTTGATTCTCACCTTGTTACTCACAACGCCGTCCTGGTTTTTCAGCCTGACATATTCTCCGTTGCGCAATCCCATCCTGCGCACCACGTCCTCGTTCACCCACACCTCGTTTTCCTCCATCATATCGGCAAGAATCCTGTTCGATTGCGTGCGGCTGAACGTATGGACGGGAGATCTGCCGTAGAGGAGGCGGAATGATCCCGGCGGGGGACCGGGGGGACGACGGTATGCCGGAACGGGATCAAATCCCCCTTCGGCCAGCTGAACGGAATAAAACTCTATCTTCCCCGACGGTGTCGGGAATTCGACCGGAACTCCTTCGTCAAAATAAATTGGCTGCCGCGCACCCTTGAGGATTCCTCTTTTCTTCAGCTGCTCATAGCTCAGACCCGCGGAAGAAAGCCGCTGTTCGAAATACTCTTCTATGGTCGTCCAGGGGAAATATCTCCCGAGTCCGAGTTTTTCGGCAAGCTTCTTTGCAATCCACCAATTCGGCTTCTGATCATGGGGGGATTCAACCACAGGTTGCCGGAGAGCGACAAAAGGTTCGCGAAACCACTCGACGTTGAGGTCATCGTGCCGTTCCAGATAGACCGATTCGGGCAGGACGACGTCAGCCCAGCCCGCAATCTCGCTCGGCACAACGTCGACGACGACGAGAAGATCGAGCTGCTGAATTGCCCGTACGGTTTCCTCTTCGTTCGGAAGAGCGTGAATGAGATTCGTCGCGTAGCCGAGCCATCCTTTGATGGGGTATGGCTTTCCGGTCAACGTTGCCTCACGAATACCTGTCGTCAGGGTTTCGTGGGCAAACGGATAGCGACGGTCCGGATTATCCGCCTTGGGTCTGGAGGGCTTGGGATACTCGGGATACGGATACGACGGAACGTCCATGCTGACCGGTGCATAGAATCCTCCCCGCCTTCCCCAGCTTCCGAGGAGGGCATTCAACAATGCAACGGCGCGGCTCCGCTGTGCATCGTCACCATACCAGGTGACATGACGTCCTGGGTGCACGAGACTTGCCGGCTTGAAGCGGGCCATTTCGCGTGCCGTCTTTCTGATGAGGTCCGATGCGATCCCTGTCTCCGGATATGCCCATTCGGGGGTGAAGGGCCGGATGGCGGCAGCAAACTGTTCGAATCCGAAACCATTCTTTGAAACGTATTCCTTGTCGTACAGATTTTCAGCCACCAGGACATTCATCCACGCAAGAAGGAGTGCAATGTCCGTTCCCGGTTTGATCGGCAGATAATATTTCGCCTTGCTTGCCGCAACGGAAAACCTGGGATCCACCACGATAATGCTTGCTCCGTTTTCAATTGCTTCGGCGAATTCCTGAACCTGTGAATTGTGCATGTTTTCGCCGAGGTGGCTCCCCAGCAGCACAAGACATTGGGCGTTCTTGATGTCTGTCCGTTCCGGGGAACTGACATCCTCGCCGTAGGTGAGCCGGAAACCAACGTCTCGGGGCCCGCGGCACTGTGCAAACGACGGCGCGGTGATGTTCGGCGTGCCGTACGCTTTCATCAGATGTTTGAGAAAATTGCCGCCGATGCCGTGGCTGAAGAGCGCCATTGCTTCGGGCCCGTAGTTTTTTCTGATACGCGCCATTTTTTCCGCGACTACCTCGAGCGCTTCGTCCCACGTCGCCTCAACCCATTCTTCTTCCCCCCTTTTCAGCCGTCTGACCAGAGGAGTCCGAAGCCTGTCGGGATCGAAGTGCGCTCCCACGCCGCCTGTGCCTCGCGGACACAACCGGCCCCGGCTGAGCGGGTCTTCCGGATTTCCTTCGATTTTCCAGAGCGTGCCATCCTTGACTGTGGCAATGGCTCCGCACTTCCAGAAGCAAAGATCACAATAGGTGGGAATTCGCGTGACGCCCGTTTGGGAGGCTGCCGAGCTGCGTTGAAAGAGGCCCGCATTCATGAGAGCGGATCCGGCAGCTGCCGTGCCGATCGTGGCACCGGTGATTTTCAGAAATTTCCGTCGCGTTACTCTGTTCATGTTCGTGTCGTCGAACCGATGATGGCTGATTTGATCGAATCGCAGTTGGAGGCCAGCTTATAGACTTTGCAGTTCCTGCATTCTTCCACCGCACATGTGTTATTGCGATGCTTCAGCGTCCAGCAGGGGTCCATGCTCCCGTTGAACGCTTCACATGATTCGCGCTCAACCCGGGAACACCGCAGAATCTCCCAGCAAGGGATGAACGCCATCATGCGTTTGATGGAGGCGATCGTCATTCCCTCATGCCGGATCGCGTTACGAATGCACGAGACCCGTGCAAGATCCTCGCGCGAATAACGGCGCTGGTTCTTCTCGGTCCTCGCCGGAAGAATGAGTCCCTCCGCTTCGTACAGGCGCAGGAGGTTCATGGAAACACCCAGCAGCTCGGCCGCTGCACCGATTGAAACAAGGGGAATTCCGGGCGAATCGAATGTATATTCAGGAATCATTATCAATACCTTACAGTATATACTTGCAAGGAATGTACCAGAGCTCATGGGCAGCTATTTCGAATGATTAAGCGCACTGACGAGGACTCTTTTTCCAAAATACGGGAAAGGTCGTGGTGCGAATTCCAAAGAATTGTAAACTGCTCGTCCGGAACATGCCCGAGAAGATATCGCCGGAGATGAGCGGGGGACCTCCGCCAGCGATTTCGTTTCTCTCCCTGTTTGGGCTCCTGAGCATGGATTGTTCTGTCGTTGCGGCTGAAAGAATTCCTTAGTATGCTTTTTCACAGATGAAAAAAGACATTTCGATCGAAGAACGCGAAGATCACCGTCTTATCGAACGTGCACGAGAGGGTGATCAGAGGGCATTTGCTTCGTTGGTTCGCAACTATGAGGACCGCGTGTTTCGCTTTGCCTTTCACGTGTGCCGGGACGAGGAGCAAGCTTCGGAAACCCTTCAGGACACCTTCGTCAACGTCTTCCGGAAACTGAAGCAGTTCGACGGGAAAGCGAAGTTCTCGACGTGGCTGTACCGCATTGTCGCCAACAACTGCCTCATGAAACGCCGGAAGAGAAAGATCGATGCAGCATCTTTCTCTCTCGATCAGCCGGAGGGTTTTCGGAATGACCCGCTTCGGGACGAACATGGAGCAATCGTTCAAACCATTCCGTCCTGGAAGGAAACACCGCTCGATCGTGTGATGGATCGTGAATTGCAGGAGAAGCTGGACAAGGCCATTCAGAGGCTTCCGGTCGAATACCGCATCGTATTCGTTCTGAGGGACATAGAGGAAAAATCGGCACTCGAAACGGCAAAAATACTGCGCCTGTCCGTTCCTGCAGTGAAATCAAGGCTTCGGCGGGCCCGAATGTTTCTTCGCGAACAACTTCATGGGTATATGAAGGAATGAAACGCCGAGTGATTCATTGTTCTGAGATGGCTGCCTACCTCTGTGAAAATCTCACGGAGGGGCTCAACACGGCTCGTTGCAGGGCCCTCAAACGGCACCTCGCACAATGCCCCAACTGCACAGCATACCTCGACAGTCTCCGCAAAACGGTCTATCTGTATAAGGCCCATTCCAATCCCCGACTGCGCGGTCAGGCCCGGAAGAAGCTGCATTCCGTCCTGAAAATCCGCTAACTGCGCGGCAACACCCCGGAAGGTTCCTTCGAACCGCACTACATCTCATGTAGATCGGCCCAAAACCCCAGCCTGAATCTTTTTCCTTGTTGACTGCATCATACCCATGCAGTTCATTCACTTATTTTTTCAGTTTCTCACAAGGAAGACGAACATGAAACAAAACATGGGTTCTTACGATCGGATTATCCGCATGTTTGCAGCGCTCCTTATCGGCGGATTGTATTTTGGCGGCGTTCTCTCGGGAACGACGGCGATTGTCCTCGGACTTCTCGCCGTTATTCTTCTTTCCACGGGCACATTTGGTTTCTGCCCTCTCTATCGGCCTTTTGGCTTTTCGACGCGCAAGATGGAAAAGACTGCCTGAGTCCGGGCGAACCATTTCATTCACCGGTGCGAGGATCAAGATGCAGTTCACGCGACCTGTCACATGCAGAGAAACTGCGCGCCACGTAGCCGAGAACCTTGACACTCTGTTGAACAGAAGAGTCAACAGGAGTTTTCGTTCGCATCTGGCGCATTGTCCTAACTGCGAAGCGTATCTCGACAGCCTGCTCAAGCTGGTGAAGCTCTACCGGGGTTTTCCGAATCCGACCCTGGAAAGCAGGGATCGCTTCACGGTCCAGGATCGTATCGATCATACTCATTGAATTCACAGGAAAAAACCATGGCAACTAAAAAAGCGGTGGTACGGCAGATTGAAGGAATCACCTTTGCGGCAAAATCCGATTCAAGTCCATGGGTTATCATGGATGGACCGCAATCATTTGGCGGGAGCGATGCCGGGGCACGGCCGAAGGAACTCCTCTTGTTCGCACTGGGAGGCTGCACGGCCAGCGACGTCACATCCATTCTGAGGAAGAAACGTGTTCCGGTGGATGCGTTTGAGGTTCGGGTCTCTGCCACCGTGCGGGAAGAGCACCCGCAGGTGTTCACCGACATTCACCTTGAATACGTCTTTACGGGAAGCGAAATACGGGAACCCGATGTCGAGAGAGCCATCGAGCTCTCGTCGACCAAATACTGCTCCGTCTCCGCCATGTTGAGGGGCAACGTTGACATTTCACATTCTTATGTGATCAACAGGCCTTCCGGTATCGAAACCGGAGTTGAGGGCAGTCGGGTGTGCGATTCCCTTCCCCCGGACTGTTCGGAACGGAGGCCCTACGTTCGCGCACGAAGTCGCGCCGATCCTGTACCGCCATTGCGTGGAGTGCCATCGACCGGGACAATCCGGTCCGTTTTCGCTGCTTTCCCACCAGGAGGCTGCAACGCGCTCGCAGACAATTGCAGAGATGGCCTCGCTGCGCCGCATGCCGCCGTGGCTCGCCGATTCGAATCCGGCCCATCCGTTCGCCGGAGAGCGCCGGCTCAGCGATCGCGAGATACGCCTACTGCGCCGATGGGCCGACGCCGGCGCCCCGCCCGGAGATCTGCGCCGGTTGCCGCCCCAACCTCCCGCTCCGCCGGAATGGCGACTGGGCCCTCCAGATAAGGTAGTGCGCCTGGCGAAGCCGTTTGCGATTCCCGCTGACGGCCCGGATCTGTACCAGTGCGTGGTCGTGCCGCTGGCGCTGGATCGCGACCGCTATGTTCGAGCGTATGAGTTCAGCCCCGGGTCACGGGCGGCGACGCACCACGCGCTGCTTTCGGCGATTGCGAGGCTCGAAGGATGTCCCCTCCCGGCATCCGACCTCGAAGAGCGCATTCTTCCGGCCCGGGTGCCACGCTACGAGCCCCACCGTCTCGACGA
>CAZRPU010000089.1:0-6462 GCA_964602055.1 uncultured Ignavibacteriaceae bacterium
TTTGAAAGGAGTATGACAGGGACAGCCGGAAGAGAAGTGAACCTCTCATAGGGAATCTCGATGAATTCCTCCAACGTGGTGCCGTCCGAGAACGCCACAGCGCCAAAGGGGACATTGCCGGCATTGTTCCTGAAATCGGATGCGATCTGAACCACATCGGCCTTATTCGACCGCAGATTGTCCCACGTAGCCTCAAAACCGGTAAGAATGGTTGCTTCCTTGAAGAAGCTTCTGATATCCCGGAGCTCGTAATCGACTGACCAGTTTTTCCCCGTGGGATTTCCCAAGGCTACCACATTCCGAATGCGTGTTGCTGCCGCCGTTCTGAATCTCAACGATGAAAGAGAAGTCACATAATCTACGTTCGTCAGTTCAATAAGATATTTGACCGTTCCATTCTGAGTTTCCCTTTCGATGGTCTGGAACGGGAAGTTTTCAAATTCCTTGCCGGCGATGATTACGAGACTCCTGTCTAGCTGGTTGTCAACGGGACGGATGAGGACGTCATACAATTGAGTCGAGAGCGATGCGAACCTTGTCATTGCCGGCAGGCTTGCCTCCCCGGCAGCTCCGGCGTAGACATTGGGATCCCTCAGCAGGCGGCTATACTCATCGACCATGCCAAGAAGCCGCTCTCTGCCAATGGCAGAATTTTTCACCGAAAAGGAGGTCCTTGTGATCGTAAAGATATGCAGGTAGGCGTCCGAGGCAAGGTAGGTCACAACGAGAGTTCCCGGTGGAATCATCCCCTGAATGTCGTTCAAGGAGATCGGTTCTTCCTTTCCGGTTAAAGGCCCATAGTTTGGATACGACTTGGCGATGCGTGCGGCGAGGGTACGAAGTGCTTCCCGGCTCTTCATTTCCTGCGAACGCTGCTGGCTGACAGCAGAAGCAACCTGTGAACCCTGCCGGTTGGCGAACAGGCTTGAAAGTTCAAGTTGTTGCAGCTTGAGCTCCCGGTAGGCTGAGCGGAATCGTGTCATTTCTTCCTGAAGCCCGATGTTCCGAACAACCACGTCGGCCCCCGCAAGGAAATCCGCAACTGCTTTGGAACGGCCACGGTCAAGGATGCGAAGGGCATCTTCCGAACGGCGAAGTTGCAGAAGGACCGTTGCCAGGCGTCGATACCAGTCTTCCCGGCCATTGTCGATGCCGAGCTCGACTTGGTAAGGGAGATGAAGGTGGACATTGAGAAACTCACCAATCCGTTCTTCGTCAAGATCGATCGCTCGTTGGTACGACTCCCGGGCTTCGGCGAGCCGTCCAACCATCTCATACAGATTCCCTACTTGAATGTAAGCATACGCTTCCCCCGTTTTATGCCCGCATTCCTGGAATTTTTGCGCAATTTGCTCGTACGTTTGAATTCTTCGGTCAAGCTGAAAATCCCTCTGTGAAGCAGGGATTTGCCTCTCTGTTGTCTCTGCAATGAGGAGATACAGGTACGATTCGCTAATCCGGTCACCGGCTTCTCGGGCGGCTGTCGACGCTTCCATATAGAATTTTTTTGCGTCGTCCCATCGTCCGCTTTCTTTGTACACCGTCCCTATCGACTGGAGCAGGAGGGCCTCGTATTCCTTGGCGGTTTTTCGCGCGCGAAGGGCATTCGCTCCGTCTCGAAAAATTCTCAGCGCAGCATTACCGTCATTCATTGCCCGGAAAACATTCCCCAGACCGACATGCAGCCTCGCATTCAGAACAGCGTTGTCGGTGTCAAGAAGGTGTTGAGCCTGGGTAAGAGAGTTCAGGGCCTCGCCGTAGCGTCTCTGCCTGTAATAGGTTTCTCCGATGCCCATCAACGCAAGAGCAGTATTATCATCGTCCTGCACAGTCCTGTAGTAGGCCAGTGCTTCTTCATACGACTTCAAAGAGAGATCCCATCGGCTCATGCGAAAGAACGCATCTGCTTTTCTCATGTGCGCAAGAGCTACGGAGGGCTTATCATCGAAGGCTGAGCTGAGGGAATAGGAAGACTCATAATGCCCAAGCGCAGTCATGTACTCCCCCATCGTCCGATCAATATCCCCCCGTTGAAGGCTGACGCGGGCCTGCCCTCGGAAGTCATTCGCCGATGAGCTCTGCTCAAACGCCGATTGCGCCTGTTCCAAGGCGACACGCAATTGCCCTTGTGCCAGAGCTATGCGCGACAGATGCAGATGAGCTTCAGCGGATCTTGAAAAATCCCGCGCCTGCTCATAAATCGAGACGGCCTGAGTAAGGAACAATTCTGCCTGGCGGTACTCTCGCTCTTCGGCCAAAGCAACCCCGCGCTCAAGCATATCCGATGCCTGATTAAGGGGGCTCTGCTCAACGTCGCAGGCCTGGAGAATCAGAAGGGGGAACAATAAGAGGAGTTTTTTCACTCACCGTGACCGGATGTCAAAAAAAACCCGTGGCAAAGCGCCACGGGTAATATAGGAAACGTGTTGCGTTGGTGCAACCGCAGGAAGCATCCTCATCGGAAAGTGATGCCGGCTCCGAGAGTCACGACGGGAGTCGATGCAATGCTGTAGTCCGCGTGCACATTGATAATGGCGAGGAGCAGTCTGACACCGACAAGGAGTCGGGATTTGTTCTTACCCTCGACAGTGAATTTCGGCACAGTAACAGTTTGCGTGCCTCCCACCGTCACCACCGACGCATCGTACGGACCAACATCCCATGACGAACTTTCGATTTGGAACCCGCCGTAGAGAGTCAGAAAGAGGATCCCTTTGCTGGCGACCACGCCGAATGCCGTTCCGCTTGCGGTAATGAGCTTCTGACCCTGCCCATCCTCGTAATTGAATTTCTGGGTTGCGAAGTGAACAGCCACATCCACCGGCAGTAGGGGGATGTATTGGTCGATATCGTGCCGGAGGCCGAAGCCGACAAAATTGGCCTTGCCCGCATCACCGATTTTCGTGGTCGGGAGAAATCGGCCCATCACCTCAATTCCAAAAGGCAATCCGATCGAAACCTGGGGCACGATTAACGGTGCAGCAGGAATATCGAAACCACCGGGAAGTGTCATGATTGTCGTACCGTCATTGGCTTTAACCTGCGTTGGATCCTTCTTGCCCACAACGGAGTTTGCCGTTACTTCGGCAGCGTACCCGGTGGGACCAGTACCGCCCCTCACGTAGCCAGGAATCGAAGGCGTGGTGAATTGGTAAGTTTTGTCTTCATCACCCAACCCCGCGAAAGTGGCCTTGAGCTGAATATCGAATCCTAAGACGCTGTGTAAATCAGCCGAATGAAACAGGCCCGAATTCAGTCCTGCACCCCAGCCTGCCATAAGGGGACCCACGTATTTAGGAGCGTTTTCAGCTCCCATTTTTTTCAGCTCAGAACCCACGTCGCTCTGCCCAAAAAGGTTTCCTGAAACCAGCAACAAGGCCGCGATGACAGCCAATACTTGCTTCTTTCTCATCAAGAGTCTCCCAATAATGGATGGATTGATGGATAAACTTACCTGCAAATATCCAGAAGTTGACAACCAAAAGCAACAATGTCCGTCACATCGGTTTTCTCACGGCTGCAACGATGTCGTCCGCATCATCAGAAATGATGCCGTCGACGCCAAGGTGAATCATTTTCTGAGCATCCTGAACCGAATTCAATGTATAGACATAGAGGGCAAGCCCATGTTGACGCGCATCACGGATCATGGATTTTCGCAGTTCCCTTTTAGCACAGACAAAGACCGTTGCATCTACGCGTTCCGCAAGTTTGGAGGGTGCTCTTCCAAAGTCGCGATAGATGTTGTAGATGACCCCTGTCATGGCTTGAGGTTCCATGCGGCGAATCCGCGCCACCAGATCATGGGTGAAACTCGAATACAGCACTTGTTGCTCCATTCCCTCCGTCTGAACCGTCTCAATGACGCGCTTCACAAAGAGGTCAGACGCTCGGAACATCAAGTCGCCTTTCAGTTCGATATTGACCCACGATTTGTTCTTGGCAAGCCGCAGAACTTCGGTCAGCGTTGGGATTCGCTCCCGGGAGAAGGACGGGTGAAACCAGGAACCCGCATCAAACTGCTTCAACTCGGAAAGGTTATAATCATGCGCCGCGCCATTCCCCGTAGATGTTCGTTGCAGGGTGCGGTCGTGAAGAACGATAATCTCTTCATCGCGGGATATCCGAACATCGAGTTCAATCATGGAAATACCGCTGGTGTCCACCGCCCGGGAAAAGGCAGACAGAGTATTCTCAGGAGCCTTCCCGGAAATTCCGCGATGGGCGATGACATACGGAGGGCTTCCCTCGGGGGGTTTCGGTCGGTACGGCTGCATAATCCCCCTCAATCTTCCTTGTTCTTCAGGAGCAGCTCGAGGATCATCTTGTGGACCTCCGGCACGCTCTGCATCCCATCGATCTGTGTGAAGCGGCCGGTCTTTCGGTAAAAATCCTTGAGTGGTTTTGTCTCTTTAAGGTAGATGTCGAGGCGATGACGAATGGTTTCAGCATCGTCGTCATTGCGCTGATAGAGTTCGCCACCGCAGTCCTGGCACCGGTTCCCTTCGATATTTTCCAGCTGCTGCATGCTGTAGATGCGGCCGCACTGCCGGCACATACGCCTCGAGCTCAGCCTTCGAATGACCTCTTCATGCTCAACACGAAGACTGATGACCTGGAGCCTGATGCCCATGGTTTCGAACAGCGCGTCGAGGGCCTTCGCCTGTGTCACCGTGCGGGGGAACCCGTCAAGGATGATTCCTTTTCTCGCTTTGGGCGATTTCACGATTTCTTCGACAAGGCCTATCATGATTTCGTCGGGGACGAGATTTCCTCCCTTCATGTACTTTTTCGCCTTGACGCCGAGGGGGGTTTCGTTTTTCACCGCCTCGCGCAGAAGATCTCCCGTGGAAACATGTGGAATGCCGAATTCTTCAGCGAGAATCTTGGCCTGGGTTCCTTTACCCACGCCCGGGGGTCCAAAGAGCACAATATGCATGGTTTGATCGTTTAAGAGGCTGGTTTCAAGGGTAGTGGAGTCGATCGCCTGCGGTGAAGGCCTCGCAGAGGGGCAGCGGAATGTTCTTTCACCGCGAGCTGTCCGCAGGCGGCGTCGATGTCTTTCCCTGCGCTTCGGCGGACCATCACCGTGAGATGTGCTTCTCTCAGTTGTCGCGTAAACTCGCGGATACGCGCATCGGGGGCCGGCTTCAGCCGTGCGGCGAATCCGGTCGGTTGAACTGAGGCAATCGAGTGGAACGGAATAATATTGATTTTCGAAGGGAAACGTCGTGACAATGCCGTCAGAAGCCTGATATCGTCGGCCGTGTCATTGAATCGGTCGAACAAGATATATTCAAACGTGGCCCGTTGGCGTGTCTTTTGCCAGTAATATTCCATCGCGTCAATGAGAGAGGCAACGGGATATTTCTTATTGATCGGCATCAGTTCTGTCCGTTTTTCCTCGTTTAACGAATGGAGCGAAAGGGCAAGCTTCACAGTCTTTCCTTCGTCCGCCATTCGTCGGATGTGATTCGGATAGCCCGCCGTGGAAATGGTAATATGACGTGTACCGATATTGAGCGATCGATCATCGGTCAACAGGTCTACCGCCGTCATGACATTTTCGTAATTGAGCATCGGCTCTCCCATTCCCATGAACACCAGGTTGGTGATGCGACGGGGGGAGAGTTTTTGTGTCTGGAGAACCTGGTCGACAATTTCGCCGGGAGTGAGATTTCTGGAGAACCCCATTGTTCCAGTTGCGCAGAAGGCGCATTGGAGGGGACATCCCACCTGGGTTGAAACGCACAGGGTGAGTCTCCGTTCATCAACGGCGGCCAATGGATCGGCCGGAATGAGGACGCTCTCGATTTTCTTTCCATCAGAAAGTTCGAAGAGGAGCTTGGTCGTTCCGTCGCTTAGCGCCGTTTGCTGATGGGCAAGTTTGAGGGTAGAGAGTGTTGCAACCTTTGAAAGAAGATCCCGGAATTCCCGGGAAATGTCTGACATTTCTTCGAAGGAATCGGCTTTTTTCTCATAGATCCAGGAAAAGAGCTGGTCGGCACGATAGGCAGGTTCGCCGAGTTGAGAGACAAACTCACGAAGTTCCGAAACCGTCCGTCCTTTGAGATTTTTCTTCTTCATAGGGAGTGTAATGTAGGGAAATATGGTCGGGGCTGCAAGATTGAATTGCTTCGGACATGAACAGGATGATGCTCATGCAGCGGTGGGGATTGCCGGAGATTCTTGGCGGTAAAAAAAACGATGCCCGCGGTTTGCGGCCGGGGCATTTCACACAAAATCTGGCGTCCGCCTAAAAAGAAACCCCTTTCAACTTTTGTCAAAAGGGGTCTCGACACAAAATCTGGCATCGTCCTATTTACCCCGATGTTTTCTATCGGGGCTCTCCCTGTCGTCCGCCTAAAAAGAAACCCCTTTCAACTTTCGTCAAAAGGGGTCTCGACACAAAATCTGGCATCGTCCTATTTACCCCGATGTTTTCTATCGGGGCTCTCCCTG
>CAZRPU010000090.1:0-6390 GCA_964602055.1 uncultured Ignavibacteriaceae bacterium
AATTCGTTCAACATTTTCCGTCACGGTCTTTTCGGCCTTCCCTTTGCCACGACCACATTCTTTTCTCTGGCTGATTTCTTCACGCGCACCACGCCCGGAGATCCCAATTTCGTTGATCTGAGGGCCATGATCACTCCGAGTTCATCGCCGTTCAAGGGAGAAGACATCGATGTCGGCCAATTCTCCGTCTATGCGCAGGATGAATACCTTGTCTCGGAGAGTTTCAACCTCACGTACGGATTGCGTATGGACATGCCGATCTATATCACTCAGCCGGCCGCCAATCCTTATTCAACAGGATTGACCGCCCTGGATGAAAATGGCCGGCCGGAGAAGATTGACCAGAGCAAGCTCCCTGATGCGACACCGCTCCTTTCTCCGAGAGTGGGTTTCAACTACGACATGACCGGTGATCGTTCAACCCAGTTGAGGGGCGGCACGGGGCTCTTTACCGGTCGTCTTCCCTTTGTCTGGATAGGCAACATTATTTCCAATCCTGGCGCCAATCCCAATATCCCGGCGCATTTAAGGTCCTTCGATGTCAATTCTGTCGTCTCTGATTTCAAATGGCCGCAGGTATGGAATACCAGTCTTGCTCTCGACCACAAACTTCCGTGGGATGTCCTTGGTACCGTCGAGTTTGTGTACGGCAAGGACATCAACGCAATTTACGTACGGAATGCCGACTTGCGCGCGCCGGTGAGATTGCTGCCCGATGGCCGGCCGTACTACGGCGGTGCCGGAGCGAACGAACTCAACGGAGCATTCGACGGCGGCATTTACGTTCTTGATAATACAAGCGATGGCCATAATTTCAATGCAACGATCCAGCTACGGAAGCACTTCGAGTCGGGTCTCTCCACAAGCATCTCCTACAGCTATCTGACGGCGAAGAACCAGATGAAATCAACGGAAATTGCAAGCGTCCTGTGGGCGGAAAATCCTGTGAAGGGAAATCCGAACAAACCCGAGCTCAGCTATTCGGAGTTTGGCAACCGCCACCGGTTCACCGGTGTTGCCACCTATCGCTATGTTTGGTCTGAGGATATGTCTACGACAATCGGGATTTTCGCGGAAATTGCCGAAGGGAACAGGTTTGCCGGCGCCGGCGGGAACAGGTATTCCTTTGTGTATGCAGGAGATGTGAATGGCGATGGGAACGCAGGAAATGATCTGATTTATATTCCCAAGAACCAGAGCGAGATTGACCTTGTTGCGTTTGGAGGTCCCGGAGGAACTGTTGCGGAACAATGGGCAGCACTCGACAAATTCATTCAACAGGACTCCTATCTTAATTCCCATCGCGGACAGATTGCCGACAGGTTTGGATCAGTCAATCCATGGTTCATGAATATGGACCTGAAGATCCTCCAGGATTTCCGATTCATGATGGGTGGTGAGAGACATGGGATCCAGGTAAGTGTTGACATTCTGAATGTTCCTAACCTCTTGAACTCCAGCTGGGGCGTCAGAAAGAGCGCCACGTCGCTTGCAACATCTCCTCTGGTTTTCACCAACACGTTCAATACCAACGGCGGGCCGCAGTTCAATTTCAGGAATGCAGGCGTCAAAACGTTTGTGAGCGATCCCGGATTGAATTCACGGTGGCAGGCTCAGCTGGGCATTCGATACATTTTTAACTGATTGAAAAGCGAATCGTGAAGCAAACGCCCGGGCCGATTTTCGAGCCCGGGCTTTTCTTTCTCCTCTCCAACGCCCGGCACCCTTCAAGAACTCGTTGAAAATAGGGACGATTTTCGATATCTTTGTCTTACCTGAAATCTGCGTTGGCTGGGAATGGGAAGTATCCATCAAAATCAGATTGCAGAGGAGAGCTGGCAGAACGGCTATTGCACCAGTCTTGAAAACTGGCGTCCGCAAGGACTTGGGGGTTCGAATCCCTCGCTCTCCGCTTATTTGACTTTCTGGGCGAAAACACCAATCTTGTCTTCCCATTTCCCCACTAACGCTGGCTCCAGCAAAGGAGTAGCCATGAAGTATTCAATTGTTTCACGCGCAATGATCGCTTTTGTGCTTGCGACGATCGCAGGCTGTTCAAGCCCTGATCCGGCCGAAACGATGAAGCCGCTGAACGAGACCTATGTCGCTGTCTGGAACGGCGCTGATCCTTCAGCTCTTGATGGGATCGTTGATGTGAACTTCGTTCGGCACCTTAACTCGGTTTCGACAGCGAGCCTCGATTCCCTGAAGAGTCGGATCGCCATGATCAGAGCCACATATCCCGATTTTACAGTGGCTATAAATGGTCAGATGTATATGAAAGAAGGATCCGTCGCACGGTTCACCTTCACGGGAACCCATTCCGGAAGAGGAGCAGCTTCGTTGGCGGGGAAAAAGATAAGAGTTTCGGGACAAAGCATGATTCGTGTCGCCGATGGCAAGATCGCCGAAGAATGGGTGACAACGGAAGATCTGACTTTGCTGACTCAGCTTGGATACACCATCACACCTCCTGCCAAGCCCCGAGAGGCCGCCAAGAAGGGATCAACGCCTTCAAAGAAAGGAGCAACTGCGGTCAAGAGTTCCAAAACGACTGCAACGAAGAAACCAGCGGCTGCGAAAACAACGAAGAAGGCACCCGCAAAGAAGGCGACGACAAAAAAGAACTAAGCTACTTTCAAGAAGTTCCTTCAACGGGTCGGTCATTTTCAAAGGTCCGGCCCGTTTTCTTTATCCCCCCCGCCCGCCGTTCTCCATTAGGAATGGTTCCTGCACGATATCCTTGTGGGCCTTTTGGTTATGCTCCGCTGTCGTGCAAGCAGCAACATGAGGATACGTTCACGCAGAAGGACTTGCATCGAGGAACAAGTCTTTGCATTTTCCGCCATCCACAAACATGGAGCATGTCATGACAACCAAAGGGAGAATTGCAAAGCTTGCCTTCCTCATTCCGGGGATTCCATTGATTATTCTGGCAATCTATGCGGGGCGGGTGATTCCGGCGCCTGTCGAGGCAGAATCCAGGGCAGCCGTTGACGGCAAAGCATGCGTCGATTGCCACAGAAGCAACTCGCCCGCACTCGTCATGGAATGGGAACGATCACGACATGCCAAGGCCGGCATCGGATGTGTCGAGTGCCATTCCGCCAATGAAGGAGATGCCGATGCATGGATGCACCAGGGTGTGCGGATAGCAACACTTGTTACGCCGAAGGACTGCGGACAATGCCATGAAACCGAAGTGACAGAGTTTTCCCGAAGCCATCATGCAAAAGCGGGTCTGATCATCAACAGCCTCGACAATGTCCTTGCCGAGAAGGTCGCCGGCATGCCCTCGAACAATGCCGACGCAGTCAACGGCTGCTGGCAGTGTCATGGGTCAATTGTGAAATTCGAGAGGGATGAGAAAGGGAATATCGTTACGACGGGAGAAGAGAAGAGGCCTGTCTTCGATTCCGATACATGGCCCAACAGCGGCATGGGAAGATTGAACCTTGACGGTTCTATGGGTTCGTGTCACGCGTGCCATTCAAGACACAGTTTTGAAGCCAAGATTTCCCGCTCGCCCGAAAACTGCGGCAAATGCCATATGGGACCGGATCACCCGCAGATCGAAATTTATAATGAGTCGAAGCACGGCATTGCTTTTTACGCCAATCGTCAGAACATGGCCCTGGACAAAGAGGGAAGCTGGGTTCTGGGGAAGGATTACTCCGCCGCACCAACCTGCGCAACGTGTCACATCAGCGCGTATATGACTCCCAACGGCGAATCAGTGGCAAATACCCACGATGTGGGAGAGAGAATCAGTTGGACCCTTCGCCCGGCAATCAGTAAGAAGCAAAACCTCGTTCTCTATGAAGACGGCTATAAAGAAGACGTTCCGGACGACAGGCCGATTCCTGCAATAGGCGCAGAGATTGCTACGACCGAAAAATACGTCGAGAACGAGACTCTGAAGTCCCGCGTCGTGAACCGAAAAGTAAAAGAAATCGTGAAATGGACGGAGAGGAGAAACGCGATGAAGGGCGCTTGCCAGAACTGCCATCAGAGCGGATTCGTGGACAATTTCTACAAGCAATTCGATGATTTGGTGGACCTGTACAATGATAAGTTCGGCATACCGGCGACAAAAATGATGGCAGATCTCACGGCAGACGGCATCTTGCGAAGCGAAGCGCCCTTCGAGCATGAGGTCCAATGGGTCTACTGGGAGTTATGGCATCATGAAGGACGCCGTGCGCGGCACGGGGCAAGCATGATGGGGCCCGACTACACGCACTGGCACGGCATGTATGAAGTTTCGAAACACTACTATATGAAGTTCCTTCCTTCGGTTATCGAGGCAGCTGCAAAGAAAGGGGCAAAAATGGAAAAGAAATACAAGAAGGTCGTCACCGATCTTCTCAAGCGTGACGAACACAAATGGATGAAGGGCCTCAGTCCGAAGGAGGCAGAGGAACTGAGGAAAGCTTATCAGAAGAGGTATAATCAGTAATCTGCCCTACGCGCCCCCTGTGGTAGCGAGTAGAGGAAAGGAAAGCATTTCTCCGGCGAACGCTCGAAGAAGGACGAGCTTCGCATTTGCCGGATCTTTGCAATTTTGAAGCGTTTTCCATACATTTGAATCGTTGTTGCCGATTCAATGCGTCGTCGAATTCAGCCGGAGAGGTGGCCGAGTGGCTGAAGGCACAGGTTTGCTAAACCTGCATAGGGGGTAACCTCTATCGAGGGTTCGAATCCCTCCCTCTCCGCCAGCCGGTCCTGTTCGATTCAGCCGGCCTCTTCTTCAGTCCTGAACCGTTGCGTCGAAGGCTGCATCAAACGGGTGAATGATCGCTTTGGAAAGACTCTTATGCCCATCTTTGATTATCGATGTTCTGATTGTGGAAGACTCTACGACATATTCCACAAGACTCGGGAACTCAGGGAAGATATTGCGTGTCCCGCGTGCGGTTCGCGCAGCTATCGGAAACTGATCTCCGCACCTGCAATGGTCTCTCGTTCTTCATCTCAGCAGGTAAGCTCTGCCGAAGCCTCATCGGAGAGTTGCTGCTGCGGTGGAGCGTGCGGAAGAAATTAGCGTCTCACGAGAAGGCCCCCGCTGACAGAGTAGCCTCCTTTTTGCAATTCTTCATCCGTTTTCGTATCTTGGCTTCGTTTGGGCGACGTGCAGTCGCCTTTTTTGTATTCCGGTACCGGAACTCATGCCCATCCCAGTCCGCGTTCGCTTTGCTCCCAGTCCAACGGGGTTTCTCCACGTCGGAGGCCTTCGCACCGCGCTCTACAACTACCTTTTTGCCAGACGGAATCACGGCGTTCTTGTTCTTCGCATCGAAGATACGGATCAGTCTCGACGCGTCGAAGGCGCAGTAGAAAACCTCCTCGAAACTCTGCGATGGGCGGGGATCGATCACGATGAAGGGCCGGTGAAGGGGGGAACCTTTGGTCCGTACGTCCAGTCACAGCGACTGTCTGTCTATCGAGATCATGCGGAGCGCCTTGTTCGCGAAGGGAAGGCATATTATTGTTTTTGCACTCCCCAAAGGCTCGAGGAAGTGCGTCAGCGCCAGAGTGCGATGAAACTCTCTCCCTCGTATGATCGGCACTGCAGGGAGCTTCTCCCTTCGGATTCTGAAAAACGAAAAACCGCAGGCGAAGCGCATGTCATCCGCATGAAGGTTCCCCTGAGCGGGGAATTGACGTTTGAAGACATGATCCGCGGAAAAGTCACCATTGCTCATAGCGTTCTCGATGACCAGGTGATCGTCAAGTCCGACGGATTCCCAACTTATCATTTGGCGGTCGTCACCGATGACCATCTGATGCAGATCAGCCATGTCATTCGGGGAGAAGAATGGCTTCCCAGTACTCCCAAACACATCATTCTGTACCGCAATTTTGGCTGGGAAATCCCTCAATACGCCCATCTTCCCCTTCTTCTCAATCCGGACAAATCAAAACTGAGCAAGCGTCAGGGAGACGTTGCCGTTGAAGAATACAGATCCAAGGGCTATCTCCCGGAGGCCATTGTTAACTTTGTGGCGTTCCTCGGATGGAACCCCGGCGATGAGCGCGAGCTGTTTTCCCTACAAGAACTCATTGGAGAATTCTCCCTTGATCGGGTTGGCAAATCGGGAGCTGTTTTCAATATCGAAAAATTGAACTGGCTCAATGCACAGCATTTGAAAAAAAAGGGCGATGCGGAAGTGCTCTCAATGCTGAAAGAATTTCTGAGTATGCGGCATAGTGCATCTTCAACGGAGCTGAGTGACGCGTATCTTCTCAAAGTCGTAAGTGCCATGAGGGAGAGGGTCACCTTCGTCAGCGATTTTGCCGAGAAGAGTCCGTATTTCTTTTCTCCCCCGGAAACCTATGATTCTTCCGTTGCGAAAAAGCGCTGGAAGAAAGAAACCCCTGAAGCGCTGC
>CAZRPU010000091.1:0-6157 GCA_964602055.1 uncultured Ignavibacteriaceae bacterium
TCGCTCTGTCCGGGAAACGGATCCTGATTACGGGCGGTGCAGGGTTTCTTGGCCACTATTTTGTCCAGGCGGCGCTTCATTGGAATAAGCAAATCCAAACCGGACATGCTCCAATTAAGGTGGCGGTGTATGACAGTTTTGTTCGTGGAATGCCCCAGTGGTTGTCAAAAGTGGAAGGTGACCGGAATCTTGCTTTGATCCGGCACGATATCAGGAATCCTCTTCCGGCAGATATGGGTGATTTTCAGTTCATCATCCATGCGGCCTCAATTGCTTCGCCGACCTACTACAAACGAGATCCAATCGGCACGATGGATGCGAATGTGAATGGGCTGCGAATGTTGCTGGAATATGCCCGAGGGCAGAAAGAGAAGGGGCGAGCCGTCGAGGGATTCTTGTTCTTCTCGAGTAGCGAGATCTATGGGGATCCCTCCCCCGAGAACATTCCAACCCCTGAAACATATAGGGGATTAGTGTCCTGTACAGGCCCCCGAGCCTGTTACGACGAAGCTAAACGATATGGCGAAACTCTCTGTGTAAACTTTGCCCATCAGTTCGGAATTCCGGTCAAGGTGGCTCGTCCGTTCAATAACTATGGACCAGGTCTAAAAATTAGCGATCGTCGGGTTATCCCTGACTTTGCAAGAGACATTATGAACGGGCGTGACATCATAATGCATTCAGATGGGTCGCCTCGGAGGACTTTTTGTTATGCGGCAGATGCTGTTACCGGGTACTTTAAGGTGCTGATTAAGGGACATAGTGGTGAAGCATATAACATTGGAGTCGAGGAACCGGAAATTTCAATGGCTGAACTGGCGGACAGGCTTACGACCCTGGCGAAGCACTTGTTCGGATACAAAGGAAAAGTTGTTCGGCAGGGAAGCCAAGATGTCAGTTACTTGGTTGATAATCCAAATAGGCGGTGCCCGGTGATCACCAAAGCGCGCGCGCATCTCGGATACAACCCCAGCGTATCATTGGGCGAAGGACTTAAGCGATCGCTCATCTGGTACAACGAGAATCGAGAGGCTCCGGACGCCTAGTTTAGATAGGGTGTTAGGGACAAACGCATCACGTTTCGGAAACACTCGAAAGGAATAGCATGAAGGTGTCGGTCATAGGAACTGGTTACGTTGGGCTTGTGACTGGGGTCTGCTTCGCTGAGAAGGGACATCAGATCACGTGCGTCGATGTTGATCAGACTAAGGTGGACTCGATCAACAACGGCGTTCCTCCCATCTATGAGCGAGGGTTACAAGATCTCCTGCGGAAGCATGTCGGCGGACGGCTGCAGGCGACGACCAATCTTTCAAGCGCTGTACAACAGTCGGACCTATCTTTGATCGCGGTCGGAACTCCTTTTGACGGCCGCGAGATCGATCTCACTTACATCAAGGCAGTCTCGAAAGAGATTGGCCAGGCGTTGCGGCATAAATCTGGTTATCATGTCGTAGTCGTCAAGAGCACGGTTGTACCCGGGACAACGGATGATGTGGTGCGTCCCATTCTCGAAGAAGCGTCTGGCAAGAAGGCGGGTGTCGATTTCGGTGTCGGGATGAATCCGGAATTCCTCACGGAGGGAGAGGCAGTAAGTGATTTCCTGTTTCCCGACCGGATCGTTCTCGGCGGAGCAGATAAGTTAACGATCGATCAGCAGGCCAGGCTTTATGAAGGGTTCCCAAGCGTCGAACTGCTTCGTGTGAACAATAAGACAGCAGAAATGATTAAGTACGCATCAAACGCTCTCCTGGCAACGTTGATTTCCTTTTCAAATGAAATGGGTAATCTCTGTGCGGCCATCAAGGATGCTGATGTGCTGGACGTTATGCGGGGGGTCCATTTGAGCCGCTATCTCACCGTAGAAATACCAGATGGGAGAAGGGTTCAGCCTCAAATTGTTTCTTTTCTCGCGGCGGGATGCGGATTCGGCGGGAGCTGTTTTCCTAAAGATGTGAAAGCCCTAGCGGCGCATGGGGACAAATACCACACGCCTATGCATGTGCTCGACGCGGTACTCAAGGTCAATGAGCAGCAGCCGGCCAAGGTCATTCAGCTGTTGAAGAAACATTTTGCATCCCTCAAGGGGGTGCGGATTTCAGTACTTGGACTGGCCTTCCGGCCCGATACGAGCGACATGAGAGAATCGCCGGCAATTCCGATCTTGCGAAGTCTATTGCAGGAGGGCGCCTCGATTAAAGGCTACGATCCCGTGGCGATGCCTGAGGCGAGAAAACTATTTTCTATGCAAGAGATGCAACTATGCGGGAGCCTCGCTGAGGCTGTCTCGAAGACGGACGCCGTAGTATTGGTAACCCGATGGGACGAATTCAGGAAAATCCCTGAGTTGTTGGCATCCCAGGATCCGCCGCCTCTCTTTATAGATGGGCGTCGCTTGCTCGATAAGGCGAAGATCGCCCGCTACGAGGGGATCGGTTTGGACGCAACATGAATTTTGCGGAAACGAAACTGAAAGGCGCTTTCGTAATAGACATCGAGCGACGCGAAGACCAACGGGGGTTTTTTGCTCGTGCATGGTGTCAGAAGGAATTCGAAGCGCTCGGCTTAGTAAGTCATTTTGTCCAAGCCAATATCGGGTTCAGTTACAGGAAGGGGACAATTCGAGGAATGCATTTCCAGAAACATCCCTATCAGGAAGTGAAGCTAGTCCGATGCACCATGGGAAGGGTTTTTGATGTCATAGTCGACCTTCGGCCGTATTCTCAAACCTACCGGCAGTGGATTGGCGTCGAACTCACGGCTGACAACCACAAGATGCTTTGTATTCCGGAAGGCTGTGCCCATGGATATCAGACCATGGTGGACAATTCAGAGGTCGTGTACGACACGTCGCAATTTTATGCGCCACAACATTCCTCAGGGGTATTGTTCAATGATCCAGTATTCGGAATCGCGTGGCCGTTACCTGTGGAGATCATTTCAGAAGCCGATAAGAATTGGCCTCAGCAGGTTGACTAGCTAGAAGATGTACGGAGAATAGAGAACGACTCAGCAATTGGATTTACGGGAGGGTGAAACATGATTATCGTCGATGCGGCACTTGAAAAACGACAAATGGAGGGGAATCCGGTTCGAGTGGCCCTGGTCGGAGCCGGCTATATGGGTCGTGGCATTGCTCTGGAGATCATCACGGCGATGCCCGGTATGAGGCTGGTGGCTGTCTGCAACCGTCATATCGCTCGCGCCGAGCAAGCCTACAAAGAAGCAGGAGTCGAGTCGTATAAGGCCGTTCACAGCGTCGGCGAACTGGAGCAGGCTGTGAGTGCTGGTTCCTATGCCGTCACTGAAGATCCTATGCTGCTCTGTCGGGCTGGCAACATCGAGGCAATTATCGATGCAACGGGAGAAATCGAATTGGGTGCTCAAGTGGCAATGGAATCCATCAACCACGGCAAGCATCTTATTTTGATGAATGCCGAACTTGACGCAACGATCGGGCCGATTCTCAAAGTCTATGCTGACCGAGCGGGCGTCGTTTACACGTATACTGATGGCGACGAACCAGGCGTTGCCATGAATCTCTATCGCTTTGTGAAGAGCATCGGTTATCGGCCGGTCCTTATGGGGCAAATCAAAGGGTTTCTTGATCGTTACAGGAATCCGGAAACGCAGCGAGGATTTGCCGAGAAACATAAACAAAAGGCAGCAATGGTAGCTTCTTTCGCCGATGGTTCGAAGCTTTGCCTGGAATCGAGCCTAATGGCTAATGCGACCGGGTTCAAGCCAGGTGTTAGAGGAATGTTCGGGCACAAGTGTGCGCATGTCAAGGATCTTCTCAAGCTGTTTTCCCCTGAGCAACTATTGAGCGGAGGGCTCGTCGATTTTGCTCTTGGCGCGGAGCCCCATACCGGCGGGTTTGTCGTCGGCTACAATGATCATCCGATCAAGAAGGCATACATGAGCTACTTTAAGATGGGAGATGGGCCGTTCTATATGTTCTATACGCCGTATCATCTTCCTCACCTTCAACTTCCTTTGACAGTTGCCCGGGCGGTATTGTTCCGGGACGCGACGTTGGCCCCGATGGGTGCGCCAGTGTGCGATACCGGCGCATTTGCGAAAAAAGATTTGAAGGCTGGTGAAATACTGGACGGTATGGGAGGATTCACCTGCTACGGGCTAATTGATACATACGAAGTATGCCAGGAAGAAAACCTCCTGCCGATGGCCCTCTCTCAAGGATGCCGATTGAAGCACGATATCCCAAAGGATCGGGGCATCAAGTTAAGCGACGTTGAGCTTCCAGCGGGTCGACTCTGCGATAAGCTGCGGGCTGAACAGACCGAATATTTTATGCGCCAGGCCGTAGGTCAACGATGACCTCGATCTCCGGTCCAGAGAGCTAACCATGCGTCGGCCACGTGCTTTGGGCCGGTGGGTCAACGATTGTGCGACTCAATTCGGGTCTTGGCCTGTAAGGCGCGCAGGGACCAGCCAATAGGAGCGAACAAAAAATGAAGGTCGTCCTTTTTTGTGGTGGTCTGGGAATGCGGCTGAGGGAGTATTCAGAGACTCTCCCTAAGCCCATGGTCGAGATCGGATATCGTCCGATTCTCTGGCATCTGATGAAGTATTACGCCCATTATGGCCATAAGGACTTCGTTCTATGCCTTGGCTACCGTGGTGATGCGATCAAGAACTACTTCCTTAACTATAACGAATGCGCCTCAAACGATTTCACGTTGACCCGCGGTGGGAAAAACATTGAGTTAATGAATAGAGATATCGATGACTGGACGATTACCTTTGTGGATACAGGACGCAATGCGAACATTGGCCAACGACTGAAGGCTGTGGAGCCTTATCTTAAAGGAGAGGACGTGTTTCTGGCCAACTACGCCGATGGCCTCACCGATTGCAGTCTTCCCGATGTGATCACGAATTTTGAAAAGAATGGCGCAATTGGGAGTTTCTTGAGCGTCCGTCCAATCCAGAGCTTTCATATTGTTCAGGTTAAGAAAGACGGTGGAGTAGCAGATATTAAGGATCTGAGTAACTCTGGTCTCTGGATTAACGGAGGGTTCATGGTCTTTCGTAACCAGATCTTTGATTACATCAAGGCTGGGGAAGAGCTGGTCCATGAACCCTTTCAGCGTCTCATCAAAAACAATAAGTTGATTACCTATAGATACGAAGGCTTCTGGGCCAGCATGGACACTTTTAAAGATAAGCAGCGTCTGGACGACATGTACGCTCGTGGAGAGACCCCATGGATGGTCTGGCAGAGAAATCATGATTCCGAGAACGCCCCTGATAAATAAGTCTACCGATGTGAAGCGCGCATGATGAAAGCTACCACGTGTTTAATCTAGTCCCGGTAGTTCGCCGAACAGGAAGTCTGTCAGTTCTGTGTCTCGGCGCCCATTCCGATGACATCGAAATCGGGTGCGGGGGAACAATTCTCCGGCTCCTGAAATCCTATAGCAACTGTAATGTAACCTGGGTGGTCTTCTGCGCGAGTGGGACCCGAAAGCGGGAAGCTGTGACCAGCGCGAAGCGCTTTCTCAGTGGAGCAAAATCAACCACTATAATTACGAAGGCTTTTAAGGAAAGTTTCTTCCCTTATCGAGGAGAAGAAATAAAGAAATTCTTTGAGCAACTCAAGACCCGTGTAGCACCGGATCTGATCTTTTCCCATTATCGCCACGACCTGCATCAGGACCACCGGGTCGTCTGTGAGCTGACATGGAACACATTCCGGAAGCATCAGATTCTTGAGTACGAGATTCCAAAGTATGACGGTGACCTTGGTCAACCCAATGTTTATGTTTCGCTATCGAAGGAGTTGTGTGACACAAAGGTAAGATTTCTAATGGAGGGGTTTTCCACGCAGCGAAGCAGGCAATGGTTTACCGAGGATACGTTCTATTCGCTCCTACGCCTGCGAGGGATCGAGTCGCACGCGCTTGACAAGTATGCAGAGGCTTTCTACGGGCGGAAGATTGTTCTTGGCAGATAGAGAGCAGCCAACTCGGTGCATCCTGTCGCAATGAGACGCTCTCGTTTCAGTGGCTGCGAGTTAGCTCAATCGTCTATTCCATACAGCAGGAAGTTACCTTGCCGGAGAAGTTGGTTTGAACGCGTGTGGCGGGAGGCTTTGACCGTCGCCCCAGTTACCTAGGGTAGGTTTGCCATA
>CAZRPU010000092.1:0-5974 GCA_964602055.1 uncultured Ignavibacteriaceae bacterium
GACAACATGTGTTGATGGGCGGGCCTGTGTCTTTGTCATGGAAGAAAACGGCATTGCCAAATGTTCATTGGAACATGCCTTTCTCAAAGGGGAAACAAGCTGGCGCAAGCCCCTCTCCTGCAGTCTCTTTCCCCTTCGAATCGACCGGGGGCCCCAGGAACGTATCCGCTTCGAGTTCTTGGCAGATTGTGAGCCTGCTTATGAACACGGCGAAGCGACAGGAACCTTTTTGTCGGATTTCCTTCGCGAAGCGCTCACCAGGGCCTACGGACCCGAGTGGGTCAGGCGCTTTTCTGATCTCTGCTATGAACACCGTCAGAATCGAGACCACGAGGAAGAGACGGAATGACGACCCTGAATCTCTCCCAGCAGCTGCGCCTCGGCCTTAAGCTCACACCTCAGCAAGTTCAATATCTCAAACTCCTCCAGCTCCCCAATCTCGCTCTCGAGCAGCGCATCAAGACAGAACTCGAGCTCAACCCGATGCTTGAAGTGGAAGAGGACCTTGATCGCACGGACGATGAGACGACTTCGGATGATGAACTTCAGCAGACTGCGGAAGAGGACAGGAATGGTGAAGACGAGGAAGGCTACACCCTCGATGATTACATGAATGATGACCTCGAGGGCCACAAAAGCCCCGAGGCACGCTCTTCGTCCAACGGCGATGAGGACTATGAATCGCCCCTTCCTTCTGCCCCGCCGCTGTCGGAGAGGCTTCTTGCCCAGTTTCGCATGCAGGTCCTGGACGAAACGGATCTTCTGCTTGCCGAGGAGATCATCGGGAACGTCGATAAGGATGGCTACCTGCGGCGGGAGCTTTCCTTAATCGTGCAGGACTTGAACCTGAGTTACGGCCTCGAAATTCCGCAGGACAAAGCGGATTCTGTTCTGAAGAGGATTCAACAGCTTGACCCTCCCGGCATCGCGGCCCGTTCATTGGAGGAATGCCTGATCGCTCAAATCAAGGCGACGGTTCATGACAACATGCTCCGGGAACTTGCTCTGAAAATCCTCGAAGAGCAGTTTGAAGACCTGAAGCTGAAGCGGTACGACGCGTTGGGACAGAATCTGGGGGTTGGCAACGAAACTCTCAAGAAGGTTGTCGAGCTCATTCAACATTTGAACCCGAAGCCGGGGGAGGGGGAATTCTCGGCCCAGGAGAACTACGTTACGCCCGATTTCATCGTTGAAAAGGATGAGGGGGATTTTCTCATAAGCCTTAATGACCGGACTATTCCCACCCTCCGGCTCAACAGGGCATATCGGGATCTAATTGCTCCCAAAGGGAAGAAGACTGCCAAAGAAACGAAGGATTTTATCAAGCAGAAGTTCGAAGCGGCGAAGTGGTTCATCGCTTCCATCCATCAGCGCAGAGAGACCCTGCTGAAGGTGATGCGCGTGATTGTCGACAGGCAGCGGCAGTGGTTCGAGGAGGGAGAAATATTGAAACCGATGATTTATAAGAACGTAGCAGAGGTTGTCGGGGTGGACATTTCCACCATCAGTCGAGTGGTCAACAGCAAATATGTCCAGACGGAATTCGGCGTCTTTTCACTGAAACATTTTTTCACCTCGGCCATCGAAACGGAGAGCGGCGAAGATCTTTCAAATCTCACGGTCAAGCAAAAAGTGAAAGACATCGTCGAGGCCGAAGATCCGCAGAATCCCCTCAATGACGACAAGATTGCAGAGCTCCTTCAGAAGGAAGGCATCAAGCTTGCGAGAAGGACTGTTGCCAAGTACCGCGAACAACTCGGGCTCCCCATAGCCCGCTTACGAAAGAAAATGTGACCATGGAAAAGCCAGAGCTGCACGCAACAACGATTATCGGACTTCGGAGAGACGGCAAGGCCGCACTCGGGGGCGACGGACAGGTTTCTCTTGGTTCAACAATCATGAAGCAACATTCGAACAAGATCCGGAAGGTCTACAAGGATTCGGTGATCGTCGGATTTGCGGGGGCGGCCGCCGACGCGTTCAGCCTCCTCGACCGGTTCGAAGAACAATTGGAAAAGCATCAGGGGCAGCTGGTGAGATCAGCCGTTGAACTTGCAAAACTTTGGCGCACGGACAAGTACCTCAGACAGCTCGAAGCACTGCTTGCTGTCATTGACAAGGAGCATGCCTTGATTATTTCCGGCAACGGCGACGTCATCGAACCGGACGACGGCATCGTGGCGGTAGGTTCGGGAGGGATGTATGCACTGGCGGCGGCAAGGATGCTCGTCAAGCATACCAAGCAATCGGCCCGCGATATTGTACATGAAGCGCTCGATGTCGCTTCGGATATTTGCGTCTACACCAACAAGAACATTCATATAGAAGAACTTTGAGTTCCCCCTTGTCCCTTACATCCGTTCTCTCCTCGAGTGAATTGACTCCTCGGCAAATCGTCAAGGAGCTCGACAAGTATATCATCGGGCAGGACAATGCCAAGCGATCAGTAGCGATTGCCCTGCGCAACCGTTGGCGGCGTCTCCAGGTGCCTGAAGGCCTTAGGGAAGAGATCATGCCCAACAACATTATTCTTATCGGCCCGACGGGCGTGGGAAAAACAGAGATCGCACGGCGGTTGGCAAAGCTGGCGAATGCACCGTTCCTCAAGGTTGAGGCATCCAAATTCACCGAGGTGGGTTATGTCGGCCGCGATGTGGAATCGATGATCAGGGATTTAATGGAGATATCGGTCGCCATGGTGAAAGCTGAGCATGCGGCGGATGTTCAGGATCGGGCCCGTGTGCTGGCGGAAGAGCGAATCCTCGACATCCTCGTTCCACCGCTGCGGAGGCCCTCTCCCGTTGCGCCGGGAGAACCGCCTCAGGAACCCGAGGATGAAGGAAAGGCCCGTCAGAAGTTTCGTGAGAAGCTCCGTGCGGGAGAACTCGACGAAAGAATCATTGAGGTCGATATTCCGGCCACCCAGGTGCCTCTCATGCAAGTGATGGGACCCGTGAGTCTGGAAGAAATGGGGATCAATCTTCAGGAGATGTTCGGAAACGTCCTTCCGAAAAAAAGCAAAATCAGGAAAATGCAGGTAAAAGAAGCCCGCATCGCATTGACGCAGGAAGAAGCAGTAAAACTCATCGACATGGACAAGGTGACAAAGCAGGCAATTGCACGGATCGAGAATTCAGGCATCGTGTTTATCGATGAGATCGACAAGATTGCCAGCACGAGGGGACAGACTTCCGGTCCCGATGTTTCACGCGAAGGAGTGCAACGCGACCTCCTGCCGATCGTCGAGGGTTCGAACGTAACGACCAAGCACGGAATGGTAAGGACTGATCACATTCTCTTCATTGCTTCGGGAGCCTTTCACGTCACAAAACCTTCCGACCTCATTCCTGAGCTTCAGGGGCGTTTCCCCATTCGCGTGGAGCTGCAGAGCCTTACGGAAGACGACTTTGTCAAGATCCTGACGCTCCCGGCAAACGCCTTGCTGAAGCAATACTCCGCGCTCCTCGAGACGGAGGGCGTCAGCCTCGAATTCGAGACACCGGCAGTACGGGAAATTGCCCGCACGGCGTTTGAAGTGAATGAGCAGGTTGAGAATATCGGCGCGCGGCGGCTGCACACAATTCTGACCACCCTCTTGGAAGAACTCCTCTTTGAAACTCCCGACAAGGTCACTGCGAAGAAGATCCTTATTTCAAAGCAGATGGTTGAAGAAAAACTCTCGGCAATCGTCAAGAACAGAGACCTGAGCCGCTACATCCTCTAGAAAGAGAAACGGCCCGAAGAGGATTCGGGCCGTCGTTCAGTGAACTTTTTCCCCTTTGGTCGGGGGTTGAAATCCGAATCCCGGCCCTCCGGCTCCTTCGCCCGCAATCTTGATCTCTCCAAACTTTTTCTCGTACTTATCGATATTGTCCTGAAGCGCATGGAGGAGCATCTTTGTGTGCTGAGGTGTCATGATGATGCGCGCGTGGACCTTCGCCTTCGGTACGCCCGGCAAGACACGCGTAAAGTCGATCACAAATTCAGCCGGAGAGTGCGTAATGATTGCGAGATTCGAATAAATCCCTTCCGCCTCTTTTTCCCCGAGTTCGATATTGATTTGCTGCTGCTGTACCTGATCTGCCATGGCCTCTCCCTTGAGACCAAAATGCCCATCCGGATCGATGGGCATTCGGGTCGCGTGTATGCTGTTTTTAGGTATTATTTCTTGCCGCGCAGCTGATCGGCCTTATCAAACGCCTTGACGGCTTTATCCTGCATTCCCAGCTGTGCATAGATGGTTCCCAGAGTTTCCCACACCTGGACATCGTCGGGTTTTTCTTCTGCGACTTTTTCGATGAAGGGCAGCGCCATCTTGAACTTTTCCTTGTGTTCCTGGGTCGGTTCTCCCTTTTCATCCGAGGCTCTCATGAGCTCCACACCCCAGTTATAATACGTAGCGCCCAGGTCAAATAAGGCGTCGCTATACGTGGAATCGATTTCGAACGCCCTCTGAAACTCGGCGACGGCCGATTTGTGGTCCCCCGCACTGCGATACAGAACACCAAGAATGTAATGATTGACTTTGTTTGCAGGATTCGCCTTCGTCACCCTCTCATATTCTCCAATCGCTTCCTTGATGCGGTCGGACTGGACGTACGCCTGCAGAAGAATATTGAGGACTTCCGTATCGTCCGCAACCTCCTTCTTTACAGCCTGGATGTATTGAATTGCTTCATTGTATTGTCGCAACGCCAACTGATGGCTGGAAGAATCGATCGATGGCTTGTAGGGCTCGTCAAAGGTCTTCTTTGCGACTTTGTTTGCATCCATCTCGAGTGTCAATTTGTAGCGGCTATACACCATGGTTTCCTTATTTGAGCCCCGCGGTCCCCGCCGGATATTGTCAGGCGCACCCAATGCCGCTATTACCTCATTTTTGCTCGTATTTTTCCTGATTCCCGCAAGGTTACGAACGGCTTTCAGCTTGTCGGCGTTGTCTGTTTCGAACTTCGTCTTAAATCGGTCTCCCAGAAAGACGTGGATCCGGGCCATTCGCTGAAGTGATTCCTTGTCTCTGCCCATTTCCCACGCTTTGCCAAACGCCTTGATGGCGTTGTCGTAGTCCGTTTTGTTGTTATAGGCATAGCCGAGGTATCGATACGTCATCGACGTATCGGGCCAAGCCTCGGCCGCTCTTTGGAATTCGGCGATCGCATCGTCAAAAAACATTGTTGATTCGGGGGTCGCCCTTTCCAGCGCCTTCACGCCGGCATTCAGATGCACACCCCACCTGTTGTACCGAATGTTGCGGATATCGGTTCTATGTTTGTCTGAGAGTTTCAGTGCGGCGTCAAATGCCTCATTCATCCGGGGATATTCCCCATCTTCCGAGCAGATCGCTCCAAGCAAGTACCATGCTTCATCGTTCGTTGGGTTGTTTCGAACCTCGATATCGAGCAAACGCTTTGCCTCCGTGAAGTTCTTCTGGGACATTTTCAACTTTGCGCCGGTAAACTCCGCCGAGGCACATTGAAAGCCCTGAAACACGACGAGAGCCAGCGCTGTCAAAACGAGAAGAACAACTGCAAACGGCTTCATAAAAAGATTCCTTTGAGAAGTTGTGGTGGGACCAAACTGACAAAAAATATACCAAAAGTCGCTCCGACATGCAAGGAAGCCGTTCTTTGACTTTCGCTCAGTTTTTGCTACATTATGGTTCACCAACCTGCTCCAGCCCGCAAACAAAATGAACAGTTGCATTTTTTGCAGGATCATTGCCCGGGAAGTTCCCGCCGAAATTCTTTTCGAGAACGATGACGTCGTCTGCATTCTCGATATCAATCCTATTCACTATGGTCATTCCCTCGTCATTCCGAAAAGACATTACAGGGATTTTCTCGAGGTTCCTCCATCGTTGTTCGACGGATTGCTGAACGCCGCTCACACAGAGGCCCGGGCGACGGTTGAAAGTCTGAAGCTCGACGGGTTCAATAAAATCTCGAACAACGGGCATATTGCAGGACAATCGGTC
>CAZRPU010000093.1:0-5838 GCA_964602055.1 uncultured Ignavibacteriaceae bacterium
GAGAAGTTGGGCGAAGTCCCAAAATGGCCCACGAGTGTTTCTCAGCGAGTGGTCGCCATTTTGAGGATCCCGCCACTTATTGGCGGGAGCTGGAATGAGAGGTCACTATGATTGGTTCCACAATCAGTCATTACAAAATTCTGGAGAAACTTGGAGAAGGCGGCCCTGCCCGCCGGAACAACGTGCACCTGCCTGAGAGTGACAGAAAATGATCGGGATGATAATCTCACATTACAAGATCCTTGAAAAGCTCGGTGAAGGCGGGATGGGCGTGGTTTACAAAGCCCAGGATACCAAGCTTGACCGCACGGTTGCGCTCAAGTTTCTCCCCGAACATGTCTCTGTTGGTTCCGCCGATCTGGAACGCTTTACCCAGGAGGCCAAAGCTGCAGCAGGTCTGAACCATCCCAATATCTGCACTATTCACGGTATTGAAGAATCCGACGGAAAGAACTTCATCGTCATGGAATTCGTCGATGGGCAAATGCTGCAGGAGAAGAAATCAACTCTTTCGACAAAGCAGGCCCTCGACATCGGCATTCAGATCGCCGAAGGTCTCGCCGCAGCACATGAAAAAGGGATCGTACACAGGGATATCAAACCCGAAAACATCATGATCCGCAAGGATGGGCGGGTGCAGATCATGGACTTCGGATTGGCCAAGCTTCGAGGCGCATCAAGGCTGACGAAGGAAGGATCGACAGTAGGAACCGCCGGCTACATGTCTCCAGAACAGGTGCAGGGACAAGAAACCGATCATCGATCGGATATCTTTTCTCTCGGAGTGCTCCTCTATGAAATGCTCACCGGTCAGCCTCCCTTCAAGGGAGTTCATGAGACCGCGATTTCCTACGAGATTGTCAATGTCGATACTCCTCCGATGTCGACGATCAAACCGGAAATTCCGCCTGAGCTGGATGCGATCATTCTCGAATGCCTGGAGAAAGATCCCGCCGAGCGATCCCAGTCTTCAAGTCAGATCGCCCTCGATCTCAAGAGACTCCGAAGGGAGTCCAGTCGCCAGCGGCGAAGCCGCATTACAGCAGCTCTGCCAGCAAGTGGAATAAGGCAAGCTGAAGCACCGCAGACGATTCACACGACACTCTTGGAATCTCCGTTCATTCGGTGGATGATGATTGCCGTGCTGGGCGTTGCAGCGTGCATCTTCGGATATCTCTATTTCGCCGTGCCCACTCCGAAACTCCAGACAATCCGATCTTCCATCATTCCTCCCGAAAACGTGACCCTCAAGTTGTACGGAAATGAAGCGGGTCCTGCGGTTGTTTCGCCCGATGGGGAGAAACTCGCGTTTGCCGCGTCCGATTCCACAGGGAAGAGGTTCCTCTATGTGCAGGAGCTCAGCTCTCTGAACCCCCGGCAATTAGCCGGCACCGAGCAGGCCTCCGATCCGTTCTGGTCGCCTGATAGCCGATTTATCGGCTTCTCTGCTCAAGGACAACTGAAGAAGGTGAGCGCAACAGGAGGTGTTCCTCTTGGCCTGTGCGGTACTTCTGTTTACCCCCGTGGCGGCTCATGGAACGCAGAGGGCATGATCGCGTTTTCACCCGGGACGGGCAATCCCATCCTCGCCGTTTCGGCAAAAGGGGGCACACCGTTCCCGGTCACCGAGCTGGATGCTTCAACGAAAGAGAATTCTCACCGCTGGCCATGGTTTCTGCCCGACGGAAAGCACTTTTTGTATCTCGCACGATCCGTGAGCACAGGGGCCCAGAGTCAGGGTGATGCGATCTGTCTTGGGTCCATTGAGGGAGGATTGAAAAAGGTCCTCGTTCATGCGGGGTCGAATCCGGTTTATGCCTCAGGATATCTTCTCTACGCGAGGGGGACCACCGTCGTGGCGCAAAAGTTTGATCCTGATTCGTTCGAACTTGGAGACGAATCCATTACTCTCGCGGATGGGGTTACATTCGACAATTCCATCAACAGAAGTATGTTCACTGCATCTGAAACGGGAATCCTGCTCTATCAGACCGGAGCTGCTCATTCAGGCTCGAGGCTCCTCTTCCAGGATCGGAACGGGCGCCGGAGTGAATTTGAACAGGAAGAGTTTGAATACTATATGCCTCGGCTTTCCCCTGATGGTAAAAAGATTTCAATCTACGTGTACGATCAGAAGACACACAACGCGGACCTGTGGAACTTTGACCTCAGCCGGAATCTGAGGACCCGCTTTACTTTCGCACCCTCGGTGGAAATCGGTCCTGTGTGGTCACCGGACGGAGAGACGATCGCCTATTCTGCAAATCCGAAGGGATTAATGGACCTCTATCAAAAACGTTCTGCCGGGGCTGGGAAGGAAGAACCTCTGTATGAGAACGACCAGGGGAAGGTGGCTTTGGATTGGTCAGGAGATGGCAAATACGTTCTGTTCGCGTCGACGGATTCAACCAACCAAACCGATCTCTGGGTCCTTCCTCTCGCCAAGAAAGGGGAGCCCATACTCTTCCTTAAATCCGAATTCAACGAGTGGGATGGGCGATTCTCGCCGGATAGCAGATGGATCGCATACACTTCCGACGAATCCGGGAGAGACCAGATATACATACGATCCTTCCCTGACAAGGGATCCAAATGGCAGGTCTCAATCTCAGGTGGGGAATCCCCCCGGTGGAGGCGGGATGGAAAGGAACTCTATTATGTCAGCTCCGAAAACATGATGATGAGCGCCAGAATTACGGCCAGCGGATCTGATCTTGAGATCGACCAAAGCCGTCCTTTGTTCCCGGTGCCGTTGCTCGTTCAGGTTGGAGGAAAGAACTATGATGTGACCGCCGACGGCAACCGATTCCTCCTTAACGTTCCGGTAGAAACGCAAAACCAAACACCCTTGACCATTGTGACAAACTGGACATGGGATTTACACAAATGAATTGAAGTTAGAACACCTCATGAGTATCTGACTCAACCGCCATGATCACATCACCACATTATCACATGACACATGACTATGATCGGTTCAACGATATCACACTATAAGATTCTCGAGAAACTTGGAGAAGGCGGCATGGGCGTCGTTTACAAGGCCCAGGATACCACGCTCAACCGCATGGTCGCGCTCAAGTTTCTCCCCGAGCATATCTCTGCCTCAGAGTCAGACACCGCCCGATTCATGCAGGAAGCCCAGGCAGCTGCATCTCTGAATCACCCGAATATCTGCACGATCCATGGGATAGAAGAGGCTGATGGAAAGCACTTCATCGTCATGGAGTTCGTCGACGGCCAAATGCTGCAGGAGAAGAAATCCAGCCTCTCCCTGAAACAAGCCCTCGATATGGGCATTCAAATTGCCGAAGGTCTTGCGGCCGCTCATGAAAAAGGGATCGTCCACAGGGATATCAAGCCCGAGAATATCATGATTCGTAAAGATGGCCGTGTGCAAATCATGGATTTCGGGCTGGCAAAGCTTCGCGGGGCATCACGATTGACCAAAGAAGGTTCCACCGTTGGCACGGCGGGCTACATGTCTCCTGAACAGGTCCAGGGCCAGGAGACCGACCATCGGTCGGATATTTTCTCTCTGGGAGTGCTTCTTTACGAAATGCTCACCGGTTATCCGCCGTTCAAGGGAGTGCACGAAACAGCCATCACCTATGAAATAGTCAACGTCGATTCGCTTCCCATGTCTGCAGTCAAGGCGGATATCCCCCCTGAACTGGACGCCATCGTCCTTGATTGTCTGGAGAAGGATCCCGCTGAGCGCACCCAGGCGGCAAGCCAGGTAGCGTTGGAACTGAAGCGTTATCGAAGGGAATCCAGCCGGCAACGGGCCAGCAGGATCACTGCGGCGCGTCCCGCTGTGGGCGGCGCATCCTCCCCGGCGCACCCGGCTCTTGGTCGGCCGGAAGAGGCGGCCATGCCGCAACGTCGTTGGTCGATGATGACCGTTCTCCTCGCAGCGGGGATACCTGTCGCCGCCCTTGCAGGGTTTCTCATCTCGGTTCTTGTCGGGCCGCGTGCATCGGAGGGATTTGCCGTTCGCGCTGCGATCGATCCTCCCTTGGGCCATCTTCTGTATAATGACTTCGGTGGGCATCTTGCCCTGTCGCCGGATGGAACCATGCTTGTCTTTTCTGCCCTCGATTCTTCGGGCAATTCCCGGCTATGGCTTCGCCCGCTCTCTGCGACGGAATCGAAACCGATCGTAGGCACGGAAGGAGGTTTGTATCCGTTCTGGTCTCCGGACGGAAACCACATCGCATTCGTCGCTGGTACAAAACTCAGGAAGGTGGATCTTCTGGGCTCACCACCTCTCGATATCGTTGACGTTCCGCAGGGACGGGGCGGCGCATGGGCTCCGAATGGCACAATCATCCTGTGTCCCTCCATCGGAGATCGGAATATCTATACGGTGTCGTCGGGTGGTGGAGAGCTCAAACGGCTTACATCGATCGACTCAACATCGAATTTCTATCCGCGGTTTCCCTCGTTTCTTCCGGATGGCGAACACTTCGTGTATTCAGGATATGCCGGAGGAGGTGCTCTTGCAGCGGCTCTCGGTGGCTTTGTCGGATCCCTCGACGGCTCGGTCAAGAGGATCTTCATCACGGGATTGAGATCCAACCCTGTCTATTCCGCCGGGCACTTGCTCTATCTCAGGCAGAACACACTCATTGCGCAGCCGTTCGATCTCTCCAGTTTTGATTTTACGGGTGATCCGATCCCGCTCGACCAGGGTGTCTCGCACTATCCCGCCCGGGCGAAGGGTAATTTCACTGCTTCACCCAACGGCGTTGTCGTCTACGTCCGTGAACCACAGGGACCGGGCGAACAGATCGTATGGCTCGACCGGTCAGGTCATTCGAAGGACATTACTCCCGGAAAGCCCCATTTCGTTATCTCGATCTCGCCGGATGAGACGCGGATTGCGTACGATGAACTGGATGATCAAGGGAATGATGATATCTGGATCTACGATCTTCAGCGCACGATCAAGACACGATTCACCTTTGGCTCCGAGTCCGAGATCATCCCGTTTTGGACTCCGGACGGGAAGTCGATCGTCTACAACGAGGTGAAGAATGACAAGTGGTATACTGTTTCCCGGCGGGCGGACGGAACGGGTGACAAGAAAGTGATTATCGACGCATTTCCTGAGGAGCTCTGGCTCAACGATATTTCTCCGGATGGACATTCGCTGCTCATGGCGCAACAGTCTGTTACCACGGGATTTGATATTCTTGCCGCGGACCTGAATCGCCCCAACGTTCTCGATACGCTCGTGTCGACCTCATTTCATGAATATTTGGCCACGTTTTCCCCCGACGGCAAGTGGTTTTCCTATCAATCAGGGGCTTCCGGAAGAAGCGAGGTCTATGTGCGACACTTTGCTCCCCAAAGTGAAAAGTGGCAAGTCTCCACCTCCGGCGGAGAATCCCCGCTCTGGCTCAAGACGGGAGAGATTGTCTATTCTTCCGGTGGAAAACTCATGAGCGTTCGGGTCTCGCTCTCGGGAGGCGTACCGCGCTTTTCCAATCCAACGACGCTCTTCGCGACCTCAGGGGAAGCCGAACTGAAAACATGGATGTCAACAGCCGACGGGAAACGGTTCATCGGAACGAGGACGAAAAGAGTCGCGGGGGCGAATGCTCTTTCGTTGATCGTCAACTGGCAGCAGTTGGCCGGGAAGAAATGACCCCGACAAATGAAAGGACTCAATGACAAACATGACCCCATCACCACATGACTCCATCACCACATAACCCCATGACCACATTATCATGATCGGCTCTACTATCAACCATTATAAGATTCTGGAAAAACTCGGAGAAGTCCCAAAATGGCCCACGAGTGTTTCTCAACGAGTGGTCGCCATTTTGA
>CAZRPU010000094.1:0-5810 GCA_964602055.1 uncultured Ignavibacteriaceae bacterium
GACGTCAAGACCGGCCGCGGGGCGTTCATGAAGACCCCTGAAGAAGCCGCGGAACTCGCTTCCCTCATGGTTGACATTGGCAGGGACTTCGGCAAGGAAGTCATCGGCTTCATCACCGACATGAACCAGCCCCTCGGTGTTTCCATCGGCAACTGGCTGGAAGTAGTGGAAAGCGTCGAATGCCTGCGCGGAGAACGCGGACGGGCGGATGCTTCTGCCGACCTCATGCAGGTGACACATCTTCTCGCCGGCGCAATGCTCCTCGTCGGCGGCAAGGCTGCAACCCTCGAACAGGGGATCGAACGCTCCAAAGCGGCAGTGCACGACGGGAGCGCCTACAGGAAGTTTCTCGATCTCGTCCGTGCACAGGGGGGAAATGTGAAGGCGATCGAGAACCTCGAAGACTATGCCCTCTCACAACACGCTATCGAAGTCAAGTCCGGAGAGCGGGGCTTTGTTGCCGATCTCGATCCAATGGAACTGGGACTCACGGCAATTGCTCTGGGTGCGGGCCGTCAGCGGCTCGATGAGCCGCTTGACCCCAAGGCTGGAATACTTCTGATGAAGAAGGTGGGCGATGCCGTTGAGCCTGGTGAGACGCTTCTGAAGTTCTTTACCGACCGTGATGACGCCGTCGCTTCATCCCGCGAGAGGCTCGCGCGGGCCGTCACCATCAGTCCGAAACCTCCTCCAGCGATAAAGCTGATTCGCTCGAAAGTGACCTCAGAGGGGATAGAACACTTGTCGCGAGAGAATTAGCGGATAAGCGCGGTTATGGCAAGGGTAGCGACATATTCCTTTTTTTCGGGATGATGCGCGCTCAGAGGGTATGGATCAAGCTGCTGCAGACGGATCTCGAACCCATCCACAAAGACCCCCCGGGGTTCTTCCGTTGTATTGACAAGGACCTTGTTCGGGTTTGCACCGGAAATCTCGAGGAACACATCCGCATTTCCCGCCCAGACGCAAATAGCATCTGCCGGGCAGCGGGAGTCCTGGCCGACATCAGCAAACCGGATTTTCACGTTCGTTCCGGCTATAATGATTTGCTCGCCGAAGCGGACTGCGATAACCTTTCCCGGCTCAACCAGCGAAGGGGCCGGCTCCACGCCCTTGTCGGAACAGGCAAGAAGAAGAAGGAAAAACAATCCAATTGCGTTTTTCATGGGTACCTCTTTGAAGAACAATCAAATATGGAATCCGAACAAAACGCTGTCAAGTCCGTTCATCCCATTGCCGCGGGACAGAGGATCATCAGTAGAGAAACATCGGTTTTCCCAGCAGATGAGAAATCTTAGGCCTGTATTGGCTTACGTCGTAGAGTGCCTCGACGTCCACCCGCTTTAGTCCTTGCGTCAGAGTATCGATGGGGACGGTCGTGTATTTCCCTTCCCGGAGCGCAACCATCTTTCCGAATTCTTTCTTCAGAACCAGGTCTGTTGCGAGACTTGCATAGCTGAATGCAACCATGCGGTCCAGGGCGTCGGGTTCGCCGCTTCGCATGAGATATGCAACTTGCTGATACACCGTGTGAGCACCGAGCTTCTTCTTGATGTATTCCTCCGTCAGGATTCCGACACCGCCGAGTTTCCGGTGCCCATATGCATCTTCGGGACCCGACTCAATGATATTCCCTCCCACCATTTGCGCCCCTTCGGAAATCGTCATGATGGCATAGTTGCTCGGATTGTGATTCCGATCTTCATCCAGAAAAGCTGCAAGCCTGTCCGGATCAAATGGCACCTCGGAAATAATCGCGCGGTCCACACCAGCCAGATAAGCGGAGATCAGCGATGTTTCTCCGGAATTACGGCCGAACAATTCAACGATGGCAATCCTTTCGTGGGATCCGGCGACCGTCCGGAGCGCCGTAATGAAATCCACGCTCCTCGTGACCGCTGTTGAAAAACCGATGCAGTAGTCCGTCCCGAATACATCGTTGTCCATCGTTTTGGGAATAGCAATAACGGGAACTCCCGCCTTGTGAAGCTTGACAGAATAGCTCTGTGTATCATCCCCGCCGATGGTGATAAGGACGTCGATGTGCAAATGTTCGAGAACTTTCAGCACATGGGGAGTGCAGTCGACGCGGCCATCCTTGGGCCTGGAAGCAAAATCTGCCGATTTGAGGAACTCCGGAAGTTCGTTCACCTTCACCTTGCCGGGATTTGTGCGGGAAGTGTGAAGAAAAGTTCCTCCCGTTCGATCGATGGTACGGGTATTCTTCTTGTCGAGCCGAAGGATGAAATGGCTCTCTTTTTCCGGCAGCGCAGGGTTGTATTCAAGGAGTCCTCCCCACCCGCGCTTGATTCCAACAACTTCGGCTCCTCCGTCCGTCGCACGATAGACAACCCCTTTGATGCACGGATTCAGTCCCGGAACGTCTCCCCCGCCTGTCAATATTCCAATACGCATACTCTTTGGTCTTTCTTTGTCATGGTCTCACATCTTGGGATTTTCTGCAAGAACATCATAGTAATGTATCGACAATCTCGACGGTTTTCAAGTAATGTCGTGCATGACCCTCCACTCTCTCCTCCCAAGTCATCCCGACCTCCAACCTGACATGCTTTGTTGCCTCAAACAGGAAAAGTTCTTACTTTTCCTCCCCGTGTGCGGGAGTCGGCCAATCATTCATGATTGATGGAGGGATGAGCGTATGAAACCGATCAGTGAGCTAGTTCGAGAACGCCCCTTTTTTTCAGTGGAGCGGAGCCAGACTGTTGCGGAAACCGTTCGTTACATGGCGGAAAAAAACATCGGGGCCGTACCCGTGCTGAACAATAATCGCCTTGTCGGCGTATTTTCCGAACGCGATGTTATTCAAAGGGTCATTGCCCGCGGACTCGACCCGAAGTCCCTGGTGGTGGGAGATGTGATGACCACAAAACTCGTGGTGGCGGATTCTGAGGAGAGCTTTGATTCCTGCCTCAAAAAAATGCAAAAGGCCCATTGTCGTCATCTCCCTATTGTAAAGGGGGATCAGCTTCTGGGAATTGTCTCGCTCCGCGACCTGCTCATGATCGACCTCGATGAAAAGGAACGCAATCTCGAATATCTTCAGAGCTATATCTATACCGTACCGCCGGGAACAACGAAAAAATATCAGGAACATTGAATCATCAAAGGAGTCACGCCTGTGCCAGCAGTGCATTTCGTGAATGAGCACAAATCCATAGATGTTCTTCCGGGAGCAAACCTCCGCAAAGCAGCGCTCATGAGCGGCATTCAGCTGTACGAACCGTTCAACCGTGTTTTTCATCTGAATATCAAAGCCGGGCCGGTATCTCTGCCCTGTGCCTCCGATGTCGTCGAAATACTCGACGGAAAGGGTGTAAACCCCCGATCGCCCGATGAAGAACGGCTTATCGCCGGGAGGCTCCTGAAAAGAAAAGTAACGCCTGCCATGAGACTGGCCTGTCAGGTGCAGGTGAACGGGGATATTTCTGTGAAGACGATGCCCGTGCGGGAATTGGACAAGGAAGAAACCAAGCGTTCCGTGGGGTATATCGCGGTCGTGACGGTCTTCCTGATTCTTATGGCAGGAATGTTCGGAATCATGGCGCTGGATTTGGTGAAGAAGCTTTAAGGCAGACAGGTATCAATTCTCAGCGGCCCGGCGGCCGCATGTTCTTTCAGAGAAATCTCTTCAGTTTCCTTCATTCTTTCTTTCCGCACTACCCGATACTCCCACTTCCTCTTTTCAAAACCTCAATCATCTGCTTATGGATCAATCCGTTCGAAGTAAGGAGTTTTTTCTTGTAGACCGTTGAAGGATTCCCTTCAAAATCGGTGAACATTCCTCCCGCTTCCTGAACGAGCAGAACTCCAGCCGCCATGTCCCATGGATTCAGGCTCACTTCCCAGAATCCGTCAAATCGGCCGGCCGCAACGTAGCAGAGGTCAAGCGCCGCCGACCCCAGACGCCGGAGCGCCTGTGCTTCGAGCAGGAAGTTGTTGAAATGACGGATGATCTCGTCGGGATCGGCGCGGAGCGTGTATGGAAACCCCGTCACTAACAGGCTGTCAATGAGGCGAGCAGTGGCAGAAACATGAATGGGTTTGCGGTTCAGGGTAGAACCGTTCCCTTTTTCTGCCACAAAGAGCTCATCATGGTTGGGGTCAAAAACCACACCACCGACGATCTCTCCTTTGTGTTCCAATCCAATCGAGACGCAAAAAACGGGAAGACCGTGCGTGAAGTTTGTCGTGCCGTCAAGCGGATCGATAATCCAGCAGAATTCCGATTGCCGTTCCCTTCCTCCCGATTCTTCAGCGAGAATATCATGATGGGGATGCTTTCGACGAATGCGGTCAATGATCATCTCCTCCGCCCGCCGGTCGAGTTCCGTGACAAGATTTGTCTCTTCTCCCCCTTTCCGTTCAACGGATCGCTGCTTGCCAGCATGAAGTTTCAACATCGTACCGGCCTCACGCGCAGCTTCAATGGCAACTTCGAGCATGGGAATTCCTTTCTCTCTCTCCAAGATACAAAAAAACGAGGGCTACCGAAAGGAGAACGACTCTTCCGGTTATCGTTGCGGCTCGCCCCAAAAATCTGTAAGTTGATATATCATGCAACGGATTTTCTCTCCATGAAACAAGCAGTGACTCTTCTTACACTGGCATTCTTCTCCGGATGCAGCCGATCCCTTCCGCCTCCTGATCCCATTACTCTGGATGAACTGACGGTGGAAGTGTTCGAGAGCTCCCGAGAAATCGGCTATACGAACAAAGAGGCCGGTTTTTATTACACGGAGACCAACGGCGACCAAACGACGGGTTGGCAGGGTTGGCATGTCATGTCCAAAAAAATCCTCGACGATTATGCCATTGCTGTCGATGGAAAGGCCCTTTCACGGTCCTCGGTACACCTGTCGTTGTGCTCTCCCCACCAATTCACCCGTGCGTACGGGAACGGCGTGCAGGAAACCGTCACGCTCCTCGATTCCGTGGATGCCCTCGTGATCGAGCTCGGCAAGATCAGAGGAGCACAGGTTGCTTTGCGTCCCGTCTGGTCAGGCTCGGGCAATACAGATGAGTTTGTCGTTCATCATGATAAAAAGTCGGCCTTTATTGCCAGAAAAGCCCACCAGCGCAGAACAGCAGGTGACAACTATCCACCCTGGATCGGCATCACGGTTGCAGGTGAAAATATCGTTATCGACACGCTGTCTCTTACGTCCGGCCTTCCGTACGCCCCCGTTTCCGTGGCGGCAGCTCCTGTGAACGGCAATGCCGTATGTTTCATCGTGGCGGGTGACACCAGGGAAGATGCCGAGACATTGCTTGACCGCGTTTCGCGGTCATACCGTGCTATGATCGAGGCAAGGAAAGCAAGGATGGAGGGAGTACTGCGGCAAGCGTTTGTGAGGACAGACAACCAACGGTTCGACCGGGCCCTCCATTGGGCGATCCTTTCTCTCGATGCCCTGATCATGAATCAAGGGAAAAAGGGGATCTTTGCCGGACTCCCGTGGTTCAGCAATTACTGGGGCCGGGATTCCTTCATATCCCTCCCGGGCGCCACCCTTGTGACGGGAAGATTTTCCGACGCCAAAGCAATCCTCAGGTCGTTTGCGGAATGGCAGAACAAGGATGCCTCAAGCCCCATGATGGGGCGCATCCCTAATCTGGTGACCCCGTCCTCCATCAGCTATAATACCACGGACGGTACTGCCTGGTTTGTTATTGCTCTCGGGGACTATGTCACCAGCTCGGGTGACACGGCGTTCGCCCGCGAACTGTTTCCCGTTGTGAGGCGATCGGTGGAAGGAGCCCTCCGACATCGTACAGAGAAGAATCTTCTG
>CAZRPU010000095.1:0-5809 GCA_964602055.1 uncultured Ignavibacteriaceae bacterium
GAAGCGCGGCGCACAACGGCATGTATGTTAAGAGCATGCGAAAGGCTTTTCCGTTCAATCGAAGGATGGCCCGAGTATCTCGCCAGCGGCTCCATTTCGTCGGTTGATACCGGATCGACCACATATGCTTTGCATCCTTGTTCCCGGGCCATTTCGTAGGCGAGGGCGCAGCCGAGGTTCGAGGCGTGTTCTCCCTGCAGATTCTTCCGGGCATCCTCCACCATTCGCGCATTGACCTCATATGTTCCGCCGGAAACAGGACGGAGGAGGCCACCGACTGCCGCAACCGCATGCGGCTTGAGAGCACCCCGAAACCACTTTCTTGCGGCAGCGAGCCGCTCATCGAACGTTTCCCAAACGGAAGGAGGGATGTCTGCAGGGGAATCCGGATTGCGAAGCGTCTCGGCCTTTTGTTCTTCTTCTCCCACGAACACTGCCATCTTGGTCGAGGTGGAGCCCGGATTGAGAACAAAAACCACTTCGTGGCCGGAGGATACCATGCGGACTACAGTGACTTTCTAACGTGCAATGACAAGTTTCTTCGATCTTTTCGAAACACCGTTTTCGAGCTCGGCTATGTACGTTCCGCTTGCAAGATCATCGACATAGAATCTGGCAAGATGCTTTCCGGCGGGTAATTCCCGATCAACAAGGACAGCGCAAAGCCTGCCCAACAGATCAAACACCTTGAGACGAACGTGACCTCGTTCTGTCAACGTAAAAGGAATCGTCGTTGAAGGATTGAACGGATTCGGGTAGCTGTCTGCGAGTTCAAAAGTCAGCAGATCCGGTTGTCCTGCGTTCTCGACTGCTGTGACGGTTTCATCTATCAGTGCAACCCACACGCTCAACTTCAACGTGTCCAGCCGCATCCAGATCGGATAGACTTTTCCGTCTTTTGCAGCGATGTTCATGTAATCGCCGAAAAAGATGGTCGGCCGCGGAAGGAACGGAACCTGGCTCACCTGGAAATCCGTCCACGTCTGGCCGCCATTGGTCGATCGGGCAACAAAGACATCCGTCATGCTGTCCGTGGGTGAATAGTTTCTTCGGTCGTAGAATGCGGCGTAGAGATTACCGTTCGACTGATCGATGGTCAGCCAGGGAAAGAACTGATGAGAGGTTCCTGCGTCCGTGTTTACCCGTGTCGGGCTGCTCCAAGTCGAACCTTGATTCGTCGACCTCGCAATAAACACATCCGTATTGTTCACGCCATTCCGCTGATCGGACCACAAGACGTACACATTCCCCCGATAGGGCGAAGTACTCACGTCGCACGCTGTTATAGGCAGACCGTTTGCCCTGTAGATGCCGGGAACGCCAAAATCCCATCCCCCGGGTTGCGATGAAACGAGGATGTCGGTTCCAAATGTCGCTCCCCCGTCGAACGAGCGATCAAACATGATTCCGAGAGGACCCGACCAGGCTGTGTAGACCTCCCCATTGGGGCCGATGGCGGGCACGGCTCCTTCGACGGTATTGTCGGAATCGACGCAATCGCCGCCATGGTCACTGATCTTCAGCGGTGTCGACCATGTTGTTCCTCCGTCGGTTGTGCGCGAGAGGAGAATCCTCGTGCTGTCGGTGGACACCGGGCTCCCATAGAGGTCGAATTCCGTCCATGCCATGTAGATGAAATTGTGATAAGGGGATCCCGTCATATCGGCGGCGAGCCATTCTTTGTCCTGGTCTTTCGACCCGTTCAATCCGGTCCAGGTCGAGTCGAACCATGTTTTCCCTCCATCCGATGACCTGTGGACCGTGATTCTGTCGAGCCAATCGCCTCCGGGAGTTCTGTTTCTCATATCTGACAGGTGGCCGTAGTAGGCACGCCCGTTCGCATCAAAAATAACGCACGGATCGCCGTACGTTCCCGCAGGGAGCAGATTTTGCGTCCAATTCATTCCTCCATCGGTGCTATAGTAATAGAAGCGCAGATTTGCGCCTGCGATGAGATTTTGGGGATTGGTGGGGTTGATGGCGATGGTGACCTCCTCGGGTGATGTCGAAAGGAGGTTGCTTACGCGCACGTTGGTATATTGCGCCGGCGCATGCGAAAGAAACGCGAGGATGGCGAAAACTACGAGGATCGATTTCATATGAGATGAAACTAACGAAATCATTCTGCGATGTCAAACGGAGGATGGGTTACGGGTTACGGGTTGCGAGTTACGGGTTACGGGTTGCGGGTTGCGGGTTGCGGGTTACGAGTTGCGGGTTGCGGGTTACGGGTTAGAATCGAATGATCACGGAGAGCCCGTATTCACGCTCATGAGGAATAATCATCCAACGAGTTTCAGACTGATCCTCCCTGCGCGAGACTTCTGACGGATTGTTTGCAAGAACCTCACGGGCGCACAGATAGCCGATCACGGCTCCCGCGAAGACATCAGAAGCCCAGTGCCGATTCACCGTTATGCGGGAAATACCCACAAGGGATGCAAGCGTGTAGCTCAGAAGAGGAACGCCCGGCGTCTCGGCATACTGTTCGGCAAAGACTGTCGCGATGGAAAAAGCCGTTGAAGTGTGGCCTGAAGGAAAGGAATCGAAATGAGAAAAATGCCTGGAGAAACTCACCGCAAAGGGACCGGTCCATTTTCCGCCCGCCTGGGTTCTGTCGGGGGGCCGCTCCCGGCCGGAAAGGAGTTTAAGCGTCTGAGTCCAAAACCCGGCTGTGACGAACGCCTCCGCAGCGAGATACGATGTTTCTTTCGCTTTTTCATCCCCGGCAAGGAAGCCATAACTCGTGAAGCCGGCCAGAAAACCAAGGCCGTAGAGGGCGCCAAACCCCGTCACCGTTTGACTGACGTGTCCCGCCGAAGTGCCTTCCCATTTGGGCGGATCGATTGCGTCATGGATACTTTGGTCGGCAAGGAGAAGGCCGCCGAAGACAGCTGCCCCGGCAACGGCCCAGGGTGCATGCTCGGCAGAGACGGCAAAAGGAGCCTGCGCCTGAATCCACAAGTCTTTCAGACCGCGGGAAATTGGGTTAAAGGGCTTTGAAGAATCGGACGCAGAAGGCTGAGCAACCAGCAGGTGCAAAGAGAGCCCCGCCAGTGCGAGGATGCAGCGAACCGCATTGGTCGTTCGAATCAAGTCTGCACTTCTCCGGGAAAGTCAGGTGAACCAATGTGGGCGAGCCGAAATTGCTCTCCGCCGGAGAATAATGCTTCAAGCAGCGTTTGTTCTTTCACGGTGGGAAACTACTGAGAATCCGCCTGAAAAAAAAGCGGCGAGCAGCGTTGGGGGGAACACCGCTCGCCTGGATCCCCACGGTCTGGGGGGAGACCAGTGGAGATACGTTATCGCGAAAAACTCATGCAAGGGAGATCAGATCTCTCCTTGCTTCTTCTGCAGTCACGAAAAGAAAGAAAACCGGGGGACGGACATCCACCTTCCCTTCCCAAGTGGACGATGCAATGTGCACATTCTTCTGCAAAAGCGCAAGTGCTCCATTGTCTTCCCTGGAAAAAAGTCCTTGAATTTATTGGAGAAGTGCCGTCTGACCGGAGAGCATCTTCCACCCTTCGGGTCGCTTGATGGCGATTCCCGTTTCAAGAAGCGAAACCCTTGTAACAGTCCCAGTAGTATCAGTCATGGTGGAGGCAATCGTTCCTGTGAAGGTCGCAAGGGAGCCGGAAAGAGGAATAATCCGGAGCGAGGTCCAGGTATTGTCGACTGTCCGGAACCTGCGCGCGTTGCTCTTGATAAGAACAGCCACGGAATCAAACGAGAGCGATGAAGAATATCCCGGCGGCGCCCAGAAGAACTCGTCGGAGCTGTCGAGATAGGCAAACTCGGCCATCAATCCGTTGTTTCTCACATCGTCGTCGTAGTTCTGCAGCATTTCACGAACTTCTTTCGTCACACGACTGCGTTCTGCCTCCGTGAACCCTGATTTCTCACAGAAAGTGAGAACACACAGCAGCATTGCGATCAGAGAGATCTTCACCGTCCTCATGGTATCCCCACGTCAATTCTTCATTTCTGCATTCATGGGCTCCAGGATTCTCGCCGCCTTCCAGCCGCCTCTCGTAAAATCCGGAAATTTCTGAGGTTCGCCGCCGTTCTTGATCGATTTCGCACTGAGTTCCGTAACGGCGCTGATCGCTGCCGCGTCGTAAACATCCATATCGGGAACGAGACCCTTTTGCAGAGCACGAATCAGCCTGTAGTCTTCAATGAAATCCATTCCCCCGTGTCCCGCTCCCTTACTCTGCTCTTCGAGTTCATTCCAGATGGGATGAGTATACTCCTGAACATAGCCGTCGATCGTTTCCCAGCGATGAGGCTGGCTCTTCCCTTCAATATAGATTCTCGGTTCAGGATATTTTTGAACAATCCCTTTTGTTCCCTGAACCAGTATGTCGCGGCTGTACGGCCGGGGGGAATTGGTATCGTGGGTGACGACGATTGTTTCTCCCTTCATGGTTTGAATGAGGGTGGTGACGATGTCGCTGAGGGCGTACCGTTCCCGCGCTTCCTTGCTGTCCGGACCGAACTGAGCAACGGCATGCAGGTGGAGACCGCGCGTTTTTGTGCCGGCGGAGACAAGAGAATCGAAGTAGTTACCGCGATTGATGTCGAAACATTGAGCCACAGGGCCGAGACCATGCGTGGGATAGAGATCGCCATTGCGGATCATGGAATGCGCACGGCGCCAAACTCCCTCCCCTTCCATATCAAACTTCACGGCCCTCAGGTCATGCAGATAACCGCACTCTGCATGAAGAAGCTCTCCGAAGACTCCCTTTTTCACCATGTTGAGAATCATCATTTCGACTTTGTCGTAATTACAGTTCTCCATCATGACGCAATGACGCCGCGTTTTTTCGGAAGTATTGACCAGTGTCCAGCAATCTTCGATACTCAGAGCGGCCGGAACCTCCGTTGCGGCGTGCTTGCCCGCTTCCATGGCCCTGACGCAGATAGGTACATGCCATTCCCATGGAGTCGCGTTAAAAACGAGGTCAAGATCGTTGCGATCGCAGAGCCGCTCAAAATCGCGGGTTCCACGGCTATAACCGTCCGGCTTCTTTCCCCCCGCCTCTTCCACCATCATCTGTGCTCTCGCCACCCGCTCCTCGATAATGTCGCAGACGGCTCTGATCTCGACGCCCGGAATCTTCAGGAGATTGGCTACATGCGCTGTACCCTGAAGACCAACGCCGACAAACCCTACGCGCACGACATCCATGGGAGGCGCTTTGTATCCCATCATGCTTTGGCCCGCGGCATTGGCGAGTTGAGGATCAGCGAAGATTCTTCCGGCAAGGATCGTCCCAACTCCTGCGGATCCAAGCTTCAGAAAATCGCGTCGATCGAGAGTTCGGTTTAGTGGTGGCATGACTTTCTCCGCTTCTGCTTTAGGGCACTCGTGGATGAGGCAGTGGATGACATATCAATGATTGTGGTTTTAGCTCAGCCAAACAGAAGGGACACAAAGAACACGGAGAGGCACAAAGAACACAAAGGAAGAACGAATCCGCGCCCGTTAGGTCCCGAAGCGTAGGGCAGCGCGGGCTTTTGCTTTTGCCGCTTCTTCCTCTCTGTTCCGAGGAGGAGCCTGGGTTTCGAGCGAGTCAACAAGTTTTCCTGCAGCCTTGGCTACTTCACGAACCGCGCGGTCAAACGCCGCCTCGTTGACTTTGGATGGCTTTGTGCTTCCGCTGATCTTGCGGACAAATTGAAGCGCTGCGGCCTGAATCTCATCCTCCGTCGCGGGAGGATCGAAGTTAAAAAGGGGACGGATGTTGCGGCACATGGCAGCCTCGGAAGACGGTTGCGGGTTCAGGGTTCAGGGTTCAAG
>CAZRPU010000096.1:0-5752 GCA_964602055.1 uncultured Ignavibacteriaceae bacterium
CGTCAAGATGGTCTCGGCAGAGGCAAGGACAGAATTGTTGGAACACTATACCCGGTCCCAAAGAAGAGGGATATACCTTGATTATGATGGAACGCTTTCTCCTTTTGTCCGTCGCCCCGAAGACGCCGTTCCGTCAAAATCCATCATGAAGACTCTGAAGGCACTTGCCTCCGATCCGGGGACAACCGTGACCATCATCAGCGGGCGAAAACGTGACCTTCTGGAACTTTGGTTCAAGTCGATCCCGGTGCGCCTCGTGGCCGAACACGGAGTGTGGGTAAAGGAACCGGGGGGCGAATGGGCACTGTCGAAGCCCTTGAAAACAACTTGGAAAGAATCTGTCATTCCGATTCTCGAACAACACGCCGAGAGACTTCCGGGCTCCTCGGTGGAGGAAAAAGAATATTCCGTGGTGTGGCATTTTCGCGGAGCAGACCCGGAACATGGCGAACTGATGGCCGCGGAATTAATGGACACGCTTATAGGGTTCACCGCCAATGTTGACGCACAAGTGATGCGGGGCAACAAGATCGTCGAAGTGCGCTCGCTGGGGGTGACGAAAGGCATTGTCGGCGAGGAACTTATACGAAAGTCGAACCATGATTTCGTGCTCTTTATCGGCGATGATTGGACCGACGAGGATCTCTTCAGGGTCTTGCCCGCCAGCGCGTATTCCATCAAAGTCGGGATGGCAAAAACGCACGCTCGCTGGATGGTCCAGGGAGTGGAAGACGTGCACGCGCTTCTTGCCATGATGGCAGAGTACCCGGACTCTCCATGAAAGAATTGCATATGGGGGAAGCATTGAATATGTTCAAACAACAGAAAGGCAGACCATGGATAGAAAACAGTTCATTGAGACCATGGAAGGGCATCTGCGTCACTTCGATCAAGAGGTCCTGAAACTGGCTGCCAAAGCGGAACAAGCCGGCGTTGAAATGAAGTCGGACCTCGAGGCTCAGATGAGGAACCTCAAAGCCCGCCGTGATCAGGCGAAAAAGGATCTGGCTGCACTGAAGGAAAAAAGTGAGGGAGCCTGGGAGGAACTGCGCGGCGGCATTGAAGGAGCTTGGCACGATCTCAAGCGCGGTCTGGACAAGGCTGCCGACCGATTCAAATAGGTCCGGGAGGGCGTATGGAACAAATTCAAATCCTCATGTCTTCGCTGAAGCAATTCTGGGAACAACTTGCCATGACGCTTCCCAGGGTTTTTCTCGCGCTGGTCTTGCTCACCTTCGGCTGGCTTCTGGCAAAGCTCGCCCGCAAAGCCACCCTTCGTCTCCTGCGCATGATGCGGGTCGATGTCGTGGCAGAAAAATCCGGGATTGAGGATTTCCTTCTACGAGGGGATATCAAATTCACAGCTGTGACCCTCCTTGCGAGTCTCGTCTACTGGATTGTGCTGTTCACCGTGGTTCTTGCAGTCCTCAACAGCATGGGGCTTGAGGTTGCCGCGCAGCTCTTCAATAGGATCATCCTGTATCTTCCCAATGTCGTCGTTGCGGTCATCGTTCTCATCTTTGGCGCCCAGTTTGCGCGATTCGTCCAGGGGATTGTTTTCGCTTACCTCAGCAATATCGGAATCGGAGGAGCCGAGATCATGAGCCTGGTGGCGCAATATGCGCTCATCTTCTTTGTGGTCTCGGTGGCGCTTGAACAATTGCAGATCGGCGGACAGATCCTCGTTTCGGCTTTTCAAATTGCTTTTGGTGCTTTGTGCCTTGCTTTGGCCCTCGCCTTTGGGTTTGGCGGAAAGGACTGGGCCGCGCAGATCCTCCAACGGATGACAAGAAAATAGCTTACACCCGCATGATCATCGACTGCCACACGCACATTAATAACTACCACGACGAAGGGAAGGAATCGCTTCAGGAATGCCTCGCAAACCTTCAGCGCGAGATGCGGTTGAATCGTGTGGACATGGCCATGGTCCTGACGTCCTATAAACTTGTCCCCGGGAGACCTTCCACCAGAGACGCCGTGATGGCAACCCGCGACCTCAGGAACATTTATATTGTGGCCGGACTCAGCTATCTGAATTTTCGGGAAGATGACCTGATTGAGTTACGGGAGTACCTTAAAGAAGGCTGGGTTCGGGGATTGAAGCTCTATCCGGGATATGAACCGTTCTATCCCAATGACGCGAAACTGCACAAGGCGTATGAACTGGCCGCAGAGTTCGGCGTCCCGATGATGATCCACTCGGGAGATACCTATGACCCGAAGGGGCGCGTGCGTTTCGCTCACCCGCTTCACATCGATGACGTGGCCGTCGATTTTCCCGATGTGAATATCATCATTTGCCATATCGGGAATCCCTGGATACGGGACTGCATGGAAGTGGTGTACAAGAACAAGAACGTCTACACGGACATTTCGGGCCTTGTCCTTGGCGATTTTTCTGATCGGTTTGAAGCGTATATGCAGAAGCAACTGCAGGATATGCTAAGTTACGGAGTGGAGCCCGACAAAGTGCTTTATGGCACCGATTGGCCCATCTCCTCCATGGACTCGTACATTCAGTTCATGAATGAGTTACCCCTCCCCGACAAAGACAAAAGAAAGATCCTCTTCGAAAATTCCGCACGACTGTTCCGTCTACCCACGGCTGCACAAAAAACCGGAGACACGGGCCTTTTCGACTGGTTAAAATAGTTTCAGGGATTTCGACCGGCAAGGCGTTTTACCAGAGGCAAGGTTGCCAGAGAGGCGAGACCCATCAGGACAAATGCGGCAGGGTACCCCGCCGCGTGCTGTATCCTTCCCGCGGCAAAAGCAGACCAGGATTCGCAAAGGTTGGTTGCACCCATATAGGCGCTGAATTGCGTAGCGGCCAGGGATGGGTGCGTCGCGTCCATCATCAACGCATAGCTGGACGAAACAAAAAGACCGATGGAAAAGTACAGAAAGGTCATTCCAACCACACGCCATGACGAGGCCTGATCGCCGACCGTCAACTCAAGAATTCCCAGCACGCGCACTTCACCTGCCATCACAAGAAGAAAGATCTTCACGGAGACTGCCCGGTCGACCCGATCTGCGAAATACCCTCCGATCAACGAACCGGCGATCATGGCGGCAATTGCCGGAACAAGAAAAAACCACCCAACCTCCGTTGTGGTCAATCCATGATCGATCAAAAATGGCCCTGCCACGCTTCCAACGGCCTCGTAGCCGGCGCCTGAAAGTGCCGCAAACAGAAGAACATACCCTGCCTGGCGTAATCGTCCATCCATTCGCAGGGTTTTGATGAGATTACGGAATAACACAGGAACGATCCGGTCCGAATCTGATGGTGCAGGTGTGCGTGTAAAAAGAAGCAAGAGTGACGAACCCCAGACAATCGACAGGAGAAGGAGAACAATCCCCGAAAAACCCGCCCAGCCCATCGCAATCAACGCCCCGCCTCCAAGCATGGATCTGCCCGTGAGCATTCCGGCCTGCATCCAGCCATTCAGTGATCCGCGCTCCTGGGGATTCGACGATCGGATGCAGAGAGCGTCTATGGCGACATCCTGCGTCGCCGCACTGATTGAGTGAAGAATGAGGAAAACGAATATCAGCGGGAACTGTTCATGGAGATCAAGAACAAGGAGGGGGAGGAGTGTGATCCCCATGAGCATCTGGCATGCAACGATCCAATGTGTCAGGGGAAAGCGATATTGCAGCGTATCCACCGCGGGAGCCCATAGTACTTTGAACGCCCAGGGGAGGACAAGAATCGAAGTGAGCGTCGCAATGTCGACGACCGGAATGCCGTAGGACCGGAGTACGGAGGGGAGGGCCCACCACAAGAATCCGATCGGAGCTCCCTCGCTCGCATAAAGGGCGGCAAACAACCACCTGCGCCGGGCCGGTGTTGCGAGAAAGTCCAACTGCGCTACTCTTCACGGGCGCTAACTTCGTAAAGATCCGTCCTCCGGTCGTTCCAGTTCAGCAGGTTGCCGGATTGCCGATTACGCTTCAGTAACTCGAGATCGAGGTCTTCAACGATCACCATCTCGACGTTGGGCGTACACTCCGCGGCGATGGCATCGCGGCTGAAAGGAATGTCCGCGGGAGTATAGATTCCGGACTGGGCGTACTGGACGTCCATATTTTCCACGGCGGGGAGATTGCCCACCGTTCCGGCGGCGGCGACGTACACGTGGTTCTCGATGGCGCGGGCCTGGGCACAATACCGGACGCGGAGATAGCCGTACCGGTCGTCCGTGCAAAAAGGAACAAAGATGATCTGTGCGCCGCGTTCAGCCGCAATCCTGCTCACCTCCGGGAATTCGATATCGTAGCAGACTTGAATGGAGACCTTCCCTTTGTCGGTGTCGAAGACCTCCACCCGTTTCCCCGGTTTGATCCCCCACCAGTGCCGCTCGTTCGGTGTTACATGGAGTTTGTATTGTTTTCCGATCCCGCCATTCCGTTTGAACAGGTAGGCAACGTTGTAGAGATTGTCATGTTCAAGCGTGAACATGGTGCCGCCGATGATGTTCACGTCATATTTGATCGCAAGCTTTGAAAAAAGGTTGAGGTACTCTGTGGTAAATTCAGCAAGCTTCCGGACGGCAAGGCCGGGCCGTTTGGCCTTGATGAAGGACAACAGTTGCATTGTGAACAGTTCCGGGAAGAGGACAAAGTCGCTTTTGTAATCGGAAGCAACATCGACAAAATATTCCACCTGCCGGGCAAAATCCGAGAACCCCTTGATTTCTCTCATTTGGTACTGAACAACACACACACGGAGGGGCTTTGAGGGAACATAGGTTCTGTGCGGATCGGGGGCATAATCCAGGTTCGCCCACTCGAGCAACGTGGCATAACCGAGGGACTCTTTGTCCGACTCCATGTAGGCCTTCAGAAGACGGCGAAGGACAAATCCGTTTGCCAATTGGGTGGTGAGGACGGGATCCACTAATTCCTTGTGGATGACCTTATCGACGTATTCTCTTGCCGTCATGGCGCCGGCGTGTTCTGCGTACCCCGGAATTCTCCCCCCCAGAACGAGACGCATGAGGTTCTTTTCGCGCGCAAGCTGTTTTCGCGCCTCATAAAGCCGTCGGGCGAGCTTCATGCCGCGTAGCTCAGGGTCCACCATGATCTCAATGCCGTACAGCGAGTCTCCATTCGGCGTGTGGTTGCGGATGAATCCGGCATCGGCGATATCGCGCCAATTGTGCTTTTCCCCGTACAAATTGAAGTCAACAATCAGGCTGCTGGAGGATGCCACCAGACTGCCGTCATATTCGACGCAGACCTGACCCTCGGGAAAAATCTCGAGCTGGCTTTGAATCTGCTCGCGCGTCCATGGTTTCATGCCGGGAAAACACTTGTGCTGCAATGCCACGAGGGCCTCGTAGTCCTCCATCCGTATCGGCCGGACCCGGATCTTCTTCTCAAATTGCTTGATATCGATTTGTTTCATGCGAGTGGCTGTGATTAGGCGACCAAAAAATATACTCTCTTCGGGAACGAGTCGCAAGGAGAATAGAAAGAATCTCCCTTCGTGGCCGTTTTAAGTTTCTTTGTGAATTATATCGTATCTTTTCAAACATTTTTGTACAGACCCGTATCTCTTTCTTTGATGTCTCACGTTGAAACCATGCACATTCACGAATTGCCAACTCCTGCGCTTTTGATCGACCTGGAAATCCTGGAGCGTAATCTCTCCGGGATGCAAAAGAAGGCGGATCAACTCGGCGTCTCTCTTCGTCCCCACATCAAGACCCACAAGGCCCTCGAGATCGGAAGACGCCAG
>CAZRPU010000097.1:0-5608 GCA_964602055.1 uncultured Ignavibacteriaceae bacterium
CCCCCACAGGAACCTGCCGGGAAGAAAGCTGCATTAAAGAACCGCCCTGCGACGATAAATTGCTGAAGGAACTCAAAGCCAAGCGCGACCAGAAGATCAAAGCATATCGAGAGATCATTCCGGCTGCCGAGGAGACAGGCCAGCGGGCACGCGAAGCCTTGGAACATGCGGAGGAAGTTTTCGGCAAGTATACCCAGAGCGTGGCGACGAAGGGCGCCACAACCGTGGGAAAGGAGCTGTTCCCGGTTCCGATGGAAGTCTGGGACCGGTACAAAAAGTACCAGGAACTGTCCCCGGGGAACGTCGCTTCATACGAGGATATGCTCAAATTGACGAAAAGCTATCTGGAAGAACTGGCCAAAGAGGCGGGCTACAAGGATGCAGTGTCCCGAACCAAGTGGGTGAATAGCGTACTTTCCGGCGCATTAATGGATGCGGAGGTGCTGATTAGTTTGAAGGATGCCGACTTTCACTCAGAACAGGCGTTCAATCAGTGGCTCCGCGGATATGAAGCGTTGATGGAGGCACGGCATCTCGAGGATCGGATTCGGAGGCTCGAGGCGGAATGTAAGAAAAAGGGTGCTGCGCCACCGGCTCAGGAGGAGGAACCCGATGAGCGAACCAGCGGGGAACGGGAATCTGACGAAGCACGCAGGATGGTCGACAGTTGGAAAAATGCACATGGAGAGATCATCAATGCCGAAGGCGGCGTGTGGACCGAGCAGCAGGCATTCGAAGAAGCGCTTATGATCGTGCAAGGCCAGTCATCCCGTTGGCTGCCGGCCCGCCTGCTCTTCGCCGTGTCGTTCGACAAGACGATGTCCATCGACGTCGCGCAATCGACGAGCGACAATGCCTACCAAGAGGAATGGCAACGGTTTCGCGTACCGGCGCGTCGGGGCTTCGAGCACTTAGGGAAAGGCGTGGAAGCCTTTGGCAAAGCCAAAGCCATCGTAGATGGGATCGCCCATGTGAAGTGACCCGAGTTGGCATTCAACCAGGTCTTAGCAAGCGGACGGGACAACGTGCACGTTAGCGAACATTTCGTATTTTGATGGATCCGGACGGGCTCAATTGACACATGATTACACCGAAGAACTGGCGGCTCTGGCTGGCATCGTCTGGGTTCCAGTTCTCTTCCCCTGGAAGACAGAGGTGGACCATCGGTCAGCCGGTCCGCTCGTTTAGAGTATCTGTCATCGACCAGGCCGAGCAGGTGACGATCAGCGGAGGAACGGTGACGGGCTTTTGATTGCGTCGCCGGCCCTCTTTATGTAAAGCGGGAAAGACAGCTAACACGTACCACGGGAGGTTTGAGGTGAACCGTATGACAAGACAGTTCCTTCAGGGGTTGACCGTTCTACTCGTCCTCCAGTTTCCGCCCGCCCTGGCGTTTCACAAGCCCGGCCACATACCCCCCACAGGAACCTGTCGCGACCCCGCCTGCATGGAGCCACAGAAGGACGACGGGAGTAAGGACAAAGGCGAAACACCACAAAAGGACAAGAAGAAGAAGAAATGCGACAAGAGCCTGATGGAAGAATATGAACGAAAGAAGAAGATCGGACTGGAGCTGTGGCGGCACAGGGGGGAATTGAATTTAGATGCGCAGCGCGAAGTACTTGAGTTCCTCGGGGGCGAAGCCAATCGGTATGGCGGAGATGTGGCCACGGATATTGGCGTGGACAAAGGATGGCAGATCGGCTCAGGTGTGGCGAAGAAGTACATGAAAGGGCAGCGATCCGCGTGGGTCGCCAAGCTGGCACAGTATGGCGGTTCCGCTGAGCTTGGCATGGCCATCGGCGGGTATTTAACGTTCGTAGACGGAGCCTATCGTGCCTACGATATCAGCGGGCGTTACAAAGCCTATCAGGAAGAGTCCCGGCGGGCGGCTCAGGAAGGAGAGCGATTGCTGAAAGAGGCCCTGGAGGCATTCGAAGCTGCCCTGAAGCAGGCCCCTGAGTGTCTGGAGGAATCACGCAAAGCAGCCGCTGATGAGAAGTTGCTGGATAAAGCCAAGGAACAAATCGAAGAGTGGGAAAACAACGGGTATCTGTACTTCGATCCGATTCAGAATGAAGCCGTGGTGTATGAGATGGCGCTCAAGCGGGCGAAGCAGCGATTGCAAGGTGGCTCTTCACAAAGCTTGCTGGGCTATAGGCTCCATCTCGTGACGTCGCTTGCAGCAGCACAGGATGGAGATGTGCGCGTATCAAAAGAGCACCTGGAAGGCGCTATCAAAGACCTGGACGACGCGATACGGTCTTTCGAAAAGCTGGCTCCACGCTTGACTTCCTACTTGAGATGGCAGACCGGGATTCATAAGAAGTTGGACAGACTGGAGGAACAACTTTCGCATTAGTGAACACGTCACGTTCATGAGAGGGGCAACCGAACGGAACACGATCCGCGAGGGAAAGATTACCGACTTTTAAATTATGCTTTGAGTTCTGAGCGCTGAGTTCTGCGTTGAGGCTTATCCTAAACTCCGAAGCCAAAACCCGAAACTCGGAACCAGAGACCAGGGACCTGCAACTGTTCCGGAAAAGGAGACCTTCATGAACCGGCACGTCAATACCGTACTCCTCTGTAGTGGGGCATTGCTTGGTTCATTCTGGTTGAATCTTGACGCCTTGGGTCAAGACACCCTCGCTCCGGATCAATACGAGCCGAATAACACTCAATCCCAGGCCTTCTTTCTTAATGAGTTCAGAGTGGGTGATGCCCCGCCGGGCAATAAGAAAGCCTTGCAAGCGAGCTTTCATGACGCATCAGATGATGCAGATTGGTACCGTGTAATTCTGGCCAACCCTCCGATTCCTCTCAGTATTTATTGGCCAGGCGAGTCTTATTACTTTCAAGGCTGCTACCCTTATATGGAGGCCTTTGAAGTGGCCTTGAGTGGAATCGCGTCAGGCGCCGAGTACACTCTCTCACTATATGATGAACCCTCAAGTGTGTCCTCCAATCCACCCCTCCCACTTTCGGTGAACGGCAATCAGAACGTGCGCATCGCGGTTCAGTTCTCAACGAATAACTGTGGATCGTATGTACAATTAGCCATCTTGGTTCGTCGCGGCAACGAAGTCGCTGTGAATGAAGCGTATACCCTCACGTTGTCGTCGCATCGCATCATGCCACCCCCCGCCACGATTACATCTATTTCGCCGACAAGCGGTCCGGCTGGAACGACAGTAACAATCACCGGGACAAATTTAGGGCTTGGTCCTACTAGATTTGTAGGAGGGGGTCCAGATCCAACCTGCATCGTTCAACCCGAGACATTTGTCCCCAGTTCTCCGACGTCTATCAGGACGACTGTGCCTACCTGCGCAAAGACAGGTCCTATCCAAGCAACGACCGTTTTTGGAGGGGGCATAGCTGTCAGTTCACAAACCTTCGCAGTCACAAGCGAAACCCCTCCACCGTCGCAAACCGGCAGGACTTCGATAAAGATACCGGACAAAGGACAAGATAACCCGATCAAGCCAGGCGCAACAAAGACACCTTCAGCTACACTGCCTCCGTTCAGGACCCCGCCTGTTTTGGGAGCGGCCCCCTGCTGTGCAATCGTCCCGATCTCAACACTGAAAGGTCGGCTAGGGCGGCTGAAGGTCGCCTATCCTGGCGATTTCAAAAACATCGAGGCCCGCACGGATATCTACAAGGCAGGCGACAGCAAATCCATCGCCAGCGGGTATGGAAGCAAGACGATTGATCTGTTGCCAGGCACCTACGACGTAGTGATCAACGGGAAACGGGTCAGCGGTGTCACGATAAAATCTGCACATGAAACCCGGGTGAAGGTCGGTGTGCTGCATGTCAACGCCGGAAAAGACACCAAGGTGGATATCCTTGATGCCACCACGGCACGGTCACTAACCGGCGGGCACGGGGAAAAAGCTTTTGGATTCCCGGTCGGGTCGGTCAACGTCAAGATCGCCGGACAATCCGAAACGGTGACGATCGAAGAGGGAAAGGTCACGGAGTTCTAAGAGTTCTGAGTGATTCTGAGTGATGGATGCTAATTTCTGAGTGACCCGGAGTACGTTAAGGGCAGACTGTTGCCCGGGTAATCGCTAGGAACTTCCAACAGAAGAGGTCTTTTCATGCTCGCCATCACGCCCAAAACCTTCTGGCTCTGGTTCGGCGGCGTAGGGTTGGCCTTGCGGCGCAATCACCCCCTGGCGCTGGCATCGCTCACTGCATGCGGCGTGCTTTTCTTTACCCTTCCGGCAGGTTCGGACACCACAATGAAAGGCGCCGGTACCTGCCGCGAGAAGAACTGCCCTTGCGCAGAAGAACAGCTGAAGCGGGGTATGGTGACGACGGAGGCCGGCTGCTGCGACAAACCCAAGCTTGAAGGACTCCGCGGTCGTCTTCGAGCCTTGAAGGAGGCAGCCGATCTGCACCGCAAAGACTATGTGCAGTCCGTCAATCAGCGCAACGAGGCACGGGACCAACTCTGGGGAAAGGGTGAAGGGTTGTCGTTCGACAGCGGATCAATCGTCGACTTTGGAAAGGCATCGGCCAGTGTCCTGGCCTCTTTCGAAGGAGTCGGCGAGACCTTAAATTGGATCAACAATGGAGTCAGCATCGCCACGAACATCTCATCTAGCGAGGAGTGGGCCGGTGCTGGGCTCGATTTTTTTGATAGTGAACTGTTCAAGAGCATGGAACTGATCCGGAGCAGTGAACGGGCGAATGCGCTTGCATGGACCATTTATAGGAACCGGAACTACCCGGGGATGCGGGAGGTCTATCAGAAGGAATTCTCAAACATGCCGAAGGGCACGCTATCGCTCGAAGGCGTGCAAACCACGGCCAAATTCTTGGGAGCCGTCCAGGCTTTGTACGATCTGGCCAACGCGACCGAAGACGTTTCCGCAGATCTTTCCAACTGGCTGCTGGCGAACAAGGAGGCGACTGGTCTTCAGAAGGAGCTGAATAAAATTGACACCGAGATAGATACGGTACTCAAGCAGATCGCGAAGCTCCTTGAAGCCTGCCCCGGCGTCGAGTCGGGCACCTTGCCGTCGAGTTCATTCGCTCTTCTCATCCCGAACACCCAAATGACGCGTGTTGCTGGCATGCGTTGTTCCTCGGATGAGTTTCGCGAGGGCGCTTCTCTCGTTTGGGTGAACGTTCGCTCGAACCGTGAGCTCAAGCGAGTCGCTTCCGCATCCGACTCCCTAAACGAGCAGGACGTGCGACGACTGGAGGTCGCGTTAAGGAATCTGAAGACGCTGCAGAGGGACTTCGCCCGCATACAGAAACGCTTTGAAGACCAACTCTTTCCCCTCTTCTCCCCATGGTTGATCGGCACCTCAAAGCAGGTAGCGCCCGCCATGCTGGTAGAGCTGGCTCGCATGGCCAAATCGGATGTCAAAGCCATGTCCAAGGTGATGGAACGGGTCATCAAACAAGCTGAGAGCATCCACCGAGACTTGGAGGCAATAAGGCCTCGCCGTACGACGTAAGACAGTGCGGAGATATCCAGAGAACCTTTTCTCATAGGAACTCGACGTGATTACGCCCAAAACCTTCTGGCTCTGGTTCGGCGGGATCTGGCTTTCTGTCGGGAGCCTGTTCCTGGTGATCGGCGTAT
>CAZRPU010000098.1:0-5578 GCA_964602055.1 uncultured Ignavibacteriaceae bacterium
ATTCTCCTGCTGCTGTTGCTGCTGCTGTTTCAACTTCTCTTTCGCTAATTGGAGGTTGTGCCGCGCATCCTCGTCGAGGGGGTTCAGCCGCAGAGCCTGCTTGTAAGCTTCAATGCTCTCCTCGAGCTTGTCCTGGCGGAAAAGGGTATTCCCGGCATTATAGAACGCCTGGGAGGAGCGGTCCGCTTCCTTCGCTGTCATAGCGTATGTTTGAAAGGACCTAAGGGCTTCGTCATAACGTTGCTGCTGATAGTAGGCATCTCCAGCATTGAACGTGGCGCTCGGCGAGGCTGGGTTGTTCAGGAGTGCCTTTTTGTATTCCGCTTCGGCATCGGCGTAGCGTTTTTCGTGATACGATTGATTCCCCTTCTTCACAAGGTCTCTGTGTGTTTGGGCCGCTGCATCATTTCCTCCGGTCACAATGACAGCGACAGCGGCCGCCGCAGGGAGCAGCCTCTTCAACCAGCGCAGGATCGTTCCTCGGCGTTCCGACAACATGATTTCGAGCAGAAGAAAGAGAATCGCTGCCGCAAGGGGATACTGGTATTGCGTTTCATATCCGGTGATCTGCTTGGCGCCGAACTCGGTTTTCTCAAGCTGGGAAATTTCTTCGAAGAGGTCATTGATTTCATTACCCCCGCTTGTGGCCCTCCGGTAGGAACCTCCCGTTGCAGCAGCTATCTGCTGAAGGGCCGCCTCATCAAGCCTTGTAAGCACGATACTCCCGTTTTTATCTCTTTTGTAGTCTACCGGGCGGCCGGCGGCGCTGTAGATCGGGATCGGGCCTCCCTCGAGCGTCCCCATCCCGACGCTGTATACCCTCACATGGGCGGCATTCGCTTCTTCGACAGCGGGCAGAACATCCCCTTCATTATTCTCGCCGTCCGTAACGACAACGATTGCTTTTTGCGTCGGCGCGTCCGTTGGAAACGATTTGAGAGCAAGCTGAATGGCACCAGCGATCCTCGTCCCCGGCGTTGGTACCGCGTCGACGTCGACGGCGGAGATGAAGAGATCCGCAGCCGAGTAGTCCGACGTGAGCGGAAACTGAACGAACGCATCTCCCGCGAAGACGATGAGTCCTACCCGATCGCCCTGGAGCTTGCCGAGAAGGTTTGATACATCACGCTTCGCTTTTTCCAGCCTGTTCGGCCGGATATCTTCTGCCTTCATGCTGAGAGAAACGTCAAGAGCGACAAACAGGTCGATTCCCTCTCGTTTCACTTCCTCGATCCGGGTCCCGATCTGCGGATTCGCGAGGGCGAGGATGAGGAACGTCAACCCGAGAAGAACCAGCCCTTGTTTGCCGGCTGTCTTTCCCGAGCTGAAATCCGGGGCGAGCTGCGGTGCAAGTTCTGCGCTTACCAGGCGAGCCACAAGAATTTTTCTCCGCCGTATGAGCGCCAGAAACACGGCAGCAAGCACGGGAATCCCTATGAGAGCCCAGAGATATTCAGGATGAGAAAATTGGAGCATACAGGAATCTCTTTGTTTCAGTGATCAGCTTCGGCGGCGATCGACGTCTAAGGAACCTTCCTCAAAACCGTCGTCCCCAGGCCCAGCTCGACGAGGAGAAACATCATCCCGAGCATCAGCCATTGGGGGAAGAGTTCTGTGTACCGTTTGTACGCCGTTACCTCGATTTTTGTACGTTCGAGCTGATCGATTTCGTGATAAATCGCCTTCAGTTTCTGATTATCCGTTGCACGAAAGTATTTCCCGCCCGTCATTGATCCCACGGCAACAAGAGTTTTTTCGTCCAGATCCACCTGCATCATCTGGCGCCGGATGCCGAAAGGGGTTTGCACGGGAAAGGGGGCCATCCCCTGGGCGCCCACACCCACCGTATACACTCGAATGCCGAAGGTCGTTGCAATTTTCGCCGCCGTGAGCGGGTCAATTTCTCCGCGATTGTTCACGCCGTCAGTCAGGAGGATAACGACCTTGCTCTTGGCTCTGCTTTCCTTCAACCGGTTGACGCCGTTTGCCAGTGCAAGACCAATAGCGGTTCCGTCGGCAATCATGCCGTTCTTCACTTCGCGCAGGAGGTTTCTCAGAACACCGTAGTCCGTCGTCAGAGGGCACTGGGTAAAGCTCTCAGCGGAGAAGATCACGAGCCCGATTCTGTCGTTCGCCCGCCCTTCGATAAATTCATCAGCCACCTGTTTTGCCGCATCGAGCCGGTTCGGCGTAAAGTCCTCGGCAAGCATGCTCCCCGAAATATCCAACACGAGGACGATATCAATACCTTCTGTTGACAGATTCTCCTTGCTGGAGATTGACTGAGGCCTTGCCAGCGCAACAATGAGGCACCCAACAACAAGGAACCGAAGAAGAAGCGGAACATGGCGCAATCTCTCGCGTATTGAACGCGGGGCATCTTCAAACGGCTTCAAGGATGAGAATTGAACCGTTGTCATCATGGAACGCCTCCGCCACCACCAGAGCATCGCTCCCAGCGGAAGGAGAACCAACAGCCACAGAAATCCCGGACTAACGAAAGAATCACCGAGCATTCTGAGAGACCTCCTCTTCGGGCTGAGGTTCTTTCGGACGTGGGATCATCGACCGCACGATGTCATAGGCCCACTTCAATTCTCTTTCATGTTCGGCCGGCGTCGCCTGGTATTTCGCGAACTTCACCAGATCCGCGGTGAGAAAGAACGTATCGATTTCTTTCAAGAGCGCTTCCGCTTCCGGAATTCTCTTCAACTGCTGCATAATCTCATCCGAAGTCATTTCCAGCGCAAGAATGCCGAAACGCCCTTCGAAAAACCGCCGGAGAATGTCCGTCACCTCCGAGTAAAACGCTTTTATCTTGCCCTGCTGCCACAGGTGTTTGTCTTCCAGCGCCCGCAATGCATAAAGCGCCTGTTCGTGGGGGGAAATATGCACGCGCTCCGGTTCAGGCAGGCTCTTCTTCGACTTCAGCCTTCTATAGATGTAGTAGGCGGCAGCTGCGGCAAGTGCAATCAAAGTCAGAATCACAAAAGGGATGAAATCCTCCAGGGCCCACGGCGGGTTCATGGGAGGCTTGATCTCTTTGATATCACCTTTCGGGTCGATCTCATCGCCCCGCACAGCAACAGGCACGGGCAGTGTCGAAGCGAAACGAGGAGTACTGTCCCCCGCCAGAGTATACTTGAAGGCGACGGGAGGTATCACCCCGTCGAGCGCATTGAACGACGTCAGTCGAAGGTTCCATGTCTGCGTACGTTCCTCGCCGCCGGTGCGGGGAATGCCGGTGTGAATTCTAAGAACTTCAAAAGGCCCGAGGCTGTCGGCAACGATAGGGACGATGGATTGAAGTGAGGGAGACGACTCCGCCCGTATCCGGAGCCTGATCCACTCTCCAATGCGGACATTCGGAGAATCGATCGATGCGGTAAGCCGGACGTCCTGTGCCGGCGATGTTCCGGCCAGGAAGAGAAGGAAACATGCTGCGGTCAGATGTCTCGCGCCCCTTACCATCGCCGTTCCCTCCTTCGGAAGAAATCACTGAGGGGACGCATGTACGGCTGATCCAGCCTGATTTCCACCGCATCGAGTTTCGATTGGAGGAAAAGGTTATGCCGTGCGTGCCAAAGGGCATTCCAGTAGTTTGCATGAGTACGGCGGACTTTCGGGTCCGATGTGTCGATCCATTGCTGCCGGCCCGTCTCCGCATCGTGGAGGGTGACGAGTCCCATTTTCGGAAGCTCTTTTTCGCGCGGATCCACCAGAACGATTCCGATGAGGTCATGCCGCTTTCCTGCTATGCGCAAGGCCTGCTCATAGCCCTTGTCGATGAAATCCGAAATGAGGAAGACGATCGAGCGTTTCTTTTGAACGCGATTGAGATACTGGATCGCCTGATCGATATCCGTCTTGTGGCTCTTGGGGTCAAACGACAGCAGCTCACGGACGATGCGCAAGGCGTGTGTTCTTCCCTTGCGGGGCGGAATAAACTGCTCGATCGTATCGGTAAAAAGAATCGCCCCCACTTTATCATTGTTTTTCATCGCTGAGAACGCCAGAATCGCGCTGAGTTCCACGGCGATATCTCTTTTCAGAACCGCCTGTGACCCAAAAAACTGCGAGCCGCTCATGTCCACCAGCAGCATGACGGTGAGCTCCCGTTCTTCTTCGAACACCTTCACGAACGGATGGTTCAGCCGGGCGGTGACATTCCAATCGATCGTCCGGATTTCATCACCCGGAAGGTATTCACGGACTTCGGCGAATGCCATGCCCCGCCCTTTGAAGACAGAGTGGTATTCTCCCGAGAAAACCTGGTTCACCAGGCCTCTCGTCCGGATTTCCAGCTGACGCACTTTTTTCAGGAGTTCTTTGGTTTCCATTCCTGCTGCAATGGGATTCTTGAGCGGATGATCAGGGGACCTCAACGTGGTTCAGGATTTCCTGAACAACGGATTCCGGGGTGATTTCCTCGGCTTCGGCTTCGTACGTTACCGCGACGCGGTGGCGCATCACGTCCATCGCCATGGCACGCACGTCTTCCGGAATGACGTAGCCTCGTCTCTTGATAAACGCATGGGCTTTGGCCGCAAGAGCGAGATTGATCGTCGCGCGAGGCGATGCACCGTAGCTTATCAGGGGAGTCAGTTTGTCGAGCTTGAAATTTTTCGGCTCGCGTGTCGCGAAGACAATGTCGAGGATGTAGCGTTCGATCTTTTCATCCATGTACACTTTCTGAACAACCTCGCGCGCTCCCAGGATATCTTTTGGCCCGACGACATGCTTGACGGGTTTTTGTGCGCCGTCAACATTTTGCTTCATGATCTGCAGCTCTTCGTCACGGCTGGGATAGCTGATCTTGACTTTCAGCATGAACCGGTCAACCTGCGCTTCGGGGAGGGGATATGTTCCTTCCTGTTCGATGGGGTTCTGCGTTGCGAGAACGAGAAAGGGTTCTTCGAGTTTGAATGTTTCCTCGCCGATGGTGATTTGCCGTTCCTGCATTGCCTCGAGGAGGGCGCTCTGCACTTTCGCCGGAGCCCGGTTGATTTCATCGGCGAGAATGAAATTGGCAAAAATCGGGCCCTTGCGGGTGATGAACTTCCCGTCCTTTTGATTGTAGATCATTGTGCCGATAAGGTCGGCGGGAAGGAGATCGGGAGTGAATTGGATGCGCTGGAAGCGTGCGTTGATCGCTCCCGCCAGAGTCTTGATGGCAAGGGTTTTTGCCAGGCCCGGGACACCCTCCAGCAGTATGTGGCCGTTACTAAGCAGGCCTATCAGAAGCCGGTCGATCATGTGTTTCTGTCCCACGATGACCTTCCCCACCTCTGAAGTGAGATTCTCCACAAAGGCGCTCTCACGGCTGATAAGTTCATTGATTGCTTTGATGTCCACAGAGCACTCCTGAGCTTAGTTCTAGGGTTTTGGGATAACAGGGGTTAGACGGTTTTCTTTTCGGCGTGTTCCGAACAGCCCATCGAATGGAGAAATCCGGAATGGGGAAATTCGGAGTGGGAAAAATTGTCATTCCGCACTCAGCATTCTGCTTTCCTCATTCATCTCGAGCGGGCGACCGGGATCGAACCGGCGACGTCCAGCTTGGGAAGCTGGCATTCTA
>CAZRPU010000099.1:0-4676 GCA_964602055.1 uncultured Ignavibacteriaceae bacterium
AGTCAGCGAGACGAACAACAAAAGGGCGCGCAATGTTCTATGGAAGTTCTTTGCCATCCACCATCCAGTTTTTCACCCAGGCAAACTCTTTCATGAAACTCATGAGAGAAGACAAGCTTTCCTGATCAAGACCAAAGAACTTCTCAGAGAATTTTCGCTTGACCTCTTCAGGAGATTCTTTTACCAGGGTCTTGAGAAGAGTCGAGGACTTCTCCATTGTTGATCGGAATTCCTCCGAGACCTTGTCATAGCCCTCCCCGTCCGGGCCGATTCTTTTCATGAGGTCGTAGGACTTCGATAAGAATTTTGCAAAGAAGGCCAGGTCTTCGAACACCTGCAGGGTGCCTCTGCGCCTGGCCTCATCCAGAAGGATTCCGATCTCCTCCCGAAAACGGAATTTCTTATTCGCAGAGAGTTCCAGCGCGGCGATAAACTGCTCCGTTTCGGATCGCAGAGTCTTCAATGTCCGTTCCATTGTTTCAGGAGTGCGTTTAATTCCTGGGGGCTCAGCTTCGGAGTATCATAGCCGCCGCGCCCCATCCTCTGCCGTACCGCTTCAAACAACGTCACAGCACAGGCTACCGAGACGTTGAGACTCTGGATCATTCCGAACATGGGAATTTGGAAATTCCGGTCCGCCAGTTTTGCGAATTCATCCGAAACGCCCCTGTGCTCGTTTCCGAACACGAGCGCCACTTTGCCGGTCAGGTCCAGAGTATACAATGAATCGGAACGGACCCCAAGGTGCGTGGCGCAAATGGTGAATCCCTCGGCATGAAGTGCGGAAGCGCATTCGGCCGGAGAGCGGAATTTGCGGCGTGCGATCCACTTGCCGGCGCTCGCCGAACTCTTTTTGCCGATAGAAGGAAATTCCTCGTTCGTATACACCAGTTGAACTTGCATCACTCCGGCCGCATCGCACGACCGAAGCATGGCGCTGACGTTATGAGGGTCGTGGATGTTTTCCATGACTACGGTCAGGTCCGGCTGACGTTTTGCGATCACCTCCTTGAGCCGCCGCGCTCTTTTTTCACTTGCCATTCAGAGCTCCTCTCCCTTTCCGCCGGAACAATGCGTGCGCTTGTAATAACACAACCGCAGAAACGACAGCAAGCCCGCCGAGCACCTGAGTTCCGTTGAGCGACTCTCCGAGGGCAAAATACGCGATCACAATGGCGACGACCGGTTCGAGCGTGGTGACCACGCCAACCGTGCTTGCCTCCAACAGCCGAAGCCCGGATGTGAACATGCTGTGCGGAATGAGGATCGAAATCACCGCGAACAGGAACAGAACGCCCCAATCATGCAGCGTATACCCCTCCTGCGCGATTTGCCACGGGGTATTCACAAAAAGCCAGAACAACGTCGAGAATCCAAATGCGTAGGTCAAGGTTGTCCACACCGAATATTTCTTCAGAAGGTGCTTGCTCATCAGCAGCATGAACGAGTAGCAAACGGCGGAGGCAATGCCGGAGACAAGTGTCCAACCCCGAAGCTGGATGGCCGACCAGTCCCCTCCGCCTACCGCCAGCCAGCATCCCGCGAGAGACAGAATCAACGCAAGAACCTTTGCTCCATTCAGCGCCTCCTCGCGGGTGATAAACACCACGTACAACATGACGAGCACAGGTGCCGTGTATTGCAGCAAAATGGCCGCCGCAACGGTCGCCTCCTGAACCGTGTAATAGTACGTGAAATTCGTTACAGCAATTCCTATCACTCCGGCCAAAACGAATTTCGGCAGGTCCAACTTTTCAATCCGAAAAACCCCCCTGTCTTTGATCAGGAAGTAAAGCGCAATGAGGATAAACGAAATGGAAGATCGCGTTTGAGTGATGATCAGCGTATCAAATCGCGTGCTGAACAGAAATTTGGCGATAGACGCTGATCCGCCCCAGAATACCACAGCCACCAAAATAAAGAAATACCCCGTTACGGGGGATCGTTGAAGCGAATTCATTCGGGCCGGGGGTCTCCCTCTTCATCCGCCAGGCGGCGGTAGTACTCGCTTTGTTCTTCGTCGCCGCTCAGTTCGTAGAGTCGCGCCAAGCGCAGAAGAAGCGACTTCCGGTTCCCGACATTGCGGAGCCCGTCCTTGACGAAATCAATGAGTACTTCCACCGGAGGGATATTCAGATCCGGGTCGTAGCAATCGCAGGCGTCAAGGTACGGATCGGGTTCGTTCGGCTTCACAGAGGCCGATTTACGATAGTATTTTATGGCGAGTTCAAAATTGTCGTAGGCCGAGTAGGTCACTTCGAAGACGCTGGCAAGCCACATGTAGGTGTCATAGGCGATCTCGGGAAATTCGCTCGCGAGCTTTTCCCCGAAAAGGCAGAGCTCATCCGGACTGAGGGCATTGTTCCAAAAAAGGAGCCGATACAGCTCCACTTCCCGGATTTTCTGCTCAAGGGCGTCCTGAAATGCCTCGAAAAGATCGTTGAAGTCTGCGCTGTTGGCAAAGATATGTCGAAGCTCGTCGAGCGAATAGCGGGGCATGCAGCGTCCGTCTGGAATGCCAGGAGCCGTATCCGAAGTCCGCGGCGTCGATGCCGCAGGAGAAAAATCACGACTCAAAGTAATTAAAGGGGCTGCGAAAAGCAATAAACAGGAATGGGTTTCAAGAGGTGATGGTTGACGAGATAAGGATGAAAACCGTTGGAACGGTTTCCATAGATCCCGTCTTAAACGCGCTGCTTTGGAATCGGTGGCACTTTTCTCTATATTTTTTCCTGATGACCAAGGTCGCTGTCGGCATACTGAAAAAGAACGGAAAAATCCTCGCCTGCCAGAGAAAGCGGGGCAGCCGTTATGAATTGAAGTGGGAATTCCCCGGCGGAAAAGTGGAACCGGGCGAAACATTCGCTCAATGTCTCGAACGGGAGCTGTTCGAGGAACTTTCCCTTCACGTAATGCGCATTGACAATATTGAAACGCTGCAATCGCACTATGACGACGGCGGAACCTATGAAGTCGCCTACTGCACGATCACGGATTTCACGGGGGAGCTTCGCAACAACGTTTTTGAGCAGGTGAAGTGGGTCACGCCGGCAGAGCTTGCTCTGCTCGATTCGCTCGAAGGAAACGCCGCAATTGTCCGCAAACTCGCAGGCCAGAATGTCTCCCCGGACATCAAAAGCCGCTGAGATGCGGAAACGGCTGCTGCGCTGGTATCTATCCGCTTCCAGACAGCTCCCTTGGCGCTCAACCAGAGATCCGTACAAGATCCTCCTTTCCGAGGTCATGCTTCAGCAAACCCAGGTCAGTAGGGTCCTGGAGAAATATCCCCTTTTTCTGAAGCGTTTCCCGACATTTTCCTCGCTGGCGCGCGTTACCGCCGGGGAAGTGATTATGGCCTGGCGCGGAATGGGTTACAATAACAGGTCTGTACGGCTTCAATTGCTTGCCCGGATCATTCAGAAAGAATACGGCGGCCGGCTCCCGTCTGACCCGGGGATCCTCAAACAGCTCCCCGGCATCGGGCGATACACGGCGAACGCAGTCGCTTGCTTTGCTTTCGACCAACGAGTACCCGTCGTTGACACGAACATTGCCCGCGTGCTTTCAAGGGTTTTTCCGCAAACCAAAAGGGATGTCTGGAAGACCGCTGAACGCATTCTGCCAAAGCGGCAAGTGTACGAATGGAACCAGGGGCTGATGGAACTCGGCGCCCTCGTTTGCACGGCCTCAAACCCGCGGTGTGGCGAGTGCCCCCTCGCACGTCTTTGCCCGGGAGCCTACAAGCTACATTCCCGTGCATCAACATCTTCTAAGCGCGAGCCGGGGCGGAAGGGAATCCCGAACCGGATCTACCGTGGCCGGATCGTTGAGGAACTCAGAAAACAAAACAGGCCAACTCCACTTTCGGGACTAGGAAAACAAGTCCTACCGGGATTCAATGGCCGGGATCAGGCCTGGCTCCTTCGTCTCATCAAGTCTCTTGAGAGAGACGGATTAGTGCGTACTCTCAGGAAAGGCGAAAGTGTTTCGATCGCATTGGCATCATGAAGAAGGTTGATCCGCTCGATGATCTTCGGGCTCTTCACGAAGTTCGAAAACAACTTATACGATCCCGACTACAGGACTTTGCGGGTGTCCAGCCCTCTGAATATTTCTATGAGCTTGCTTACTGCCTTCTGACACCGCAATCGAGCGCGGAGCATGCAGATAAGGCGGTGAAAGCACTGCGCTCCATTCAATTCGAACAACGCGGTGGAGATCCTGAGCCGATTCTGCGAGATCCCGTCCAGTATATTCGTTTTCACAAAACAAAATCACGGCATCTTTTGAAAGCCCGTGAGAATTTTCAGGCCATTGAGCGGGCAATCACGGACATATCGGATTCTTCAGAGTTGCGGGATTGGCTGGTTCAGAATGTTCTTGGATTGGGCTACAAAGAAGCCACACATTTTCTTCGGAATATCGGCAGAAACGGCGGATTGGCGATCCTTGACAGGCATATTTTACGGAACCTCAAGCGCTTTAAAGTTATCCGCGCCATACCCGAATCGCTTTCCAAAAAGAAGTATCTTGCGATCGAAAAGCAGTTCATGAAGTTTTCTCGACGGATCGGCATCCCGTTGGACGAATTGGATCTCCTGTTTTGGAGTATGGAAACAGGGGAGATAAGAAAGTGAAGGGTGAAGGGCGAAGAGTGGTGAATAGTGAACAGTGAA
>CAZRPU010000099.1:4686-5402 GCA_964602055.1 uncultured Ignavibacteriaceae bacterium
AAACCTTTCCTTGAATCCGAAACCCGAATCACCTAATAACTATTACCTAATAACGATCACCTAATAACTGATACCTACCTAAATGAATTTCCTCGTTCTCGGTTCCGGACTCATGGGCAGTGCAGTCGCGTATGATCTTGCAAAATCCAAAGGCGTCAAACGCATTACGCTGGCTGACTTGGACGAAGAGCGGGCCACCCAGACCGCGCAACGTATCGGCTCTTCTCTCATTCAGACGAAGAAACTGAACGTTGAGTATTACGATGACGTGCTCTCAGCAATGGCAGGCCATGATTGTGTCATCGGGGCTGTGTCATACCGCAACAACTTCATGCTGACCAAGGCAAGCATTGAAGCAGGCGTGCATTTTTGTGACCTGGGCGGCAATCAAAGTGTCGTTGAACGTCAGAGGACTCTCCACGCTCAAGCCAAAGAGCGCGGAGTCACCATCGTGCCCAATTGCGGATTGGCACCCGGGTTCGCGAACGTACTTGCCTCGAAGGGAGCAGAACTGTTCGAATCCGTGGATTCCATCCATGTTCGCGTCGGCGGACTGCCGCAGCATCCGCGCCCGCCTTTCAACTATCAACTTGTCTTTTCCGTCGATGGCTTGATCAACGAATACCTGGGTGAATCCGTTGTGCTGCGCGATTTCAAGAAGACGACGGTCCCCACCATGACGGAAATCGAATCCATTGAGTTTCCGCCGCCCTTCG
>CAZRPU010000100.1:0-5252 GCA_964602055.1 uncultured Ignavibacteriaceae bacterium
AGTCTGGGCCGTATCTCAGTCCCAGTGTGGCTGACCATCCTCTCAGACCAGCTACTGATCGTAGCCTTGGTGAGCCGTTACCTCACCAACTAGCTAATCAGACGCAGGCTCATCAATAGGCCCCTTGCGGGATTTAACAACTGTCACCATGCGGTGCCGCTGCATTATCGGGTATTAGCCACGCTTTCGCGTGGTTGTTCCCGTCCTAAAGGCAGATTGCCTACGTGTTACTCACCCGTGCGCCACTGTACTCAGGATATTGCTACCCTTTTCTCGTATGACTTGCATGTGTTAAGCACGCCGCCAGCGTTCGTCCTGAGCCAGGATCAAACTCTCCGTTGTAGAATTGATTCTCAACTTCAAGTTTGAGCCTAACCTCATTCTGTTTCACATGAGGTAAGGTTGAACTACCTCATCTCGATTGACTCGAGGCTGTACACACTTTTTCAAAGAACACCTTTGATAACGACAAAAATGCCCATCAATTGCATGGGCATTCACAGTCAGTCTCTTCAAAGAATCCCCGTTTACACGGAGTTCCCAATCTTATGGGGCTTTTAATATACTGTGCTTCTTCCCAAAAGTCAATAAGAATCTCTCTTTCCTTCAACTTTTCGTTGAACTCCTGCGTGCAAAAAACCTTCGAAAACAAGCCCCTTTTCAACGCCGGAATTGACTTTCCAGAACCCATCATCTAATTTTCATTTTATCACGATCAAGGAGTTCGCTATGCTGTTCTTCTATATCCTCATCGCCCTCTTCGTCCTTCTCGTCCTCTGGGTTGTCGCCAAATACAACAGCCTCATCACCCTCCGGAACCAGACAACCAATGGATGGAAGCAGATCGATGTCCAGCTGAAAAGACGACATGATCTGATCCCCAACCTTGTTGGAACAGTCAAGGGCCAGATGCAGTTTGAACAAGATACCCTGGAAAAAGTGATTCAGGCCAGGAATTCAGCCGTCTCGGCCACAGGCGTGGCCGACGCTGCTGCCAAGGAGAACGTACTTACCGGAGCCCTTTCCAAGCTCTTCGCCCTGGTGGAAAACTACCCCGCTCTCCGATCGAATGAAAATGTGAAACAATTGCAGGAGGAATTGACAAGCACGGAAAACAAGATTTCTTTCGCGCGTCAATTCTATAATGATATCGCTACGCAATTTAATATTTCCCAGCAAACATTCCCTGGCAACATTATTGCCTCGCTCTTCCGCTTTACCGCTGCTGAATTATTCGAAATCCAAGTGGCGGCGGAACGGGAAGTGCCAAAGGTCGATCTCTCCCTGAGACCATGACTCTCCCCTCTCCGTTTACCCGGCGCAATATCTATGAGCAGCAGGGGCATAACCGCAGGCTCACGATTGTTGTGATGATCGGTTTCGTGTTGTTTCTTGCTCTGCTCGGCCTTGGCTTCGATTTCTATCTGAACGATTCGCTCGGTCCGGAGGGATTCATGCCCTTGGGGACAATCGCTGCCATTGCTCTGGGAACTGGATCCGCTTTTTGGAGCCTTCGGAGCGGCCCTTCCGCGGTTCTGAGTTCCGCCGGGGCCGTACCTGCGAATGAGACTGATCCCACACACCGGCAGCTTATCAATGTTGTCGATGAAATGGCAATCGCCTCGGGCCTTCCGCGCCCGGCTGTCTATGTGATTCCCGATCAGGATCCGAATGCCTTCGCTACGGGAAAAGACCCTGCGAGCAGCAGCATTGCGGTTACTCAGGGACTTCTCGATTCATTGACGCGGGAGGAACTCCAGGGTGTCATTGCCCACGAAATGAGTCACATTCGTAATTACGATATCAGACTCATGACCGTTATTGCTGCCCTGATGGGGGCCGTGCTCCTTCTTTCCGATTGGGCAAGGCGGTCCATGTGGTATGGCAGGGGGAGAAAACGTAGCTCAAAATCGTCGGGTCAGCTCGGGGCGCTTTTCTTTGTGGTTTGGCTTATCGGCATCATCCTTGCTCCTCTGATTGGCCAAATGATGGCAATGGCAGTGTCAAGGAAGAGGGAGTACCTTGCGGATGCATCGGGGGCGGAGTTGACAAGAAATCCCATGGGGCTGGCGAACGCCCTGAGAAAAATTGATCGAGCGGCTGAGCCGACAGCTTCGATCAAGCGCGGCTCAGCTCACCTCTGCATAACAGATCCGATGGGAAAATCTCTGAATTCCAAGGAAGGATTTTTTGCGGATATTTTTGGCACTCATCCCCCCATCGACAAGCGCATCACAGCTCTTCAGGCCATGGCGTATCAATCGTCTTCTACGCCCGCTGCTTGAGAATCTCGTTCCTCACCTGTTTTTCCATCCGAAGGTGTTCATCGGCCGAGATTCGGAATTTCTCACGAAGCAAGTCAAGGTGTTCCGAATCCTCCGGTGAAATGGAACCGTCTTTCCATCCATTGACAACGGCTTCAAGGTAGATTTCGAGCTGTACTTCCTGCTCAAGTCCTGCATGTTCTTCCGGTGTGATCCCCAGGGATTTTCTGAGTGTCGCAAGAAGGACTTCTTCATCCTTGCTCAGGTTTCCGTCTGCCCATGCCTGTTTAAGAGCCGAGAGGTATGCCTGAATGGCGGCCGGGCTCGCATGGGCCTTGCCTGCAGGGGCTGCAGATTTCTTGGTTTCGGCTTTCTTGCGCTCTTCTTCTTCTACTTTTTTCTTGCGGATTTCTTCCTGTTTTTTCTGCTCAGCTTCTTTGCGCTTTTGTTCTTCAATTTTCCGCCGCGCTTCTTCTATTTTGCGCCGTGACTCTTCTTCCTTGCGCCGCTCTTCCTCCTCCGCCCTCCTCTGCGCAGCAATTTCCGCTTCTTTCTTCGCTTCTTCGAGGGCACCCTGCCGATCTTCCTCTTCCTTCAACCTGGCGGCTTCCTCCGCTTTCCGCTTTGCCTCATTCTCCGCTTTGCGAATAGCTTCTTCTTCCGCTTTCCGTCTTTCCTCTTCCTCCTTACGGCGTTCTTCTTCTTCCTTCAGGCGAGCATCTTCCTCGGCTTTTCTTGCGGCTTCCTCTTCTTCCTTCTTCCGGGCCTCTTCTTCCTCCCGTTTTCGCGCTTCTTCCTCTGCTTTCCGGGCCTCTTCCGCGCGCTTCTCGACGTCTACGGACGCGTCGGCCGTCTTCCGCTTTTGTTCGAGGATCTTCTTCTTGAGCTCTTCGACTTTACGTTTTTGTTCTTCCAGCTCAGCAGGATTCATGGACGGGATTCTGGTTCCTGAGGTCGGGATTCCCCTAATGGCTTTTTTTGGGTATTCCAGCGAAACTGTACATACTAAACCTTTCGAATATATCTTTTTCTCCCCCGAATGTCAACCTGACCTTTGCTCCGTGTATCGAAAATACTTACCTTATGTTGCTTGCAATCGAGCGACCTCTCAACCTTTGTTCAAATACTCTCACTGGAGGAACGTATGGAGAATCAGGAACCAACCTCTGTTGAACCCACTCAGTCGTTTGGCAGTCGCGTGATGAATGTTTTTGCAGCGCCCTCGGAGGCGTTTGACGGAATTGTCGGATCTCCGTCGAAAGGAAAATTCTGGGTCATGCCCTGGCTCGTGCTGGTTCTTCTTGGAGTGCTTGCCGTCTTTTTGATCTTTTCGAATCCGACTCTGACGCAGCAGATTGCCGATGCTCAGGCCAAGGCAATGCAACAGCGCGTCGATAAGGGAGAAATGACCCAAGCGCAGGCTGATCAGATTGCAAATCAGATGGAAAGCATGGGGCGGGTGTTCATTATCATCGGAGGGATTTCCATCGCTGTTGTCATGACCGCGTACTTCTTTGCCGGCGCCCTCGTGTTCTGGCTCGTTGGAAAGTTTGCAATGAAGTCGTCAGAAGGATATGGATCGTATCTGGCGATGTACGGGACTTCAGCATGGATTGCCGTCCTTGGCTCCATTGTGACAATGTTGATGATCTTTGGAATGAATTCCCTCTATGCGACCCCGAGTGCAGCACTCGCCATTTTTTCCGAGTACGACGTCACCAGTTCCATGCACCGGATCCTAACGCGGCTCGATGTTTTTGCGGCCTGGCAGGCGTTTGTCTTAGGTGTGGGGCTGGCGAAAATCACCGGAAAACCGAGTTCCACCGGAATCGCATACGCAATGGGCTTGTGGGGCGTGTGGGCGCTGGCGATGGGATATCTGGGCATCGGATCCTGAGACCCAACACGTCTTTTTGTCATTGACTCCCGGCATGCCGGGAGTTTTTTTTACCGCATCGGCGTCTTCCGTTGCCGCTTCTTCGCCGCGGAACGTGTCTTCTTCAACAGAAGCGCCTTCATTTCCCTCAGAGCAATCTCCATCCTTTCCATTTGCTCGTTGTGTCTCGACCATACCTCGCTGCGTTTCATCGACTGCCGTTCAGCCATTTGCGCTGCACGGACAACCCTGTCCATGAAATAGCCGAACAACCAAACGCCGAGGAAGCCCAGCGGGACAATGACGAACAACAGTTCCCGGAGCCGGGGAATGCCGAAAAAGAGCTGCAGCTTGTCGCTTGCCGTGATTATGAGAAGCGTAAAATTCACGATCACAAGGAATGATTGCCCGAGATCAAAGCGGTATTTTTGGGCAAAGAAGAATTCTCTCCAGTGTGCAAGGCGATGGCGCAGAGTGAGGCCGGTGGATTCCATGGGAGCTCCTTTCAGAAGAATGGCGGAATGAAACAAGAAAGCGGGAGGAGGGGAAGAGCGTCGGAAAAACTTAAACCGGGAAGTAGATCCGAATAGTGGTTCCTTTTCCCAATTCGCTGTCGATTTCGATTTTACCCTTGTGGTCGTCGATGACTTTTTTCACAATGGCCATGCCCAGACCTGTACCGTGCTTCTTTCCATAAGTCATGAACGGCTCGAAAAGCCTTTTCTTCACTTCGTCCGGCATGCCGCTTCCCGTATCGGTGAATTCGATCCTGACAAAGCCGTTGCTCTGCTGGGTTCTCACAAAGAGTTTGCCCCCCTGGGGCATGGCGTCACGGGCGTTGCTTGCAATGTTATAGAAGACCCGGACAACTTTGTCCTGATCCATCTTGATCTTCCCTTTGAACGAGACTTCCCGTACAAGCTCGACGTTGTTCTTCACCAGGTCTTTTTCGATGAACGTCAGCACATTCTCCATCACTTCTCCGAACTCGACATCCGTGATATTCAACGAACTCACGCCCCGCGTGAAGTCGAGGATCTCCTGTGTCATATTGACAAAGCGATCGACCTGATGGATCATTTCGTCGGCTAACTTCGCCGCTTCTTCATTCC
>CAZRPU010000101.1:0-5136 GCA_964602055.1 uncultured Ignavibacteriaceae bacterium
GGGACCGTACTGCTTGTAGATTGCTGCTTTCATTTCTTCTCCATGATTGCTGTTTATTACGATAAGACTGCTTTCTTTTAATCAAAGCATTCTGCGGAAAGATGCAAGGGAAGATGGAAAAAAAGTCATTACTGAAATGAAGGAGAGAGGTGAGGAATGAAAAGAGTGTAGACCGGATTCTAGGATTTTCGTCCGCCGATTTGTGAAGACTGCGTTCATTCATGGAATACTCATCACTCGGCAACGTATCTGTTCTTTTCTCTTGTAAGAGAAAAGAACCAAAAGAGAACTCTGCGCCGGAATCAAACGCACGATTTAATCGCCACCGCACTTGTTTGTCTCAAGTTCAAGTCAGCCTGAAATTGCACGACTTGACGTGCAGTGCATTCTTATCAATTCACGGTCGTGCAATTAAACGCACCAGCGAATTTTCCAACGCACATTCCGTGATTCCGGCGGCTTTTGTGTCTTTTTAGCATCGTTCACGATGCTTTCTTCGTACGAGCGCTGACCCTTCAGGGCAGCGCGACAGGGATTCCACCATTCATCCGACTCCCGCTACTCCCGCTAAAAATACGCGGGAGTGACCTAATCCGTTTTTTTCTTCTCACGTCTCGCGTTTCACTTTTCACATTTCACCGTCTGTCTCATTCCCAGACCCGCTTTTTCGCATCCTTTTGCGATACCTGACTGTGATTCCCGCATTTGCTTTGCTCCCGCCGTTTCAGTATGTTCCTCACCAGCTTGATCCGATACGCCGTCTTTCCATCGTCATTCACATCTGAAAGGATCCACAGATGAGGCTCTTGTCTCTCACGGTCTCCTTCCTCCTCTTTTCCTCCGTCTGCTTCTCCCAAATCACCAATAACGGATTTGAAAACTGGGCTACTGACAGTAGCGGGAATATCAATCCTGTCGGTTGGGAGACAAGCAACAATCCTTCATATATCAGCGTCGATTCTGTCACTCCCGGCCATTCTGGAAGTTACGCCATGCGCGTAAAAACCGTGTATATAATAATGGGAGGTGTACCCGGAGCGGCCATTTTGCAGACCGGGTTCAGTTTTACGCAGACGCCGACGCGCTTTGGGGCCTGGGTGAGATCCACTATCATGCCGGGAGATACGGCCTATCTGATCGTGGGACTGACGAAAGGAGACACGGTCGTCGCGGCGACGGACAGCTGCACCTTCAAGATCGATTCATCCTACGCACAGTTTACGTATCTGGAATTCCCCCTGCGGATCACAACGTCGACATTACCGGATTCGCTCTATATTATGGTCGCCACAAGCCTTACATCGAATCCGCAGTTCGGAACAGAACTCATTGTCGACGACATGGCTTTTCTCAATCCCGTCACCACCGTTTCGCCAGAGAAGAACCTTCCCGGCTCTTTCCGTCTGTTGCAGAACTATCCGAATCCGTTTAACCCCGAAACGGTGATCGGTTTTCAGTTATCGGCTGCCACTGCCGTGAAACTGACCATCCACGACCTGCTGGGAAGAACAATGGCAACGCTGGTCGATGAAACCGTTTCAGCAGGATCCCATCAGGCGGTCTGGAACGCATCCGGATTCCCAAGCGGCATGTATTTTTACCGGCTGCAAACAGGCTCCGGAGTCAACGTGAAGAAAATGGCTTTGATGAGGTAGAAACAAAACCCTGAACTTGCGAAACTTTTCTCCGCGCCCGTCGAATACAGGGTGTTCAACAATCATCTCGGAGGAACGCATGAAAGGTTTGCTGGTGGTGATGCTCACCTGTCTGGCCCTTGCGGCTCACGCCCAGACATCGGCGGATTCTGCTGCGATCAGGAAAACGGCACTCGATTACGTCGAGGGATGGTACGAGGCAAATGCGGAGCGAATGGACCGGGCATTGCATCCCGAGCTCGCCAAAAGAATCGTTCTCACCGACGAGGCTTCAGGAAAGAACTGGCTGAGCACCATGGGTGCAAGCAATCTCGTTCAGGGTGTCCGGCGCGGAGGTGGAAAGAAGACTCCCGTCGAGCAACAGCAGAAAGACGTTTTCATTCTGGATATCTACAACAACACCGCAAGCGTGAAGGCCATCATGTCAGGGTGGATTGACTACATGCACCTGGCGAAATGGAACGGAGAATGGAAAATTGTGAACGTGCTGTGGGAGAACAAACCGCGCTAGGCAAGGCCTCCTTCGATTGATAAAGATTCTTTGTGAGACAAGAAAGCCCCTCCCCAGGGGCTTTTTCTCTTTCACCGTGACCCTCCAGCTTGAGCACCTTGTTCCCCATGCAGGAAATATTGTGACAGATTTGTGACAATTCTGTGACGACTTCCGCCGTGATGATGGAGTATGTCTGGAAAATCACTATGGTGAAAGGAGGCCGCGATGAGAGCAATTTCGAGAGTTCCTCTGTTTGTCCTGCTGTGGAGTCTTGTTTCGTTCGCTGACGCTCAGGAATCCTGGAATGTGGTTCTCACCCGGGGCGATACGCTTCGGGAATACATCCCCCTCGATGTTACGCAAGATCTGACCATGCTGAAAGGCAGCGATACCCTGGTGGTACCTGTCGATTCCGTGCATTCTGTGTTTCGCGTAAGCGAAGGAGGTTTTTGGAAAGGGGCTGGATATGGTGCATTGACAGGTGCAGTGGCGGGAGCGCTAGTCGGACGGATGTCATACAAGAAACCGGCGCCTGACCCCAATGCATTTATTTCGATCGATTTTGGACCGGGGTTCGCAACGATCGGTGGTGCTATCGTGGGCACGCTGGGTGGCACCGTGATTGGCGGGATCATCGGAGCAAGTTCCGGAGGAGTGGAGGTGCGTGATCTTTCGGACCAACCTCGCTCAGAGCAAATCATGATCCTCCGGCACCTGTGGGGCCTGCGGAAGTAAGTCAGCGTCTATGCCCAGGGCGGGTTGTTCGAGATCACATCACCATATCGTTTGTCCAGTTCTCCCTTGCTTTCCTTGCGGAAATCGGCTACGTTCTTCACCATCATTTCAACGCCGGTCCTTCGGGACTCTTTCTCTCTCACACAACTGTATTGAATGAACAGGGGATGGTGCCAATCGGCCCCTCGCAAGGAGGATGCATGTACCGTTTCGTGCTTGCTCTGTTGATGTGCGGATCCGTCTCATCATTGTTCGGTCAAATCACCGTGCCGCAATCCTCCATTGAACCGCTCTTCACGCCGGGCAACAGGCTGCAGCTTCACATGGATACAACAGCCAATAGGCCGACGGTGAACGTAGGCCTGAAAGGCGGACCGCGGGTCTATGATTTCAGCGGCATGAAGTTTTTCCTCTTCCACACCGATACGATTCAGTCAACCGCCGCGGTTCCTCATCTTGCCCCGCGGTTTCCTGCCGCCTCGAGTGTGCTCACCATTCCAAGCGGAGGAGCGGACTTCGACCAGGAAGTGAACGAATTTCAGGGAGGGAGAATGCAGACCCTGGGCAAATACACCCGTGAAGCCGATACCGTTCATATCAGCCACATGTCGCCCGCCGAGCTCTGGTTCAACTTTCCGATTACCTACGGCGACTCTATACGTTTTCAGCATAATTCCACAGACTCCACATTTGTGAACAGCATTTTCACCAATTCAGGGGGGAACAGCTTTCCGATGGATTACATCGTGGATGGGTACGGTACACTCATCATCCCCGGAGGCCAAACGTTCGACTGCTTGCGGCTCCGGAACCAGGAGTATGACCCCTATACGTATCGGGGCTTCAAATTTGTCACCGCGAACGGCCTCATGTTGTTTGTCGAATCGCGCAACTCGTCCGGCGTCGAGGGTGATGTACTGAGTGAAGGAGTCTTCCTGCTGAGGAGTCCGATTCTCACATCCGCACCAACAGCGGCATTGCTTCCCGGTACGCTGAGTTTGGAGCAGAATTATCCGAATCCGTTTAATCCGGAGACCATGATCAGCTATCGGTTGTCGGCCGCCGCCAGGGTCAGTCTGAGGGTGTTTGATCTCCTCGGGCGGGAAGTAGCAGTGCTTGCCGATGGTGTACTTCCTGCAGGTACGCACACGGTCGCCTGGAACGCTGCAGGCCATCCCAGCGGAATCTATTTCTACCGGCTGGAAACGGGGCTTGCAACGGAGACACGCAAAATGGCGGTGGTGAGGTAAGGCGAAGGGTTGGCCTTACACTCTCTGGTCTTCTCAGCCGAGAATGAATGAGGCGAGGCTTTAAGTCAGAGACAGTCAACAGTGACCCCACGAAAAGCTCCATCCGGATTGCGACCGCTTCCTCCAGGTTATGCCGATTGAATCCTGCTTTCGTGGGCGGCAGTTCTCCTCGATGATTCCCCTTCCGACTGCTCCTTTTTCCTGCTGAAGACTCCCACCAGTACGAGAGTAGCAACGATTTGAACGAGGATGAGACTTGTCAGAAGCACGGGCTTGCCGGCAAGAAATCCCTCAGGACCCGGAATAGCAGCAAAGAACATCGAGAGATTTGCCAGGTTGAAAAAGAGAATGGTGGCCAAAAGGCTTCGCGAACCTTTGTAAATCCACCAACAGAACACACCATATCCCGTTTCCAGAAGGAACGCGCCGGCAGGGAAAAGGGAATAGAGGCCCAGGCCGATCTTTGTCGCCCCTTCGGCAGGGATAAGGGCCATATCGGGTGCATGTGTCAGAAGGTCGAGTACGAGGTGAGAGACAATTCCTAAGCCGACGGCGGCCCCGATAAGCGGTTTTTTGAAAAAGTACGCCAGGACCAGCCAAGCAAGAATACCGGCCCCTATCATCGTTAGTACTGAATGAGAATACGGCATGTGGGAAAGATGCACGTGTCCAACATATTCAACAACGGTCTCGGTCGTTGTTTTTTCGATACCCAGGTAGTTGAACACGACCCAAAGTAGCTCCATGAACTGCACCGAAACGAGAAGCCAGATCATTGAAACGGAATCATATTTCTTTTTGAGCAACAAAGCAGTCGCGGCGTGATTAATGGCAAACATTTGATGCCTCCTTTTGTGTTTGTGGAATGATTGTGGTGAGGAATGGCGGAGGATCACGCGAAGGGGAGAAAATCCGATGAAACCAGGTGGGGTGGGAAAATCCGTATGGAACCTTCAGCAACACTATGATAATAATGAAGAAATTCTGAGAAAAGATGCAAGGC
>CAZRPU010000102.1:0-5027 GCA_964602055.1 uncultured Ignavibacteriaceae bacterium
TGAACCTTGAACCTTGAACCCTGAACCTTGAACCTTGAACCTTGAACCCTGAACCCTGAACCCTTTTCAAACTCACGCCACTCTCAACGGTAATTACATTGAAGGAGGAACCATGGTATCCATTTTCGCCCTTTGGCTGCCGATTCTGCTTTCGGCGGTTTTCGTCTTCATCGCCAGTTCGATTGTCCATATGGCGTTGAATTATCACGCGAAGGACTTCAACAAAGTTCCGGACGAAGATAAGATGATGGATGCATTGCGCGGTTTCAATCTCCCTGCGGGTGAATATTTTATTCCCTATACCACTTCCCGCCAGGAACGGAGCTCGCCCGAGTTCAAGGCAAAGATGGAAAAAGGACCAAGCGCCTACCTCGTGATGTGGGGAAGCGGAATGACGGGTATGGGCTCGAGTCTCGTGCAGTGGTTTGTCTTCACGGTTATTGTGGGAATATTTGCCGCATACATCGCGGGCAGGGCTCTCGGACCGGGCGCGCCGTATCTTTCTGTCTTTCGCTTTGCGGGATTCACCGCTTTCGCCTGCTACTCTGTTGCCCAGTGGTCGGATGCCATCTGGTTCAAGCGCGGATGGGGCCGGACATTCCGGGCGACCGTGGACGGACTGATCTATGGAATGTTGACAGCCGGTACATTCGGCTGGCTCTGGCCGGGAGAATAGATCTTTACCGGATATGATTTGGCAATGTGATCGTGGAATCGCATTGCGCTGGGATCAAATGACCGGCTAAGGGATTCCGACGAAAACGCCGCGTCGTGTGGTCGGGGGACACCTGTATCGTCATGCTCAAGCATGAAGGAGGATGGCAGCACCGTTACGGTCATCTGGACCGCGTTCTTTGTCGTTATCCTGAAAGGGAGGGAAACGTGTCATGAAAAAAGCACTTGCTGCCTTCTTCATGGTTGTGCTGGCATCCGACGCCTTATCGCAAAGTCTCAACCTTCTCGAACCTCAGGCCAAACGCAAGGTCGATCCTCTCCTCCAACAGGCGATTCTCTCCCGGGAACGTTTTCCGCAGATTCCCATGACGTCGATTGAGTACCACGAAGCGGGAAAACTCGCGCCAAAAGATCTGGGCGACGTCGTGGGGGTTCTCATCGAATCCTCCACCGATATTTCTGCTTACGTCAAATCCCTCGGCGGGACAGTGGGGTCGAGGCACGGCAATATCTACACAGCCCTCCTGCCGGCCGCAGCCGTCGGGGGCGTTGCACAGCAATCCGCTGTCCGCTATATCGAAGCATCCCGTCCCCTCTTTTCATCTCTCGACAAGAGTCTGGCAAAAACCGGTGCCGATGTTCTGCATTCCTTCGCCGATACGACAAGGCGTCTGACCGGTAAAGGAGTCATCATCGGTTTCACGGATACCGGTATCAACACTGACCATCCGAATTTCAAGACCGCCAATGGGAAGACGCGCATTCTCTCCGTGTGGGATCAATACGCGACGGGTGGAGGCCTTCCTCCTGCCGGCTTTACCTACGGCATCGAAAAGGACTCCGCGGCTATTAACGCGAAGACCTGGTCCATGTACGATGCCTATGCACATGGGACGCACGTGGCCGGGATCGCCGCAGGGAATGGGCTGCCTTCGAAAACCTACGTGGGTATGGCCCCCGAAGCCGACATCATCATGGTATCGAACCGTGGGGATGACCTCTTCAACCGCGGCCTGACAACCGTGGGGACGCTCGACGGCTACGATTACATACGCGCAAAAGCGAACAGCCTCGGAAAGCGCTTTGTGATCAACACGAGCCAAGGCACCAACCTTGGGCCCCATGACGGCACAACGTTGTTTGAACAGGCGATCAACGCCGATGTGGCGGCGGGGGGCATCCTTGCCCTCGCGGCAGGGAACGAAGCTCAGAGTCAGAGGCACGCGTCAGCGGTGGTGACAACCTCTTCTCCCAGAACGGTGGAGTGCTCCGTGTCCGGGGCCGGCTATTTCATTCCGATGGACATTTGGTACGGAGGCAACGACCGCATGGTTCTGCGGATCAAGGAAGCTGATGACCCCTTTTTCGTTGCCCTCTTTCCGGCTGTTGATTCCACTATCGTCTACGCGTTCGACTGGGCGATCGTATCCGTGACGACGAAAATCAACTCCCCCCTCAACGGCGACAATCAGATCTACATCAATTTTCGCGTCTTTACCGATGTGAACATGGTGCTGGAATTCTCTGCTGCGCCGGGGAACAATCTGCCGGACGGGGGACGCGTCGATTTGTGGTGGGAAAGAAACTATAATGTTCGCTTTCTGACGGACGTCGATCCTTCCATCACCTTCGGCATCCCTGCGGGAGCCGACAGCGCCATTACTGTTGCCTCCTACAACAACCGGGCGGGGTACGGTGCGGTTGACGATATTTCAACCTTCAGCGGTGTCGGACCGAGAAGAGACGGCGCTCTCAAGCCGGATATCAGCGGTCTGGGTGGCATGGTGATGTCTTCTGTACTGAGCGGGAGCTATGACATGTTCAGCGGCACAAGCATGTCTTCTCCGCATGTTGCCGGGGCCGTTGCACTACTTCTCCAACAAGATCCCACTCTCAAGAATTATCAGGTGAAGAACAAACTGCTGACTTCCGCCACCAACGACCAATTCACAGGGGTGGTGCCCAATCCCACTTGGGGATACGGAAAACTCAACGTTCTCAAAGCGGCCGGCTTCAGGGGCATTCCCGTCATAGAACTCGCAAGCGATACGCTTGATTTTGGATCTATCTTGAGGCTGATCGCAAAGGAGGATTCCGTCCTCATTCTGAATCCCGGCAGCGAAGCCCTGACGATCACCTCCGTCACACCCAGCAGTGAAATGTTCTCGGCCAGGAACAGCACCATGGTCGTTCCTCCACGCGGTCAGGCGTATTTTGCGGCCAGCGTGACCGCAGCCGACACCGGTGTCTTCGAGGGATATCTGGACATTGCCAGTGACGATTCGACGAGACCCGTGGTCAGGCTCACGCTGATCGGTCGGGCAGATTTCGCTCCCATCGCGTCCCTTACTCCTGATTCTCTTGTCGTTACTCTGAGCGAAGGAGAACATACGAGTGAAACACTGACCCTTTTGAATTCGGGCGATGGCCCGTTGAAGTATGAGGTGGCGATTGAGTATCCGTCTCAATCCCCGGGAGAGGTACAAAGCCGAAGATCGCCTCAACTCTTCTGGGGCGGCGTAACGGACGAGCGGACCGTCCGTTCGGGCTTAGGTGCACGGTATGCTGCAACGAGTCTTCTTCCCCTCATCGTGCGCGACCCCATTGGAGACGCCTCAAGTGTGGACATTTCCGAAATTCGCGGAGTATCGGGTGATGGCGAGGCTCAGCTTCAGCTGGTGTTTGCCACGTCGTTCAATCCCGCCGATTTCGGGGGATATCTGGGTCTCGATGTGGATCAAAATCCCGCGACCGGCATTCCTCTTCCTGTGGGAGATGGACAAACCGTCGGGTGCGAGTATTTCGTTACATTTTTCAATATTGCGTATGGCGTCGTGCTCTATGACTCCACGGGTTACTATAGAGGTCAATTCCTCCCCATCATTGATCTCCCGGGAAACAACTTCACCTTCTCCATTCCCCTTGAATTCCTGAACAATGACGACGGGGTCATGAACGTTGCCACCGTCGTCGGTACGAGTTACGGTCCGACCGATTGGGCACCGGACGCCGGCCATGGCGTTCTCGGCGTCTCATGGCTCACTGTAGTGCCCCCCTCGGGTTTTGTGTCCCCCATGAGTTCGACTCCCGTTTCTGCAGTGCTCGATGCCGATAATCTCGCTGGAGGAGTTCACACCGCGAAAATCATCGTCGTGACGAACGACCCTTCGAAGAGTGTGATCACTGTTCCGGTGAAACTGACGGTTGTTGCGGGGGCGAATCTCGCAGTTGTTGACACGATCAGGTTCGGAAAAGTCTATCTCGGTTTCGCAGACACGTTGTCCGTTGAGGTCCGAAACAATGGGAGCGGGAACCTGATTGTCAGCAACGTCACCGTCAATGATGCGCAATTCACCATACTCGACCCCACAAATTTCACTCTTGTCAAGAACGAGAAACGGATTGTGCGTGTTCGCTGCAATCCCGCCGGAGCGGGCGTACTTGCCGCTCAGCTGACCTTCACGAGCAACGATCCCAACACGCCGGTCCAGTCCGTGCCCATAGCCGGGACAGCGGTGTACCCGCCCGTCATTGCGCTTGTACCCTCTGATACTCTGAGAGTGGCGGTTGATGAAGGCGATACGGCAGTGACGACCTTTGCCATCAGCAATACGGGGGCGGGAGAACTCTTCTGGAACATCAGCGGTGCTGGAGATCCGCCGGCGACCACACTCCCCGGCCGGGTTCCCCGCACAGAGGAGGAAAAACTGTCCATTCGTCAGCAAGCTGGCCAATCGACGGGCAGAAACAGCGGCGTACCGTCTGTCGGCCCGTTCGATTTGTCCTCGCTCATGGCGCAATCCGGTACGAAACGCATTCTGCTCTGGACGGGATATTCGGACAATAACCCCGGCGGTGAAGTCGAGAACACCATGAATGCGATCCACCAGTTTGTTCCCGGTGTGGATTTTGATGCAACCTCGACGACCTCGCCTTCGGAATTCGCCGCACTGCTTGCAGCGGCGGATATTTTCATCATGCCGGAGCAGGAGAATATCTACGATCTGACCTCTCTGGGGGCCTCGGTTGCTCCCGCACTTGCATCGTTTGTGCAAAACGGCAGGACAATGATCGTCCTCGATCATTTCGAATCAGGCGCTACGACATTCATGCGGGGGACCGGTCTGCTGAACGCCTTCGTGATGGTGCCATCGCCGGAGCTCACTGCCGTTGTCTACGATTCCCTCAGTCCCCTTGTCAAGAACGTACCCTCGTCGTTCATTGCCATGAACGGATCGAACTATCACTCCTCCTCGGACGGCCGGAAGATTGTTCAGGAGCTCACTTCAGGCCAGAACATGGTCACCCAACGTGACATCGGCGCGGGAAGGGTCATCTATGCAGGAATGGAT
>CAZRPU010000103.1:0-4996 GCA_964602055.1 uncultured Ignavibacteriaceae bacterium
TGGAGGCCGACCGGAGTTCCCGTGGGGTCTGACCTCCGAACAGAGAAAATGCCCGGCTTTCGCCGGGCTCTTCCTGAAAATTCGTTGCCACAGAGTTTATTTCTTTGCGATTTGTGCCTGTGCATAGGCCACCTGCGGCAGGTCGGTGTCTCCCTTTTCGCATTGAGCAAGGATTTGCCTGCAAAACGCTTGAGCTTTTTCGCGGTTGCCCATCAGTTCAGCTGCCCGTGCTGCCCCATAGAGGCCGTTCAGACGCCCGACAGCGGATTGAAGAGATGTCTCGAATTCCTTCAATGCCTGTTCCGGTTGGTTCATGCTCAGGAGCATCGATCCAAGCATCTCTCTTGCCGGCAGCAGCGCACCGGGTGTCACGGGATGCTTATCGGTCGCATCTTCGAGGTCTGCGGCCGACCGCATGAGCCTCACGCCTTCTTCGCGGTTCCCTTCCATGTAGACCGTCCATGCCTTGGCCGATTCGCGTAAGATGTCGACCTGTGAAGTCCAGTATGGGTCCTTCTTTTCCACAGAGGCCTGACGAAGCGCATCGAGCTTCGCTAGCTCCGAATGAGCCTGCGAGGAACGCCCGGCGCGTGCCGCGCTGACGGACCGCGTAAAAGCAAAAATGGCTTCCGTCCACGGAAACGCGTCCCAGGGAAATGACGCCGGAATCGGTTCAAGCGTCAGCCCTTCTTCCCATCGGGAACTTTCAAGAATAAATCGCGCCGGCATGGCGGCCAATCCATACGCGGCCGCTTGATTGTTCCTATCAACGGACTTTATTCCGGAAATCCTCTGGATAAGTTCTTTCGCACGCCCATACTGACCATTTTGAAGATAGCCATAAACAATATAGTCATAGGCGTGGAGGGCGTCGAATGACATGGCTGAAGGGTCAGTTGTTTTCAATGCTTCCATGGCAGTTCGTGCAGACTCAATGTTCGTCTTCACGTTTTCGTCAAAGAGCCCAAGCCTGATAAAAATATGAGATGGCATGTGGAGCGCATGAGGCACCGAGGGGGCTATACTGGCGTAAGTGCGAGCTGCGGGAAGCGCCATGGATGCCAGCGGGGCAGAGTCATAACTGTGGATAATGTAATGTGCCACGCCGGGATGATTCGGCTGCTTCTCAAATACGGAAAGAAGGATGCTTCCGGCCTTCTTGTTATTGGCAAATGTTTTGTCGGTCTTAAGAGCGGTCGCATTGAGGGCGAGAGCATAGAGGATTGCGGCCTCCTGATCCTGAGGAAATGCCGCCGAAAGACGTTCCATGGCTTTTTCATATGCTGCGAGGCCGGCCCTGTGTCCGTCTCTGTCTGCAGCATCATAATAGCCTGCAATAGCATCGATGTACATCTGTTCCCGCTCGGTTTTGGCTCCAACATGGCGTGCGGCCTTCAGCGCAATCCTTGCCTTTTGGATCTCATCGGTCGAAGGGGGTTCCCACAACAGGTGGAAGTAACTCATGGCAACGCCCCAGTACGCCATGGTGCATTGAGGATCCCTGAGCGAGAGTTCGTGGAACACCTTGACCGCCTCGTAGTACCAAAAGGAATGAAGTAGCGCCATTCCTCTGTCGAACTCATCCTGGGTCGATTGCTTATCCGTCGAGATCGGAAAATGAACTTTGCCGAGGGTTTGGGTTCCCGAATGATGGGTTTGACCGACACTCACAGCGGCGGAGACAAACAGCAGACTGACAACGAGCCACGACAGTCGTTGGAGCTTCATGCGAAACCTCCTGGGAATAAATGGTATTGAACAGGAAACTGATGGCCCGTGATTGCGCCGGATGGCTGTGACGAAGGCTGAAATCAGACTTGGACTGAACCACGTATGAAAATCCGGCGTAAAGGCAGGCGTAACTGTAACAAGGTACGAAGAAGAATAAATGAAAAACAAGACCCCGGTCACACGAGCTTGTCGAAGAGAAACCCTTGTCGCTTGGGCCTCGTGTGAACCATTCAGATTTGATGATCACAGTTGAGTTTCACGAAAGCCTTCTGTAGCTTTGACACGCTTTCGCCTAAACACTGATGCCTCCGACACTTACAAATCCTGAAGAATGGGTCGATGAACATGGTGCATACCTGTACCGTTTTGCCCTTGCACAGGTGCAGGATGCTCATTCCGCCGAAGATTTGGTTCAGGAGACATTTCTTGCGGCGCTGCGTTCGCGGGATACCTTTGGAGGTCATTCGTCCGTGAGAACGTGGCTCACGGGAATTCTGAAGCACAAAGTTATCGACCTCCTCAGGAAGAAGTATCGCGAACAGCCGGACGATCCATCGTCTCTTCCCTTTGAAGAGGAAGAGCTCTTCCGAACAGAAGGTGAATTTCAGAATCATTGGAAACCTGCCTTAGGACCTGCTGAGTTGTCTCTGGACCCTTCGAATGAGGTGGAAAGGCAGGAATTTTGGAACATCCTCCACAGCTGTCTTGAGCGCCTCCCGGGTCGCCTGCGTGCCGCCTTTTCCCTCAGGGACATTTCCGATCTCGACACGGAGGATATTTGTAAGGATCTGGGGATTACTCCGACTAACCTCTGGGTCATGCTCCATCGGGCCCGTATGCAGGTCAGGCGCTGTCTCGAACGAAAATGGAAGACTTGAGTCCTCATGCTTGAAAAAATTCGAAAAAGAGTCGTTGTGCTTCTGTGGCGTTTGCTTCCCGCATGCAAGGAGGTCGTTTCGCTCATCTCTTTGGATCGGGACCGCGGTCTTCCGTTCATCCAGCGCATGAAAGTGAGATTCCACGTCCTTATTTGTTCATGGTGCTATCACTATGAACGGCAGCTTGACCTCATGGAGGCAGAGCTTCAGAATCCACCGGATTCGGCTTTTGACGTTCCCCCGCCCGAAGTGCTGAAAAGACTGAAAAAAACCATTCAAGACAATATGTAACCGCTGTAAGGTTTTCCCTCCAGGCACGACCAATAGGCAAATCCAATCAATGGAGGCGCCTTTTGTCCCGTTTCCCGGTTTTCCCGACAACATTCTTAAAACGGACACTTCACCAGAGAAAAGAACAGCTGGTCTCCCCATTCTTCCTTGGAGCTGTGCTAAGTGCTTGGCTTTTCGCCGGCTGCCAATGGATAGCGGTGACGTATCACGCTTTCGGCTATCCGACAACCGCAGCAGGAGAGAGCGCAAATGTGGTGACAGTCGGAGGAAGAGCGTTTGGGACCTTGGCTGATGATGGCTTTGAAATAGTCAATCTGACTCATCCCGTGGAAAGACAAGAAGTGGCTCCTCCTGCAGGAAGCGAGAGTGTCGATGACATTGCATTCGCCGACGGGTTTCTCTTCGTGCTCGATGCTCGGCAGCCCGGACATCTGAGCGTCTTCGTTTTATCCGACTCAGCTCGGCCCGTGCTGACATCCGGTCCAGTAGTAGTACCGGTTGGTCCATTTTCCGGTGTATCGGCAGGGAACGGCCGCGTCATCGTGTCGGGGGGAACATCATCGCTGACCCTCTTCAACTATGACAGTGAAGGGCGGCTGAGTTCAGAGGTTGCTTCGATCGATCTTGGAAGGGGACAGCCGGACGTGCTGGTTGCCCCTGATGGAAAGCGTGCTTTCGTTTCCACCCATTTCTTCGGGCCGTATTTCGGATTGACAACGCTGGAGATCGGCAGCGACTCAGCAGCTCTCATGAAAAGGGGGGAAGTCGATCTTGATACATATGGATTCACCGATGGAGGAACAAAGCCGGCAAACTTTCCCGTGGAGGCGGCTCTTTCGCAGAACACTCTGTTCATTGCACATGCAGCAGGTCTTGGAATTATTTCCATCGAGAATCTGGCGGATCCAAAGCTCGTTGGCGTCGTGGACCTGGGAATAAAGGCCGTCAACGTAGACGTTTTTGGTTCCGTCGCTGGAGTTGTCGGTTCATCGCCTCAGGAGACATTGGTACTGCTCGATATTTCAAACCCTGCGCATCCCGTAATCAAGCAATCCGTTCCTCTGCCTGACGGATGCCTCCCGACATCGGTATCCATCAGTGAAGAGTATGTCGTTGTTGCAACACAAAAAAAAGGATTACTGATTTTCACTCACAACAATTGGTCGTTACGACCAGAAAGGAGCTCCAAATGAAATATCAATCAACAAGACTGCTCATTGCAGCAGGTGTTCTCACGGCATGCCTCATCGGCATAGGAACGTCTGCATTTGCTCAGGGCGGAGCGCGGTATTCCGTTACCTTCAAGAGTACCTGGACGGAGAAGAGTCATCCGTTCGAGTTTCCGGAATCCGGACTTCTGAGCGGTCCCCACTTTTCTGGATTGATTGGTGCCACGCATGCCGACGGATATGCGATCTTCAAAGAAGGAAGCCAGCCCACTGCCGGCCTTGAAAAACTCTCTGAGGAAGGAAAGCATTCTCCTCTGGATGAAGAGATCAAAGCGGCAATCAAAGCCGGGAAAGCCGGAGTACTGTTCGAAACCGGCCCCATCAAGGATGTCGCTATGGGCGCAGAGACCACCGAGTTCCAGGTGACGAGCCAGTTCCCCATGGTTTCAGCGGTCGCGATGATTGCACCGAGCCCCGATTGGTTTGCGGGAGCGGGAAATATCAGCCTCATGGAAGGCGGCAAGTGGGTGCAGACGAAGACGGTTGAATTGTATGCATGGGATTCCGGTGGAGATGACGGTACGACGTATAAGGCCTCCGACAAGGATACCAATCCCAAGAAGCCGACGATGAAGGCCATGACGAAGCATTTCGTGATGGAAGGGAAGTCACGGCCCGTCGCAACGCTCACCTTTACACTGATGAAGTAAGCTGATTCAGTCCATCCCCATTTTTGAAGGGGGAATCAAGGTACGAAGGAAATGCCCGGTGAGAGCCGGGCATTTGTTTTTGTGACTTCCTGCGTTACTGACGATTAGAATGGCGTTTGACAAGCGGCTTCCCCCGCCGAACATGGGGGCAGGCGGGACGTGATCACGTGTTGGTTACAGAAAACAAAAAATCCCCACAAGGGGGAGTTTTTTGCTT
>CAZRPU010000104.1:0-4972 GCA_964602055.1 uncultured Ignavibacteriaceae bacterium
TTGCATCAAGAAGGCCCGGCAACACGATTTTGCATTTGTAGCCGTCGCCGTATTCAGGAACTACGAGTCGTACTGAGTCGTCGCGTCGTTCGTAGCAGCGGGCTCCATTGAGTATCGCGCTAATGTCCTCTACTGCCGACTTGGCCTTGAGCACTGTGGCGACCATTCGCCCGAGCCGGAGACTGTCCGGCGAAGAATCGGCTTCGGGTGTGAAGAGGATCTGAATGCGTTCACTGCCGAGGGCGCGAGCGCAGAGAATTGCAACGACACTGCTGTCGATGCCCCCAGACACCCCGATGACCGCACCTCTGCGCCGTAGATTATGTGAGACGGTTTCTCGTATCCAGGCAATGATACGCTCCGTTTCAGCCTCCGGATCAAGACGCAAAATGTCAGCCGAGATTGTGGCGCGAGTCTTCATCTGCCTACTTTCTCACGGACTGGAGCGATGAAGCGTTCACCGTCGCTGCTGCGGAAGGCAGTTTTGCTTGGAGAAACATCACAATTCTATTAATGGAGTCCAAATTATCTGGGATAAGTTCCTCGTCAGCGACTTTGATGCCGAATGTGGCTTCAAGAAACCTGACTAATTCGAGGATGCCGGTCGAATCAATGATGCCAGACTCCATGAAGGAATCGTCATTCCCTAACTTTGCTCCCTCTCCGAACAGATAATTTTCGACGACAAAGGTTCGAATCTTTTGGACCATGCCCTAAACCCTCCAGCCAAACGGTTACTACGGCCAGGCTTCTTTCTCAGCATTCTCCCTATCAATTAGTTTGAAGTATAGCCGAATTTATGCGCGTACGGAGCTGCACTTTGGTAGGGGGGGGAGGCATTTTGCCTACCTCGCCCCCTCACAAACCCGCCTATTAGAAGGCTGGTCGACAAGATGCCAATGAGGGCCATATTGTCTTTGACGCCTGTATCGCACCCGGATCGAAACTTTCGGACCAGGGCTTCGGTCGCCCTTGGATCGAAGATGCCGTCGTCCTTGATTCTCGTTGCGGACAACGTGTCTTCTACATAGCCCTCTTTGTGGCCGAAAAAACTCCTGCCATCAGGTGCACGATAGGGCTGCTTATGTCTCGTCCGGATGGATTCTGGTATCAGGCCGGATACAGCCTGCTTCAGCAGGTGCTTTTGGTCAAGAACTCTCATTTTCATATTGACGGGCAATTTGGCGGCAAATGCTACTACCCGGTGGTCCAGAAAAGGATATCGTCCCTCGACACTATGGGCCATTGCCATTCGGTCGCCTTGTGACGAGAGGATATAGCCCGGTAACAGATGTTGAGCTTCAAGGAATTCTGCCCGACTGAATGGAGTCCAGGAGGAAAATCGTTCCGGCAGCTCACGTCGAAGCTCATTGGTACTGTCATATGAGGCAAGTTCCGCTCTTGTAGCCTCGGAAAAGAATTGTTTCGATCTAGCCGTTAACTCCCAACGAGGCAAGTGCGAAAAGAACGGGTTCTCCCGGTCCTGTTCCTTCACACGAAAGAAATTTTTCAGATACTCGAGCGATTGGCGCTGGATTCCTCCCATATAGGGATACAACCGTCTCAGGAGAAGCGGACGCCAGAAGGATTCCGGTCGACGGCCCCAGAACTGGCGGATTTTCGTTTCCTTGAAAATGTCGTACCCACCGAGTATTTCATCCGCACCTTCGCCTGTCAGCACCACTTTAAAGCCACTGTCACGCACAAGCTTAGACAGCAGGTACAACGGCGCCGGCGCCGTGCGCAATACCGGCTGCTCTGTATGCCAGATGATATCCGGAAAAACACGAGCGATATCCTCATTACGACAGCGGATATCACTGTGGGAAGTTCCAAGGAATGAGCTAGCCTCAAGTTGATATGAGCTTTCGTCAAACTCGCTGTCTTCGAAGCCGACCGAGAATGTACGGAGCCTTCCTCCAGCACTCTTTCTGATTAGCGAAGAGATGATGGTCGAGTCGAGGCCCCCACTCAAATAGGCACCAACGGGAACATCGGAACGCAATCGAATACGCGTCGCATCCTGCAGCAGCTCCAACAATTCCTGCGCCAGTCTTTCCTTGTCGGCTATTCCCCTCTCAGGCTCAGGATCAAGGTCGAGCTTCCAGTAGGCTGACAAGGTGATTCTGCCATCCTCAACCACCATTGAGTGACCAGGAGGCAGTTGTTTGATGTCTTGAAATGCCGTCCTTGGTGGCAACGTCACCCAAAATGTGAAGATTTGATCCAGCGCGATCAGATCGATGGCACTTCCGACTTCGGAGCATGCCAGCAGGGCTTTGATTTCTGAAGCGAACAGGAAACTCTCAGCGGTTTGGGTGTAATAGAGCGGTCGGACGCCGAACCTATCGCGAGACAAGAACAGCTTCTGCTTCGGGGCATCCCAGATCGCGAAAGCCCACTGTCCGTTAAGCCGCTCTACGCATCGTTCACCTTCCTCTTGGTAGAGATGCAACAACACTTCAGTATCGGAGCCGGTGGCGAACCGATGACCCTTCTTGATCAGTTCTTCTCGGAGCTCGATGTAGTTAAAAATCTCTCCGTTGAAAGTGATCCAGAGTGAGTTGTTCGCGATCGACATCGGCTGATGGCCGTCGGCCAAATCGATAATGCTCAACCGAGCGTGGGCCAGACCCACGGGCCCATTCCTCCAAAACCCGACGTCGTCTGGCCCGCGATAGCGGATGGTTCCGATCATCTGCTGCAGTAGGTCCTGGCTGACCCTCCCCCCGCGCAGATTAAGTATTCCCGTAATGCCGCACATCTGATGATGACTCCTGATTCCGTCGGTCGAAATGGAAGCTCACAATTTCACTGAACCCGCCGGCGCAACTCTCGCGGTAAGGCTTTTGCTGCGCGGACCGCCATCGCCCGAAGGGGGGCTGGCATCCAACCTCTGACGAGCATATCGAATCGATTGCGCTGACGAAATTGGATTCTCGAATCCAGCAGCGCGAGATGTTCTTGACTCAATCGCCAACCTGATGCACCGCAGTTGTCCAGAATATGATCCGTGGAATTTCCCTTCGGAATTGCAACGACTCCTTCTTTGCAGAGACACCAATTGATGACAATTTGCGGAGGAGTCTTGCCTGTCGCTTTGGCAATTTGAGCGATAACCCCGCTGGGATCGCAATCATGAATACGGCTAAATTCACGGCCCAATGGACTATATGCAATTACCGTTACATGGTTAGCTTGACAGTATTGCAGCAGGCCCTTCTCAATTGTTCGGTCAATGAGACTATACCGCACCTGATTGGACACTATCGGACGATTGCCGAGAGCTTTCTGGGCCCTCTCGAGTTGGTCGATAGAAAAGTTACTCACGCCGATGAATCGGATCTTACCGGCCTCAACGAGTTCGGCCATTGCGCCCATCGTCTCTTCTATCGGAATCAACGGGTTTGGTTCGTGTAACTGCAAGAGATCGATGCACTCGATCCCGAGCTTCTGCAGGCTAGTATCCGCTGACTTTATCAAGTCTTCTCGGCAACAATTCTGCTGCGAAACTTTTGTTGCGATGAACACACGGCTTCGCATTCCTCGTACGGCCTCGGCGATAACGGTCTCAATACCGTACGACTCGGCGGTATCGATAAAGAGCGCCCCTGCTTCCAGCCCTTTTCGCAACGGACCGGGCCCTCCGTGGTAGTTCCATGTGCCTAAGCCAAGTTCAGGGAGGAGAACACCCGTGCGACCAAGTTCCTTTAAACCCAGACTATTCATCAAAAAGTTCCCGTCTGCTAGCTGGAGGCGGCGTCGCTTTCGCCTTGCCGAGGCTTCTGCGGCGGCCGCAATCTCATCCCCCGGATGAATTCTTCATATGTGTGCTCAGGAGTAAGCGGCACCGTGGCCACACCCAACGCTTCCGCAGTGGGAGAACCTAAGAGCGTGTGCGGCGGGACGTTTCGGCTGACCACCGTGCCAGCCCTAATCACAGCGCCTTCACCGATACGAACATTGGGCAGGATTACGCAATGGGGTCCGATGAACACGTTCTTTTCGATGACAACTGTTGCATTGTTGGTTGGTTTCCTTGGGCCCCAATAAAAATGAGTGAAAATTGAGGTCCGCAGACCGACTGTACAGTTTTCGCCGATGAACACGTTCTCAGGGTGCAGTTCATCAATGTAAACAAGCTGAGAGATCCAGACATTCTTGCCAATTGTAGCCCCCCGCACACGGTGCAGCCATGGACGCAGACTGAAGCCTCCTGGAACTACAAAGGCCAACTTGTGAAGGACCCTGCTCAGCAAATATCGACCTATCAAGATAATCCTCCGGTTCCATCTCTCGAACGAGGTTGATACCAGTGCGAAGATGTTCACGAAAGGTCGAACCATACGATTGGACCTTTTCGACGCAGATATTACGGCATTCCAGAACCTTTTTGATATCCCACAAAGAACCTGCTTCTAAAGAGGGGTATAGTGTTCTCAGCTTAAAGTTAACAAGAGTGAAGTGGGTGCGAATCCAGATGATTTAAGTACAAATCTGAGGGGTTCACTCAACCGAGCCTGATCGGTCCCGTTTGAAAGAATCTGCTGTCAGGCTACTTAGGACATGAGACTTCTTTTCAATTCCCTATCCCCTTCCATCGGTTATAAATCGAGGGCGTGTCATTTGAGTTGAGCACAATGGGAAAGTCCATAAAAAGATCGTAGATAGCAAGCTATATGGGCCGGACCATTTTGCAAGCCTCTCCGGCTCGCCACTTTCCGACCAACTGCTGTTCCATCTTTCTTTCTGCCTTAACAGGAATCATGTTATCAGGCTCGCTAACTGGGACCTCAAAAGAAAACATCTCCTGCAGCACTTGAGCAACGTTGCCATCAGGTAATAGTCGCCAACGCAACGGCCCTTGGGGCTTAATCATGAATCCCAAGGGGTTTCTGCAACGTCTCGCTTCTCACCAACGCTGTGGAGTTCGGCTATGGGTACAACAACTGGGTGAAGCCCGGCGTGACCA
>CAZRPU010000105.1:0-4950 GCA_964602055.1 uncultured Ignavibacteriaceae bacterium
AGGATCGCGTGCGCAACGTCGAACTTAGACTGCAGGGGAAGATCCTCCGTTTCCCCTGTCCGGTGCAGAATCGTCACTTTATTGGTCTCCACGCCGAAGCCGGCGCCCTGATCGCGAAGACTATTGAGAACGATCATATCGGCATTTTTTGACTTCAGTTTCTCCCTCGCGTGTTCCAAAACGTTGTCGGTTTCGAGCGCAAATCCAACGACGGTCTTTCTCCCTTTGTTCTCGGCGACCGATTTCAGAATATCGACGGTTGTTTTGAGTTCGAGGGGATCGGGTTGGCGACCTTCCTTTTTGATCTTCGTATTCCTGGGAGTATAATCGGCCACCGCTGCGGCCATGAGGATCACATCTGCCGAGCCTGCTTGTTGTTCCACGGTCCGGTGCATTTGTTCCGCCGTTTCCACATCGACACGCTTCACATGACGCGGAGTTTCAAGGTGAACCGGGCCGGCGACGAGGGTCACAGAAGCTCCACGCTGCGCAGCGGCCCGCGCAAGCGCGAACCCCATCTTCCCTGACGAACGGTTGCCAATGAATCGAACAGGATCGATCGGCTCATGCGTCGGGCCGGCCGTTACCAGGACTGAAACGGATCGATAGTCTTCGTACGAGCGATCCAGAACACCATCGACAAACCGGACGATCGCATCGATCTCGGGCAATCTTCCCGGGCCGACGAGCCCGCTTGCATGCTCCCCTTCGCCCGGCGGAATCACGAAGACTCCGCGCTCGCGGAGAACAGCGAGATTCCTTTGGGTTGTTTCATGAAGAAACATATCGGCATCCATGGTAGGCGCCAAAACCAAGGGGCTGCGTGTCGCAAGAGCAAGGACGGAGAGCAGGTTGTCAGCGAGTCCGACAGTAAGTTTGGCTACAGTATTGGCCGAGGCCGGAGCGATCAGCAGCAGGTCTGCCTTGTTGGCAATGTCGATGTGACGTGTGCCGATCTCTGATCGGGTGGCCTGATTGGCATCCCACAGATCAACGGCCACCTCGCGCTCTGACAGCGCGGAAAAGGTCAACGGAGAAACGAATCGCGTCGCCGCCTCTGTCATCACCACCTGAACATCCGCTCCAGCCTTCCTGAGTTCACGGACCAGGAAGCAGGATTTATATGCTGCAATGCCGCCGGTGACTCCAAGGACAATATGCTTGCCGCTCAGCATGCCAATTACTCTGACTCTTCTTCCGGAGCCTTCTCTTCTTCAACAGCCGGTTTTTCCTCTTCTTTCCTGCGCCACTCGAACTTGTTTTGCATCAGTTCATCGAGTGCCGCTTCGGTCGGCTTCGGCCTCTTCTCGTACTCAAGGCTGATCTTCAGCTGATCCGGATTCGCACTGATATCGGTCTCATCCTCAGGATCGACCGTTGTGGTCAGCTGCGCGAGCGTTTCGAGCTGTTGGTTCAGTTCAATGCGAACATCATTGTGAATCTGCCGGGCCCGCTTTGCCGCCGCGATGATCGCCTCATAGATCCCGCTGATATTCGGGTTACTGCCGTCTTCGATATCCACCGGTTTTACTGCCACACGTATTCCCTCCTATGTTGAATGAATTGATTCAAATGCTGCATGCTTTGCCACAATCTCTTCGACCTCCGCGATGGCATGCGGAAGATCGTCATTGACCACCTGATGATCGAACGTTGTTCCTAATTCCAACTCCATGGGAACGCGTTCGAGCCGCCGACTCAGTGCCGACTCGGTTTCTGTTTTTCGCCCGGTCAATCGCTTCTTCAAAGAATCGACGCTCGGGGGCCTGATGAAGATCAGGAGCGCCTCGGAATAATGCTGTTTGATGGCGAGAGCGCCTTTGACGTCCACATCGAACAACATGACGCGACCGGAGGTCAGCGCCCGGTCAACCTCCGATTTCAAGGTTCCGTACAGATCGCCGTAGATCTCCTCCCACTCCACCAGTTCGCCGGCCTTGATGCGCCGTTCAAACTCCTCCCTGCTCAGGAAAAAATAATCTTTTGCGTGCTGCTCACCGGTTCGCTGCTTCCTCGTGGTCGCGGAAACAGAGAAAATGATCGAAGGCCATTTCTGCATGATCGCTTTTGCAATCGTGGTCTTCCCTGATCCGCTGGGAGCCGAAAGCACGATAAGCCGGCCTCTGGATTTCTTCATAGCTCAGAAGTGTTGATTCCCTGTCCGATTCAATGAGCCAAATCTCGATCACTCAATGTTCTGCAGCTGTTCACGGATCTTCTCCAACTCCTCCTTCAGGCGAACAATCGTATGGGCGATTGACGCCTCGTTGGATTTCGAGCCGATCGTATTGGCCTCACGGTTCATTTCCTGAATCAGGAATGAGAGCTTTCGCCCGGCGGACTCCTTGCCGTTCATCGCTTCCAGAAAGAACTTGTTATGACTCCGGAACCGGACACATTCTTCCGTGACATCGAGCCGATCGGCGAGGAGAATGATCTCCAGCTCCAACCGATTCTGGTCTATCAACACTTTATCTGCGGCCAGCTGGGTGATCCTTTCCAGAAGGCGTTTCCGCTCTTCCGGAATTCGCTCTTTTGCCCGAATTTCAATCTCATCGATCGCGTTGGCCATCCAGGCGATCCTGTTTTCCAGATCCTTGCCAAGTTCTCGCCCTTCGTTCAGCCGCATGGTGTTCATCGCTTCCAAGGATTCCTGCACGGCATCACGAACGACTTCCCATTCCGTTTCGTCAGTTTCGGACGCGTCGGTGGACTCAAGAACCTCCGAAAACTTCAAAAGATGTTCGAGCTTGATTTGTTCCTTGATCTTCACCGTTTTTCGCAACTGGGTCAGGAGCTTGTAATAGGACCTCGCCGCCCCTGCGTTGATGGAAAGCGGGAGTTCGCCGTTTTGTTCGCGATCGACGGAGATCGAGAGGGACACCTTGCCCCGACTGACGAGGGAGCGGACAAGTTCCTTCAGGTCGTTTTCGCGGTGGGACAGTGTCCGTGGAAGGCGTGACACTACCTCAAGGTATCGGCTATTGATGCTGCGCGCTTCCACCGCACAGGAGATCCCCTTGCGGTTCACTTCCGCGCGTCCATACCCTGTCATGCTCAGCATCACCGGCTTTTTTCCTTTCGTGAACGGACCAAATCAGGGTAATGTACGAAGAATTGCCGGGGGGGGCAATACATACTTTTGAACATCTTCCGCACTAGTTTGTCAACATTGCTTGTTCTTTGTAATTGCTGCCATTTTTCCGCAACTTTGCCGCATGCTCAGCAATTACTTCACGCTCAAATGCGCTGCCGGAGACGTTGACAGTACTTGTCGCAGAACCCGGCTCACAGAGATCTACTCCCAAACAAAGAACGAGCTTATCCTTTCGTTCAGCAATCAACAATTCCTGATTGTTTGCTGCGAGCCATCGCTGAATGCCTTGTACTTGCACACAGCCGTGTCGCGTGCAAAGAGGAATTCGCTGGATTTTTTCCCTGTGATTCAGCGTGCTTTGGTTGATTCCGTGGCTGTACAGGACGGAGACCGCGAGGTTGTGATCGATGTCTCTGAGAATCTTTTGGTTATCCAAATGTTTGGGCCGAAGGCGAATGTCTTTCTGACCGACAAGAAACGACGTGTCCTTGACTCGTTTCTCCATCCAAAGGAAACCACAGGGCATGTTCTGCCGCTGCCCACCACCCCGGCCACATTGTTCTCGCCGGAGGAATTCGCTTTGCGGTTCCAGGCGATAGGCCATCTTCCTGCCCTGGCAGTACTGAAGGGGATCTATCCCCTCCTGGGTTCGCTGTTGGTCCGCGAAGTGTTTGCCCGTGCGGAAATCGCAGATCACCAAACCGTCGCCGAGCTTTCCCCTGGTGATGTCCTGCGATTGTTTGAATGCGTCAACGCGGTCACGACACAGGTTCTCAATGCACCGTCGCCTCGCATTTACTTCGACGGGGAAAAACCCGATGTGTTTTCCCTTCTCGATCTGAGATCCCGGGCGGGTAAGCGTTTCGAGTCATTTGATTCCCTTCACAAAGCGGTTCGGGTTTTCCTATCGGCCACCAGAAAATCGAGGGGATTCGTGCGCGAGAAGTCGGCGCTCGAAAACGATGTCCGGCGCGAACTGGATCGTTGCGGAAGGGCCCTCGCGGCCATTGCCGCCAAAAACGCCGGAGCTGACCGGGCTCAACAATACGAAGTGTTTGGCAAGCTCCTCCTTGCCCATCCACAAACCGTGACCAAGGGAATGACCGCCGTAGAACTGGAGAACATCTTTTCCCCCCGGAGAGAGCGGGTCACCATTCCTCTGGACGCTCACCTGAGCGGAGTGAGAAACGGTGAACGCTATTTTTCAAAATCCAAGAAGATCCGCCGGTCTCTTGACGAGAGCGCTCAACGCGCGAAGGAAATACAGGATCGCTATGAAATTCTCAAAAGACTCGCGGAGGCTCTGGACCAGGTTCAAACCTCGATTCAGTGGGAGGAATTGAACGACCGTCAGGCCGACCTGCTGCTTGCGGCAGGATTCGGTCCTCCTGAGGTCAGAAAGAAGAAAGAAGAACTTCCACCGTTTCGTTTGTTCACGGTCGAAGGCGGATTTCAGGTGTGGGCGGGAAAGAACAGCGAGAACAACGACCTGCTCACCCTCAAGCATGCGAAACCCAACGACCTCTGGTTTCATGCGCGGGGATCGGGAGGATCACATGTTGTCCTTCGTGCAGGGACTGGCAAGGGTGAGATCAGCCGAAAAGCGATGGAACAAGCCGCGGCGATCGCGGCGTATTACAGCAAGATGAAGTCCTCGGGAATGGTTCCCGTCGCCATGACGCTCCGAAAGTATGTCCGTAAACCCCGCGGCGCGCCGGCGGGGACCGTCGTGATTGAACGGGAAAAAGTACTTATGGTGGCACCCGCTCTTCCTGCAGATTGAAAAAGGGCGTCATGAATTAGCGTAGGTGGGGATCTCTGCCCTGGCATCAATTTCCTTGAACATTCTGATG
>CAZRPU010000106.1:0-4894 GCA_964602055.1 uncultured Ignavibacteriaceae bacterium
CTACAGCTACAATGACGCCATGGCACGGCTTCTCGCGAATGCAGTCGAATCGTCGGGCCGCGACATCATCACGGTCACGCCCGTTTCGGGTGTGGTTGCCCCTGATGGATCGCAGGATGTGAGTGTCAGTGCCGATGCGCGTAATCTGTCGGCAGGCGTCTTCAGGAATGCGATCACGATCAACAATAACGATCCTCTCCGCAATCCCAAAAGCCTCCCCGTGGTCGTGACGGTGAAGGGCAAACCGGTTATCCGGTTGCAGCCCGACAGCATCGTCGGGTACACTGCGTATGTCGGCGTGCCGCGAAAGGACACCCTGCGTGTGCAGAATGCCGGCTCTGAACTCCTCGCGGTAAGCGCGGTGACGTCGAGTGATGCAGCGACCTTTACCGCGAACAAGTCGAGCTTCTACGTTCTGCCACACAATGAAGCCACGGTTGTGGTAACCACCACGCGCACAGACACCGGTGCCTTCAGCGGGCAGGTGACGATTACGAGCAACGATGTTGCGAGGCCGTCGGTTTCGGTTCTCTTCTCGGGACACGGGGCGCATCCCCCCGTTCTCTCCGTATCGCCGGATTCACTGGTTGTAACGATGAATGAAGGGGATTCCACGACACAAACGCTTACGCTCATCAACCTGGGGTTAGGGAACCTGGAATGGAGCATTCCACAATTCGAGGGGGGGAGCAGTTCCGAATTGCGCAGGCTCGTCTCCGCCGGTATCGTAACCGACGAGGAAAAACGGGGAGTTTCCGACACGCGTCTTCTGCAGCACGGCACTGTGGAATGGGTCAATAAACATGAGACGGTTGCGACAGGTGCTGCAGGAACCATCCTCCTGTGGAGCAGTGGATACAACGCACCGTATTGGGCCACGATGATTTCGATCCTCGAGGCGGCGGGTTTCTCTGTTGTGCAAACCGACGTCCGGCCGATCGATCCCGGAAGCTTCACGGCAGTCTTCATCAGCGAACCGTTGACACCCCTCACTGCGAGCGAGGTAACGAGTCTCAAGAACTATGTCATCGGTGGCGGAAGGATCATCGATATCGGCGACTCGTTCAACGAGAATATCAATCCCTTGCTGACGGAATTCGGCGTCACCCGTCTCTACAGCAGCGTGGCCGGTCCTGTCACATCGTCGCACAAGATTTTCCAGGGAGTGGGGGATCTGACGCTTGATGGCGGCAACTGGGATAACACGCTCCAGGTTGAATCGCCCTCGGTTTCGATTGCCACATGCTCGGGAGGGACGATTGCGTCTGTTGGCATTCAGGACGGGATTCTCGTTTTCGGCGAGGATTCGCATTTCTCCGATTTCTCGGGCGGTTTGTCCGATCCTGATAATATCCTGCTTCTGCATAACGTGATCGAGTGGATCAAAACGAGCTCCTGGCTGTCGGGATTTCCCGTCGATGGCACCATATTGCCCGATGGCTCGCAGGACGTAACGGTGAAATTCAACGCGGAAAATCTCCGCGGCGGGGATTATTACGGGTTCATTACCATCAACAACAACGACCCGCTCCGCAATCCCCGTAAAGTGCCGGTTCATGTTGAGGTGATCGGACAACCTTTCATCCGTCTGAACCCCGACAGTGTGACAGGAGTGACGGCGTTTGTGGGAAATGCAAGAACCGATACGCTTCGGGTCAGGAATACCGGTTCGGGCCTCCTCGTGATCAGCAACGTGAGTGTGAATGATACGTCCATGTTTTTTGTGAACAGGGATGAATTCTATGTTCTTCCCGGGGAAGATGAAGAAGTTGTTGTTGCGACGGTAGCGGCCGACACGGGCCTCTTCCGAGGCGTGATACACTTTGCAAGCAACGACGCGAGGCGTCCGTTGGCAGAGTTTATCCTCGCCGGGAGAGCCATTCATCCCCCGATTCTTACGCTTTCGGCTGATTCTCTCACGGCTTCAGTCAGTGAAGGAGATACAACGAAACGAACATTGCGGATCGGGAACGCAGGGTTGTCGGAGCTTCATTGGCAAGTCGAGGGCCTGGCATCCACGGAGGCGATGGGGATGAAGTTGACCCCAGCTGCGAGATCGCAAGCGCACGCGCAGAAGATTTCAGCAAAGGTTTCTTCCGTCAGTGTGTGGGGTGCGGCATCAGGTCGGCCCTCACAATCGGCGGGAACGCCATCGAGAGAGATCAAACTGACGGAGCCTCTCCTTCCTCTTCTTGTGGCGGATCCTGTGGGCGACGCTACAGGTGTTGACGTTTCGGCGATGCGCGGAAGAAGCAACGGGACCCTCGTTACGCTCCAATTTGTCACCGCAACTCCGTTGAATCCCTATGATTTCGGCGGCTACGTGGGATTGGATCTCGATCAGAATGTACTCACGGGAACGGGCCTCCCCTTTGGTGCGGTGAGCCAGGACGTAGGCTGTGAGTATTATGTGACAGTATTCAATATTTCTGTAGGAGTCGACGTCTACAATGCGTTTGGATCGTACGTCGGTTCGTTTCCAACAACGCTGGATGGTGGTGGCCATTCCTTCTCGTTTTCCATCCCGTTGGGATTTCTGGACAATGACGATGGAAGTCTCAATGTTGCTGCTGTTTTGGGGACGGGTTACGGTCCCACCGATTGGGTGCCCGATGTCGGCCATGGCGTCATGCAATCATGGATTTCTGCGGATCTTCTTGAAGGCGTACTGCCGCCGGGCGGCACGCAGGACGTCGTGTTCACCTTTGACGGACGAACATTGGCAGGCGGCACGTACCGTCAGATGGTCAGCATCAGCAGCAATGATCCGGAGCGTAGATCGGCAGAAATGCCTGTGGCGCTCTCGGTCGTTGGCCAGCCTCTTGTCCGCGTGCAACCGGACAGCACTGTAGGTGCGATTGCCTACGTGGGTATTCAACGAAAGGATACGCTTTTCATTAAGAACGCCGGTTCGGTGTTGTTGGCCGTCAGCAAGGTAACCTCCAGCGATACATCGAAATTCAAAGTCGATACCACGGCGTTTAACGTGAGTTCCGGTTCCACTGCCGCGCTGGTAGTCAGGACGACCATAGCGAGCCCCGGAGCGTTCAGGGGAGAAATCTCGATCTTGAGCAACGACAGCAAGAGGCCTTCTGCGAAGTTTGTCCTTGCAGGAAACGCGGTCCATCCTGCGGTCATGTCGGTTGCGCCGGACTCGTTCCTCGTTTCCCTCACCATGGTTGATTCGCTCGCCCGCACGCTGACGATCAGCAACAACGGCCTGGGAGATTTGATGTGGGAGATTGCCGGGTCAGCGGCAGGCAATGCGATTCCCGCCGGGCTCATCCGAACGGATGAAGAACGGGCGGAGCTTCAGCAGAAGCAGGCACAGCAGAAGGGAAACAACAGCGGTCTTCCCACCGTTGGGCCGTATTCGATAAAGACGCTCCTCTCGATTCCGGGCACCAAGCGGATTCTCTTGTGGACGGGATATGCCGACACCACCGAAGGCGGGGAGCTCGAGAATACGATGAATGCCATCAGGCAATATTCGACGGATGTTCAGTTCGTCCTGACCGCGACAACGTCAGGGGCGGAGTTCGCGCGTCAGCTCAACGAAGCGGATATCTTCATCATGCCGGAACAGGAAAGGGCAAGCAATCTCTTCTCCCTGGGAACCGAGTTCGGCCCTGCATTGACGTCCTTTGTGCAGAGCGGACGGACGATCATTGTCCTCGATTTCTTCTGGGGGTATGATTCGACGTCGTTCTACGGCGGCTCGACCAGCTTCCTGAACTCCACCAACCTCATGAATATTAAGATTACAGGAATTGGCTCTCAGCTTTCGGCATGGGTCGAAGACGCCACCAGTCCGCTGGTGATGGACCTTCCTTCGATCTTCAACGCTCTGGACGGGAGCAATTATCACACTTCGACGAATGGGCGAAAAATCATCCGTGAACAATACTCCGGGCGGAACATTGTCACCCAGCGTGACGTCGGCGGCGGCCGCGTTATTTATATCGGCATGGATTACTACATCTACAACAGGGACATGGCGCGGCTCATCTCGAATGCCGTGAATTCCTCCAAGGGGAGTTTTCTCACAGCCTCTCCGGGTTCCGGCAGCATTGCGCCTGGCGCTTCGCAGGAAGTGACAGTTGTTTTCAACGGGAAGATCATACCCAACGGGACCTACGTGACATCTCTTCTTATCTATAATAGTGATCCCTTGCGGAATCCGTTTGTCGTTCCCGTGAGGTTGGTGAGAACGATTGTGGGAGTGGAAGACGTCCCGGCGCAGCTCCCGACAGTTTTCGCCTTGCATCAGAACTATCCGAATCCCTTCAATCCTGAAACGCGGATACAGTATGACCTGCCGACGGCAGCCCCGGTAAAGCTGGAGGTCTATAATCTGCTTGGCGAAAGGGTTATGCTTCTGGTCGATGAGCGCCAGCAAGCGGGCTATCACATCGCCGTGTGGAATGGACAAACGAATGCCGGCAGTGCCGCAAGCGGAGTGTATCTCGTGAGGATCAAAGCGGGAGAATTTGTGAAGACCATGAAGATGGTGCTGGTCAAATAAGGAGCATGAAGTGCGACGAGGGGCTTGGTGCAAACAGAACCAAGCCTCTCTTCAAAAGGTCCATGTCAATCACAGAGATCAGGGGAGATGGATTTCATTGAATAGGTCGCTTTATGCGTTTTAGGCTGGTACTTCTTCTCCCGATGATGATTGCGTTGGCGTCGTCATCCCAAGCGCAAGACGCCGACTCTCTCTGGCATCAGTTTACACAGGCCCTTCTACACAATGAACTCACGGCTGAGAGGCTTCGCCCGTATCATCCCTCCTTAACCGAGCCTCTTCTTGGTTATCTTAGAACGCTTCGTGTTGAGGTATCTGCCGATCAATGGCACCGAAAACTGGGAGGCCGGCTTCCTGCCGCCGCTGTTC
>CAZRPU010000107.1:0-4847 GCA_964602055.1 uncultured Ignavibacteriaceae bacterium
GCTCCGCCTTCGGCGGACAGGCAATTCCGCCACTTCGGCAATTGAAGATTTGTATTTCAGAATGCTGAGCGTCTGCTCCGCCTTCGGCGGACAGGCAATTCCGCCACTTCGGCAATTGAAGATTTGTGTTTCAGAAATGCTGAGCGTCTGCTCCGCCTTCGGCGGACAGGCAATTCCGCCACTTCGGCATGGACAAAAAGAAAATCAAAGGAGAAATATTTCCTTTGCTGTTGCAAAAATACTCCAACTTGTTGTAGAAATCAATAGCTCATTCCTCAAACTACTTCAGAAACATTTGGATTGCCAATCGTTATCAAGAGCGCATGATGCGCTCAGGCGATGCCGGAAGGAAGAGTCCACTTCTGGCATTCGTGGCCAATCGTCGGTATATTCGGGTGAAATGAAACGCGAATATTCATTTTCGATATTGCTCACTGTTCTCTCAGCGTCTCTGCTTGCCCCTCCTCTTTCGGCGCAGGTTTCGAGAACCGTCACGATCTTCCACGTCAACGATACGCACAGTTACGTTTTTCCGTGGGGAGAGAAAGTCAACGACATTCCACAAAATGGCGCAGCTTCGCGTCTCATCAAACGACTCAACGACCTTCGGCAGTCCGCAACGAATCCCATTCTGCTCCATGGCGGCGATAGCTTTACCGGTGGGATGGTCTTCAATCGATTTCTGGGACGTGCAGAATTTGCACTCTTCGATGCAATGGGTGTTGACGCCATGGTCCTCGGAAACCACGATTTTGACATACGTCCGTTCCGGCTGGCGGATGCCATCGTTCAATCAAACGCCACGTTTCCGTTTCTTTGCGCCAACATCCTCTTTCACAGCGACACAAGCGGGCTGAAGGATCTTCTTGAGCCTTTCGTGGTCAAAACGGTCGCTAACGTGACCATTGGTATTTTTGGGCTCACAACACGATCAACGGTCGCGTATGGCGAGAGCGCACCCATTACGTTTGATTCTACGATCTCAACTGCACGGCGGATGGTTGATTCTTTGAAGGCCCGTAATGTGGATCTCATTGTTGCATTGACCCATTTGGGCCTTTCGGAAGATCGTCAATTGGCGAGGCAGGTGGAAGGCATCGATGTCATCGTCGGTGGACATTCGCATACGGCGCTTCTGTCGCCGGCGTTGGAGCAGTCACCCTCAGGAGATTCGACCATCATTCTTCAGGCCGGGTCAAAATGGGAATATCTCGGGAAGTTGGAAATGACGTTTGGGGGTGGAGCGACAACATGGACCTACACGCTGGACCAGATTAAAGCTCCTCTGCCGGGCGACCCAGCGTTCGATCTTCTGCTCGATGCCTTTCGCGACTCCATTACTGCGGTCTATGGCCCGGTCTTCTCCGACACCGTCGCCATTTTGTCTGAAGAACTTCCGCCGTTCACCAGCGGAGACATCGAGTACTCGCTTCTCAACCTTATCACCGATGCGTACCGGTACGCAACGGGAGCGGACGCAGCCATCGAAACCGGAGCCCTCCTTCGCCAGCAGCTGCACGCCGGCCGGATAACGACTTCCGATATCAGAAATATTCTTTCGTGGTCTTTCGATCCGCAACACAACCTGGGAAAACGGCTCACCGTGGTCCAGGTGACGGGGTCGATGCTGAAGTTCATCCTCAATTTCACACTCTCAAGTTCATTCGGCTTTTTCGGAGGAGGGGTGTCGACGACCCTCCCGTTTCAGGTATCGGGGATTCAGTTCACCGTGGAGGGTTGGGGCTCCCTTCCGACGATCAAAGATCTGTGGGTGAATGGTGTTCCCGTATCCAATTCGACCATCTATTCTCTGGCGCTCAATGAATTCGCTGCGGATCTTTCCCGGCAGTTTCCCCTGATCAACTTTATTAATCGGTTTGAGATGAGCTACGGCCCGGACGCCGCACTTGCAGAATATCTGAGGTCCATTTCGCCCTTCGGTGCCGGCGCTGTTACGATGGGAAGAGTGTGGAATGGTCAAACGGTTCCTCAACTTACCTATGTCCTGCAAAACGCCGGAGTCCTGGTTCAATGGACCTCTGCCCTGCCATCATCGCAATTCAACCTCTACCGTCGGCATTCTTCTTCTCTCCTGCCACCGGTCAAGCTTAATGGAACTCCTCTTCTTCAGGCGGCATATCTTGACCCTGAGCCCGGGAGGGGAGAACGTTACGAGTATCAGTTAGAGGAGCTGAGAAGCGACGGTACGCGGCACCTCTTTCCCCCTCAGGCATATCAGGTAGGCGGACTTCCTACAACGCCATATCTCCATCAGAATTTCCCCAACCCTTTCAACGGATCCACAACGATCGTTTACGGGGTTCCGGCCTACAGCCGTGTTTCTTTGAGGCTCTACAATGTGCTGGGGCAGCTCGTACGAACTCTCGTTGATGGGGAGAGAAGTCAGGGAGAGTTTGATGTTTTCTGGGATGGAAGGGATCAGGCCGGACGCGCATCAGCGAGTGGAGTGTATTATCTGGTGTATTCCACGCAGTTCTTCACGAAGACAGTTCGATTGCTCCTCGTTCGGTGAGGCGAGCCCAAGTCGGGAAATTTCGCCGGGAGATTCCACCATTTTGGATGAAAATCAATCCCAAGGTTGCATCAGCCCAGCATCGCCTCTTGGGCTGAGAATATGTCAAGGATATTCCCTACCTTGGACAATGTTTTCTTGATTCATCATTTTCAAAGGAGCTCAATTGAGGGAGCACACTTTTCATATTCCAGTGATGGGAACCGGACACTCGATTGACACGCCCATCCGAGTAGCCCATCTCGGAATCTCATCCGTGATTTCCATTATCGACGACACTCTTATCGAAAAGATCCGCGCGTTCTATAATTCGAAGCATGGCCTGCCTTACAAGAAGATTCACCGCTTTGACGAGGATTCCCGCGCCCGGCGCGTGACAGAATACCTGGAAACGGTTCAAACCATCGTGCAGAGGAATATGGAAGCCGTGCGCAGGCTCCCCTTCTTTTGTCGAAACGACAAAGCAAAGTATTTTGAACTGCTGCCCGACGGAAGTCCTTTGAAACACGAGTATCTTCGCATGTTGGCCCTTCCACCGGGCGATGAACGTGACGCTCTCGAACGATTCCTTACAGCCAGAATGGAGCCCGGAGCAATTGACGTCAATATTATGACGAAACTGGACAAGCTCGGCGTGAGCAAAAGCGGTGAGCGGCTGGCGGAGCATTTCTCTGAAGCCAAGGCGGCCCTCCGCGGATTTGCCAACAGCAGTCTCCGATCAGCGGTCGAGTTTTCCGCCGGTTTGAATCGCAGTCTTTTCTCCTATGTCTCTTCATTTCGCGATTTTTACAGAACCGAATCCGGACAAATGAAGAAGAAGATCATTCTAAAGGTCAGCGATTTCCGTTCCGCCTCCATTCAGGGGCATATGCTTGCCAAGAAGGGTTTAGAGGTTCACGAATTCCGCATCGAATCAGGCCTCAATTGCGGCGGCCACGCATTTGCGTCCCATGGCCATCTTCTTCCCGCAATCCTCAAAGAGTTCCGCGAAAAGAGAGAACAATTGAAAGCAGAGTTCCTCCCATTTATCCAGCGATTCTATGAATCTATGGGTTGGGAGTATCCGAACTCGGCAAAGGACGAACAGCCAATCCTCACGGTTCAGGGAGGAATTGGAACCAACGGAGAAGATCGGCGGATGCGGGAATACTTCGGGATGAACAGGACAGGCTGGGCAACTCCCTTCCTGCTTGTGCCGGAGGCGACATGTGTGGACGATGCCACACGTGAGTTATTGCGCCAGGCAAAGGAAGAGGATGTTTACGTCAGCGATGCATCCCCTCTTGGGGTGTCTTTCAACAACATTCGGGGCTCCGGTTCCGAAACCTGGACACGCAGCCAGGCAGCAAAAGGAAAGCCCGGCTCCAGCTGCCCGAAGGGACATCTTGTGTCCAACACGGAATTCACAAAGGAACCGATCTGTACGGCATCGACTCAATATCAGACGCTTAAGCTGGAACAGATTTCCGCTTTACACATTTCACCGGAAGAAAAACAAGCTCTGATAGAGAGCGTTCTGGTCAAGACATGCTTGTGTGAACATCTGGGAAACGGGGCGCTGATTACGCACGGCGTTGTTCATCCCTCGAAATCTCCTCAGGCGATATGTCCCGGACCAAACATTGCGTGGTTCGACCGCATTTATACCTTGCAGGAAATGGTTGACCATATTTACGGCCGCGGAACTTCGCTTGTGCCTGAGAAGCGTCCGCACATGTTCGCCAAGGAAGTCGTGATGTACGTTGACTATCTTGAGAAGCTCATAGCGAAATCCGGGACGAGCGAACGGGAAGTCAACAGTTTGCGGGAGTTCAAGGAGAATCTTGAGCGAGGGATGGACCTGTGCCTTCAGATAGCACGCGACGATGCGTTTCCCGGCGAGAATATCTCAACCATCGAACCAACGGTAAGTGAACAGCGGACGCGCCTTCTGGCGATGTTTGAGCAATTCGAAATGCGGTCTTCAGTTGCGGTTTCCATCTGAAGTTCTCCTAAAGTATCAGAAGGCATTCAGAAATACGCTCCTCTGGAGTCAAACAAGAGGAACCTCAGGACACACCTTATCCCCCTCCACACTGTCCTGCACATCTGTTTACCAATCGCCGATCGAGTAAAAACAAAAAGTCCGCCTTAAGCGGACCTTTTTGCTTTCGTGCACCCACCCCGCCAGAAAACGGCGGGCAGGCAGGACTCACTTCATCCGCCCATGGTACGCGTGCGGCCGGTGCGCGGAGTTTCGCTCCTCACTATCGTCCGCTTGTGCACCCACCCCGCCAGAAAACGGCGGGCAGGCAGGACTCACTTCATCCGCCCA
>CAZRPU010000108.1:0-4430 GCA_964602055.1 uncultured Ignavibacteriaceae bacterium
CGGCATTCCAGGGTGACATTTACTCCGGTGGGAACAAAGGGGGTCTCTGATGCCGTCACAGTGTTCAGCCAGGACATCACGGCGTTCAAGCGGTCGGGTATGCAGAAAGAAAGCCTCCTGCGGGCACTCACAGAGCGGGTGAAAGAATTGCGGGTCCTTCATAATACGGCACGCGTTCTCCAGAGAGAAACAGAGTCGATTCCAGTGATCTTCCAGGCGATTGTGGACCTCCTTCCAGATGGCTGGCAATACCCGGAAATTGCCGCTGCAAAGATCGTGTTTGATGGCGAAGAATATCGTACTTCGAAGTACACCGACTCGCCTTGGAGGCTTCAGAGGGAATTCAGCATAACATCGGGAAAGACCGGGTGCATGGAAGTGGTCTATCTTGAGGAAAGACCTCACGAGAACATCGGACCGTTTCTTCTTGAGGAGAGGGAACTCCTCGCTTCCCTGGGCGAAATGATCAGAGTGTTTCTGGAAAATCGTGAGATGAAGACGGCTCTCCAGGAGAGCGAGCTGCGCTTCCGTCACCTCATCGAAAACAGCACAGACGTTGTCGTGACCGTGACGCCGGATGGATTGATGACCTATGCAAGTCCCTCGGTGGCCAGGGTCCTGGGATATACCGAGGATGAAATGGTCGGGCGATCCTTTTTGGAGTTCGTTCATCCTGACGACAGAAAATTCTCAGCCGACGGCATGAACCGGATCATTCAGGATCCCTCCAGTTCCGTCACCCTCGAAGTGCGCGCACTCCATAAGGATCAGCGATGGATCTGGCTCGAAACGACCGGTGTGAATTTGCTCGCTGTTCCAAGTGTTCGCGCCATCGTTGGCAATTTTCGGGATATTACCGACCGAAAAATTGCCATCGACGAGTTGACGAAGAACCGCGAATGGTTCCAAACGATCTTCGAGGCTTCCAGAGACGGTATCGTTGTGGAAGAGAATGAAGTCATCGTCTATGCCAACGCGTCCTTTGCAACGCTTTATGGCTTTGAATCTGTCGCCGAACTCCTGGGCAAGCATGTTTCCTTGGTTCAATCCGACGAGGACAACGAGCGGATGCTGGAATACGGGAGGAAGAGACTGAATGGTGAACCGGCTCCGTCCACGTACGAATTCAAGGGGAAGACGAAAAACGGGGATTTCATAGATGTGGAGGCATCCGTTTCCACGTCCGTCATTGGCGGGAAGAATTACGTTGTGACCATGTTACGCGATATCCGGGACCGCAAAGCGGCGGAAGAAGCTCTAGAAGAGAGCGAAGAAAGGTACCGGACCTTCTTCCAGGACGACCTTTCCGGAAACTTCATCTCGACCCCCGATGGAAAGATCATTGCCTGTAACCCCTCGTTCGCCAGGATCTTCGGATTTGCTTCGACCGAAGAGGCAATGTTGACTCCCGCCGGTACACTCTACAAGAATTCTGATGAGCGGGAGAACTATGTGACCCTCCTGAAAGAAAAACGCTCGATGGAAAATCTTGAACGCTCGATGATCCGGAAAGACGGGACCATGATCGATGTGGTCGCGAACGTTGGCGGTGGGTTCGATGAGAAGGGCCGGCTCGTCTACATCAAAGGGTATATCCTGGATGTGACGATTCAGAAACAGGCCCTCAAGAAGCTTTCAGAGCAGGCCGCATTGCTTGATATTACGCGCGATGCGATTCTCGTTCGTGACCTGGACGGCCGGATTCTCTTTTGGAACAAAGGCGCTGAACGGATGTACGGCTGGAGCAAGGAGGAAGTGCTGGGAGCCCAGATCACGGACGTTCTCTTCAAGGTGCAAAAGGACTTCTTTGTCGTCGGAGATCTCGAAGTCCGCACAAAAGGGGAATGGGACGAGGAGGTCCGGCAGTCCACGAAGGCAGGCCGCGAACTGGTGGTTTCGAGTACATGGACGCTGGTTCGAGATGACGCCGGGAATCCAAAGTCGATCCTTATGGTGGACACGGACGTCACGGAGAAGAAGTCACTGGAAAGCCAGTTCCTGCGTGCTCAAAGGCTTGAGAGTCTTGGAACGCTTGCTGGAGGCATCGCGCACGATTTGAACAACGTGCTGGGGCCGATTCTTATGGGTGCAGAAGTGATGAAACGGAGAAGTACGGACACCGCAAGCCAGAAACTCCTGGATTCCATGGAGGCCAGTGCCCGGCGTGGGGCGGAAATGGTCAAACAGGTCCTTGCGTTTGCGCGTGGCATCGAGGGAGAGCATGCATACGTTCAGGTAAAACATCTTATCGACGAAATCGTTACATTCATTACTGAGACGTTCCCCAAGTCTCAACTGATCAGGAAAGAGATCCAAAAGAACGTTCCGGTCGTTCTCGGTGATGCAACGCAGCTTCATCAAGTGCTGTTGAATCTTTCGGTGAACGCCCGTGATGCCATGCCGGACGGCGGAACGATCACGCTGGAACTCTCCAGTGCGACATTTGACGACTCGTATGCAAAAATGCATCCAGACGCCAGGCCCGGCCGCTATGTCATGATTGGGGTATCAGATACGGGCGTGGGTATTTCGCCGTCGATCCTCGAAAAAATCTTTGATCCGTTCTTCACGACAAAAGACCCGGGAAAGGGGACCGGGCTGGGCCTTTCGACTGTGTTAGGAATCGTGCGTGGACACGGCGGATTCATTAACGTCTACAGTGAAGTATCAAAGGGAACGAGATTCCACGTTTATCTTCCGGCAGTCGCCCAAAGTGGCGAATCCCTGTCGGCGGAAGCTGAATCGTCCGTTCCTCGTGGAAACGGTGAATTGATTCTGGTTGTGGATGACGAGTCCTCGATCAGGGACATTTCACGGCTGACGCTGGAGTCACATGGCTATCAGGTTCTTACGGCGGCTGACGGGACAGAAGCCGTCGCCTTTTTCATGGAACGTAAGGATGATATCAAAGCGATGATCACCGATATGGCAATGCCCTTCATGGATGGGCCGGCGACGATCAGAGCTCTGAACCGTCTTGCGCCGGGACTTCCGGTGATTGCCTGCAGCGGTCTCTTTACCAATAATGCCGAAGTCGATCGACTTGGGTCGTGCGTGAAAGGGTTTCTTCTGAAGCCGTTCACGTCCGCAAAACTTCTGACCACACTGCATGAGGCATTGCAAGCCGGATCTGCGTCGAACGGAACGGACAAAACCTAAACCGTCAATATTGAGGGACCTATGAACAACAGCGGACTGATACCCCGACTGCTCGGCATCCTGAACAAATACCCGGTTGTGGTTGCCGGGATTGCGATTTATGCCTACTACCTCACGACAACCGTGGATTTTTTTAAGAAATCCCACGGCAATTCATTTTCGTTCCTCGATTTTGTCCTTCAGTTCGATTCCCTGATTTGGATGTGGGTGACGGCGTTCGTCTTCATCAAGCTTCAGCAAAGCCGTGAAAGCCATTTTGCCGAGGAACGCCAAAGAATGGTGATGCAGACGCACATTGAGAAATCCGCCATTGCAAACTCCCTTGTGAAAGACATGACGGCACAACTCCAGGATACGATCAACAACCCTCTGGCCAGTATTCGCATGAGCACGGAAGACCTGCGTGACAAGGTCAAGGATTCAGAAGGCCGGAAGCGGCTCGAACAGATCGATGCCTCCCTGCGCCGCATTCATCATGCCATCAAAGATGTGACCATGTATGAGTCAACACGGATCCTCGACATGATTGGGGAAATGGTCAAGCTTCCGGACTCTCAGCCGGAGCGACCGGATCGCCAGGTGCTCGATGCGTGAGGTTGGAAATCAGAAGTCAGATTTCAGAGATCAGAACCTCACACCACACATCTCGCTTCGCCCCTTCCCGAGTCTTGCATTTTCCCCTTATTTCCCGTAGCATAATCCGCACAAAAAAACACTTGTTTTCTTGTGGGCCTCATTCCTGGCCCGTTCCAATATTCTTAATAAGGAGTCTCAGAATGAAACGATCACGTTGGTTGCTGGCCGTTTCGCTTGTGTTGAGTTCCGTCGGGTTTTCACAGTCGGATGTGGACACGAGCGCTATTGCGAAGATCAAAGACGAAGGCCTGAACCGGTCCCAGGTCATGGAGATCATGTCCTATCTGACCGATGTTTATGGTCCCCGATTAACATGGTCACCGGAATACCGCGAAGCCGGGATCTGGGCAGGCAAGAAATTGAAAGAGTGGGGGCTGCAAAACGTTTCCTTCGACAACTTTGCCCCGGTGGGAAAAGGCTGGACCTTAAAGCGCTTTTCCGCCAATGTCTTGTCACCGCGTTCATTTCCGTTGATAGCATATCCCAAGGCGTGGTCTCCCGGTACTGATGGTACGGTTCGCGGAAATGTGGTTCTACTGGACGTCAAGACCGAACAAGATCTTAAGAAGTACGAGGGCAAATTGAAGAATGCGTTCGTGCTGATCAGCACCCCGAGAGATCTCAATGCGCATTTC
>CAZRPU010000108.1:4440-4787 GCA_964602055.1 uncultured Ignavibacteriaceae bacterium
CGAACCGGAAGCCCGCCGGCTCCATGATTCGACCCTGTTAGACCTTTCCAATGCCGGCGACCCGGGTGCAGGAGGCCGTCGAAGGTTCGGAGGCGATTCAGCTGCGATTGCACGGTTCCTCACTCAGGCTCAATTGAACGCGGCGAAAATGAATTTCTGTCTGTACCAGGGAGCGGCCGCCCTTCTCGATGCCGGTCGGGGCGATCTTGGGACGATCTTTGTCCAGCAAGCATCCGTCCCGTTCGTGCCGAAGAGCATTGCAGAGATATTCGGGCCGCGCGCAAATGCCTATGCTTCTGATGCACCAAAGATTCTGCCTCAGGTTTCTCTCGCCGCAGAACACTACA
>CAZRPU010000109.1:0-219 GCA_964602055.1 uncultured Ignavibacteriaceae bacterium
CGAAATTGCAGAAGGGGATCTTCCACCAATTCTTTTTCGGATGGGATTTCTGATGCGCTCATTCTGGAGATCATTGGCCGCGTTTGCCGTGGTGTTCCTCATCGGGGGATGCAGCGGGTTGCGGATCAAGAATACAATGGCGCCGCGCCCCGGTGATTGGGCCATGTATGGCGGAGGTCCATCTCGAGCGAACGTGTCGCAAGCAGCGGTACAGCCTCC
>CAZRPU010000109.1:229-4397 GCA_964602055.1 uncultured Ignavibacteriaceae bacterium
GGTCTGGCAATACAATGCGCAGGGTGGAGTGAGCGGCACGCCGGTTGTCCGGGACAACGTCGTGATCATCGGCACGCTTCATGGCGAGATTCAGGCAGCGGATCTCAGCGATGGGCGGCGCCTGGGATACAAGGTTGTGGAGGGGGCCGTGGTGGGGACTCCTGTGCTCGATGGATCCAGAGTGATCTTTGCAATGTCGGGCACGAAAGAAAGCGTTGCATCCATGGATCTGGGCAGCGGAGATCGCATCTGGACGTTTCCCGCCGGCCCGGTTGAGTCGGCCCCGCTGCTGTATGAGAATTCAGTCTTCGTAACGACACTCCAGGGGTCGCTGATTTGCATCGACAAATTCAGAGGGGAAGAGACTTGGAAATTTACTCCCGAGGAGGAGAACCGGTCCATTCGCTCATCGCCTTCGACGGACGGCACGGTGATCGTTTTCGGAAGCGATAACGGTTTTGTGTACGGCGTTGACCTCGCTGCCGGAACCTTGCTTTGGAAGGCCGGTGTCGGTGCAAGCGTCTTCGCTTCACCGATCATTGTGGCGGATCTCGTCGTCGTGGGGACCATCAAAGGATCCCTCGTCGCTCTCGACAGGGCAACAGGGGCGCAGCGCTGGATCTATGCCTCGGGCTCGCGGATCTATTCGGCAGCGGCCGGGACCCAATCCGTTGTCTACGCGGGAAGCGCAAACGGTGTCCTGCACGCCCTCGATGCAGAAACCGGAAAGCTCCTCTGGAATTTCGAAGCGAAGAGCGTCATTGCTTCTGCCCCTCTGGTGGCTTCGAACGTGATCTTCATCGGCTCCCTTGATAAGAGACTCTATGCTCTCGATGCAGCGACGGGAAAAGAACTGTGGCACTTCGAGGCCGAAGGACGGATTCGCGTGTCTCCCGTGCTCTCCGGAGACTACCTTCTGGTGACGTCGGAAGACAAATACGTAACGGCCTTGCGGCCGGAGCCGATGCCATGACCCGTCGCCTTGCCGCCTTCCTGTTGTTGCCGGCAGCGTTGGCTGCCCAGATCCCCGATGCCGACTCCCTCTCCGCGCGGCTTTCGATGTTCAGCGATCCGCCCGGGGCTGATGTCGCTCTGGATTCGATGTTCGTGGGCCGCACGCCGGTCAACGGCTTCTCTGTCGCTCCGGGTTCCTACGATCTGACCATGGGATTTCCTTCATTCCGGAATTGGAACGTCATTGTTCGGAAGGAATCGATTCAGGTAAGGCCGGGTGAATCCGCAACATTCTCCTATGAGTTCGGGACGACCGTGAACCTCGTCACGATTCCTTCCGGCGTGAATGTACTGCACGAAGGGAGATCGCTGGGAACAACACCCCTGTTCTATCGGTCGTCAGCCCCTTTATCCGGCGACTTGGTGCTCCAAAAGGACGGCTACCGGACGATGGAATTAAAGCCCGCGTCCATCCGCGGACTGTTGACCATGAAGGTCGCCGATGCGTCAATTGCAGCATCGGAAACGGCGTTTGCTTCCGCGATCGAAGGGTCCTCCTCGCCCTGGGCAGAATATGTTACAGCCGCGGGTATCATCGTGTCGGGGGTTGCCGCGGCCTATTTCAAACATCAGGCGACGATGAGCTTTGACAACTACAAGACAACGGGGAATCCCTCGGCCCTCGATAAGACGCGTCGGTACGATGATTATTCTGCCCCTTCCCTTGTGATCACTCAGGCAAGTTTTGCTTTTTTGACCTACCTCCTCCTTTCCGGCGAGTAAAGTTTTTGGCACGGCAATTGTAACCTTTCCAAGGCTTAACCTTACAAAGGTTACCTAGTTACCTATAGAACGCAAAGCGGTAACACCCTCCCAAACATCAAAACACCGTTCTTTTCTAATTCAAGAATCAGTGAATGGACCCGGGGTTGGCATGACCTTGGCAGAAACCGCAACGAACTTCTTGATCGCACCGTCGGGCCCGCTCACACTCAATGAAGCGTGGACCGGGGCACATCAGGTTTCGTTCGTGATTCAGCTTCCGTAAGTCTGGCTGGTTTGGTACACTCGGTTACCATATTTTATGGCCGCGCATCGCCCAATTGGCGCGGCATTGGCCAATAATGCCTTGACTTTCGTCACACCTCGGCCTATATTTATCGCCGAGTGATGGCGACGTTGTGCAGATTTCCCGCCTCATGAGCACTTCGCATGGTTTTCCGGAACCCTGAATGACAGAAGAATTGATATTCCTGCGGAACGTCCCGATGTTTGCGGACCTCGATGATACAGAACTCGAGAAAGTCGCCAAACTCGGAAGTCGCAAGAAGTACAAAAAAGGCAACATCATCGTGCTCGAGAAGGAGATGGGTGCGGCATTGTTTGTCATTGTCACCGGCAAGGTGAAGGTGGTCCGGACGGATGAGGAAGGCCGCGAGGTCATCCTCTCGATCTTCGGCCCCGGGGAGTTTTTTGGAGAAATGTCCCTTCTCGACGGCCTCGCCCGCTCAGCCACCGTGGTGGCAACGAGTAAGGCGGAATTGTTCATGATCCATCGACGCGAATTTCTGGACCTGCTCGCAGAATACCCCGCCGTGGCAATCTCCCTGCTCGCTGAACTGACCATGAGGCTGCGCAAGGCCGACGCACAGATCAAGAGCCTTTCCCTGAAAGACGCTGCCGGACGCGTGGCGAATGTCATTCTGCTTCTGGCCGACGACGTGGGTGTCTTCAAGAAAGGAAAGGTCGTGATTGAGGACCTGCCGCTGCAGCAGGATATGGCCAATATGGCAGGCACGTCGCGTGAAACCGTCTCCCGGATGATCCATCAATTCATGGAGAAGGGTCATATCGGGGTCGAGGGAAACACGCTGACCATCAATGATTACGAGGAATTTCGTAAAGCGTTTTTGTGATTGAACAGTGCCGCCCCCCGCGGCACGATGTATCCTTCCCGGCGGAAACCCGGAGCGGATGATTTAGGAGAATCGGGACGTAGAGCAATATGGCGAGGATCGAGGAGTCTGGGACCAACCAACCGGAGCAGGGAACTCACACCCCCGCGTCGACCGACGAGGGAAAAGCCGACCTACACATGCACACGTCGTATTCAGACGGCGTGTTCTCTCCCCGTGAGCTCATAGAAAAAGCCAGCAAGGCCGGTCTGTCCGCGATTGCCATCACCGACCATGACCACGTTGGAGCGATCGATGAAGCATCCTCCTGGGGTCAGAAACTGGGTGTTACGGTTGTCCCGGGCGTCGAGTTGAGCGTGACCCTCGGCGGCAAGGACCTGCATATCCTCGCGTACTTTTTTGATCACACCAATTCCACCCTGCTCGACTATCTGGGCTTCTTTCGGGATGAACGCCTGAAACGAGCCGAACGGATGGTCCGTAAGCTGAACAGCATCAATATCCCCTTGAAACTCGACAGCGTTCTCGGACAGGCCGGCATCGGCGCTGTGGGGAGGCCCCATATAGCAAGCGCCCTCGTCGAAGAAGGCCATGTCGGTTCCTTTCACGAGGCGTTCGATAGGTACATCGGCGTCGGTGGCCCTGCCTACGAGACAAAATTTCAGCTCAGCCCCGAGGAGGCGTTCCGGCTTATCTCAAGCTCCGGCGGATTGTCGTTCCTTGCTCATCCCGGTCGATATCTGGCGGAGACAGAACTCATCGAGTTGATCAAGCGCGGATTGGATGGCATTGAGGTCGTTCACCCCTCTCACTCGGAACAACAACGGGAATACTACCGAAGCATCGTCCATCATTATTTTCTGCTCGAAAGCGGCGGGTCGGATTTTCACGGAGGGAAGAAGAATGATGACCTGGTGTTTGGGTCGCATACCGTTCCCATGCACATCGTGGAAGCCATGCGGAGCAGACTGTTCTCCTGACCGCCTGTGACCACAACCTCTGAACGGTCTCTCTCCCCTCATTCAGCGCACGGAATGCGCATTGCCATTGTGGTAAGTTCCTTCCACACCAATATCACCGAAACCCTCTTGAACGGCGCACAGGAATGCCTCCGTCAGCATCAGGCCCGCAGCAGCGATGTCGCGGTATTCCGGTGCCCGGGGGCGTTCGAGCTCCCTCAGACAGCGGGAAAACTTGCGGAACAGAAACGCTGGGATGCGATCATTTGTCTTGGAGCGGTGATCCGCGGTGATACACCGCATTTCGAATACGTCGCTGCGCAATCGGCTGCCGGAATC
>CAZRPU010000110.1:0-4273 GCA_964602055.1 uncultured Ignavibacteriaceae bacterium
CCGCAACGAGGCCGCCCAGTCCGACGACAGCCCATCCTGCCATCCTGATTTCTCCATCCGATCTTCGTGAATATTTGAGAGCGAGCGCAAATCCCATGATGCCGACTGCAAGTCCCAGAGCGGAAATAATTCCAAAGACGATCAGAAGAATATTGTCAGTCATCGGATGACTACTCTTTTGGAAGCTCGGAGATTCCCGTGGGAACGGGCGGCTTCTCCTTGGGAAAGAGCAGAGAGGCGACAATCGAAAGCGTCAGAACGCCGGCGACAACGCCAAGCGCTATCGTGATTGGCATTTCATAGAACCCTTCGATGAGCATCTTGACGCCAATAAAAGCAAGCACGATTGAAAGCCCCAGCTTGAGATAATGGAAGAGGTCCAACAGGCCGGCAAGAGCAAAATACAAGGCACGCAATCCAAGGATGGCAAAAACGTTGGAGGTATAGACGATGAAAGGATCGCGCGAGATTGCGAACACAGCCGGTATGGAATCGAGGGCAAACACCAGATCCGTCGTTTCGACGACGATAATAACCACGAACAGCAAAGTCGCGTACCGTTTCTTTTCAGCCTTGACGAAAAACTTTCCTTCGTGGTATCCCGCCGTCACAGGAAAGAATCTCCTTAGAACGCGCACAAAGATATTGTTCTCGGGATGAATATCGACCGTATCGTCCTGAAAGGCCATCTTGATGCCGGTGAAGAGGAGGAAGGCGCCAAAAATGTACAGGATCCAGTGGAACTGCTGAATGAGGGTGACGCCGATGAAGATCAGCAACCCGCGCATGACCAAAGCCCCGATAATTCCCCAAAACAAGACGGTATGCTGGTACTTCGGCGGGACTTTGAAATAGGAGAAAATGACGAGGAAGACAAAGAGGTTGTCGACGCTCAGGGATTTCTCGATGATGTAGCCGGTGAAGAACTGAAGGGCGACTTCGGAGCCTTCGAAGAGGTAGATTCCAACATTGAAGAGAAGCGAAAGGACAATCCAGAACGCGCTCCACAGGAGGGCTTCACGAATGCTGACTTCATGCGCGTGCCGATGGAAAACCTTCAGATCGACGACAAGCATGATGACAACAAAAAGATTGAATACAGCCCAAAGCCAAGCGTCGTGATTCATCTACTGCCGGAAAGGAATTGCATTGATGTTCGAAGATACGAAAAGTTTGGTAAAATTCCTGCCGAGTGAAGCTGAAGCGTTTTGCCGAATGAGTGTTTTGGTCGCCGTTTTCCTGCGCGTGACAGAAAAACAGCGACGGATGCCTACCAGCGACGGGAAGTGGAGGACCCGATGAAAGAAATTCTCAAGGCAGTATTGACCGGGCCTGCAAGAAGGATCGATAAGCAGATTTTGGTGAGCTGATTAGTCACGCTGCCGTGTCCAGTACCAATAAAAGGGAAGGGAAACGAGGAGCAGGATGATTCCGATAACCGCATTGCGGGTATCTTCAACAACTGTATTGTACAGAAACCATGTAACAATAAGAACAAAGACCAACGTCGCATAGGGGTATCCCCATGCCTTGTAGGGCCGCTCGGCGTGCGGCATTTTTTTTCGGAGAACGATCACGCCAAGCGCTGTCAAGCCGTAGAAAAACCACGATCCAAAGACAACGTACGAAGCAATCTGTTCATACGTTCCGCTGAATGTCAGGAGGCAGCTCCAAACACCCATGACGCTGATGGCGATGTACGGGGAATGAAAGCGAGGATGGACGCGTCCGAGCGAACGCGTCATCGAGCCGTCGGCTCCGGCGGCGTACGTCGAACGGGGACCGGCGAGAAGCATTCCATTGGTGGATCCAAACGTCGAACAGAGTATCCCGATGATGACGAGTGAGGCGCCGATAGGTCCGAGCGCGATGGCAGCAACGTCGGCAGCAATGCGCGGCGATCCTGCCATGGTGGAAAGCGGCATGACGTACGCAAAGGCCATGTTTGCGGCAAGGTAGAGAGCGATGACCGAGAATGTCCCGATGAGCAAAGAGAGAGGAACGTTGCGCCGCGGATCCTTGAATTCTCCCGCCGCAAGCGTCACGTCGATCCATCCATCGTAGGCCCACAGGGCGGAAATCATTGCGAGTCCGAATCCCGCAGTCATTTTAGCCGTCCATTCGTCCGGCCACCAGGGGAGGAAATTGGATCCTGATCCGGTCCCGGAAAAAAAAGCGGCCAGAATGAGCCCCACCAAGGCGACGACTTTGGCTGTAGTAAAAATATTCATGACCCATCCGCCAAACTGAACCCCGCGGATATTGATAAGAGTGACAATCACAATGATTGCCATGGCAGTCAATTGCACCCAACCGACGCCAAACTCGAATTCAAGTCCGAGAAAATGAAAAGGAAAGTCGAAGAACCGGTTCGCGGGATGAAATGCAGGGAAGAAATATCCGAGGAAGGTGGCGAATCCCACAGCGATGGCTGCCGCCGATCCGGACTTGTTGATGAAGAAATCATTCCAGCTGAACAGGAATCCCCACACGCGGCCAAAGCTTTCCCGGAGGTAGACGTAGGGCCCGCCCGCCTGAGGAAGAACGGCGCTCAGCTCGGCGAGCGTCAGTGCTCCGAACAGCGTCAGCATCCCCGCGACGATCCAGACGAGCATGATGGGACCCATTGCCTGGAGATGTCCCGCGATCGTTGCCGGCACGATGAAGATCCCCGATCCGATAATGACCCCCATATGGATCGCAATACCTTCCCGGAGCCCGAGGGCCCGGAGAAGCTGGGGTTGCTGGTTATCGTGAGATTCCTGGGGCATGGTCATCCGCCGAATATTATGAGCTGAATTTCCTCGGGAAGCAAGTTGCTGACGGAGCGCACCACGTTCCCCTTCAGAGCTTTTTCAAGAACTGTTCGGTGGGTTGCACCAAGAATCACCCTCTCGGCCCCAAACGTCGCCGCCTGCTCGGCAATGGTATAGCCTACCTCGTTGCTCGGGATGGAGATGATCTGATAGCTTATTTTCGCCGCATCGCACAGCTCAGCGATCCGAGTCTCCTCACCGTTGGACTGCATCACGAGCATTTGGGGCAGTGCCCCGACGGCGATCTCTTTGATGCGGAGGATGATGAGGAAGGCATCGCGTGCCTTCGCTTCTTCAATAGCGAACTTCAGGAGCCTCTCGCTTCGGTCCTTGAGAGCGACCACATATTTCGTTGTTGGGACCTTCCGGACGCGCCGTTTTGCTGCGGGAGGAGCGGATGGAACCGATGCCGGCTGAAAGACGTAGCGGGCGGCTCTCCGCTGCGCAATCGCCCGTGCACCGAGGCCAACGGCGAGAATAGCGGCGGCAAACATGGTGGCTTTCGGTTTCTCTACTGCAATCGAGACTTCCACCAGGAAAAGAACAACAGCAGAGACAATCATGCCCCACCGAACCATTGGGGAAATGGAGAGTGTCTTGTCGGTGGCGGTGGATCCGACATTGATAAGCACGGCGCCAACAACGCCAATGGCATAGAGTTGAGCGAGAGTGAGGACATCATTGACCAAGAGGAGAACAACCACCGGAAGGGCGGTCCCAAGAACAAGGGGAATAACGGGCACACCATGCCTGTTGAGTCTTCGCAGCTCTATGGGGAGCTCCTGATCAACAGCCATCAGAAACTGGGTCGCGATGAGGCCGTTGAGTGCTGTATTGCCGGCCGAAATGAGAAGAAAACCCAGGGCAACGGCGACAACCCATCCGAACCAGGCCCCTACATAATGTTCACCGAGGAAACGGACCATATCCTCGGTGTGGCCCGAGAGGCCGGGAATCGCATGCATTGCCAATCCGAGCAACACCGTTGCGAGAATTACTTTCGAAAGGACTGCAAAAATGGATCTCCGGGAGTCTCGTGCAGGATCTTTCATAAGACCCGTCATGTTGGAGATGGCTTCAATACCGGAGATGCTGAGAATGATCCCGACGAAGATCGACCAGTTGGAAAAGAAGTCTTCATGAGGCGGCTCGATCGTAGCGGAAGTAAATGAAGCCGGGAGAGAAAGCACAATAATGGTCAGAAGGGTGAGCACGGTGGCGATGGAGATGAGGACAGCGAAGCTCCCGGAATGACGGGCTCCGAACCAGTTCAGCACACCGACACAGAGAATGATCCCTATGGCCCATGCGGCAGGATTCTCGAGGCCGATATAATGACACGCATCGAGCACGGAAAGGGCCATCGTTACAACGTAATCGGCAGCGAGAAGAAGGGCACCGATCACCGCGATTGTGGGCGAACGATGATACACCGAGCTGTACACTCCGCCGCCGTT
>CAZRPU010000111.1:0-4193 GCA_964602055.1 uncultured Ignavibacteriaceae bacterium
TGCTTCTTTAAAAGCTTCGTATATTGCCAGCCGACGCCCCATACATCCTCGACATCGACGCTCTTGAGGAAGTCATCGGCCCTCGGGTAAGCGGTCAGATCGAGTACGCCCTGGCACATCCGGTTTTTCTTGGCCAGCTTGTTCGCGATCTTGGCAAGGGTTTTCGTCGTGCCAATGCCGACCGATACGGGAATGCCGGTCCAGCGCAGAACTCTTTCCCTGATCTCCTTGCCGTATGCGGTCAGATCCAGCTGGTTGAAACCGTCGAGCGAGAGGAACGATTCATCGATGGAATAATCCTCTATCTCCGGGCTGAACTGCGCAAGCACGTCCTTGACCCGGTGGGACATATCGGCATAGAGCGTATAATTGCTGGAATAGATATGGATGTTGTGCTTTTTCACCATGTCCATGTTTTTGAAGATCGGCGCGGCCATCGGGATATATTGCTTGGCTTCGTCCGACATGGCGACGGCGCAGCCGTCATTGTTGGACAGAACGATGACAGGCTTGCCCTCGAGCGCGGGATTGAAGGCGCGCTCGCACGACACATAAAAATTATTGCAGTCCACAAGGGCGAGTCTAGTCATGGTTACGGATGCTGTATGTCACGACGCCCCAGACCCGGAAATCGGTTTCGGGGCTGATCTCCTGCGGCGGATAATCCTTGTTCTCGGAGAGCAGGAAGGCCCGCCCTAGCCTTCTGTCATAATGATAGCGCTTGACGATGAATTCGCTGTGCAGCCAGGCGACGATGATCCTGTTATTCACTTCCTCGATGGCGCGGTCGATGATCAGATAATCGCCGGAGAATATCCCGGCCCCGGTCATGCTCTCGCCCACGGCCCTTGCATAATATGTCGCGGCCGGATGCCGGATCAGGAATTTGTTCAGATCGAGCTTTTCCTCGATATAATCATCCGCCGGCGAGGGGAACCCCGTACCGGCAGGGATGGGCACGCTTGCCAGTGGCAGCGCCAAATTTGATGATGATTCCAGTATTCCGAATTCCAGCACTCTCATATCAGGCTCCGTGCAGCGGCTTGATGCACTCCGCGCTTTCATTTTTTGGCGAATTTACAAATGTTGAAATCTCGTAGCATTCCATTTCGTCGGACGGGTACTGTTTTAACAGGGGCAGTAGTTTAGCCGGGTCGGACAGCTCCGGGTCCAGCCATGCGCCTTCATCCTGTTCATGCAAGATGACGGGCATCCGGTTATGGATCGGGGCCATCAGCTCATTGTTTTCCGTCGTGATGATGGTGAAAGTGACGCGGGGCTCGTCACCTTTCTCCCACAGATCCCACAGCCCGGCGAAGGCGAAGGGCGTGCCTGATTTTAGCCGGAAATAATACGGGATTTTAGACTTTTTATCGCGCTTCTGCCATTCGTAAAACCCGTCGGCAAGGACCAGGCAGCGCCGTTTTTTGAATGGTGTCCGGAAGGCGGGTTTTTCATTGATCCCTTCCGCCCGCGCGTTGATCATTTTATAGCCGATTTTCTCATCCTTCGCCCAGAAGGGAACCATGCCCCATCTCATCAGTCTGAGGACTCTTTGATCGTCCTCGACGATGACGACCGGGTGCATCTGCGAGGGAGCGATGTTATAGCGCGGCTCCAGAAGAACCCCTTGCGGGTCTGTGAAACCGAACCTGTTTTGAAGATCCTCCTTGTCCGTCGATCTGACAAACCGTCCGCACATAGATAAGCATAGGTTATTTTAAGAATGGAAAGTCAACAAGGGGTGAATTTTGCTATAAGGAAGAACCTTACCTGATAAAAATGAGCGAATTGCAATTTTTGGCGATCTACTCTGTCTCTTGCACTTCAGGATTGTCCTCAACGGACTCCTCCACCAGCACGCCATGTAAAAATTTTGAGTACCGTTCCTGCAGGTGTTGAAGCGATGCACCCTTGTCAGCCTCATACTCAAGTCGCTCTTGGAAGAACTGTAGTCGGGCGCGATTCTCATCGAGGACCTGTGCCCACGTTTTCACCCAGATTGAGAGGTTGTTCGCCTGTTTTATCTTCCCATCGGTTCTCCCATCAGTCTTCTCCATCCGATATTCGGCGTAGTCTCCATAATCATCACTGATCGCCCAGAAAACCCATGTAGTGTTTACGCTTTTGAAGCGCTCGTCCTTCATCACTGAAATAGCATATTCTTCTAGCTGCGTGATCTCATCTCTATTGATTTTTACTTTCGGTGCCTTCAGTTCCACGATTAAATGGGTGAGATCATCCGCTCTGTGACGGCGAATAGCACGCGACAACATTAAATCGACTATTCCGCGCTCCTTGGATACGTGCTTAACAGGCTCATCAACAATGATATCCTCTCCAAGAATTTTCAGGTGCTTACGCAGCACTTCTGTCAGGGACTTGTCGTCCGCCGAGAGGTTGTACTCTTCACCGAATAGCCAACAATTTTGGGCTATGATCCGGTGTAATTGCGAGCGCTCCTTCAGACGTTTCTTCGTATCCGGGTCGAAAAGGATTGCCTCAAGTCCTGTCAGAAACTTCAGACGATCCGCCACGATTTTTGCCGCGCTTATTATTGCCGACAGAGAAACATCTCGCAGAAGCTCTGCCAGATCCTCTTGCTTCCGCTTTGGAAGCTTCAAAATCTCCCCCAAGATGAGCTGGAGCTCTTCAGGGCTTTTTTCAATTGCCTGACGCAGAAGTCGAAGGTGGAGAGCCTTATTCTTCGTCGGCGTCGTTGAGAAATCAGGGAGGTAGTAGGCAACGTTCACAGCGACAATATCGAACACCTGTCGTTCTACCTGCTCAACGCAAGTAGCTGCCTCCCCTTCGTAGGGGTATACTTTCTCTTCTTTCCACTCCTCCACCAATGTCTCCGCTTCCTGAGCAGCGCGATTTCGAAAGTAGTCTTTAATCGCTTGTTGCGCCTCGTCAATTACGACAACAATCGGAGGACTCATCTCAGCAAGTTCCAGCGTCCCATCTTTTTGCAGTATCGAGATGTACTCCGATTTTAAATAGGCTGAGAATTGATAGTTCCCAATGTGAAAACGGCGCTCGACTTTAGCTAGGGGGAAGCCTTTTTCATTGCAAAGATACAAAGCTCGATTCGTCGCAGAGCGCCATTCAATGATTTCTAGCTGTATGGGATAGGCTTTCCCATCATCGTTGATGTCATTGAGACTGACGTTACCCTGCGAGGCGATTATTTTGGTTGGATCAATCCTCGTGGAATCTATGTCGATCGTAACTTTCTTGTAATTAGCCAAGTAAAGCGCAAAGATCTCAGTTAGTTCCTGCATTCCCGCATCTGAAGTCAGGGAACGATAGTCCTTGTGAACCTCTGAAATAGTAAGCACGACACCCTGAGCTTTTCCGGACGGTGCTTCTTCCTCATCAGAGATGATCACTTCCTTCATATTGGCTGCTGTCATTGTGATCTTAAATGTCGAAAGGCTCTTATCTTTCTGGAATGTCACATCCCATTCAGCGACCCTACCAAGCCCGAAGACCTTGAAGCGGCCCCGGCCATCCTGGCCGTGCAAGAAACGGCCTTCCTTCTTAGTCGTTGAGCCTGAGCGTTTCCACGATCCACCGAGTTTGCTGAACATCTCAGGAGCCTTGGCAAACTCCATCCCTGTCCCGTTGTCGCGCACAATAATTTTCGACATAACGTCGAGGTCATTTTTCTCGATTCTTACGTCAACAGACGTGGCATCTGCGTCAAGGCTATTCCAGATAAACTCTGCTAATGCTTGAATTGGCTTCGCTCGAGTGATTTTTTCAAGGAAGTCACTTTGAACCTCGACAGGGTACGAATGATCGGACATAAACGTTCTCCTTAACGTCTGTTATCACATTTCCGCTTTATGATAACCTAATAATACATACCGATATTTCGAAGTCGTCAGGCCGTTTCAATCATAGAGATACTTCTGGAAGCCGACAAAAGCGTCGCGGATTTTGGCGACTCCGCCCAGTTGTTCCGCTGCATCGCTTACCGCTCTGTATCGAATCTCCAGCAGGTGCGGCAGTTTTTCCTGGTCCAGCTCGCCGACGCCTTCCAGGACGTATTGTGACAGAACAAAATCCAAAAATGCCTGAAGTTTTTCGTCGTAGCGGGATAAAATCCGCTCCTTGTGCGTTTCGGCACGCTCCTGCCGTGTTACAGGGGCAAGGGCGAAAGCGATATAGGCCAGAACATCAAAGAG
>CAZRPU010000112.1:0-4100 GCA_964602055.1 uncultured Ignavibacteriaceae bacterium
GTGACATCGCCCATGTCGTGGGGATCGTGGATACTGCTTCTGGTGTATCCGACGCTCTGGCTCAACAGTTTGGTCCGCATTCCTGACCTTTTCAAGAACCGGATTCCTTTGTTTGATCGTATTTCGAATTCCATCAACAAACGTCCCTTCCTGATAAAGAACATCGGCGTTCTCAGCATGATTGTCGGAGCGATTCTGGGCACTTATACCGGAGTGTTACTCAGCACGCTGGGTGCACGGCCCTTGTGGAACAGCTCCATGCTGTGGGTCCTTTTCCTTGTTTCGGGCCTTTCGACTGCGGCGGCCCTTGTTCATATGATTACGACCGACCGTTATGAGAGGGAACTGCTGGCGAAAGCCGACAATGGATTTCTTGTTTTCGAATTGCTCGTTTTCGCCATGCTGTTTCTCGGAATGTTGAATGCAGGAAAAGTGCACCAGGAGGCGGCGTCGCTGTTGTTAACCGGGTCTCTGGCGCCCGTGTTTTGGGTGTTCGTCATAGGCATGGGTATCCTCGCGCCGCTGGTGATTCAACTGCTCGCCGTCAACCATAAGATTCGGCACACGGTGGTGGCGCCTGTCATGGTTGTTCTGGGCGGGCTCATCCTCCGGTTCGTTATTGTCTCTGGAGGCCAGCTGAGCCATTGGACGAGAATGGCCGTGGCCCCCTGAAAAAGAAAAAAGAAGATTCACCAAGGAGATAGGTATGACAGCTCAATCAAAAGCCGTGGTGCTCGATAACCTCGATGTTCAGGTTCGCGAGCTCACCACCTCAAAAACCGCAAAACCTTATTGGAATCCCTACGTGGCCGGCATCGGGCTTGGCCTCGTTTTGCTCTCCGCATTTGTCATCATGGGCCGCGGTCTGGGCGCCTCAGGAGCGTTTTCCTCGCTCCTCGCGACGGGCATCCAGACGGTCGCACCCGAACATGCGGCGTCGAATGAATATTTCTCCGAGTATGTGGGAGACGGCACAAGACATCCCCTGAAGGACTGGCTCGTTTTTGAGGTCCTGGGCGTGTTTGTCGGCGGATTTTTCTCCGGCATGCTGGCCAACCGTGTCAAGAGAACTGTCGAGAAGGGTCCGCGCATCAGCGTCCTGGGGCGCTTGACGTTTGCATTCGGCGGAGGGATGCTCATGGGATTTGGAGCAAAACTCGCCCGGGGTTGCACGAGCGGACAGGCTCTCACGGGCGGCGCTCTCCTCAATGTCGGCAGCTGGGCCTTCATGATGGCTGTCTTCGGCGGCGCCTATGCACTGGCGTACTTCGTAAGGAGACAATGGCAATGAACGCACCCTTCTTCAAATACGGACTTTTCAATGATGATGTGAGTCTTGTTGTCGCTTTCTTCATCGGCATCGGCTTCGGCTTCTTTCTCGAGCGGGCCGGATTTGGAAGCGGCCGCAAACTGGCGGCTCAGTTCTACCTGGGTGACTTGACGGTATTCAAGGTCATGTTCACTGCCATCATTACGGCCATGGTGGGCCTCTTCTATCTCTCTGTCGCTGGAATTGTTGACCTTTCTCTCGTGTATTTGACTCCCACCTATCTGGTTCCCCAGGTTCTGGGCGGCTTGCTCCTTGGCTTCGGTTTCGTGATCGGCGGGTATTGCCCGGGAACGTCTTGCGTGGCCGTATCCACAGGACGCCTGGATGGTATCGTCTATCTGGCGGGAGTCATTGGAGGGATTTTTGTCTTTGGGGAGTCCTATGACCTCATCAAGGATTTCTATTCTTCCTCCTCCATGGGGCAGCTTACTTTTCCCGCGCTCCTCAATCTTCCGTACGGGCTGCTGGTTTTTGCCGTCGTAGCCATGGCCCTCGGCGGATTTGCCGGAGCTCATTGGTTGGAAAAGAAATTCGGACCAAAAGGAATCTGGAGCAAGTCATGAAAATCATTTGGAAAGAGCTGAGTCTCAATCAGAAAATGGCGGCAATAACGGCTGTGCTGGGAATTTGCGCACTGTTCGTGGGCAATCCGTACCAGGGCTCCACAGCCACGCTCGATGCAAGAGAGCTTGGCGTGCTCGTCCAGAACGAGGTTGACCATGTTGACCCGCAGGACCTTGCCGATTGGATCATCCAGGGACGGGCGGATTTCCGGCTTCTCGACCTCCGGACACCTAAGGAATTCGAAGAATATCGCATTCCGATGGCAGAAAACGTTTCACTCGCGGAACTGGCCGACTATCCGATTCAGCGGAATGAAAAAATCATACTGTATTCAGACGGTGGGATACACTCGGCTCAGGCATGGTTTCTCCTGAAGGCAAGAAAATACCGCGGTGTGTACATTCTCCGGGGCGGCCTCGAAGAATGGAAGAGCAGTATTCTGTTCCCCGTCCTTGCCGAACGTGCGAGCCCCGAGGAAAAGGCGGATTTCGAGAAAATGAAGGAAGTGAGCAAGTTCTTCGGAGGCACACCGCAAACCGGATCATCCGCTGAAAAGCTTTCTCCCCAGATTGCCATGCCGAAACTGGAGATGCCGGCGGCTCCCGCCGCAGCAGGCGGAGTAAAGAAAAAGAAAAAAGAGGGGTGCTAGGCACCTCCACAACCCTTCCACATTTCCTCACTGCTGTAACTTCTCTTGCCGCGATGGAAAGCTGAAGTGACGATGTGAATCCTTTTCATGATTCCTGCATCATACAGGATGAAAAGAAGGATGAATAATGGCATCTCAATGGTTTTTGTTTGCTCTGATCGGGATCGTGGTATTGGTGTACGTCCGCCGCTTTCTCATTGAACGTTCGCTGAAGCACTATTCTCCCGCAGACATCGTGGGGCGGCTCGGCAGCGATCGCAGCCTCGTTCTCCTCGATGTCCGTTCGTCCGGAGAGAGGCAGCATTCGCATATCGAGGGATCGCTCCACATTCCGCTGCATCAAATCACCCGGCGTTCGGACGAACTGACAAAGCACAGGGAAAAGGAAATTGTTTGTTATTGCCAAACCGGCAGCAGGAGCGTCACAGCTGCTTCCAGGTTGAAGAAACTCGGGTTCAAAACAGCAAATCTCAAGGGTGGTATAGCAGAATGGAATTTTCACAACAGAATGTGAAGCGCTGGGTCTTACGAGTTCTCCCGATTGTGCTGGGTGCAGCCGGCGGTTATGCGTATTACTACTTCATAGGATGCGTCTCCGGGGGCTGTCCCATCACGAGCGATCCGTTGATCAGCACGGGCTACGGAGCGCTCCTGGGTTTCTTTCTCAGCCCCGCCGCAGCATCTCTTTTTCCGGCAAAGAATGAAAAGGAATGACACCATGAAGTACGGATTTTCGAAAACCGTGAACCTTTCGTTCGAAAAAACTGTTGAAAAAGTCACGGATGAGCTGAAGAAAGAGGGTTTTGGTGTTTTGACGACGATCGACGTGAAAGAAACCCTAAAGAAGAAAATCAACGTCGACTTCAAACGGTACGTTATTCTCGGAGCGTGCAATCCGCCTTTTGCCCATCAGGCCCTTCAGGCAGAAGAGGAGATCGGACTCTTGCTGCCATGCAATGTGGTTGTCTATGAACAAGGGAATGCCACCATGGTCTCGGCGTTTGATCCCATGGTGATAACCACCATCGTCGACAACCCGGGTATCGCTCATGTTGCGACGGAAATACAAGCGAGGCTGAAAAGAGTTATAGGACAAATGTAGCAGGCAGTCAGGTTGTTGCATTAATCTCATCATACAATTGAACGAAGGAATGACAATGGCTGAGAATCTTACGAAGGACACTTTTCTTCAGAAAGTGTTTAACTTCGAGCAGAACAAGGAATGGAAGTTCGAGGGAGAACTTCCGTGCGTCATCGATTTCTGGGCTCCCTGGTGCGGTCCTTGCAGGGCCGTTGGGCCGGTGATCGAAGAACTTTCCAAAGAATATGCCGGAAAGGTAAACTTCTACAAAGTAAATACGGACGAAGAGCAGGAACTTGCCGGTGCCTTTGGCATCCGCAGCATTCCTTCGCTCCTGTTTGTCCCGAAAACCGGTCAGCCCAAAATGGCTGTCGGTGCTCTTCCGAGAGAGACCATGAAAAAGGCCGTCGAAGAGGAGCTTCTGACCCAGGCTGTGAACTGATCTTTCAGGATTCAGAAAAAAAGCCCCGGGCCGA
>CAZRPU010000113.1:0-4063 GCA_964602055.1 uncultured Ignavibacteriaceae bacterium
CGACATTACGGGGACTGAGATTATTGAGGAAAATGTGACCACCCGGCAGAAGTCCTTCAAGTTCGTCCGTGGACCGGTGTTTGCCAACATCATTCTTGCCGATGAAATCAACCGAACCCCTCCAAAAACCCAGGCTGCTCTTCTGGAGGCCATGCAGGAGCATCACGTTACCGCAGCCGGACAATTGTACAGGCTGGACGAGCCTTTTTTCGTCCTTGCGACGCAAAACCCCATCGAACAGGAGGGAACCTACCCGCTGCCGGAAGCCCAGCTGGATCGGTTCATGTTTAATCTCTGGCTTGATTACCCCACATTTGAGCAGGAAAAAGAGATTGTCAAATCCACCACAAGTCCCTACCAGCCGGCTTTGCAGCATATCCTGAGCGGTCAGGATATTATCCGGTTTCAGGATTTGATCCGAAAGGTGCCCGTAGCCGAGAATGTTATTCAGTTCGCCGTGGAACTTGTGAGCCGCACGCGTCCCCAATCGTCGCATGCCCCCGAGTTTGTGAAGAACTGGATCCGGTGGGGTGCCGGGCCGCGCGCATCGCAGTATCTCATCCTCGGTGCGAAAACAAGAGCCATACTGCAGGGACGGCATACTCCCGATATTGACGATGTCAGGGCCATTGCGGGTTCCGTCCTCCGCCACCGGATTGTTCTCAGTTTCAATGCCGAAGCCGAGAATATTTCCCCCATGAATGTCGTCGATAAGCTTCTGAACAACAACGATTGACAGCCCCGTGACACTCACTCTGACTCGGAGGAGAAGGCAGCGCATGGCGGCAAAGGCAATCCGCTTTCGAAGCATCTGTTACGGTGTTCTCCTTGTCCTTCTGACGGCCTCTCTTCAGGCGCAAACTTCCGATCCCCGTCCTACCTGGATCTTTTTCAAAAATAAAGAGGCCCTTCATCCCGCTCCGGAGAGCACCGGCCAGCTCGGGATTTCCTCGCGCGCGCTCTGGCGTCGTTCGAAGGTTCTTCCCCAGGGAAACCTTTTTGACGCGTATGATCTTCCAGTATCCGCGGAAAATATCCGGGCTTTGGAATCCCTGGGAATAACTGTCCGCTCTGTCTCCCGATGGCTTAACGCCGCTTCCGTGATCATCACCGACAACCAGCGCTCCTCTCTCCTGACCCTGCCGTTCGTTCAATCCGTGCAGCCTGTTCGTTCATTACATCGTCCGCCGGAGGTACAAAGACCGTTCCGGGCCAGCGCCTTCATGCCCAAGAAGGAAACATCTTCGACGTTCGACTATGGTGTATCGCTAACGCAACTGGCAAATATCGCGGTGCCGCAAGTGCACGATCTTGGCATCAGCGGTTCAGGTGTGATTGTCGGGATGATCGACAATGGATTCAACAATCACACGGTGCACGTTTCGATGAAGAACATCGATGTCATCGATGAGTACGATTTTATCCATCGTATTCAGAGCACGCAGCGGCAGCCCTGGGAGCAATTCAGCCAGGGCGGGCACGGCGCATTTACGCTTTCGGCTCTTGCCGGATTCGCCGAAGGAGTGCTCATTGGACCTGCGTACGGCGCATCATTAATTCTCGCAAAGACGGAAATGGACAGCGTTGAGGTTCCTGCAGAAGAGGACCTGTACGTCGAAGCGTTGGAATGGATGGAACAGCTCGGCGCTGACATTGTTTCGACGTCGCTTGGATACATCGATTGGTACACTTACTCGTCTCTCGACGGCCAAACCGCTGTCACAAGCAAGGCAGCCAGGATTGCAGCAAGCAAGGGAGTCTTGCTTGTCACCGCCATGGGGAACGAGGGACATTTTCGCAGCGGCAGTCTGACAGGAACAATGATAGCCCCGGCGGACGCCGACAGCATCGTCTCTGTCGGAGCGACGTTTTCTGACGGAGAAATTGCCTCTTTCAGCTCGACAGGGCCAACATTTGACGGAAGGGTCAAGCCCGAGCTTGTTGCACAAGGCGTCAGCGTGATCTCCGCCGACGGAAACACGATTACGGGCTATGCCTCTGTGAACGGAACATCGCTCTCGACGCCGCTTACCGCCGGAGTCGCTGCTCTCGTCGTTTCAGCTCATCCACAATTGACTCCCATGGAAGTGCGCAACGCTTTGATCCAGACGGCAGTACGAATCAACGACCAGGCTGTTCCTTCGCGTACCTCTGTCTGGCCGAACAATTACTACGGGCATGGAATGATCAACGCACTTGCAGCGGTTACCTATCACGGGATTGCTTTCAGCAATAAGCCCTGGGTGACGCTCTCCGGATCGATGCTGACAATCTATGTCTCGATTGCCTCGAACACCGCATTGAACGCGGATTCTCTGCTCCTGATGTATCAGGCAGCTCCGGGTGACCCGTTTCAACAGGCTCAATTGGTTCCCACGCAAGTTGCTTCCATGTTCAGCGTTGCTCTTCCGATCAGCACCGATTCAACCTATCCTCGAGGCTTTTTTTCCGCCCGGGATAACGGCGGCAGATATGGCCGTGCACCATACAACGCTCCGGATAGCCTCTTTCTTCTGAGGCAATACATTGTGAGCAACGTGCCGGGCTTTCCTGGCATCCCGAGGGACTTTGTCCTCAACCCCAATTTCCCCAATCCTTTCAACAGCGGAACCAGCATCACCTTTGACGCCCCCGGAGCCCAGCAAGTCGAGCTTCTCGTGTATAATCTCCTTGGCCAAAAGATCCGAACTCTTTTTACGGGAACTTCCCTCCCGGGCCGGAATACGATCCGTTGGGATGGACGCGATGACTCCGGACGCAGCACGTCAACCGGCTTGTATTTCTACCAGCTCCGCACCCCGGGTTCCGTCATCACGAACAAGATGCTGATGATTCAATAGTCTTCCGGCGCTCAACCGCTGACCTTCATGCCAGAATTTTCGCTTTCGATTTCCTTCAGCATCGCCGCCGTTCTTCTTGCTGCCCTCGTTTCAGGATTACTCTCTTTCATAAGCTATCGCCGAACCATTCCGCCCATTCCCCGCCGCGTGCGCATCTTCCTTTTTACTCTCAGGACACTGGGACTCTTCACGTTGTTTCTGCTGATCGGAGAGCCTCTTCTTTCCCTTGTGCATCGGCTGGTGCAGCCTCCCCAAACCCTTGTGCTTGTGGACAATTCCCGCAGCATGACCATCAGTGATAACCGCGGTGTCCGATCAGAGAGTCTCCGGGCGCTCTTTGAAACAGAGGAATTCCGGCGGCTTTCGGAAATCGGCGAGGTTCGGTTTGCAGCGTTCGACTCCCGTACGCATTTCTTCTCCTCGTTCACATTTGACTCTTTAACGCTTGACGGCGATGCGACGGATATCTCCCGCGCACTGAGGGATGCCCGAGGAGACGCCCGCCGAAGCAATGTGCAGTCCGTTGTTCTCGTTTCAGATGGAAACAATACCTCCGGAGGCAGCCCGCTCTTTGAAGCAGAAGACCTTCATATCCCCCTTTTCACCATTGGTATCGGAGATACGACAGAGCAACGCGATATTCTTATCCGGAACGTATTGACCAATGCGCTTGCGTATGCCGGAAGCCGGGTTCCCGTGAATGTGACCGTAAAAAGCTCCGGATTCGAGGGAGACAGGGTCGAGGTAACGCTGCGGGATTCGGCCACCGTGGTGGATCGGCAGACGTTGTCGCTTCAGCGCGGTACAAGGGATTATCGCGTGACTCTGTATTTTGTTCCCCGCGAAGCAGGCCTGCGAAAATACCGCGTGGATGTTTCGACTCTCCCCGGGGAACTCACTGACAGAAACAACCGATCGACCTTCATGACGAAAGTCCTCGAAAGCAAGATGAGGGTTTTGCTCCTGGCCGGAGCCCCGAGCCCGGATGGCGCATTTCTGTTCAGGATTCTTCAACGCGACGAAAATATCGATGTCACTTCCTCCATAGGTCTGGGAAACGGGAAATTCTCGGGCGGCGAGATCACTCCTCTTCTGCTCAGCCAACAGGACTGTCTCGTGCTCGTGAATATCCCCATTGCTTCAACGAACAGGACAACTCTTCAGATGGTTGCGGATGCCGCTCGCAACGGCAAACCTGTGTTCTTTCTTGCGAGCCGTCAGCT
>CAZRPU010000114.1:0-3716 GCA_964602055.1 uncultured Ignavibacteriaceae bacterium
TCTCGACCTCGACCGAGTACACGTTCTCGCCACCATTTTCTTCATGACCCCTCTGAGCCCCCATAATCCCCTTAAACCTTCCGAGCGCATGAAGATTCCGAGACAATTGTCTCTGGAACAGAATGCGGCCGAAAGGGCCAAGAACTTTCAAGAAGTGTCATTTGGCCTCAACGAAGAACGGGCCTTGACCGAAGCTGCCCGATGCCTGGAATGCAAAGATCCCATCTGCACGTCCGGTTGCCCTGTCTCCATCGATATCAAGTCGTTCATCCAGTGTATTCTCGATAAAGACTATCCGGGAGCCGTCCGGAAGATCCGGGAAGCCAACTACCTCCCGGCGATTTGCGGGCGTGTGTGTCCGCAGGAGGAACAATGCGAGGCAGTATGCACGCTCGGGAAGAAGCATGCGCCGGTGGCCATCGGGAAACTCGAACGGTTCGTGGCAGATTTTGAGTCCGATCAACAGCTGTTTCAACTTCCGAAAATCCGAGAGCGGCGCGCACAAAAAGTCGCCATTGTCGGGAGCGGTCCGGCCGGATTGACCTGCGCCGCGGAACTGGCAAAGATGGGATATGAGGTATCGGTGTTTGAAGCGCTTCATGCCGTCGGAGGCGTCCTGCGCTACGGTATTCCTGAATTCCGCCTTCCCCGAACGATCCTCGACCTGGAAGCAAAGCGCATCGAGGCATTGGGAGTGACCATCTACACCAATTTCCTGGTAGGACGGACCGCAACGATCGACGAGTTTTTTGATGAGTGGGGATTTGAAGCCATATTCCTCGCAACCGGAGCCGGCACACCTCATTTCATGGGGATCCCGGGTGAAAGCCTGAGCGGGGTCTATTCGGCAAACGAATTCCTGACCCGCGTGAACCTCATGAAGGCGGCGCAATTCCCGGATTTCGATACACCCCTGAGGATCGGGAAGAGCGTTGCCGTCATCGGCGGGGGAAACACGGCCATGGATGCCGTGCGGACGGCAAAACGACTCGGTGCCGAACATGCGTATCTCGTCTATCGCCGTTCCCGAGAAGAAATGCCGGCTCGATTGGAAGAGGTGCATCACGCCGAGGAAGAAGGCGTTGAGTTTTTGATGCTCACGGCGCCTGTGCGGATCATGGGCACGTCCGATCATTGGGTCCAGTCCCTCGAATGCCAACGGATGGAACTGGGCGAACCCGACGGGTCCGGGCGTCGAAGACCGATGCCTGTTCCGGGGTCGGAGTATTTCCTTCACGTCGATACGGTCATTGTCGCCATCGGACAGGAGCCGAACCCGATCATCCAATCCACAACGCCGGGGTTGAAAACAGGAAAGAAGGGTGTGGTAATCACCAACGAGCAACAGCAGACCAGCAGGTCGGGAATTTTTGCAGGCGGGGACCTGTCCCGCGGAGGCGCTACCGTCATCCTCGCGATGCGCGACGGCAAGCAGGCCGCCTCAGCCATGGATGAATACCTTCGGAATATCGTCTCAGAAGGCCGTGTGCGGCCGAGGGTTCCCGAAGCAACCGCTGTTCAGGTCTGACAAGAAAAGCTGTCATCCCCCCTCTGCATTCTCATCTCACACCTTCTCCACCCTCACCATGGACCCCCTTGGCAACCCTCCACTCCCTTGGCCTGTTGTCATCGTCGGAAAACTGGCGATGCTCGGGTGTATCTTGTTCTTTTTTGCCGAAGCGACGGATATTCCCATGCTGTTCGACAGCATGTGGACTGATGTGATCGGGTCTCTTCTTGCAATGGCAGGCATTGCTCTCGTCTTCCCGGGATTTGTGTATCTGGGGAAATCCCTATCGGTCGGCCTGTCACGGGAGAACACGCAATTGAAGACATCGGGTGTCTATGCAGTAACAAGAAATCCGTTGTACTGTGGAGGATTTTTCATTTGTGCAGGCTCCTGTTTCCATTGCATCCATCCTTGGAATCTGCTCCTTTTCGCCCTCACCGTCACCATCCACCACAACATCATTCTCAAAGAAGAAGCGTTCCTTGAAAAGAGGTTCGGGGGACTGTGGCAGGAATATAAGGAGCGAACTCCGCGCTATCTTGGAAGAATTCGAAGAACCAGGACGAAACCCAAGGCTGATTCGGCAGGACCCCCATAAAAAAAGGTGGCGAGTGAACCTGGGGGGGGGTTGCACTCGCCGGTGTACCGTACCTGGTGGGGGGACCCAGGTAGGACATAAGTAGTATACAACTCTAATCCTTCCTCCGCAAGCAAAAAAATCGCCACAATGTCCTTTCGCTAAAATTCTTTGTTTATTGTGAGAGGCATTTTCTTTCTCAGATTGCCGAAAACGCCGTTTGTGTGAAACCTGACCGTTTCATTAGAGAAATTTTCCTCCCATGAAACGTTGGAAATTACAACATCCAGTAATTCTCATAATAAGACTCTATGAATGACGTTGAAAAAGCCCTCGATTATCACAGGCGGGGACGTAAAGGCAAAATTGAATTAACGTCACCCAAACCCTTCAGAACGCAAAAAGATCTCTCTCTTGCCTACACACCGGGGGTGGCAGAACCCTGCAGACAGATCTCTGAGAATCCCGAGAACGCGTACGAATATACCGCACGGGGAAATCTGGTGGGTGTTGTCACCAACGGAACTGCTGTGCTCGGATTGGGGAATATCGGGCCATTGGCGAGCAAACCGGTCATGGAGGGAAAAGCCGTTTTGTTCAAGATGTTCGCCGATATCGATGCCATGGATCTGGAGATCAAGACCGAGGATCCATTTGAATTCATCAACATTGTCCGCAATCTGGAACCGACATTTGGGGGGATCAATCTGGAAGACATCAAGTCGCCGGATTGTTTTGTGATCGAAGACCATCTTCGCAAGGAAATGAAAATTCCGGTCTTTCATGATGATCAGCACGGAACTGCCATTATCAGCGCCGCGGCACTTCTGAATGCCCTGGAAATCGCCGGAAAGGACATCGCGCATGTGCGGATTGTCATCAACGGTGCCGGAGCCGCTGCAATTGCCTGCGGCCGGCTGTATCGTTCCCTCGGGGCAAAACCTGATCTTATGATGCTGTGCGATCGCCAGGGAGTCATTTACAAAGGCAGGCCGCTGGGTATGAATATCTACAAGGAAGAGTTTACCGTCAGTACTTCAGCCCGGACACTTTCAGACGCGATGAAGGATGCGGATGTCTTCATAGGCCTTTCAAGTGCCGGCGCGGTTACGCAGCCAATGATCCAATCCATGGCTGCCAATCCTATTGTTTTCGCCATGGCAAACCCAGACCCTGAGATCTCGTACGAAGAAGCCCTGGCTGCCCGAAAGGACGTGATCATGGCAACGGGACGTTCGGATTATCCCAATCAGGTCAATAATGTCTTGGGATTTCCGTTTGTTTTCAGAGGGGCTCTTGATGTACGGGCCACGATCATTAATGAGGAGATGAAGATTGCAGCCTCCAAGGCGCTGGCGGAGTTGGCCCGACAATCTGTGCCTGTTTCCGTCAAGCGGGCCTATGGTGGAAAACAGCTCAAATTCGGCCGAGAGTATATCATTCCGAAACCCTTCGACCCGAGAGCGCTGTTGCTGGTTGCTCCAGCCGTGGCCAAGGCCGCTATGAAAAGCACGGTGGCAGAAAAGCCAATCAAGGACTGGGGATCGTACGAACACGAATTGAAGATCAGATTAAAGCACATAGCTTCACTCCGCGTCTGAATTTCTGCTGCGTTTACAGCGACACCTG
>CAZRPU010000115.1:0-3682 GCA_964602055.1 uncultured Ignavibacteriaceae bacterium
GTATCCTTCATGACCCTGGCGACATTGATTTCGCCCACCGGTGTGCGTATGACGTTTGCGCCGAAGCGTGCGGCGATGTCCTCGACGGCGCGGGTTGTGGAAAGATTGATGACAACGTTCAACCCGGTCTTTTTCCGTTTTGCCGTTTCTCTTTGGAGGACGAAATGAACAACGGACGCGATCGTGTATTCCTCCCCGATCGGTCTGCCTGTTTCATCGATCAGGACGAGGCGGTCGACGGCAATCCCCAGGTCGGCTTTCTCTCGTTTCACCCGCCGCGACAACGAGCCAAGATTTTGCGGCACGGGTTCAGGGGGGTGAGCAAAGACCCCCGATGCATCACAGTTCATTTCAATGATCTTGCATCCGAGCTTCTTCAAGAGCCGGGGGACGATCACACTGCCTGCCGCATTCACACAATCAACAACGACCTTGAATTTGCGCCTCTTCAGAATCGGTATTCTGAGATAGGAGATTCCGAGGATCGCTTCCACATGCTTGTCGATCCAGGACTCATCTGCCGTAAAGCGCCCCATGGCATCCCAGGGAACGTAACGACGATTTGGGTTCTCGACCATGCCACGGAGTACCGCATTCTGGGCTGCGTCCAGAAACATTCCCGAATCGGCGAGGAATTTCAATCCGTTCCATATGATCGGATTATGGCTCGCCGTTACTGCGACGCCGCCTGAAGCTCCGGACTTCTCGACTGCAAGTTGGACGGTGGGCGTGGGACAAACACCCAATCCGACGACATTACAACCCATCGAAACAAGCGTTGAAGATACGATATGGGTGACAGGTTTGCCGGTGATGCGTCCATCGCGGCCGATTACGACCGTTCCGCGATTGCAGTATTCTGCAAAGGCGGAGGCGTAGCGGACGATCACATCGGGCGTCAGCGTCGTTCCGACTATACCGCGAACTCCGGAAATACTCACCATGAGTGACATTGGGGCCTTGCAGAATGGTGCGAAAATGTACGAAATGCGGCCAGGAGAAGCAATGAATCTGTTCCGGCCGCCGATCGAATCTTGAATGTTGTTGCAAGCTTCCTTACTTTTCCTTCGGACGAGTGCACCGCCATGGATCTCACGGTTGAAGAGAAGCGTCAGCTTCTTGCATATGCCCGCAACGCCATTCAATCCCGTTTCGATGAAACCCCTGTGATCACACTTCGTTCTTCATCAGGCAACCTCTCAATGTGTCGGGGCGTCTTTGTGACTTTGCGGCTCGGGAAGGAGTTACGCGGGTGTGTCGGTTACATCGAATCGAAGGCGCCTCTTGGCGAAACCGTGCAGGATGTGGCCCGGAAAGCCGCGTTTGATGACCCCAGATTCTCTCCTGTTGAACGGGAAGAGCTTCCCGGGATTTCCATTGAGATTTCCCTGATGTCACCGCTTCGTGTCTTGAACGATCCCGAGAGCATTGAAGTGGGAAAGCATGGATTGGTAATTGAAGCTGAGGGGAGTAGGGGGCTTCTCCTGCCCCAGGTCGCAACGGAGCACGGGTGGAACCGGGAAGCGTTTCTCAATCACACGGCCCTCAAAGCGGGGCTTCCGGCAGACCGTTGGCGTTCGCAGGAGGCCTTGATCTGTTCGTTTACAACGGAGACATTTTCAGAGGCGGAATTGCAGCCGGACTAGCATGTCCCTTCCCCGTGAATCAACCGCCGCCGGGTTGTTTTACCCCGAGCTCAAACTTGTTCTGGAACGTGAAATCGATGAGTTTCTCCTACGGGCCAAATCGAACAGGGTGGATGGGATCATCCGCGGGTTGATCGCTCCGCACGCAGGCTATGTGTATTCTGGCCTCACTGCAGCGGCAGGGTATCGACTGTTGAAAGACGCGCACTATGAAGCCGTGGTCGTGGTGGGACCCAGCCACCGGGAATATTTCACCGGAATTTCTCTCTACCCGGGACCTTCGTACAGAACTCCGCTGGGAGAACTAGCGATCGACGAGAATTTGCGCAATGCTTTGGCAGATTGCCATCCGGCCATTGGACTTTCTGAGGACGGCCATCGGCACGAGCATTCCATCGAGGTACATGTGCCGTTTTTGCAGCGGGTGCTTGGCAAGACGCCGTTTGTGCCGGTAATCATGGGGGACCAGTCGCGGGAAAATTGCCTTGCGCTTGCACAGGCGCTTCATACCGCATGCACAGGCCGGAACATTCTGCTCGTTGCAAGCAGCGACTTGTCTCATTATCATTCCTATAAAGAAGCGTCGGACCTTGACCGAAAAGTCGTTGGGGTCGTTGAGAAGTTTCTCCCGGAAGATCTCCTTCGTATGTTGGAGGAGGAGGAAATCGAGGCTTGCGGGGGAGGGCCCATTGTGGCCGTCATGCTCGCTGCGCGCCAACTGGGTGCGACCAAGGCCAAGGCGCTGGTGTATTGTAATTCCGGCGATGTGACGGGGGAGCGGGAGACCGTCGTCGGTTACTGTTCAGCAGTACTCATTCAGGAATCCTGATTGCCCAATCACCCAGCTCCTTTCTCAGTGTCTCTCGTTGGTGCCGGCAAGGTCGGTTCGACGATCGCCGGCATGTTGAAGCGTCGAGGCCATCCGATCGTTTCTATCATCAGCCGGGACCGGTCATCAGTGCGTATTCTGGGCCGGTTGCTGAAAGCAGGCATTGCTTCGACGAACCTTCGCGATATTTCTCCTCGCACGAACCTCCTGCTCATAGCGGTCCCGGACGAAAGCATCGCCGAAGTATCAGCAAAGCTTTCGGGAAACCCGAATCTTGAGAAATCCCGGCTGACGGTCTTTCATCCGTCCGGCATGCTGACCTCCGACGCTCTCGAGGCCCTCCGAAGTCAGGGCTCTCCCGTTTTCTCCCTCCATCCCATTCAAACATTCCCCGACGGCATTTCACTGCAAAGGCAGATGAACCTGATGAGAGGGATATCGTACGGATTTGAGGGAGGGGAGCAGGTTCGCCCATTCGCGCGCTCGCTCGTGAAGCAACTGGGAGGAGTGTTCATTGAGATACCGAAAGCGGAGAAAATTTTGTATCATATTGCCTGTGTCTTTGCGGCAAACTATCCGACGCTCTTGATGGCCGCCACGGAACGGCTGTCAAAGGCCATGGGGCTCCCCGGTTTGAAACCCTTTGCCCCGCTCGTCCACACCGCAATGAACCAGGCCCTTGAACTCGGCCCCGAAGTTTCTCTCACCGGACCGTTGTCAAGAGGCAGTCGAACCATTCTCCAAGGGCATCTAGAGGCCCTCCGCAAACATCATCCGGATCTCGCGGATCTTTACACGGCATTGGGCCGGTTCGGCCTTGAAGTCGCAGCCAAACGTCTTACTGCCTCTCAGAAGAAGGCCCTGCAAGAATTGCTGACAAAGACATGATCGTCGATTACCACACACACACATCGCTCTGCAAGCACGCGAAAGGGGATGCAGAAGAGTATATTCTTCGCGCTGTTCAACTTGGGATTGATGAGATCGGCTGTTCGGAACACATTCCGATGCCTTCGGGATTCGACGAAAAACATCGCATGAGCCTGGAACAGTACCAGTCGATCTACGCGCCTCGGGTCATGGAGCTTCGCGAGAAATTCAAAGGTCGGATCATCGTTCGGAGGGGAATTGAAGCCGATTTTTTCCCGGGGACAGAATCCTGGGTGGGAGGATTCATTCGCGAGAATGATTTTGACTATGTGATCGG
>CAZRPU010000116.1:0-3667 GCA_964602055.1 uncultured Ignavibacteriaceae bacterium
ACGATGGGAATCGCCCGAGTTTTCGCCAGGCGGAGCAATAATGCTGTTGACTCGCGAACCTGACTGACACTCCCCGGAGCACTTTCCAGGCCCGGGCGGTACATGGTCTGAATAGAATCAATGATGATCAAATCCGGTGTTCCCCGCTCGATGACGTCGAGAATAAGGTCGAGGTTGGTCTCTGCCAGGAGCAAAATGTTCTTTCCGGAGACGGGCTGGAGGCGTTCTGCGCGGAGTTTGATTTGTCTTGTGGATTCCTCGCCTGTAATATAGAGAACGACGGAATCCTGCAATTGAAGGGCCAGCTGCATCATGAGCGTGGATTTGCCGATTCCGGGATCGCCGCCCAGGAGGATCAAGGAACCGGGGACAATGCCGCCTCCGAGGACGCGGTCGAATTCACCGATCCGGGTGCTCACGCGAGGAGATTCTTCGCGTTCGATGTCATCCAAAGAAACCGGGTCGATCCTCGAAGCAACGCCTGAGGGTTTTCGGGAGGCTTTCAGAGGTGATGGGGCTTCTTCCACGAATGTGTTCCATTCGGAACAATTGGGACATTTGCCCACCCAGCGAGGGGAAATATATCCGCAGGACTGACAGACGTATTTTGTGATGATTTTCGCCATGAATACCGAGGGGCCCCCGCCGAGTCATTGGGAAGAGCAATATAGCGACGACACGAAAGAGATTCAACAAACAAAAAACCCCCGGGAGTTCCGGGGGTTGTACTGCGACAACACGTTGAAGCTACAGGCGGGCTGAACGCTGCTTGGCCCGTGAGACGTTTCCGCTCATCGGAAAATCCCGCGCGACCATTTCGTAGTGTTCTTTCGCTTTGGCTTTTTCACCCATGCGCTCATAGCATTGACCGAGCATGAAGTGGGCATCGGCGAGTTTCTCGGATTTCTCGTCTTGCAGGACCATTTCGAAATGTCTTACCGCTTCTGAATAATTCTTCTTCCCGTAATTGCTTTCCCCTATCCAATAATGGCAATTGTCGGCAAGTTTGGCACCGGCACCGGCGTTCAAAACGCCTTCAAACTTCATGATCGCGGCATCGTACGCCTTGCTCTTGAACGAGGCGAGCCCGTCTTTGTAGGCCGCACTCAAATCACTGCCGACCGGCTCGCTCGAGGTCCGCGCGGAAATGGCAGCAGATTGTGCGGCAACACGTGCCGCCTCTTCAGCCTTGTTGGCACGCTCTTTTTCAGCCATATATTTCATTTCGGCGTCGGAAAGCCTGGCGCTGAGATTGCGAGTATCCTGTTCGAGCTTGACGATCTGCTGTTTAAGCCCGGTATTTTCTGTATTAAGTCCTTCAAGATTCGTCGGGGGAGGAACGGTTTGCTGGACGACCGGTTCCTGAACCGGAGGCTGTTCTTTCTTCGGTTCCTCCTTCTTGGGCGCTGCGCCGATGAAACTCGTCAAGGCCTGCTGGTCGCCAGCCTCTTCCTGCTTCGCCGGTTCTGCCTGTTCAGCCAGCGGTTCTTCATCGAACCCTTCTTCTTCCATCACCGCCTCCTCACTGCTTCCGCAACTCATGAGAAAAAGGGCAGAAAAAAAGACGGCGCCAAAACCGATTCGCCGAATCACCCTCCACGGAATCAATGAACTGTTGGGAACCATACGTCCTCCAAGGGGATTTCAATCTTTTGTGAACTACTAGCACCGCTAATGTATCAAACCCCATTTTTAAAGTCAAGCTGGCGTTTTCTGTGTACATCGAGACGGCTGTCTTTGTGTCTTCGTGGTTTAATCTTTATATTGCTTTTCAAATGAGAACACTCTTCGGCGCAGGAATTTTCGGTGTCGTGCTTGTCATCGGTTTGGGCTGCGGGTCCAGCGGGGATTCTGCGAGAAATCGAGAACCGGATGTAAAACTGGCAGTCCCGGATCAGGTAAAAGAGGTGAACCGGGAGAGAGCCCTGAAGCATTTCATCGACGGGGCCCTTTACGATTCCAAGGGTGATTACCCAAAGGCCATTCTTGAGTATCAGGACGCACTCCGCTATGACCGCGACCCGGCCATTTATTATGCACTATCCAAGGATTATTCAATCATTGGCAAGCATGCCCTGGCGGCACAGGCCGCCCGGGAAGCCATCAGGCTCGATTCGACAAAGATCAGCTACCGGGAGAACCTCGCCTCTATCTACCTGAATGCCTCACAGAGGGACGAGGCAATTGCGGAGTATGAGAGCATCCTCGCTCTCGACTCCGGGTACGTGTCGGCATGGTATGCGTTGGGGCGGCTTCATTTGGCGCGACGTCCTCTCAAAGCGCTTGAGATCTTCGAGCGATTGCTCGACCGCGAAGGTGAGTCGGTCGAACTTCTGCTTCAACTGGGCCAGATCTACGCTGCCATGGGAAAATTTGATCAGGCGGCTGACCGTCTTGAGCGTGTCCTTCGACTGGAACCGGGAAACCGCATGATTCAGCTTCAGGTGGCGGAAATGCACCACAAGGCGGGAAAAACCGACCGGGCCGTCCAGATCCTTGAATCCATGATCGAAGTGGACGATGGAGACGTCGAGGCGCTCGCGACCCTTGCGGACATCAGCATGGAGAAAAGGGATTTTGCGAAAGCCACGCGTTTGTTTGAACGACTGCTTGCGATCCAAAAAGACAATCCGGAGATCATGCTTCGGGTTGGTGCCTCGTATTTCGGGCAGGCGGAACAAAATCCGGCCATGCTCCTGAAAGCGAAGAAGCTTTTTGAGGAAGCGGCTGCGGCGATGCCGGAGAACTGGCGGCCTTTTTGGTACCTTGGGGCGGTGGCGGAGATGCAGGGGAACGACTCCCTTGCCACGACGTATTTCGAGCGGGTGACCAGCCTTGAAGGTGAGACATTCGATGCCTGGTGGGTGGTTGCAACCCGATCCTTCGACGCAAACCAGCATGAGAAGGTTGTGGAATTGATGCAAAGGGCAAAGCGTCTCTTCCCGAATGACTTTCGCGTCTACCTTCTTCTCGGGCTGTCATCATCGCAACTTGGCCGGAATGATGCAGCGGTGGAGCATCTGCAAAAATCGCTGGAGTTAAACCCTGACGATGTGAACACGATGGGCTCACTCGCCCTCACCCTGGACGGAATGAAGCGGTTCGCGGAATCCGACAGTCTCTATGAAAGGGCTCTGCGGATCGATCCCCATGCCCACATTGTTTTGAACAACTACGGGTACAGTCTGGCGGAGCGCGGCCTTCAGCTTGAACGTGCCCTCCGGATGTCTCTTGAGGCCGTGAAGGCGGATTCCGTCAACTCTTCTTATCTCGACACTCTCGGATGGATCTACTTCAAGCTTGGCAACTATCCCGAAGCTGCGCGTTATATTCAAAAAGCGATCGATGCCGGAGACGCGAGTTCTGTGGTCCATGAACACCTGGGAGATGCATATTTTAAATTGAATGAAGCGGAAAAGGCCAGGATGTTCTGGCAAAAGGCCCTCGATTTGGATCCGACGAACGCAGGCCTCAAAGCAAAGGTCGAGCGCGGATCGCTATGAGAGTGCCTGTTGCGGCATTTGCCATTGTTGTTGCCGCAGGCTGTTCCGCGGGCAGCGGATATGCGGACCGATCCGTCTCTCCCGCCTTTCTTGAGGACGCCGTCCTTTCAAACCAGGATCGGATCCATACCCTCCTGGGGAGCGGCACCATCTCGGTTGAAACT
>CAZRPU010000117.1:0-3579 GCA_964602055.1 uncultured Ignavibacteriaceae bacterium
ACGATGACGAACGAACCGTCAGGCATCGTAATAGAGCATGAACTCGTACGGATGGGGCCTCAGTTGCATGGGCTTGACTTCCTTATCGCGTTTATACTCAACCCATGTTTCGATGAGGTCTTTCGTGAAGACATCGCCGCGAAGGAGGAACTCGTGGTCCTTCTCCAATGCGACAAGAGCATCCTCGAGGGAACCCGGGGTTGAAGGAACTTCCTTGAGTTGTTCCGGATCCATGTCATAGATGTTCTTGTCGAGCGGTTTGCCCGGATCAATCTTGTTGATAATGCCGTCCAACCCCGCCATGAGCATTGCCGCAAAGCCGAGATAGGGATTGCACGTCGGGTCAGGGCAGCGGAATTCGATTCTCTTCGCTTTGGGGTTTGACGAATACATCGGTATGCGCACCGACGCGGACCTGTTGCGCTGAGAATAGGCAAGGTTGACCGGCGATTCATAACCCGGCACAAGACGTTTGTACGAATTGGTTGTCGGATTGGTGATGGCGCAGAGAGCCGGGGCGTGTTTCAGGAGCCCGCCGATGTAGTACATCGCCATTTCGCTCAAGCCGGCATAGCCGGTCCCGGCGAAAAGGGGTTTTCCCGACTTCCAGAGACTCTGGTGCACATGCATTCCTGAACCGTTATCTCCGAAGATCGGCTTCGGCATGAAGGTAACCGTTTTGCCGTGTTTCTTTGCCACATTCTTTGTGACATACTTGTACAAGAGGTAGTTGTCGGCCATTCTGGTGAGCGTATCGCGCCGCATGTCAATTTCCGTCTGGCCCGCCGTGGCGACCTCGTGGTGATGCACTTCTACGCGAATTCCCACCGCCTCGAGCGTTAACACCATGTCCGTCCGAAGGTCCTGAAGGGTATCGATCGGTGATATCGGGAAATAACCCTCCTTGTACCGCGGTTTATGGCCAAGATTTTGTGAACCATTCGCACCGCTGTTCCAGAACCCTTCCTCGGAATCGATGTGGTAATAGCCGTAATGATACGATTGGTCGTACCGGATATTGTCGAGGATGAAGAACTCCGGCTCAGGTCCGAAGAATGCCGTATCAGCCAAACCTGTGGTCTGCAGATAGGATTCCGCTTTCTTCGCAATATGCCGGGGATCGCGCGAGTAGCTTTCACGTGTGATGGGATCGGCGATATCGCAGGTGAGGCTCAGCGTGGGGACCGACGTAAAAGGATCAACGAATGCCGAGGCGGCGTCGGGAAACAGGAGCATGTCGCTTTCATGAATCTTCTGAAAGCCGCGGATACTCGATCCGTCGAAGCCGATTCCATCGTCGAAAATCTCTTCGGAAAATTCTCCGACGGTAACGGAAAAATGCTGCCATTGCCCGAGCATATCGCAAAACTTCAGATCGACGACTTTGACATCGCGATCTTGTATCACCTTGAAGACATTTGCGACGGCATCGGAAGTCTTGGTCTTTGCGGCGGTGGCCATAGGACTCCTTGCGATGAGTGTGAGGGGTTACTTGTGATTAGAAATTCTGATTTTCAGCGTTTCTTTGGCTGTCGAAAGCACGACGCTTGTGGAAGTCTTCACAACGCCCTGCCATGATTGAACTTTGGCGAGAAGCTTTTCGAGGCTGGCGGTGTTTTCCGTCCGCACTTTCAGGACGTGGGTTCCATCCCCTGTAATGGCGTGGCATTCCAGGATTTCATCGGTGTTGTTTGCGTGGTCCACAAAGGAAGAGAAGTGCTTGGAAGAATCCACTGTGGCGTTGATGAAGGCCGTAATGTCCTTCCCGAGCCTCTTATGGTCCAGTTTTGCGAAGTACCCTGCAACGATTCCCGCTTCTTCAAGTTTCCGGAGCCGCTCACTCACCGCAGGGAGCGAAAGCCCAACATGCTCCGCAAGATCGTTCCTCCGCGTACGCCCTTTTTTCTGAAGAATATCCAGAATCTTGACATCAATTTCGTCAAGCATAGATGAAAGTTTAATAAGTAAGGTATTAGTAGGGCCGGATAAAAGAAACTAAGGTAATCGGCTGTGATGATTTACAAATGTAAGGTACGAATGTCTGCGTGTCAAGGGTTTTTTTCAAAAAAAAGCCGCGTGTCGACAGGCGACCGCGGCGAGAGACTCAGGAAGGAACCTTCTCTCTACCCCTCTTCCTCCCGGTTGTAGCGAATGACGCCTTCGAAGACCGTAAGATGGACATTGAAATCCTTGTCAAGAACCACGAGATCGGCGTCCTTGCCCACCGCCAGAATCCCTTTATGATGCTCCAGTCCAAGGACTTTTGCACCGTTGAGGGAAGCCATTCGGACTGCCTTGGTAATCGGGACCTCAACCAGACGGACCATATTCCGAACAGCCTTTTCCATCGTAAGGGTGCTTCCCGCAAGAGTGCCATCCGTCAGATAGGCCTTGTCCCCCTTGACCAGGACTTTCTGATCCATGAACACGTATTCGCCGTCGGGCATACCGCTCGCCCTGATTGCATCGGTGATGAGGAGAATTCCCCCCTCCCCCTTCACCTTGTACAGTAATTTCATGACTGCAGGGTGAATATGAATGCCGTCGGCGATGAGTTCGATCTTCAATTCGTTATGGAGAAGTGCTGCCAGAGCAACCCCGGGTTCGCGGTGATGTATGGGGCTCATGGCATTGAACATATGGGTGACGTGCGCGGCGCCATTGTCGATGGCGTTCAGAACTTCCTGATAGGTCGCCGCCGAATGGCCGATGGAGAGAACAACGTCGTTCGTTGCAGCAGCTCTCATCACTTCTTCAACACCCGTGAGTTCCGGGGCAATGGTCATCAGCCGGATCAGCCCTTTGCTTGCGTCATACAGAGTGTTCCATCCCTTCACGTCAGGTTTCCAGAGATAATCCGCTTTCATGGCCCCGTGAAGTTCGGGGTTGATAAACGGGCCCTCCAGATGTATCCCCCATATGTTCGAGCCCTTCGACTTCCCGACGAAATCTACAATTCTCTTGATGTCTGCGACCATCTCACGTTCAGGTTTGCTGTAGAGCGCGGCCAGCATGCCAGTGGTTCCGTGTTTGAAGAAGAACGAAGAGATCTGCTCCATCGCTTCATACTTCATGTCCGCGAACCCGTATCCTCCCCCTCCGTGAACAAGGACATCCACAAAACCCGGCGTGAGCATCATTCCCTCAAAGTCCATCCGCCTGACAGAGGCTGGAATATCCACTTCCTCGGATGTCCCTATGGCGACGATGCGCTTGCCATCAACCAGAACGGAACCGTGCTCGATGACCCGGAACGGCGTGATGATGTCAACGTTGACGATTGCAAATGCCGAAGATTTCACTTTTTTGCTCCAGTCATCCGAAGCTGCCTGACTGCAAGCTTCATATCGGTATGACGAAATATCGCGGTGCCGGCGACAAGAACATTGGCGCCTGCTTTCACAGCATCTCCGGCGGATTCTGCGTCGATTCCCCCGTCGACCTCCAGAAGAATATTACGCCCGCCGCCGGCGATCATGGCAGCGGCCTGCCGCAGCTTTGAACCTGTTGTCGGGAGATACCGTTGACCGCCAAATCCTGGATTGACCGACATGATCAAGATGAGATCAACATCCTGCA
>CAZRPU010000118.1:0-743 GCA_964602055.1 uncultured Ignavibacteriaceae bacterium
GGTACATCGGGGCCAAGTCATCCTTGGTGGCCTCACGGTGCACAAACGAGAGCGCTTTCCGTACGGCCGGGTATTTGTGCCACCTGGAAACAGGCAGCCCACCGGTCCAATTGCGCAGAACGAACGACTCGCCGTGATAATGAGCATCCACGAAACCCGGGAAAATCACCTTTTCTGATGCGTCAATTACCTCCGCTTGCGGATAGCGTGCCTTCAGCCCGGCCGCATTCGGATTCACCTCTGCAATCCGGTCATCTTTCACGAGAACCGCAAAGACACCTACGTGACCCTGGGAATCGCAGGTCACCACCAGGCCGTTCTCTATGATCTTCACTGATTCAGACATTCCGGGTCACAAAAAACCGTTGTTGGAATAATGGAACACGGGAACGAGGGAATAAGGGATCATTGGCGTCACGCTTTGACCCGCTTCCATGTCGCGCCGTCCTTCTTGTCTTCGATAACGACTCCGAGAGACTTCAGCCGGTCCCGAATTAGGTCCGAAAGTGCCCATAATTTTTGCTTTCTCGCTTCGTCGCGCATATCCAAAAGCAATTGAATCAATCCGGGCTCCAGGGCCCCATCCGTCGCGGCCTGCCGGGCATCCTGATCCGGCACAATGCCGAGAATTCTGCCGCCGCACTCCCTGAAGCACTCATCAATGGCCGTCATCGCCGCGGCCGACGGCTTCGCATCGGAATTCATCAGTTGATTGACGTCGCGGCTCAGGTCGAAGAGCACGG
>CAZRPU010000118.1:753-3411 GCA_964602055.1 uncultured Ignavibacteriaceae bacterium
GCAATGGCCTTGGGGGTATTGAAATCGTCATTCATGGCTTCAAAGAAGCGTGATTTGAAGCCGGAAAGGTCCAGCGTTGCGGAATCGTTTGATGGCGCTTTCGCCATTTCCGACCGGACATTGCGCACCGTTCCCATCAATTTTTCCCAGCCGGTTTTGGCGCCCTGCAATGCCTCGTCGCTGAAATCAAGGGTACTGCGATAATGACTTTGAAGAATGAAGAAGCGGACAACCAGCGGATCGAATTTCCGAAAAGCATCCTTCAGGGTCACAAAATTTCCCAGCGACTTTGACATCTTCTGGCCGTTCACCGTCACCAAATTATTATGAACCCAATACCGGACAAACGGTTTGCCCGTGGCACATTCGCTTTGTGCTATTTCGCATTCATGGTGCGGGAATTGATTATCCAGTCCGCCTCCGTGAATATCGAACGTTTGGCCAAGATATTTCATCGACATCGCCGAGCACTCGATGTGCCAACCGGGATACCCCTCACCCCAGGGACTCGGCCACCGCATGATATGCTCGGGTTCAGCTTTCTTCCAGAGGGCAAAATCTTCCGGATTCTTTTTTTCTTCCCTTGGCCCGACGCGCGTTCCTTCAACTGTTTCGTCGAGGTTTCGCCCCGAAAGCTTTCCGTAATCCTTGAACGACCGGACGTTGAAATACACGGACCCCTTCACCTCGTACGCCGAACCCTGTGCCAGCAGTTGTCTGATCATTTCGATCTGTTCGATGATATGAGCTGTCGCACGCGGGGAGATGTCCGGCCTCAACACTCCAAGCGCATCCATATCCTCGAAATAACTCTTTGTGAAAGTTTCTGCGATCTGCATGGGATGGACTTTGTCAAGCCGGGACTGCTTTTCCATCCGATCTTCACCAGAATCAAGCAAGTGACCCACGTCTGTAATGTTCTGAACGTACAACACCTTGTAACCAAGATATCTAAGGTACCGCACAATAACATCGAATGACACATAGCTCTTGCCGTGCCCGATGTGCGAGTGGCTGTAGACGGTTGGGCCGCAGACATACATGCCCACCGATCCTTCCCTCAATGGCCTGAAGGGTTCTTTGCGCCGAGTGAGAGAATTATAGACGGTTACATTCTGTGAATTGTCAATTGTCAATTGTCGATTGTCGATTTGGTTTGTATTAATCAAGCCCCATCAGCTCGCGCGCACCGGCGAGACCGGCCTCCGTGACCTCGGCCCCGCTCATCAGTCGGGCCACTTCCTCGACACGTTCCTCGAGCTCCAGTTTCCGCAATCGCGTGCGGGCCCGTTTTCCGTCCTCAATTTTTTCCACCGCGAAATGAACGTCCGCGAGTCCTGCTATCTGGGGAAGATGGGTGATGGCGATGACCTGATGAAACCGAGAAAGGCTTTTCATGCTGCGGCCCACGGCCTGGGCGATCCTCCCGCTCACCCCAACATCGATCTCATCAAAGACCAAGAGGGGCAACCGCTCAGATTTTGCAAGGATCGTCTTCAGGGCGAGCATCACCCGCGACACTTCGCCACCCGACGCCACCCGGGCAAGCGGCCTCGCTTCTTCTCCAACATTCGTCGAGAGATGGAATTCAACATCATCAATACCGCGTGGACCGGCCTGAAAGAACTCACGCCCCAGTTTCACGTATGCCCTCGCGTGCTCAGTGGATGAGGACATTGGGTGATTCTGAATCCGCACATCAAAATCCGCCTTTGCAATTCCCAGCCGGGCAAGCTCCGCTGCGGCGGACTTGCTGATCTTCGGCGCCAGGTCACGCCTTTTTGCAGAAAGCCTCTGGGCGGATCCCGAACACCTTCCCCGTTCTTCCGCAATGGATTGGTCCAGCCTGGCGATCTCTGCTTCAAAGTTCTCAGCGAGGGAAAACTCGCGCGCGACTCGTTCCCGCTGTTCCAAAATGCTCTCGATCGTACCCCCGTACTTCTTCTTGAGAAGAGAAAGCTGTCCCAATCGCTCCCGGATCTCCTCAAGTCTTTCCGGGTTAAATTCGATCCTGGCGTTGTACTGCTGGAGAAACTTCGTCACCTCACTGATCATCGCAGCCGCCGAGGCACATTCATTTCTCAGATCTTCAAAGCTCCTGTCGATGCCGGCCAGATCCTCCAGCTGATTTCTGGCGAGAACCAACTGATCGTAGACCGCCTGGTCACCCTCATACAGCATCTGGTGAAGACGTGATGTCGCGTCATGCAGCTTTTCGGAATTTTCCAGGATCCGCAGCTCCGATTCCAGCGCATCCTCTTCGCCCGGTTGGGGATGGACCGCATCAATTTCCTTCAGCTGAAATTCGAACAGGTCCCTCCGCTCCTTGAGAACAGCTTCCTGTTGTTTGAGGCGGTCCCGTTCTTCGAACAACGAAGAGAGCTTATCGTACGATCGGCGATACTCGCCGAGGAGGCCGTCGAGGCCCCCAAAGTCATCAAGGTACTCGATGTGGGTTTGCGGACGGAGCAGCGATTGATGCTCGTGCTGGCCATGAAGGTCCACGAGATAGTCGCCCGCTTCTTTGAGAAGCGCGAGATTGACCGGCGTGTCGTTGATAAAGCATCTGTTCTGCCCTTTGGCCGAGACCTCCCGGCGGAGGATCAGCACTTCCTGCTCATCCAGGCCGTTGGCTTCCAGGAGGGACTTGATCTTCCT
>CAZRPU010000119.1:0-3386 GCA_964602055.1 uncultured Ignavibacteriaceae bacterium
TGACCTTGATCCGACGACAGTCGGAACTGGCGATTGCCGAAGCCGATATCCTCATTTTTCTCCTCGACGGCCGATCGGGGCTCACCCCCCCGGATCACGAAGTCGTGAAGCTCCTGCGCGGGGTGACCAAGCCCCTATTCTATGCAATCAACAAGATCGACACGCCAAAATCCGAGCCGTTACTCGCCGATTTCTACAAGTTGGGTAGCGACCAACTCTACGCCGTGTCCGCCGAACATGGCCTCGGTGTCGCTGAATTGTTGGACGCGATCTATCCGTTACTCCCCTCAGAGGATGATTCCGACGAGCTGCAACAACTTCCTCGCGTCGCCGTGGTGGGCCGTCCGAACGTCGGGAAATCCACTCTCGTGAATGCGCTGCTGGGAGAGGAACGGGTCGTCGTGAGCAATGTTCCGGGAACGACACGCGATCCCATTGATTCACTGGTCATCAACCAGGATCAACGTTACATCTTCACCGATACGGCGGGCATCAGGCGGCGCGGGAAAGTCGATCGCGGGGTCGAAGGCTACAGCGTGCTTCGTTCGCTCCGCGCCATTGGTCGGTCCGACATCGCGGTCCTCCTCCTGGATGGGATGGAGGGCGTCACGGAACAAGACACCAAGATTGCCGGGGCCATTCTGAAGCAAGGACGCGCCTGCATTCTCTTAATCAACAAGTGGGACTTGCGTGCTGGAGATCAGAAGGCGCGACAAGCGTATGAACGCGAACTCCGTCGCCGGTTTCCCTTTTTGACCTGGGCTCCGATCCTATATGGCTCAGCCCTCAAACCGGACTCCATCCGCCTTCTCTTCCCTCTTCTCAAGAATGTGTACACTATGTTCAGCAGGCGAGTTCCAACCGGCATGTTGAATACCTGGCTTCAGAAGATTCTGGTTACCCGCCCCTTACCGACTCGCAAGCACAAGCCGTCCGCCATCACGAAATCCGCCTTTATCACCCAAGTGGCCACCAAACCTCCGGTGTTTGCACTGTTTGTCGGCCATCCGGAAGACATCACACCTTCGTATCTGAAATATTTAGAAAACCAACTGCGCGAGACGTACCAATTCACCGGCACCCCGCTGCGCATCATGGTCAGAAAGAAGTAAGCAGCCTTTTCGAAAATTCTGTTTCTGTCACAACGTCTTTACTTGCCTTCTATCTCCTAGAATTCGAGCATCTGACATGTATTCCTGCTGACGTCCAGCACAGTGTTGGCGGGCTAGGGTTAATCCCTCGCCCGGGGCTCCCAATTCCTAGCTGCCTATGTCCCAAGGTTCTCGGCGGACAAGGGTTAGCAAATCCCGCGCGCCGTGGACCACTCGCAGAATGAAGACTTCGTCGTCTTTCAGGAGATACACGATTCGATAATTCCCGAAAATCACTTCTCGCAGGTCTGGACGACTGAATTCGGGAACGATGCGCCCGATGTGGGGATTCTTGAGGAGTGTGTCTGCAGATTCGACGATACGGTCGACGAATGTAATCGCATGGAGTACAGAATCGCGGGCGATAAAGTCTTCGATATCCCGAAGATCGTTTCCGGCGGTCAGCGACCAGCGGACTTGCGCCATCGGGCCATTCTTTCTTTCAGCTCTGCGTGGGTGAGGACCCGACCCTCGGCTACGTCCTGAAGGCCTTTCTCGACTTGTTGTTTGAAGAACAGCTCTTCCATGATTGCGCCGGTGCTCACGTCGTCAGGTAGTTTCTTAATGAGTTCGAGCGCTTCGGCCTTGGCCTTCGCCATATGTGCCCCCATTGTTGACTGCTGTTCACTAGGCTATGCCCAGATACCCCAAAAAGCAAGTCTGTAGCATGGAGCGGTGAAAGGGAAAGTTGCGCGCCCACCCCTTCCCCAGCAGCGCACGATCGTCCGTGCAAGAACCGACCATTTTGTACGCCATTGGCCTCCACCGTGTTACCGTGCCCTACGTGTCTATCCGAGGATTACAAGACCGTAGGGGGAAAGTCAGTAACACGATCCGTGCTGACAGTTGCTGCATCGCCAGAGCGTGACGAAGGGCCAGCCGTTCGGGAACTTGGAGTGGGTTCAGCAAATGATGCGTCGGTGGTCGCTTGAGTCCACCGCGCGATTCCGGGCCGACCGAAGAGGTGGTGGTGGTGGTCGTGAATTCAATGAGAATGGTTCCTGACACCTTTTCCACTCCTCAGCATTCTGTTCGCCGAGGATCCCGACCGTGTTACCGTGCCCTTGGAGGAGAGCTGGCGGCGCTGGTCGCTTCAGTCCACACTGCACTTCCGTGGCCGGCCGAAGAAAAACCAGTGAGAATGGTTCCTGACACCTTTTGATCCGCCTTTTGATCCGATTAACGCTTGGAAGCAAGCAGAGCGATACTTTCAGGACCATGATTGATTACATGAGGGCGAGGGGGCTGAAAACTAACTGTGCTCTTCAGTAAAGAGGGACTTGCATTGAGAAATCGCTTTGTTCTGCTGCTCTTTTTATGTGGAGAACTATGGGTGGGAGCCTCAATCGCGGCCCAGGAGTCAACAGCGGGGCAGGCGCCTACTGCGCATGAAGACGCTAGGGCAGTTGAAGTGGAGAAGTTAGTCAAAGCGCTGGGCTCTTCAGAGTGCTCAGTAAGATGGGAAGGAGTTAAGGAAGCGATCAGTTCTTGGGAGCAAGCATTTTACTTGTATCCTGAAATCGAGAGAAGAGCCACTGTCGCCTCAGGGAAGAGTTCATCGCACAAGAAACTCACCTTGGTCAGAAAATTCATTCAGGAACAGATTGGTGCGATGCAATACAGGGAAAGGTTAGACACAAAGCTTACAGAAGCCAAATCTGCGGGAAGGATGCGCAAGCTTCAATTGCAGAAGGACTTGGAGGCAGTTATTAGAGACTCTTCAAAGACATTGATGAAGAGAATTTTTTCTCTTGATGTTTCACTGGACTTATCGGAGGGATCGACATTACAAGACTATATTTCTGACAGTGATCGGCATGTTGGCCTTGTTGCCAGCAATCTTGCTGTCATGCGCGGAAGTTATACCGAATTGGATGAGTTCATGCTTGACATGATCGGACAAACATTGCTGGATGGAATCAAGAGCGAATCATTTTCTACGCGATACTTATCTCTTCGCTCGTTGGAGAAATTGAGATTGAAAGACGATTTGCCCGGGTGTATAGACCCAACTGATATTCCAAGTGGGGTCACAGAAGAAAAGGAGCGAAGAAAATAAGGACAGAAAGATAGAAAGCTGTCAGGAGCCATTGCTTTGATGAACTAGGTGCACGCGTATGGGCCATCCGCTTCGCGTCGCTCCAGGCTAGTCTCAACGTGATGTCCACAAAATCGGGGTCAGCTCATGAACAGCAATGTCATTCCTCTTCATTCTCTTCGTCGTACCACTTCTCA
>CAZRPU010000120.1:0-3208 GCA_964602055.1 uncultured Ignavibacteriaceae bacterium
CGAACGCGCAACCTACAGCTTAGAAGGCTGTTGCTCTATCCAATTGAGCTACGGGCTCTCAACACTTTGCCGCCGTTCGGTCGGGCGGGTTGCTCTATCCAATTGAGCTACGGGGTCGGGAAAACCCAAGAACTGGAAAATGGGAAATCGGAAAAAGGCGTTATGAGGGAAATGTAGCGAGATTTGAGGAGGGTTTCAAGGAGCGTGCTTCAGGCTCTTTCTTTTTCCTCCGGAATTTCTCCACGGTTCAGCATTTCGTTCACTGCCTTCCAGACAGGATCAACCCCCGTATCAAGCATGCAACGGAAATGTTCCTCCGGACAAGCCTTCAGCCCGATATGGGAGCATGGTCTGCAGGCAAGCCCTTTTTGTTCGAGTACCAGACTGGTCTGGCGTGGCGGAAAGAACCCGAATTCCTCAACGGTTGATCCAAAGACGGCCACGGTGCGCTTGTTCATCGCCGCCGCTATGTGCATGAGTCCCGAATCATTCGTCACCACGACATCGCAGTATTGCATCGCTGCGGCCGTCTCAGCCAGCGACAATTGGCCCGTGAAATCGAATACACGGTCGTCCTGGGTTGCGGTTTTTATACGGGATGAAACTGCCGCTGACCGCATGATATCCTGACCTCCCCCGAATACCATCGCCGCCCCATCCGTTTCCTGGACAAATCGCAGCCCAATTTCTGCAAACCGTTCGGCCGGCCATTCCTTCGTCGCATGTCTCGCGAACGGGCACAATCCGATGACATGTTCAAACTTGTTCAACCGCAATTTTGCAATTCTGCTTGCCGTGCCGAACAGTACCTCGTCCGGTAAATGGAGCTCCGGTCCCTTCCCGTCAGGATGGATTCCATAGCCCTTCAGGGTCTCGACATAGCGGTCTGCGACCGGGACAATCCGGTCGTACTTGTTCTTCTTGAGCTTCACGAGAAGCGTCCGTTCCGGGATTCGCTTGTCCACGACGACGATCTCGCCTACGCCACGCATACTTCGAAGATACCGGCTCCTCAGGCTATTATGCAGATCGACCACCAGGTCGTATTGCTCTTTCTTCAGCCGTTCCTTAAGCTTTCGCAAACCGGCAAAACCGGTCGTGGTGTCAAACTCATAGGTCAGATTAATATTTGGATTCGTGCGAACGAGTTCGGCGTACTCGCGCCGCGTGACGAAATCGATCTGCGATTTTGGGAACCGGGAACGCAGGACGCGCAACAAGGGAGTCGTGAGAACAACGTCACCAATGGAACTAAAACGAATGACGAGTGTTTTAGAGGGAGATTTCACCGCGGAGACTGGCATCTGGAGTGCAAGGTACGGTTATTCGGGTGGAGATTCAAGCAATTGCGGATTGCGAAAGCAGATGTGAAAGAGTAAACGTTAGATAACGAATGATGACAGTCATTTATCCAAGCTTAACGACACTGACTTTTCACATCTTCCTTCTCACTGTTTTTCCACTCTTTACCCTTCACTATCTTCAATTGCATGTTCCCCTCCCAGCAGGTATATTCGGAAATGGAGAGTTGACAAAATGAGCCGGCCGACAACGATTGGTGCGTTACGAAAAAGCGGTTACAAGGTCCTTCCTGTCAAGGAAGAAGTCCGCAACAACCTCATTGGCATACTCGAACGCAATGAGCCGTTGTTTCCGGGAATCATCGGATACGAGAAGACTGTTGTTCCGGCGATCATCAACGCTGTTCTTGCCCGCCATGATATCCTGCTTCTGGGGCTCCGCGGGCAGGCCAAATCGCGCATCGTAAGGCTCCTGCCTTCTCTCCTCGATGAATTCGTTCCGATTATCAAGGGGTGTGAGATCAACGACAATCCTTATCAGCCGGTTTGCAAACGCTGTACGGATCTCGTTACGCAGAATGGCGACGACACGGAGGTCGAATGGATCACGCGCGAAGCACGCTTCGGCGAGAAGCTTGCCACTCCGGACGTGACGATCGCCGATCTCATCGGTGATATCGATCCGATCAAAGCCGCGACGCAAAAACTGCACTATTCTCACGAGGGCGCCATTCATTTCGGCATCATTCCCCGAACCAACCGCGGGATCTTCGCCATCAACGAACTGCCGGACCTTCAACCGCGCATTCAGGTCGGCCTCTTTAATATCATGGAAGAAAAGGACATCCAGATCCGCGGCTTCAACATCCGCATTCCCCTGGACGTCATGATCGTTTTCACCGCCAATCCTGAAGACTACACAAACCGCGGCAACCTGATCACTCCGTTGAAAGATCGCATCGATTCCCAGATCCTCACACATTATCCGAGGACGATTGAAGATGCGATCGAGATCACTTCCCAGGAGGCCTGGATTCACCGGAACGGGCGCAGCATCGAGATCCCTGCCTACTTCCGCGAGATCATAGAGAACATTGCGTTCGAGGCCCGGAAGAGCGAATTTGTCGATCAAAAATCCGGCGTCAGCGCCCGCCTCACCATTTCTGCGATGGAAAACCTGGTGAGCAACGCCGAACGGAGGGCCATTCTGCTGAAGGACACCACCATCGTCCCCCGGATCTGCGACCTTCCCCACACGCTTCCGGGCCTTACGGGCAAGATCGAGCTGGTGTTCGAAGGAGAACAAGAGGGTTCCGTCAAGGTCAGCAAGGCTCTCATCGGCAAAGCGGTGCGCGAGGTGTTTCGCAAGTATTTTCCCGATCCCCTCGAACGTCGTCCAAAGGCCCAGGGCGAACCAAAGCCCCCACAGGTGGAACAACACTACAGTTCCGTTATCAACTGGTTCGAAGGCGGAAACAGGATCGAGGTCTCCGACGAAATGACCGCATCCGAGTACTTCAAAGAACTCGATCGCGTCAAAGGCCTGCGCGCATTGACGAGCCGGCACATGAAAATCGCCGAAAGCAGCCACGCAGAACTTGCCTCGGCCATGGAATTCGTTCTCGACGGCCTGCATCAATCGTCGCGGATCGCGAAAGACGAAGTGGATCACGTGACAGCATACAAAGATCTCGTGCAGAGTATCTTTACCGGCAAGGGAAGGGCGTATGAGGAAGAACTTTAAGTGGTTAGGGTTGAAGATGAAGGATTAAGGGTGTTGAACTTTGACTATGGGGGGCTCTGTGGAACAAGGATACAACAAACTCGAGGTATACAAACTCGCACATGCATTAGCACTGAGGATTCACAAAATGTCTTTAACACTTCCTTCGTTTGAACGATTCGAA
>CAZRPU010000121.1:0-3167 GCA_964602055.1 uncultured Ignavibacteriaceae bacterium
GGTTTTGGCTCGACGATGGGACCAGAGCTGGCATCTGATCCCGTCAGGGTGCGCTCACTGGTCATGAGCTCGACAATCTACAAGACCCTGGTGGGTGGTCCATTGACCGACCCGACGTTTCTTGAGCTTTTGAATAACGCCGTCAATGGCTACCTCTTCATTCCACCTGGAGCTTACGACAGCTTCCTCATCGGAGCTCCGCAGGGAGTGTTCGACTTCCACAACACGACTCAAGTCGGGTTCTATCCGGTGGCGTTATTTCCCGTCGGGGTGGAATTTCCCCTATTCGATCCGAGTGTGGCAAGAGTGCCGGGACTGATCATCTACGGATTGGATGATACTTTGGCAGGCCCTGGCGATCCGCAGGAGCTCGCCAACGACTACGGAACCGAAGGTGCAGAGTTGATTCTTCTGGAGGGCGCTGGGCACGCCCCAAGAGTGGAGTCTCCTGATAATGCTGCAAGATTCTGGTCGGAGGTAATTCAGTTCCTGGATCTTTGAGTCTTGTTACTTCTTTCGCATGAGATCTCCTCTGCAAAATAGAGTCAGAGAGGCCAGGCACATCGCTGCCTGGCCCTTTCTACGAATGGTGAGGAAGGGACGCTTGCGGACGATCGACAGACAAGGGCAAGGTAATACAGGTATAGGTGGAGAAACTATCTGTTTTAAGGAAAATCTTCTACCGAATCGTTTCAATACGCACAGAACGAGAAAGCTGATATTCACAAGTGGCAATATGAATGGCGATTATTCATCTACGCCAGTTCGGTTGACTTGAAAACGTGCCTGCACTACCCTGTATAGGTGAAGAAAGATAGCCCAGTCAGGGATGAAGTTGGCGAAGTTGCTAGAGGAAGTAGAGGACACTTGAGCAATGGAAACTCACCAATGTCCGCCGTCCCCAGCCGGTTCGAGCTTCTATCAGACCCTGCGTTTTATGAAAGATCCTTTTGCTCTTGTTAAAGATAGTATGGAAGAGTGCGGTGATATTTTTTCTGTAAATATTATGGGACTTGGAAATCTGATCTTTTTGTGTTCGTCAGAGTCAATTCGTGAGGCCAACAGAGCGCCACCGGAGGTTTTGGCAACCGGCGAGCTTTCTGCTAGAACAGCTGGTGCAATGCTTGGAAGTAGAGCCCGAATATTTCTGGACGGTGAGGCTCACCGCAAGAAGAAAAAAAATTTCTCTCAGTTGTTCAATAGTAAATCGGCGCTTTCATTTGTGAAGGTGATCGGTGATCTGACTCAGGAGGCGATGGAGTCGTGGGATGTCAGTGGGCCGTTCTCCCTATTTCCGAAGTTAAATCGCCTTGCGTTGAAAATAATAATTTATATTATTTTTGGTGAGATCGATCGGGAAAGAGTTGATCGTCTCATGAGATGTTATGAACGTTTTACGGAAATTTCCTTGAGATCATCGCTTCTCGCACTGCCACCCCTTCAGATTGATCTTGGACGATTCAGCCCTTGGGGGAGGGTGCTTCATGTGCGCGATCAAACTCGTGAATTTTTCAGAAATGAGATAAGTTCGTACATTAAAGAAAGCCCATCTGCGGCGGAGCAAACGTCTGTTCTTCGGCAAATAGTAGAGATCCTGCGAGAGGAGGAGGGTGGTGTCAACGAAGAGGCGATTCTTGATGAGGTCATCACTCTATTGTTCGCCGGCCATGAGACGACCAGCTCTAGCCTCATCTGGATAGTCGAGAGGCTGCTAGCGAATCGCGATGTCCTAGGCGGCTTGGTGGAGGAGCTCGAGCACGTCTTGGGACAACGACCTATCGAGCCGGAGGATATACCACGCATGGGCTACATGGAGGCCGTCATCAACGAGGGACTCAGAACCGCACGGCGGACTCCATTTACCGGCCTCCGTTTGGTGAAGAGCCCTTTCAAGGTCGGGGGGTTCGTCATTGCGGCCGATTCGATCGTCGCAATTTGTCATTATGGACTCTGTATCCGTGAAGATACCTTTCCTGAGCCGGAGAAGTTTGATCCTGGGCGTTTTCTTCGCAATGAGGTCCAGAACATCGAGTGGGGTCCATTTGGCAGGGGCAGTCGCGTTTGTGTGGGCAAAGGGCTGGCGGAGTTGGAGCTCAAGGTAATTCTGGCCACCCTCTTCCAACATGCAGATATGGAGCTTGCCGCTCCTGCAAAGAGGGCTGTACGACAGGGCTTGATGTTTTCTCCGGAGGGAGGATTGAAGGTAAAAATGAAGCGAAATATTTCTACTCAAAAGGCTGTGACCGCGTGAAGGGTTTTGAGGCTCAGCGACGATGATACCTGATGATACCGCGAGTCGCGCCCTGGAGGAGGGCCCCAACGCCGAAGATGATCTACCCTCTGGCTATCAGGGGAGCCCGAAGACATGGCTATTCTCGAGAATCGAAGATGCTAGGGAGGCTCTTCGGATTCAGGGTGCCGCTGAGAAGGTCGAGAGGGTCTTTTCGCTGACGCATGAAGTTGCCGCCGCAGAAGGTTCGAAGCTCCATCTCCGTGAGAACTTTACGATGTCGTGCTGGCTTCGCGAGGAGCGCCGGGCGGTGCTACTCATCAATGGGAGTGTGTTCAAAGGGAGTAGCTGGTCGATTCCATATTATGGCTATAATGGTACTGAGATATTGAGTCGGAGGGGATACTTTACGTTCACGGTTGATCTTTTGGGTACTGGCGAAAGCTCGATTCCAACCAATGGTTTGGATGCAAATTTTGAAGCAAATGTCGAGGCGCTACGAGCTGTCCTGCCGTACATTCGTTTTTTTCGAAATGTACCTCGAATTGATCTTGTCGGGGAGGGGTACGGTGGGGCCATGGCCGTCGAACTGGCTGCCGATGCTGTCCGTGTTCGCAGCTGCGTGACGTCGGCTATGCTCTACAAGGTGCTTGCCGGTGGACCGGGAAAATCACCGGAGTTTGTCGAGCTGATCACGACGGCGCCGAATGCATACTTTCCATTACCCCCAGAGGGGTACGATCCATTCTTGATTGGAGCGCCGGCACCGGTTAGAGAGTATATCCGCCGAACTCAATCGGGCCTATATCCTACGCCAGTCATGCTCGGTGTCTTGAATTTGCCGTTCTACTCGCCGAAGGTTGCCAAGGTTCCAGGCCTGATACTCTGCGGAGAGGATGATCCAGTAGTGTCACTCGCGGATATTGCGGAGCTTGCG
>CAZRPU010000122.1:0-3147 GCA_964602055.1 uncultured Ignavibacteriaceae bacterium
CGATTGAAGCGGCCACACTTCCGCCCCATCCTCGTAACGATCGTCGTCGGCCTCCTCATGTTCGGCTATGTCAGCGTGATGCAGGCCCTCAATCCGTTCATTGTGTTTACGCAGCCTGTGGTCCTGATGCCGGGTCTTCTTCTTGCCGCCGTCCCCATGGCGTTTGGATACTCGATCTTCCGATACCGGCTGATGGACATCGACCTCATCGTCAAGCGTAGCCTCCTCTACGGAGCGATCACCGCAACCCTCGCTGCGATCTATATCGGCATGGTGTTCGGCGTCGGAAGCCTCCTCGGGGCCCTCATCGGCGATCAGGAAAACGAACTCCTGAACATCACCGCATTTCTTATCATCGCGTTCGCCTTCGATCCGATCAAACGGCGTGTCCAGGAAGGCATCGCCCGCGTGTTCTACCGGGAACGGATGAACTACCAGAGGGCGCTCCTCGAATTCAGCCAGGAATTGCCGCGGCAGATGAACCTCGACCAGATCCTCCATTCCATGGTCAACAGGATCTCTTCGACCATGCACGTGGACCGGATCGCGGTGGTCTTGTGTGATGAAACGGAAGGGTGCTATAGCGTCGGCAGGAATATCCCCGCTCATTGTTGCATGTTCGGAGATGAATCCGATGGCTTTCTTGCCCTGTTACGAAGCTCGAAGCGTTCGCATTATTTCGGACTGCTTGCCGAGGAACCGGAGTCCGTGAAGTTTCGCCTTCCCGACAAAGCAAAGATCATCGAAGGAGGGGTGGTGCTTGCAGTGCCGATGTTTCTCCAGGACCGGCTCATTGGAACCATCATGGTCGGACCGAAACTCTCGGAGAAAGCGTATTCCCAGGAAGATATCGATCTGCTGTCCACCGTCGGCGGACAGGCGGCGATCGCGATCGAGAACGCCCGCCTGCACAAGGCGGAAATCGAGCGCCAACGCATTCGCGAAGAACTGGCTCTCGCACGACACATTCAACAGGGACTGCTTCCCAAAGAGGATCCGGAAGTCCCCGGCCTGGATGTCTCCGGCATCGCCATTCCGGCTGAGATCGTCGGGGGTGATTATTTTGATTTCATTCAGATCGATGAAAAGCGGCTCCTCGTCGTCGTTGCTGACGTATCGGGGAAAGGAATGTCGGCTGCATTATACATGTCGAAGATCCAGGGGATGGTGCAGCTTGCCGCACATATGTACAAGTCGCCTCGCGAAATGCTGACCCATGTCAATCGGAGGATCTACGACGGGATCGAACGAAAATCCTTCATTACGATGATCCTCGCCATGTTTGATCTGGAAAAAAAGGAAGTGACAATCTGCCGGGCGGGGCATAACAAGGCGCTGTTTGGCAGCAACAGTTCGCTGGAGTACCTCGATGCGGAAGGGATTGGCTTGGGCCTCGAACGCGGGCCTTTATTCGAGAATACACTGAAAGAAGTCCGGAAACCGTTGGTTCCGGGCGGAATGTTCTTCTTCTATACGGACGGGCTGACAGAAGCGATGAACGACCAGCAGGTTCAATTGGGGGAAGATGCGGTTCTGTCGATGGTGAAAGAGAAGCACGCGCTGAGCGCGTCAGAGATCCAGCGTTCCATCACCGCTGCAGTGGAGGAATTCGTGGGTAAGGCCGAACGACACGATGATTTGACAATGGTCGTGGTGAAGGTTCGATGAAGCATCAAAAACCAAATCACTGATTCGAAATCCGAAACAAATTCCAAATGCAAAATTCTAAACTGCGATGTCTCGAATTTAGTATTTTGAAATTGTTTCGAATTTAGGAATTATCATTTAGAATTTTTGTTGTATATTCACTCAATCCTTACGAAAGATCTCTATGGCCACTAAGCCTCCTCCGTCCGTCGAAGAATTTCCCCCTGAAAGCCTCGAAAAAATGGCCTATGCTGTGGTTTCGGATATCGAAACCCAGGAGCCCAACGACCGCGCGCGCCTGGGTTACCATGTGTGGGCCTGGCTGAGGGAACGGAGTGGAACGATCGAAGAGGCCGTGAATGCGGCAGGATCGCGGACAAAACTCGGTCAAAACGAGGTGATCAATTTGATCAAGAAGCGGTTGGCAGAAAAAGGAGTGAAATAAGAATATTGGCAATTTGCAATTTTCGATTGCCAATGGGGGATGTTCCATTGTTGATTGAAAATCGACAATCGACAATTGGAAATTGACCGTTACTCCATTCTCGCAAAGTCGACAAACTCAAATCCCTCCTTCTTTTCCCTTCGTACTTCCCGGAAGACTGTCCCCACAAGGTGCTCGTAGGGCGGGAAAAAGGTGTCCCCATCCTCGTCGTTATGGACAAGTGTGAGGAGCCATTCGTCGGCCATCCCGAGCATCGCCGCAAAGATCTTCCCTCCGCCAAAAATAAAAACCTTCTCCTGATCCTTCAGTGCGCGGAGCGCTTCAGGGATGGTTGCATAGGTCTCGACTCCGGGCAGACTGTGGGAGGTCAGAACAACGTGGCGACGGTTGGGAAGGGGAGTCTGGAGCGATTCGAACGTGCCTCTGCCCATGAGCAGGGCGTGACCGGTCGTGAGTTTCTTAAGACGCTTGAGATCTTCTGAAATGTGCCACGGGATCTTGCCGTCTTTTCCGATAACTCTCTTGCGGTTCAGCGCGGCAATGATGATCAGCCTCAAACAGCCACCTCGAACTTGATGGGCTCATCGCATTCGTAACCGATGAGTTGAAAATCTTCGAATTTCAATTCATCCAGAGGTTTCTCGGTAATTTCGAGTTTTGGGAGACGCTTCGGCCTTCGTTTGAGTTGCTCCTTCAGCCCGTCGATATGGTTCACGTAAATATGAGCGTCAACGATCGTATGGCTGAAGAATCCGAGTTCAAGCCCGACCTCCTGCGCAATGGCCTGGGTGAGAAGTGAATAGGCCGCAACGTTGAACGGTATGCCGAGAGCAATATCGCCCGAGCGTTGCGTAAGATGGCAGTTGAGTTTGCCGTCCTGGACATTGAACACGTACGTAAAATGGCAGGGGGGGAGCTTGCTGGTGAGCGCATTCCCCGGCTCCCATGCCGAGATCACCATGCGGCGGGAATTCGGGTTGGTCTTCAGAATCTTTATGACCTCGCCGACCTGATCGATTTCCCTCACCTCATATTTCCCGGTTTCCTTGTTCACC
>CAZRPU010000123.1:0-3139 GCA_964602055.1 uncultured Ignavibacteriaceae bacterium
GCTGGGGCGGGAGGATTCGAACCTCCGAGTGGCGGCTCCAAAGGCCGCTGCCTTACCACTTGGCTACGCCCCAATGTGACAGAGCCGGGATTCCTTTCGAACGGAATCGCTCTCTCGGAGCAGACTTCGATCACCATGCGGGATGTTGACAAGCAAGGCGAGGCCTCAAAAAACAAACCCAACTCTCATTGAGTTGGGCATTTAAGATAGTCAAAAAACGGCTGGAAGTCAACGGAAAATCAACAGTTTGCGCTACCTAATCGCGTTCCGGAAGGAAAAACAATGCATTCAGAAGCAGCCGCTGATGGCCTTTCCAGAACATTCGGAACGTAACGTTTTCCGCAAACAAAACGACTCTTCCGCTGCCAGAGTGGAAGTCAAGGACAAATCCGGAATCAGCAATTCTCTTCCCGCGGTTTTTGGGCAAATACCCGCTGACACTCACCGTGTCAGGAGCGAAGCGAACCGCTGTGTGTCCTGATTCGCTCAGGAGAAAGGAAGGACCATTTCCCTTGAAAACGAAGGTTTCCCGGTCATATCCGAATCCTATAGGATGGGTTGTGTCAATGAGTGCTCTGAAGATTGTACCGGGGATCCGTCGAAGCCGATCAGATTCCTCTTTTTCAAAGAGGGAAAGATGCTTTAACCGCTCTTTCTCTTTCTTCTCCTCCTCCTTCTCTTCCTTTGTCTTGTCATCATCCTTCCGATCTGATTCCAACAGTGCCGATGTCATGCCGGACCGTCTTTTCGTCAGAAAGCGGGCCCCCTCTTCGATGCCGATCAAGACACCCCCCTCATCGACCCAGCGTTTGAGCCTCGCAACCGTACTGCTGTCGAAGACCTGCTGATAATTTCGACCGTCGGGGAGAATGATTGCAGAATACTGATCCAATCGTGCCTCGCCGAGGCTCTTCGCCCGAAGTGCAGTAAAAGGAATTTGGTATTCGTGGTCGAACATATACCACAATTCTCCATAGTCGTTCGGTGAGACGGGGTCACCGGTCACGACAGCGATCCTCGGTTTCATCAGCGGCCTGACATAATTCGAACCAAGATCAATGCCGCGGTCCGTCAGTCCTGTGTTCGTGGAGAACACGTCAACACCGGTTTGAGAGGCCAGTTTTTCAAGGACCGGATACAGCGAGTCCGGATTCGATTTCTGAAATGCGATCACAGTACCCGCCTGGAAGGTTTTCGACGGAAAACTCAGCGGGCGCGTTGCGAAAGAAAGGGAGAAACCGCGCTCGATCAGCTTCCAGACGAGCGTGAACGCGTTCTGACGCTCCCACGGAATAAGATACGCGTAAGTACCTTTTCCGCCGTGGATGATCCCTTGAATCCGGGGCGGCTCTTTCAACGCGACCGCTCCAGGCGGCAAGCCTGATTCACTCACAAAAGCCTGGAGTCCGTAGGCGACGGGAAGGCTCCATGCTGAAACATCGTAGAAGAAAGTATCCTGGGGTGCAGTTGACGGTTCCAGAAGGGCCGCCGCCAAACGGCGATGACTCTGCTGGAGAGAAACGAGATAAGTTCCCGCAGGAAGCGATTCCCTGGTTTGTCGGTTGGAAAAGAATTTCCGGATTGTCATGGTCGCATCCTTTTCCAGGCGATGGACCTCGATTCCCTGCCGAAGCAGAATCGAGGAGAGATGTGCAGCGCGAATCGGATCGGGGGATTCCTTGATGACATAGGTTTGAGGAGGTGCGCTGCGCATTCCCGTTTCCCAAAACGATGTAAAGTCCCTGATGCGTTCTTCTCTGTGCCGGAGGGTTGTTTCGAGGGTCGCCATGCTGGAAACGAAGTGGTTGGTTGCCCGTTCACGCAGCGTCAGGATTTCACCACCCGGTTTCCGAACCGCGAGCCCTCCCATGGAATGGCCTGCTTGTTCATAGGTCATTCCGACAGCCCCATTGAAAGTTGGCCATGAATCGCCATATCCCGGATAGAAAAGGTCGAAGGATTCACCGGTATAATACGGGATTCCCAATGCGTCGAATGCCGACGCATTTCCTTTTCCATAGATGGCTCCCCATTTCTTCACTTCCTGAGGGAGCCCGGAATGGAACGGCGGAGCTGCGGGAAAAAAGAAATAGGTGCTGCCGTACCACATTTCATGAAAATCAACATGGACGTGAGGCATCCATTCGCGGTAGAGCTTCAGCCTTGCCTGCGTTTCCTTCTGTGTCGCCCACGCCCAATCCCTGTTCAGATCAAAGTAATAGTGATTGACTCTTCCTCCGGGCCAAGGTTCGTCGTGTTCAATCGCGTCAGGGTTTGGATTCGCCGAACTGCCCAGTGTCGCATTGATCCATGAAACATAGCGTTCGCGTCCATCGGGGTTCACCGATGGATCCATCAGCACGATGATGCTGTCGAGAAGGGCCGTTGTGCGGGCGTCGGTGCCGGCACACAGTTGATATGCCGTCATCATAGCGGCTTCCGGTGATGAGGCCTCATTTCCGTGCACTCCATAGGACAGCCAGACAATACCCGGAAGGCCCTTTGCAATGTCTTTTCCCTCCTTCTCCGATAACCGGGGGTTGGTGAGTCTCGCATTTGCAGACTTGATTTCATCGAGACGGGCGAGATTTGCAGGCGCGCTGATCACGAAGAGCTGCAAGGGGCGTTTCTCGTAGGTCATTCCGTATTCTATCCGCTGCATACGGTCGGACGAAGCGTCCAGCACGGTGAAAAAACGCTCGAGATTCCTGAAATCAGAGAATCGCGTACCGGGTTCATAGCCGAGGACGGATGCAGGAGTGGGAACGGAGGGATTGTACATCGAGCCCGACTTGTATTGGTCCTGTGCCAAGATGAAGACGGGGATGAGAAGGAGAATGGTCAAATTCCGCATCGAATGCTCCAAGAAAGTCGAGGGTGAATGAATGTACACGAAATGCGCGAAGATGCAATGGTTTGATATTGTGAGTTCTTTTTGCTAAGTTTGCAGTAACCCAAAAACGGAGACAGTCTTCATGTCCCACGGAACACCTGCCGTACCAAAGCTCCTTGGCCTCACGAGTGACCGGACGATTGTACAGGCATTCTGGATTGCCACCTTTGCGATCCTGACAGCTATCGGAGCCCAAATAGAGATTCCTCATGCACCGGTTCCGTTCACGCTTCAGACGTTTTTTGT
>CAZRPU010000124.1:0-2935 GCA_964602055.1 uncultured Ignavibacteriaceae bacterium
GGGATCGAGGCCGCAAGGTTCAGCTGCTCATCCTCAATCCATAGACATTTCCGATTACGCACGTGAACAAGCTCTTGCGTGCCCAGCAAGGTACGTAACAGTGGTCGCACTGACGGATGCTTCGCGGACAGATCGGACGCTTCATCCAATGTTAGGATCAGATTTCCGCCATCGCGAGCCATGCTACCTAGCACCATGGGGTGCAGCCCTTCCGAGATCGGCATCTCGTGCGCTTGCACGTATATCTCCCCTCCCGCTATTAAATAGGGTGATATACATTCAACGTAGCGTTTCGTCTCGCCCTCGTACAGGACACACCGGGCTGGCTTCGATTGCGAAACTCCAACAATGACGCACTGCACGACGGCATTATGGGCTGCATTGTTTCTCCACTTAAATCCTCGGTGGGCAAAAACAATGTGGCATTCATCCTTATAAAGGCGGGACCAAAGATGAGCAACTTGCTCACCCTCATTGATTGAACTAGTGGACACGAAGGCAAAAGTCGCGTTGCAACTTCTTATGAACTGGGCAGCCTTCAGATACCAAGCAGTAACATAGTCGCAATCTTTGAAATCGTTTCCCCCGCCGAATACAATCGACATATCTTGCTTTTGCGTTTTCGTTTGCTTTCGGGCTCCTTTGAATTGTGGGTTGCCGCAGATGTATGTTTCTCCGCCTTCGTTCTCGAAGTCGATCTCCGCCTGGTCTAATGGCGTTTCAAAGAGGCCATCACTAAGTAATTTTACACCTGTCCCCGTGGGCGGGCAGACACCAAGCCAGTCTAACCGCAAGGCGTTGCCGCACGTAATCCAGTTCTCTTTCTCCAGAGGCAAGAACTCAGCAAGTGCGAGTTTTTGGCCGCGGTAGAGAACATCGCATTGATACTCCGCGATGATTAGGGCTAGACGTGCTATTTCGGCTGGAAAGTCGCGCAGCTCAATGCCACGAAAATTCGTCAGTGGTATCTCAGACCGATGCACGCCTTCGCAGCGACGCTTGTTAATTTGGGCCTCAATGGCGCGCATTTCCTTGTATGCGATGACAAGAAAATTGCCACTGCCGCAAGCCGGGTCGAAGACCCTGATCCGTGATATGCGTTTGCGCAGATTCAGCAAGGTGCGGGGGTTATCTCCGGCTTCCTCAAGTCGAGTGCGGAGGTCATCAAGAAAGAGGGGGTTCAGGACTTTGAGAATGTTCGGAACGCTGGTGTAATGCATTCCGAGCGCACCTCGTTCCTCGTCCTCTGCGACGGCCTGAATCATCGACCCGAAGATATCCGGGTTGATCCTCGTCCAGTCCAAGTTCCCAATGTGCAGGAGATAGGAGCGTGCGATCTTGCTGAAACGCGGCACATCTAGGCTGCCAGAGAACAGGCCTCCGTTTACATAGGGAAACGTCTCAGCCCAGCGGGGAACACCGTCGGCTTCCCGGTCGCTACCCTTTTGATTCAGAGCCAGAAAGATTTTTGCGATCACTTCATGCGTGTTGGATGAGTCCTTCGCGCTCATCGTCTCAATGGTGGACGTAAACAGAGGCTTTCCGGAAACCCCTCGTGGGAAGATATCAGTGTCCTCGGCAAAAAAACAGAAGATCAACCGGGCCATGAAGTGATTCATGTCCACGCGCCGCTTTTCATCGCCCCATTCCGGGTTCACCTTTAACAGCTCAACATAGAGGCGATTAAGGCGGCTCGTCGCGCGGATATCGAACGAGCTTTCACGCACCTGCTGGACGGTCGTTATGCCAGCCAGAGGAAGGAAGAATCCGAAGTGATCGGGGAAGTCCCGGTAAATGCAGGCGACTGTCTCGCCGCTCGAGAGGTCTTCGGCCTCGGCGCGGGCGGTTGCAGGACTTGCCTTCAGCGCGGCTAAGGTCTTCGTTACCTCCCCCGACGCAGCGACAGCGATATGGATATTGTTGGTCTGAAGTACTCCGCCAAGGTCGGACTTATTGGACTCCCCCTTGCGGAGACGCTTGAGGGTCGTTTCCTTGTTGCCGAAGGCTTGCAGAAAGGCAAAGGGGAATTCCTGCGGGTCGAACGTGTCCTCAGCCAGCGCCGAAACTGCCTCTTCAATCTCAACAGCGTTCATTCTTCTCTTTTTCGATCAGGTCTAAATGCCCTGCCTCAATTCTCCTAATCACACATGCTAGGGAAGATCTGTCAATTCGTAGTTTCAGACTAAGTCAGTCAGATTTCCGTGTTCTACTGACTTGCTCATCGAGATCGGAAAAGAATCAGCATTCCCTAGATGATGCGTCAGGATGGATCATGCCGAAAGCCATAAAACCCCATGCACTTTCAAACCCCGCGTCACCGAGCACCGGGAAACGCTTGATTCTTATAGTCCATACCGCCTTCCAGCACAATACAGTTTCATCTGATTCCCTTTGCAGATCCCCTGTCGCTGGGGCCTGTCACGGACGAATGTCCGGCCCAACCCTTAGCGAAGATTCACGTTATAACCACATCTCCTTACCGATCTGTAACTCGTCGTTTCATAACTCATCACTGAGCAGTTAGTGGGGTCAGGCTTTTGTATCTTAACGGTTGGAGCAGGTTAACAAGCAAAACCAGGTTCTGGGGTTGTTGCTAAGTGCGCGTTCAGTCCTCGGTGTTGCATGTGACAGGCGGGGGGCATTCTCGTTTGTTTGAATCATGCATGCATTGCGAGCTGAGCCGCAGCAAGGTCCGGGTGTTTCAATTTTTCCGAGGCTGTTTGCACGGTGCTCTTCTCGGGCAGTAACATATACCCGAGATCGATCCTTTTGCAGGAGGGCCCAATGTCACTGCTTTTCCTCTTGCTCGTTATAATCCCTCTTTCTGCCTCCGCCAATGATCTCGGGGAACTGAGCGCGAATCCTTATTACCAGAACTCCACGGCCAATCCCTTCGGGGCGGGGAGTCCCTTTGCACCTAGCGGGGTCAACAATC
>CAZRPU010000125.1:0-2878 GCA_964602055.1 uncultured Ignavibacteriaceae bacterium
TTCCTGAACCTTGTTCCAATCTGCCAGAAACCGCTCCAACCCTATGTCCGTGAGCGGATGTTTGATCAATTGTTCGATCACTTTGAAGGGCATGGTACAGATCTCTGCTCCGATCATTGCAGCCTCGACCACGTGCACCGGATGTCGTACGCTCGCAACGAGCACCTGGGTCTTGAAGCCGTAGTTCCGATAGATGGTCACCACCTGACGAATGAGGTCCATTCCGTTCTGGCTGATATCGTCCAACCTTCCTATGAACGGGCTTATGATGTACGCACCTGCCTTGGCAGCCATCAGGGCCTGATTGGGCGAAAAGCATAATGTCACGTTCGTACGAATCCCCTCGCCCTTGAGGATCTTAACCGCCTTCAGGCCTTCCTTGATCAGCGGAACTTTGACCACGATATTCTTGTGGATTTTCGCGAGCTCGCGTCCCTCCTTCAGCATGCCGTCGGTGTCTTTCGCAACAACCTCCGCGCTGATATCCCCGTCAACAATGGAACAAATTTCCTCCAGGAGCTTCCGGAAATCCTTCCCCTCCTTTGCAACAAGGCTCGGATTCGTCGTTACGCCGTCGAGTACTCCCAGACTTGCCGCCTCTTTGATTTCCGCAACGCTCGCCGTGTCGATAAAGAATTTCATGCTCAGTCCTCTCTACGCTTTGTACTGTTCCGTGATGTCTTTCCTCTGTTTCACGGATATGAAGTGAAATTCATCCGCGGCAAGAGAGGAATCGGCAATAAGCTTGATGCGTACGAAAAACTTGAATTTGATCTTCGTAAGCCTGGAGATTGTTCCCTCATGGAGGTAGGAAGTAATGGAGGGATGGGCTCTTAATTCGAGGCGAAACTCCCGCGACTCAGATTTGAAACGCCGAATCCACCGTTCAATCGTGTTGATCGTCGTTGTCTTGGATTGAACAAGTCCCGTGCCTCCGCACGTCGGGCAACTTTCGCTGAAACTCAGATGCACGCTCTGCCGGATTCTCTGGCGCGTCATCTGCATGAGTCCAAATTCAGTCATCGGCAAAACGGTAACCTTGGCCCTATCCCGCCGCAGTTCTTTCTTGACTTCGTCATAGACCTTCTTCTTGTTCTTTTCATCTTCCAGGTCAATGAAGTCTATAACGATGATACCGCCGATATCGCGCAACCGGAGCTGGCGGCACAATTCCCGGGCGGCCTCAAGATCGGTCTTCAGAGAGTTTTGTTCCTGCTCCCTTTTTGCGGCGTAGCGCCCGCTGTTGACATCGATGACCGTCATGGCTTCCGTCTTTTCGATAAAAATGTACCCGCCGCTTTTCAACCACACCTTCCGGCTGAATAAGGTCTGAATGTCCTTCTCGACTTCGTACTTATCAAAGACCGGTTCCTTCCCGCGATACAATTCCAGCCTGTCCAGCATGTCGGGAGATACCCACTGAACATAGGAACGCACCTCTTTGAACAGCTTCTTGTCATCGATGACGACATGCTCCACATTGTCAGAGAACAGATCCCGCATCACGCTCGAGGTGGTGTTCATGTCCTTGTACACCAGCGTCGGTGCCTGTTCGCTCTTTACCGATTTTTCGATATTCTTCCAGACGCGCGCGAGTTCCTCGAGGTCCTGCTTGAGCATCTCTTCCGATTTTCCCTCAGCGACGGTGCGGATAATGGCCCCAAACCCCTCGGGTATGACGGACCGAACGAGTTTTCTCAGCCTTCGACGTTCCTTGAAATTGTTGAGCTTCTTCGATACACCGACTTTTCCATCGAAGGGGAGAAGAACAAGGAAGCGGCCGGGAAGAGATATTTCGGAAGTTACCCTCACACCCTTCTTCCCTACCGGCTCTTTGGTAATCTGGACAAGGATTTCCTGCCCTTTTTGAAGATTCACTTCGGGCCGGCGGCGCTCTTCCGGTTTTCGTACGCGTTGTTCCGTCGCCGGAGCGGCAGTCGTTACCTGCCCTGAGGGTCCGTTGTCGTTTCCGTTGGTGGGTGCAATGGATGGTACTGCAGGAGTGGCAATTTCCTCTTCGTCGTCCTCATCTTCATCGAAGAGGGCGTTATACTCCTGAAGAGAATCGCCGATGTCGGAAAAATGGAGGAAGGCGTCCTGCTGGAGGCCTATGTCGATGAACGCCGCCCGAATACCAGGCATGACCTTTGCAACCTTGCCGAGGTAGATATCCCCGACCATGCGTTCTTTTCCGGGGACTTCGACAAAAAGTTCGGCCAGCCTGCTGTCTTCAAGAATGGCGATACGGTGTTCGTTCGCCGTTGAGTTGATGATAATGTCTTTTTTCATAGGGACACCAATTCCGCCACAGCCTCAGCTGCAATGAAGTACAGGAACGGTTCCCGGTTCGAGATGGAAATAGCCCCTTGAGCGGCGTCAAAGCGCCGCCGGGCAACGACATTCGATTGATGCGTTTTCCAAAGCGATCGGGAATTCGCGCAGGCCCCTTCAAAGGGGCATAACTCCTGTGGAGCGCGAGGCTGGAAGTGAGTAGGAACAACAGTGATAAGAAAAGGAAAAGAATCATGAATTTGTTTCCGTTGATCCGCTGCGAGCGGTGGGCCAACGGAGAAGCCCTCGTTTTTCCGGCCGGTCATTCCGGCACATAATAAAAGGAGGTCAAGCGACCTGTGTCACACAAAACCGTATGCCGACCGTTGCTTCCTTCCGGACCTGGCGGGGTTAAGCAACGCCTTGTTGCACAGGACTTGACCTCGCAAATCAAGCATGAAAGCCAAACAGACTCCTAACAAATGACATTGCCCCGTTTCGGTGGTGATCAAAGCCACATGAACCTCCGGGCTTGATCATGATCGAACCGATGACCTTCCCGCCTGTGGCGGGACGCTTCTACAACACAAAACCATCACCTTCATTT
>CAZRPU010000126.1:0-1737 GCA_964602055.1 uncultured Ignavibacteriaceae bacterium
TTGAGCATTGAGAGCGAAAGTGAACAAGAGAAAAACGACTGCTGAAAGTTTCACAAGAAGACTCCTTGAATGGATCATTTTGAAGAATTTCAGGATACAGAATTGGATTCTCGGAGGTGGAGGAGGAAGTACGGTTTCGGATATGTGAAGACGAACGTGTTACCTTGTTGCTTGGGGCACAATATAAGGAGAATCAGGAGGGAATACAACAAAAGAGGCGAATCTACTCGACGCGAGTATACAAACTGTCACGCGCACGTTCCACCCAATCGCAGAGGGTGTCTATTTCTTCCCTGGACAATTCTGCGCGGGGATGGAGAATCAGGTACGCCGGGAGCGGCATGTTCTTGTTCATGATTTGCTCGCACACCATATCAAGTTTCGCGACGGCACGGAGGGGTTTGTAGGAACCAAACTCGGAAAAATTGAGATGTTCGCGGCCTTCCTCGACATCATGGGCTACCGCCCACATGGCGGGGGCTATGGCGCTGTACCACGGCCACTGTGTTTGGTTGGAGTGGCAATCAAAGCATGCGCGCTCAAGGATATTGCGGACATTGTCGGGAACATGTACCACGGCATAGAGCGTGTTGGCGGGGTCCACGGGCGGATTTTCGCGCTCTGAACGAAACAGCTGGATGACGACAAACGCGACCGCAATGGCAATTCCACCCCACCGCAACACTTGCTTCATTGGAATCCTCTTGGCGATTGTGAGATCCCTGGAACGGAGAATATACAAAAACGAGTTAGACTATAAAATACTTTTTCGCCGGAAAAGTTCCCGCTTCTTCGCTTGTTTTTTGGAAGGAGGCTCGGTGGGATTCCACTAATCGTGAGCCTTTTGCTCGTAATGCTTTTTCAACAAATCTTCGCCGAAATCGTTCTCAAAGTCTCTCCAAACGGAATGGACATGATTGGCATTGTTTTGGGTGTTGTCGTACTCGACCACAAACGTCGGTCCATGAACTCTGTAATAATGCGATCCCCCGGGGTCAATGGTCCCTGCCCAGGCGAAATGCAGACCGTCGAGACCTGCGCCTAGAATCCGCTCCCATGCCCGGTCTGCAAGGGTTTGTTCCATATTGCCAAGATACAGTCCGAGAAGTGACCGCAACATGTGTTGTTGATCAGGACCGAGATCACGATACGGTATCCCTTCGAAGCGTGACAAGCGGGCCCTTCGATCTGTGCCGGTAATGATATCCCGGGGAGCGGATAAGGAGATAATGGCCTTTCGCTTTTGGTCGGCCGTCATTGAGCTGATAAGCGATCGCGCGCGATCCTCTTCTTCCCCCAAAACCCTGAAGCCTTTCTGCTTTCCTGAGGGAACGGTCGCCGGATGAGCTCCAAGGAAGGAAGGCGTGGTGGCGATCAAATTCGGATCGATTGAGGAGAAGTTGATCGAGAGGTGATGTCCTTCCAATCTCCATCCCCATGGGGCAGATCCAGAGGGACGTCCAAAGAAAGTAAACCAATACAGGCCCGGGTCCCTGAATCGACTGCGTTCCATTTCCCCCAGTATGCCCTCCAATGCGATGACTCCGGTGGTTTTCCGGTACCCCATGTCGCTCAGAACACTTCGCAGAAGTGCGAATCCGGCCTCACGCTGCTTTTCGGTCAAGTCGCCGAGGGCGATACCCGCTCTCCGGCCGGGCAGGTAGCTCCACTCCGTACGTTGGGCATGATCAAAGGGAAGCAGGAGAGATTGTTGTTCGTTCTTCCCGAAACTTTCCA
>CAZRPU010000126.1:1752-2080 GCA_964602055.1 uncultured Ignavibacteriaceae bacterium
GAAGATCGTCGGTAGAACGCCAAGGAGGGACACCGCGGAGAGCTTCATCATTCAGCAACCATCGCGAGGTCGTTCCCGTTCTCGTTCGAAGCGGACCGGTGGCTTGTGGGAATGAGCGGAGGGTGCGGAATCCTTTCGGATTTCACGGCCTGGGACAACCGAACCGCCAAAGAACCGGGCTCGATTTTCAAGGGAATCCCGTTCTTCTTTTGAGGTCGTCGGGAAGATCGCCGGGTGAAGTATTTCATCGCGCCAGAGGCTCAGTCCGCCCCGGAGCGTAACAACATTTTCTATACCGCGGGCCGTCAACAAAAACCACGCCTGCGAC
>CAZRPU010000126.1:2090-2757 GCA_964602055.1 uncultured Ignavibacteriaceae bacterium
GCTGTCGTACTGGTTCATTTTCAACATCATCCACGCCTGCGATGCATGAATGCCGCTCTCTGAATATATCACCAGTGTTTCACGAGGCAAAAATCCGGTTTCCACGAGGGAGGTGAGGCTGAACTGCTCAGCCCCCGGGATGTGGTAAGAATTGTAGGAGGCGGAGTCCCGCACATCGATGATACGAAAGGTATGGGCAGATGAATCCATGAGGAGTGAAGCCAACTGGGACGGGCTGATATGGTCTTCTTCGCGTTCAATGATCCTAGCGAGTTCCGACACGTCGAACGAGACGATTGTGCGGGAAGGAGAACGCGCAAAGACCGCAAAGAACCCGAGTACCAGGGCAAGTACGGCCAGAAACCGGATGGACCTAGGAGGCTGACGAGTAAGTTTCATTCTGGTGTCGTCGTTCGACGCGTTCTGCGAGCATGAATCCGCCAATAGCCAAGAGGACCAGCAGAAAGACAGTTACGCCGTGGGACAGGCCGACAACGTGAGGAAGAGTGAGTTCACCCATCGCAGAGGAGTTGTAAAATCCGTCAAAGAATGTATACGTCTCGCCGAAAAGCAGGATGCCGGCAACCATGCCAAGGAGGTGTACGCCTCCGTCCAGCTTTCCCGTGGACGAAGCCACGCAGGAAGTCCCGGGACAATATCCGCCCAT
>CAZRPU010000127.1:0-2740 GCA_964602055.1 uncultured Ignavibacteriaceae bacterium
CGTGGGTAATTTTGGGACTGGCATTCTACCGCTGAATGAGGCCCGCAGTTTCCAACCTTCATATTGGGAAGTCCCGTCAAAGAACGACGGGATCCTCAAAATGACATCCACTCGCTGAGAAACGTTCGTGGGTAATTTTGGGACTGGCATTCTACCGCTGAGTGAGCCCCGCTCACACGGGAAAAATGGCCCACGCGCTCAACCTCGCTCATGGGCCATTTCGAATATAGCCAGAAAACTCCATCTGTTCAAGAAGCCCGACTCAGTGCATCATGTTCCCGTCTGCAGAGACCGGATGCACCGACCCATAGCCGAGTTTTTCCAAACCCTCTTTGATGGTTGCGACGTCCCCGACGATCACAATATTCATCCCCTTCGGGTCGAGATATTTTTGTGCAACGCGTCGCACATCTTTCACGGTGACCTTTTGAACGTTCTGGATCGACGTGTTGAAGTAGTTGTCGGGCAGATCGTAGAGAACGAGACTCATCAATTGTCCCGCAATTTGTCCCGGCGTCTCGAATCCCTGAGGTTGGCGGCGGACAATCGAGTTGACGGCAAAATCGAGCTCCTTCTGCGACACATCCGCATCCCGGATCCCATTCAGTTCTTTCATAAACTCTATGACGGAGCTGTCGGTGACCGAGGTCTTGACGGCCGCCGACGCCACGAACGGGCCCGCTTCCTTCTGCATCGAGAAGGATGAGCGCGCACCATACGTGTACCCCTTCGATTCCCGGAGGTTGAGGTTGATGCGGCTCGAGAACTGCCCGCCGAGAATGGTATTCATCACGGTGAGCGCAAAATAGTCGCTGGTCGATCGGGCAACGCCGACATGACCGATGCGGATTTCCGACTGAGCGGCCTGGGGTTTGTCGACAAGATAGATTTGCGTCGAAGCTATCTTGGGAGCGGCTGGAAACGAAGGCTGTGTGATGACCCCTTTCTTCCATGACCCGAAGTATTTCTCGATCATGGGCTTCATTTCCTTCATCGTAACATCGCCCACGACAATCAATGTCCCGTTGTTGGGCCTGAAGGTCGCTTCGTAAAACTTCTTCAGGTCTTCCAGGGAAATGGCATTGACCGAAGCCTCCGTTCCTCCGGACGGCTGTCCGTACGGGTGGCGCGTTCCGTACGTCAGGATGCCAAAGACATTTGACGCAACGAAGGCGGGCTGGTCCTTTTGTGCCGTCAGGCTGGCGAGATGTGATTTCTTGACGCGGTCCCATTCACCTTGAGGAAACGAGGGATGGAGGAGCACATCGGCGTAAATGTCGAGTGCTGCAGCCAGGTGCTCCTTGATGGTGAGGAGCGACGCAAACGATGCATCTTCAGCCGCGTTGACGGAAAGGTTGGCTCCAATGAAGTCGAGGTCGTCGGCAATCTGGAGCGCCGATCGCCGTTCCGTTCCTTCATCCATCATCTGAGCCGCAAGGCCTGCCAATCCGGATTTCTCCGGAGGGTCCTGCGAAGAGCCCGTTTTGAAGACGAGCTGAAACTGAACCACCGGCAACTCATGATGCTCGACGAGCATCAAGGAAAGTCCGTTGCCCAGTTGAGCCCGTTGAATGGTCGGCAGCGTGAGAGGCGCAGGAGCCTTTTCCTGCGGCTTTTTGGTTCGATCGATCTGACCCGACACAGTGGCGGTCAGGCAGAGTACGGTGAGAAAGAGAAGAATGCGTTTCATGGGACACTCCGTCGGTCTTGTTTAGTTGGATATCGGCTTCGCTTCAAGGTCTTTTTTCCCCATCGGCACGACGCTGAACACGACCCGGTTCTTCGTCAGATATTTCCTTGCGACGTCCTGCACGGCCTGGGTGGTAATGTTCGCGTAGCGGTTCAGGTCTGTATTAATCGTGGCCGGATCGCCCCACATGATTTGGAACCAGTTCAGCTGGTCCGCCTTTCCGCCAATTGACTGAAGCCGATAGATATACGCTGCCTTCGTGCTGTTTTTTGACCGCTGGATTTCTCTTTCTGACGGGGGTTCGTTCTTCAGTTTTTCTATTTCTTCGTTCACCACTTTTTCCACTTCCGTCAGCGAGACGCCCGGTTTCGCCATGACCGTCACCGAAAACGTGCCGGCAAGCGCCCTGCTCCCCTGCCCGGCGAAAACATTCTGCGCAATCTGCCTGTCGTAGACCAGCGCTTTGTAGAGCCGCGAATTTTTTCCTCCGGCGAGGACGTCGCCCAGGATGTCGAGGATGGCATCGTCTTGTCCCTGCAAAGGGGTCGAATGCCAGTTGATGGAAAGGCGCGGCAACTGCACGCGGTCCTCCATGGTCTCATATTTTTCCCCGCCGAGCGCGGGCTGGTTCATCGGCAGCGGCTCCAGACCCGAGCTGGGCGGAATGTCGCCAAAATATTTCTTGACCCAATCCTTGGTTTGCTTCACGTCAAAATCTCCGGCGATAACCAGGCTTGCATTGTTCGGAGCGTAATACTTGCGGAAGAACTCTTTGACGTCCTCGAGAGATGCGGCGCTGAGGTCCTCCATCGAGCCGATCACGGACCAGGAATAGGGGTGTGTGGGCTCGTAGAGAAGTGCCGAGATTCTTTCGAACGACCGGCCGTACGGCTGATTATCAACCCTTTGCCGCCGTTCGTTCTTGACGACATCGCGCTGGTTGTCGAGCTTTTCCTGTGTCATGGCCGGAAGCAGGAAGCCCATGCGGTCCGACTCCAGCCAAAGCACCATTTCCAGGAAGTTACTCGGCACCGTTTCGAAATAGTTTGT
>CAZRPU010000128.1:0-936 GCA_964602055.1 uncultured Ignavibacteriaceae bacterium
GGCAGAGTATGGATTGGAACGGCCGACGGACTCAGCGCGTACGATCCATCATTAAGTTCATTCGTCTGCTATTCCTCTATCATGAATGCATCCATGAATGCATCGTTCTCATGGGTTGAAAACCTCCTTGAGGCGCGTGATGGAACAATGTGGTGCAGTGCCCAAACGGGAGGTGCACCAAGGGTCATGAAATTCAGACCGACGTTGGGGACACCTGCATTTACCATTGTTGATGCGATACCATGGCTGGCGGCGGTTCTCTGCATGGTGGAAGATCGATTCGGGATTCTCTGGGTGGGTACGGCGGATGGGTTGTTGCGCTTCGACCCGCGTACCGACGAGCTTCGTCGTCTCAAAAATGTCCCGGGAGATACAACCAGCCTCAGCAACAATGGTGTCTGGTCAATTCACGAAGACACCGACACGACACGACATGTCCTCTGGGTCGGCACCGGCGATGGACTACATCGTTTCGACGTAGCCAGGGGACAATTCCGGAGATACACCCGACAACATGGTCTTCCAAACGCGCATATTTACGGAATCCTTGGTGACAGTCTCGGACGTCTATGGCTCAGTACTAATCATGGTCTCTCCTGTTTCGATGACAGCAAGCCCGCTGGAAGAAAGTTCAAGAACTACGATGTTTCCGACGGCATGCCCGGGAATGAGTTCAATCGCAAATCATTCTGCAGATTGCGAAGTGGCGAGTTTCTCTTCGGAGGAACAGCTGGTGTAGTGCGATTTGATCCTCTGGCCATGCGCGAGAATTCATTCGTTCCACCGGCTGTACTCTCGTCCTTCCGCCTCTTCGACAAGGAAGTTCGCTTCGAAAAAGGCCTGAATTCGCTTTCTGAAATCGAACTGGATTATGACGAGAACTTCTTTTCATTCGAGTTTGCGACGCTGAGTTATGATCATGCAAAGAAGAACCGG
>CAZRPU010000128.1:946-2710 GCA_964602055.1 uncultured Ignavibacteriaceae bacterium
ACAAGATGGAAGGAGTGGATCATGACTGGATCGATGCCCAAGGGAGAAGGTTTGCAGGCTATACCGATCTTGCCCCCGGCCATTATTTTTTCAGGGTGAAGGGAGCAAACAGAGACGGAGTCTGGAACGAAACAGGGGCGTCTCTCGGCATCATCATTCATCCACCCTGGTGGAAGACCGCTTGGGCTTACACGGGCTATGCCTTTCTCGCTGCGTTCCTCTTCTACGGTGCACGGAGATATGATCGTCATCGACTGCATTTGAAACATCATCTGGAACTAAAGCATGTAGAGGCAATCAAGCTCAGGGAAGTCGATGAGATGAAGAATCGCTTTTTCGCCAACATCTCTCATGAGCTTCGAACCCCGCTCACGTTGATCCTCGGGCCGATTGCAAAACTCAAGAGCCGCTTTGACGAACCCTCTGTGCACAGTGATTTCGGTTTGATGGAGGCAAACACACACAGACTGCTTCGCCTCATCAATCAGTTGCTCGATCTCTCAAAGCTCGACGCGGGAAGTATGAAACTACACGTAAGTGCCGGCGATATTGAGACCTTTGTACGTGCGGTTGTGTCTTCCTTCGAGCATACGGCGCACGAACACCAACTGGTTCTGACCGTCGCGTCGGATCTCGATGAGAAAGATGCACGGTTCGACAGAGACAAGCTGGAAAAAATTCTCTCCAATCTTCTCTCCAATGCAATCAAGTTCACGCCAAAAGGCGGGAGGATCTCCGTCCGAATTTGCAAAAGAGGAACACAAGGTCACGAGATCACTGTTGCTGATACCGGTGTTGGTATCCCGGAAAATGAACTCGACAAGATATTCGACCGCTTTTACCAGGTTGACTCGCGTGAGAGGCGTCCTGAGGAAGGCACAGGGATTGGGCTCGCTCTGACCAAGGAGCTTGTTGAACTTCATGGCGGCTCAATTACCGTACGCAGCGATTCCGGTAGTGGAACTGAATTCACTGTTTTCCTGCCGATTCACTCCCCGCACATCGCTAAAGTGTCGGCCATGAGTACGGCAGCTGGTGTGGAATACAGCAAAAATGAGGCACGGGAAGTGTTCGTTTCCTCCCGATCCCTCGGGAGTCAGGAAACGATTGAGGCGGCGTCAGAAGAGTTGCCTGTGGTTTTGATCATCGAGGACAATTCCGATGTACGTGCGTTTGTCATGGATTGTCTTGGAAGATTGTACAGATGCGAAGAGGCAAGGGATGGAAACGAAGGAATCGAAAAGGCGGTGGAGATTGTTCCCGATCTCATCATTTCTGATATCATGATGCCCGGGATGGACGGAAAAGCAGTTTGCCGCAGACTGAGGGAGGATGAAAGGACAAGTCATATCCCGATCATCCTTCTCACGGCGAGGGCCGGTCAAGAGGAAAAGCTGTTGGGATTGGAAACCGGAGCGGACGACTATCTGATAAAGCCATTCGATGCCCAGGAACTTCTGGTGAGGATGAGAAACCTCATTGAACAAAGGAAGATGCTGCAGGAGAGATTTGCGACATCCATGCCGCTAAGGTTAGGTGAAATCAGTGTCACATCAGTGGATGATGCATTTCTTCGGAAAGCGATGAGTGTCGTCGATGCACACATGAGCGAGGAGAGGTTCGGAGGGGAGCAACTTGCGACTGAAGTGGCAATGAGTCGCCGGCAGCTCCAACGCAAGATCAAAGCGCTGACAAATCAGTCGCCCGGAGAATTTATTCGTTATCTTCGACTCCTGCGCGCCAAGCGGATGCTGGATCAGGATG
>CAZRPU010000129.1:0-2648 GCA_964602055.1 uncultured Ignavibacteriaceae bacterium
TGGGCAACCTCATTGCCTATCAGGTAGTCACCAGGCGGAAACAAAATGAGCATTGGGCCATTTCTCTCGAACCATCAACGACAGGAGTCAGTACCGCACTTAGCTATCGATTTAAGTAGGACCAAAGTTTGACGCCAGTATTTTTGAAAGGAAAGAAATGCGTATCAAGAAAGTCACCTCTGCGGTATTGATTTCAAACGTGATGTTGATCGCCTCCATGGCCCTAGCCGGTCAACCGCTGGAAACCGAAACGGCGCGTCTTCCCGCAAAAGGGAAGGGTACTATCGGGAGCTCATTTGAACTGCAAAGCTCTTCAGAGGGAAAAGAAACTGCTTGGCCCTGGATATTCGAATATGGAGTCACCGACCGAATTGAATTTGCGGTCGAGCCCGTTGCACATGCGTCTATTCACCCTAAGACGGGACGAACAACCTCGGGATTTGGTGATTTGGAGGCGACCGCCACTTTCTTGCTTGCTCGAGAGACAACTAAGTTGCCTGCAATAGCCTTTGCAGCTGAGGTTAAGTTGCCGTTTGCCAAGGATCGTCTGTTGGGTACGGGCAAGACGGATTTTGCTGGATACTTGATAGTTAGTAGGAATTTTAGGAATGTCGATGTTCATGGAAATGTGGGCTATACAATACTCGGCAGACCGCAGGGAATCAGTCTGAATAATATCTTTTCTTTTGCAGTCGCCGGCGAGTACCATGCGAACGCGAAGTGGGACTTCGTCGGAGAATTGTTTGCGAATACGTCCGCGGCTCCGGGATTGGGAGAATCAGGTGGCGCTCCTAAGACTCCGGCAGAGCAGACTGCTGAGCTTGCCGGTGGTGAGGCTTTTATAATGCTGGGGTCACGTTTGCATGTTTCTCCTACGTTTAGCTTTGATCTTGGATTGGTGTACGACAATAATAGTGCTTTTCTTGTCAGACCAGGAGTAACAATAGGATTCTGATGACCGATTTTGTGGCAATAGCTCGCGGCAGGCTTAGAAAGATCATCTGGATCGGAGTTTGTATCGTGCAGGTTGTCCTGCTTGGTACGATTGCCCCGCTGTGTCTGGCTGACACGCTTACTATCGAACAGTGCCTCGTCCTCGCCAAGGCGAACAGTCCGATCATAAAGCAGGCTGATTTGGCGCTACGCTCGGGCTTCCTTGGTCGGCAGGAGGTAGGCAAATTAGGCCTGCCCCAGCTCCGTATCTCGGCCGGAGCGAGCTTTGCGCCAGGGACAAGGCATTTCGGTTATGACCCAGCACTTTCTAACAAAGGGCAGTTCGGAAGCCAGGTTATCTTAGAACAGCAGATCTTTGACGGCGGGCGCAGGCGCTTAAAGGCAATGCAAGGGGAGATTGACATCTCGCGGTTTACTAAAGTACAGCAAATAGCTGTCCGCGATGTTGAATTCGAAGTTCGGCAGTCATGCGTTGAGAATCTGCGCGCCCAAAGGGAAGTCCAGTTGCGCCAACAGAGCGTACGTGAACTTACCGAATACCTGGATGTCGTCAGGCGCCTAAATGCCGGTGGTTTGGTCGCATATACAGATCTACTAAGAATTCAGGTCGAACTGGCGACCGCTACAACGGCGCTGTCTCAATCGGAGCAGTCACTGGCAGAGTCAAAATACCGATTAGCTGGCCTTATCGGTGATCCGTCGGATACTTTGGTTGTCGTAGGCGACTCGCTCGGGGAGTCAACACCTCTTAACTTGGATACCACTAATCTGACCGGTATCCCGGATACGAGTCGAAATCTTGAACTCTCAGTGGCCCGGCTCGAGTATCAGAGAAGCGTGATGGAGATCAAGGAGTCGCAGAAGGAGCGTTTGCCCATAATCGCCTTAGTGGCTGATGCCGGACTGCTTACGTCGCGAGAAAATCTCATGTTACCAGCGTCAGATCGATTCACTAGTCTCGGCTACTCGGTGGGGTTATCATTCGATATGCCGCTATTCGATTGGGGTGGGCGGAAGCTTCGGGTGCAGCAAAAGCAACTTGCGGCGGAATTGGCCCAGCTCCAGATCGATTTCATTCGCAGAAGCTATGAGACCGAATACAGAAGCGCTTTGAAACGATTGGCGTCATCACGGTCCCGGCTTATAGTGATCCGCGATGCAGTCCGGAAGGCCGAGGACAACTTCCTCCTGACGAAATCCAAGTATACGGCCGGAGGCGCCTCCGCCACCGACGTGTTGAGCGCTCAACATCTCTTGAGCGAATCAAAGATCGCCGAATTAGAAACGCTGAGCAGTATGCAAGAGGTTGTAGCTGAGATCGCGCGCCTGGCTGCTAATTGAAGGATGAATTGCATGAAAACGTTCCGTGCCGTTTGCCTGATTTGCCCAACACTATTGATGATGCTTGGATGCAAAAAGAATCAGTCGGAGGATACACACGCGAATCAGACTGTAGCCGTGGTTCCTGTCGAAGTATCAACCATTCGCCAAGGTGACATCAGCGTGACGATTGATGTTGTAGGCCAATCTGAGGCACTTCGCAAGGAAATTGTTCTGTCACCCATTGCCGGCACCATCACTTCCTGCAAAGTTCTCGAAGGTACCGCCGTTCAGCCCGGAGATCTTCTGGCCGTAGTTCAGACGAAGGAGTCCCAAGCTGCAATTGCCGGAGCAAAGCAGCTTCTTGCCGAGGC
>CAZRPU010000130.1:0-2642 GCA_964602055.1 uncultured Ignavibacteriaceae bacterium
GCCGGACGATCGACCCGGCAGACTACGTTCCGGCATGCGTCGAGAGTTGTCCGACGCACGCCATCGTATTCGGTGATCTTTCCGATAACGCAACCGAAGTTGCAACGCTGGCCTCAAGCGGGAACACGTTCAGGTTTCTTTCGCGACTCGGGACTGAGCCGAAAGTCTTCTATCACTCCGAAAAGCATTGGGTGCGCACCATGGCCGAGAAAGCACTCACGCGCACGACGAAGGAGGATTCCCATGGATAGGACACTCATTCCCCGCGGATTGCACCGCATGCCTTTCGGAAAATTCCTCGCGTGGGTTCTTCCATGGTTCGCACTGCTTTGCGTCGGGCTCTACGCAATATACCTGTGTCTTGCTGAAGGCCTTTTCCACACCAACATGGACAACCGTTTTGCTTTTGGCCTCTGGATTTATCTCGATCTCACTGTCATTGCCCTTGGTGCGGGAGCGTTCTTCACCGGCTTCCTTCTCTACATTCTCCGGAGGAATGAGCTTAAGGCAGTCATCAACAGTGCGGTGATTCTTGGACTCATTTGCTACAGCGGAGCCGTTTTCGTTCTGATGGTCGATGTGGGGCAACCACTCCGCGCATGGTTTACCTTCTGGCATCCCAACGTGCATTCCATGCTGGCCGAGGTGACATTCTGCCTCACCTGTTATCTCACTGTTCTTGCGATCGAGTACGCTCCCATCGTCCTGAAGAACAGGAAACTCCGGCAGATACCGAAGTTCCTCGTATTCGAATTCGAGTTACACAAGGTCATGCCTGTGCTCGCGGGCGTTGGAACATTTCTCTCCTTCTTTCATCAGGGCTCGCTGGGCGGACTGTATGGCGTTCTGAGAGGACGACCGTTTGCGTTCCGCGAAGAATTAGGCATCTGGCCGTCGACCTTCTTCCTCTTTATCATTTCGGCTGCAGCAGCCGGACCAAGTTTCGTGCTTTTCTCAACATGGATTGTTGAGAAGCTCTCTCGAAAGCGACTCGTAAAGCCCGACGTATTGAAATTCCTTGGAAAGGTATCGGGCGTCATGCTGATCGCTTATGTCCTTCTTAAAACCGTTGATACGCTCATCTGGATCAACAGCACATCGCCCTCGGCAGGGTTCCCTGCGTTCGAGTATTATGCCAGCACATCATTCGGCACCTGGATTCTTTTTACCGAGATCGTCGTGCTGGGCCTTGTTCCGGCACTGATCCTGTTGAGCAGAAGGCTGCGCGAACGACGTGTTCTCCTTGTCGGCGCAGCGTTCATGACATGTTGCGGCATCATGCTCAACCGCTTTGTGTTGACAATCCAGACACTCGCATTGCCCACGTTGCCGTTCGATGAGTTCATGTCATATACGCCGAGCTGGGAAGAAGTCGCAACATTCCTCGCTGTTGTTGCATTCGGCGTGCTCCTGTATTCGCTGACATTCAGATATTCAAGGGTGTTCCCGCAAGAACCTGATTGTCGTCAGGCGGGCGGGAGCTGAGTCACTACTTCAAGGAGTCAATGCCATGTTTCCATGGGTCTATGAGTTTCACTGGAGTGCCGGTCAGGTCATTTTTCTCGGATTGTTCTTCACTGTCGTTCTAGTTGTGGGAACAACGGTGGCGATTGCAGTTCTCCGGTCGTACAAAGATCTGAAGTCGAGAAAGCGGGAAGCGATTCAATGGGAAATGGATTTTGAAGACCTTTCCGGAGTTGCACGGGTGTGCCGGCATGAGCTGACGGGGGAAGTACAGCACCGCACCTGCGACCATGAGTTCGATTGCCGGTCGTGCACTGTTCACACGAAATTCCTCGCCCAGGCAAAACCTGGACTGTCACCAGATTCAGTTGGAGATGACGTCTTCGGATTCTCCATGCCGGCAGACAGGATGTACCACCGCGGCCACACGTGGGTAAGAAGGGAGAAGGATGGTGTATTCACAATCGGGCTTGATGACTTCGGTACACGACTTGTCGGAACGCCTGAAGCCATTGAACTCCCTGCGCCGGGAACACACATCGAAACAAATGGAACCGGTTGGTACCTGACGAAAGCCAATGCAAAACTGAGAGTGCTCGCTCCCATTGATGGAGAAGTCATTGAGCAGGGGGGCCCCGCGAAGGGCTGGTATCTCCGAGTAAAGAGGAGTCCGGAGACATCGACCACGCATCTCTTGCGCGGAGCGGAGATCAGACCGTGGATGATGAGAGAAATGGAGCGGTTGCAAATGTCGCTTTCTACCGATAGCTTCGGTGTGACGCTTGCTGATGGAGGACAACTCGTCCCGGATATTCACAAGCAATACCCGAAGATCGATTGGGATGGTGTGTGGGGCGAGATGTTTTTGCAGGGGTGAGAACAAAAGGTCAGGAATTCCACACCCGATCTACCGTCGGCGACCTGCCTGCCATGGGGACGGCCCAATCTACAAGAAGAGAAGATGTAAACGATCTAAACGACATAACAACTAACGATCCAGACCCCTCCCAAACCCTCCCCTCATTTGAGGGGAGGGTTGAGGTGCAGTTATTTCTTCTTCCGACCGCCCATGAAGTTCGGCAATTCGTTGAAGAAGTGAATCGAAGTCCTGATGCCACCATAAAAATTGTCGAGGTTCAGGAACTCATCAGGCGCGTGGGCGTTCTCATCGGGCAGAC
>CAZRPU010000131.1:0-2637 GCA_964602055.1 uncultured Ignavibacteriaceae bacterium
GGTTCAGGTTGTGACGGCAGAATTGCTATTTCTCATCGGTAATCAGAATAACATCGGTCGAGACGGATCCACGCGAGACTACCAGGCCGTTTCCATCGGGCATCCAAGCATGATTCGCAATGAAATCGCTCCTGAAATTTGTGTATTGTCTTGCCCCTTTCCCATCGGGAGAACAGACCCACACATTATCTACTCCGTCCTTTGTCAGGACATAGCTGAGCTGCTGATTCAGAGGCCTCCAACGAATTCTCGTTCCGGCAAGACGGGGAAGGTCGAATTGTTTGCCCGGCGTCCCGCCTTCGAGGGGTATGCTAAAAACGGAAAGCGTGGGGCTTTGGTTGTCACGATGGACAAAATATACTGTCTTACCGTCGGGTGAAAGGACCGGACCAAGACCGTCGATACCGGAAAGGCTGATCCGTGCTCCCCCATCAGCCGGAATCTTCATGATTGTTGACGGGCCGGCAAACCACGAGTTCATGACAATCCACTTCCCTGTCGGGTCCATGACAGGATCGTAGTCCTCGCTTTCTGAAGTCAGCTGCCGGCGTCCGCTTCCATCGATGTTGAGACGAACAATGCTTGGAGTACTGTTAGCATTGAATGATGAAAACAGCATCGCTTTTCCGTCAGTGGTAAGCGACAATCCCCATTCGATGTCCTGGTCAGAGGTAATTTGTCGCGGATTCGTTCCGTCTTTCTTCACCGAGAAGATGTCGGATTTCCCACTTTGTGCAGTCACATAAAAGATCTCGCCGGCGTCACTCACGATGACGCCTGACATCCCATCATCTTTCTGATGTGTAATCTCTCTGGAGGCCGCGGCACGTTCACCAGGGACACCATACAATTTGAAGTTCCAGTCCTCTTGAGTGACACAGAGGCTCTGGCCGTCGCTGGTAGCGCTCGACGAACTGTAGCTGTTGACATCGTTCGTAATGCGATAGGCATCGCCGGAAGGATAGGCGACAAAATACATTTGCAGGCGGTCCGAACCTCGCTCGCTGCCGCGAATGATCATGCCGGTCCCGGTGGAATTCCATTGGATGCTCGATATTTGCAGCCAGCTTTTTTCCGTCAAGACCTGCTCGGTTCCTGTTTTGACATCAACACCGACAAGTTTTGAGTGGAATCCTCCTTCCCATCCCCCCAGACCTGCGGCAATGATCTTTCCATCCGGTGACCATGAAGGGTCGCCTGCGAACCAGGTTTCGGCTTTGTGGGAGGCAAGTGTTCGTTGACCTGAGCCGTCCGCATTCGCCACGAGAATCGAAAATTCCCCTGTGCTGGCGGTTATTCTCCAGAATGTCAGTTGTTTGCTATCCGGTGAAAACGAAATTGTAGAGTTGATATCTGACAGGATTCTCACCGAAGTTCCGCCCAGGACAGGAACCCGGTAAAGCTCCCGGATGACAGATTCTGCCGTCGTCTGTATATAGTAGAGGAAATTGCCGTCCGGTGAAAACGTCAGATTCGAGAGCCCCCTCTCCTGGGGGGGAAGAATCTGGATATTGCTCGATGTCGCAATCTGGCGAACCCACAGCGTTGTCTTCCCGGCATCGTATTCCGAATAGCTGATATACCTGCCATCCGGGGAAATTGCGGCCACGCGCACTTTTCCGGACGAAGTGATGCGAGTGAATTGCGACTTGAGAAAAGGGATCCTTTGTTCCGGCCGGAAAAAGAGCAGCACCGAAAGGAGGATGAGGAGAAAACTGATCCCGATCGCTCCAATCATGTACAGGTTTTTCTTGCCCACTGCAGAGGGGTGAACCGATGGTGTCGCAGGACTCGCAGCCCCTTCCACAGGGACAGGGGTCTCAACATGGAGGATGCGTGAAGTCTGTTTCTTTAATCGGCGAAGGTCACGAACAACATCGGAGGCATTCTGATACCGGTCATCCGGGTTCTTCTCCAGGGCCGTTTTCAGAACATATTGGAGCTCGGCCGATGCTTCAGGAAGATATTTCAGGATGCTTTCCGGTTCTTGGTTGACAATAGAGTACACGATAGCGGCTTCATGTTCCCCGCGGAACGGGAGTTTTCCCGAGAGCATTTCAAACAAGAGGACTCCAAACGAAAAGATATCGCTCCGCAAGTCCACTGCCGCACCCTGAATCTGTTCCGGGGCCATATAGCCCAGGGTTCCGACCGTGCTGGAGGTTTTTGTCAGTTTCAGGGCGCCCCTCAACTTTGCCAGGCCAAAATCCATGACCTTTGCATTGCCTGTAGAGGTAAGCATGATGTTATCGGCCTTGATGTCGCGATGGACAATCCCCTTCGCATGGGCCTCCTGAAGCGCCTCTCCGATCTGCGATGCGATTGTCAGGGCATCGTCGGGTTTGGCGAAGGGAATCTTTTCCCTCAATGTCCCACCCTCAACGTATTCCATGGAAATAAAGAGATGCCCATCATGCTCATCAACCCCGTAGATCGTGCAAATATTGGGGTGATTGAGTCCGGCGGCAGCCTGTGCCTCCTGGAGGAAGCGCGTCTTGGCATCGGGCGCCTGGTTGACGCGATCGGGAAGGAACTTGAGCGCAACGGTACGATTGAGCTTTGTGTCATGGGCCTTGTAGACGACGCCCATGCCGCCTTCTCCAAGTTTCTCCAGAATTTTGTAATGACTGATTGTGG
>CAZRPU010000132.1:0-2598 GCA_964602055.1 uncultured Ignavibacteriaceae bacterium
GTGACTCTTTCACCGTCACATTCCACAGAAACCGAAGAACGCTGATCAGATTGGGCTTTCTCATCCGGCATTGTCGATGATTGCAGGACTCCTATAATGATTGGCTTAGAAACATCGGCCGCCTCAAACACGAGAAGTACCTCTTCTCCAAGAGTGTCTCGACCTATTACGACAGTCGTTTTTGCGCGTAGAGGAAAGCCAGAGTGATTCGACGGGAAGTTAACCAACGGCTCTCCCTGTCGTGTCAGATCGACAAGTTTTCCTATCACTACGCCATTGATAGCCTCACCATCGTGACGGTCCTCATTCGCCAACAGAACCTCCAGCACATTCTCTCCGGCAATATCTCTCATCGTTCACTCCTCTTACGGATTCAAGCCAATCTTCGAGCCTTTGATCGTAATATCGCCATCGCCCTTAACCGTGATCTTGTTTCCCTTAATTTGGATATCCCCGTTCTTCTTCATGACAATTGACGCGCTGCCAGTCTTGATGGTGATCTCATCCCCAGCGGTCAATGTCATTTTTTTCCCTGCAGAGACTGTGACATCTTTGCCGGCCGTTTCCGAGATATTGTCACCTGCGTTCGCCGAGAAATTCTTTCCAGCGCTCATCGAAATATCTTTTCCCGCCTTCTCCGAGATATTGCTCGCGGCATCGACCGACTTGTTCGCTCCCACGTTCTCGCTGCTGTTCCCGCCGACGTTAACCGATTTCACGGCCCCGATCTCTTCCGCCTTGGCTGCGCCGATGGTCTCGTTCATGGCCGCGCCGACCGTGACCTGATAGGCCCCTCCGATGGTCAAGGCCCTGGCGAGCGCGATGGTATGGGCCGAGGCCATCCCAATGGTAATGGCTTCGGCACCGCTGATCGTTTCGGTATGGTTGCCTCCCACGGTCATCGTCTTGTTGGCGCCGATCGCTTCCGTGTGGTTCGTCCCGACCTTAATGCTCTTATTGGAACCGATGGTTTCGCTCTGATCCACTCCAACCGTTTTCGTACGGTTATTGCCGACGCTCAATGTTTCGTCATGACCAACGGTCTGGTTCTTATCGTTCTCGATGACGATGTTCCAGTCTTTCTGGCCATGCAGATAGATCTCTTCGCCACCCTTTTTATCTTCAAAGCGCAGTTCATTGGAACCACCGCCGCCTTTGGAACTGTTCGACTTGATCGTGCTTTTGGTCTGTTCGCCCGGCAGCGGATAGGGCGGCATCTGCTCCGCGTTATAGACTCGCCCCGTGATGATCGGCCGGTCAGGATCCCCTTCCAGAAATTCCACGATAACTTCCTGGCCGATACGCGGGAGGAACATGGCACCCCATTGCTTGCCTGCCCAGTTCTGAGAAACCCGAGTCCAGCAGGAGCTGTTTTCGTCATACTTCCCTTCCCGATCCCAATGGAACTGGACTTTCACCCGTCCATAGTTGTCCGTCCAGATCTCCTCGCCGGCCTTGCCCACTACGACTGCCGTTTGCACTCCTTGGATAATCGGCTTGGGTGTAGCCTGCGGCGGTCGGAACGGGACCTTGTGGGGGATGCAGATAAAGGAATTGGTGTAGGCCGATTCGTCTTTGCCCACCGCAGTCGTCGTATAGGTCCCGCCGACCGTGGCGACATGCTGGACGCTGGTTAACAGGTAGGCCCGATTCATGTCTTTGCGCACATAGTCTTTCAAGTCGAAGCGATAGCCGGACGTGAAGGCCCGACAGGAACTGGTGCCGCTCACCACGAAGTACTGCGTCTCCTCCTCCTCCATACGGAGCTTGGCGATCGTATCCCCTTCTTTTTTCTTCGTGTATTCCCCGGGATAGTCATAGATCTCGAATTTGCTGTTCCCCCCTACTTCGATCGTCGTTTTCATTTCTGCATCGAGGCTTGTGCTCGGAGTCTCGAAATTATAGTCGGTGACGGCATACTTGCCCGGCCGGAGCGTCTGTTCCCATTGCCAACTCGTAATGACATCTTCCGCCAGCGCACCGCTGCCCTGCGCTTCCCATTTGGCTTCCTTCTGCTCCGGACAGGGCTGATGCGCTGACGGGTCGTTGGCAATGATCAATGTGTGTTTGCCCTTTTCGTGCTCAAAGAAATACAACAGGCCGTACTGTTCCATCAGACGCGACACGAAATTGAAATCGGTTTCCCGATACTGGACACAGTAGTCGCGCGGTTCGAAGCTGCCTTGCAACTGCAGCTTATAATCCGTGAACCCCAGGTCTTTAAAAATTTGCTCGATGATATCCGGAATGGTTTTCTTCTGAAAGATTCGACAGTCTGAGGTCCGCGTGAGGAACCAGAGCCAGGGCACCATGGTCGCCCGGTAGTTGGCCAACCCCCGGTCGCTCCCGGTCTGCATAAAGCGGCTGATGAACCCGTTGAAGTATCGCTTCTTGTCCGAGCCGAGGGTGACTCGGAGCGTGACGCGCTTGCCGATGATATCCTCGAACTTGATATCGGGGTCGTGCGAGAGCAGATCCAAATCGAAATTCGAGAGACGCGAAATACCCTCCTGCCCGGAGAATCCACGGAGAAGGAGGATGTCCTTCCCAAGCGGCGTCTCGATTCCAATCAGCCTGGTCTCTTGCGTGTGCGGCATA
>CAZRPU010000133.1:0-2489 GCA_964602055.1 uncultured Ignavibacteriaceae bacterium
TCAGGCTCCATCCTTTTTTCCTGGCGAGAGATCTCATTTCGACATTGTGTTCCTTTGAACCGGTAAAATAGTTCAACGCAAAGGGATATTCTTCGTTCTTCACGAGCCGCAAATCGCAATTGATGCCGTTGCGAAGGACGACACTCGCCTTTGTATCGCCCTGAGCAAGTATGCTGCTGACATCAGCCTGCGATACAAACACCTCGACAACCTTTTGACGATACCGCTCCTCGACCGCTGCCACAATGTCAATATCGCCGATCTCTTCTTTGTGCCGTCGGAGGCTTCCCGCAATTTCACACCTTTTCACATTCTTCTGTTTTTGCAGAAGCCGGATGATTTTCATTGCTGAGTCCATTGCCATCGGCAAGAGATGTTTTTCCGAAGACTTTCGCAGCCGTTCTATTCCACGGAGAATATTCTGTTCGGTCTTTTCACCGAATCCGGGAGTATCAGCCAGCTCGTGGGTCTCCGCTGCCCTCTTAAGGGCTTCGACTGAATCGATCTTCAGCTTATCGTACAGGAGTCGTACGCGCTTCGGCCCAAGTCCGGGAATCCGGATAATATCCAGGAGGCCCGCAGGTAACGATTTCCGAAGTTCCTCATGCTCCTGAGATCTCCCTGTCTTGACAAGGTCGACAATGATTTTCGCGAGCCCTTGTCCAATCCCGTCAATTTCCGTCAGGGTATTCGCGTCGACAAGTTCGTCGAGATCCTGGGTCAACGCTTCGATAATCTGAGAGGCATTTTGGAAGGCACGAACTCTGAAGGGATTGGCATTTTGAAGCTGAAGCAGAGTCCCCATTTCGCCGAGAACTGCCGCGACCTGCTTCTTGTCCATTATGCCGGCTCGGGAAATAAGGCAGCGACGCTGTCAACCGAATGTTCCAGCGATGCGCGGTAGGAGCGGATGCACTGCAGAACGGGATGCAATTCGACAAACTGCATCAGCTGTTGGCGGATCTGAGAGGCGTGAGGATACCCTTTGAGATACCCTGAATAATGCTTTCGGAATTCAATCACTCCTTTTCGTTCCCCCTTGATTTCAACGGAAAGCTGCAGATGTTGTTCCAGAAGGTCTATTCTCTCCCCCAGAGAAGGCGGTGATTCTCTTTCACCAGTTCGAAGAAAATGCTTCGCCTGCCGGAAGATCCATGGATTATCAATTGCTCCTCGTCCAATCATCACCCCATCGCACATCGTTTCATCAAATATTTCCTTGATCCGCTCGGGGGTCTCAATGCTCCCGTTGACAAAGATCGGAATCTGCACTGCCGCCTTGACCAGAGGTATCCAGCTGAAATCGGGATCTCCCTTGTGCCCCTGAGCGCGAGTCCGGCAATGAATGGTCAGTCCTCGAACTCCGGCTTGTTCAAGCATGCGTGCGACATCCACAATCCTGATGCTTTCTGTGTCCCACCCAAGCCTTGTTTTCACCGTGACGGGAAGCTTGACGGATTTCACCACTGATGAAACAATTCGTTCCATGCGTGGAAGATCCCGCAGGAGCCCCGCGCCGGCGCCACGCAGCGCCACATCTTTTACCCAGCATCCGCAATTAATATCGATAAGGTCCGGATCAAGGCCTTCCGCTATTGCAGCCGCGCCCTCCATCGCTTTTTCATCCCCACCGTAAATCTGGATGCCAAAGGGCCTTTCTTCGCCACGAAACATCATTTTGTCATGGGTCTTTTTCGAATCTCTCACAAGCCCCTCGGCATTGACAAATTCCGTATAGACGATATCGGCTCCGAGTCTCTTGCACACGAGACGAAACGGAAGATCAGTGACATCTTCCATGGGAGCGAGAGCAATGGGTTTTTCGATGTTAATGTTGCCGATCTTCAAGATTTTCCCTTTTGGGCTCCACGGACTTCTTTGGAATCCATCGTTTCATTCTATCTTTCTTGAATATACAAAAACCGAAGTGGAGTCACAAGGTGAGCATTGTTTCAACGTCCGGGAACTTCGATTTCATGCTGTGCACTTCGGATTAATCCCTGGACAGTTCAGAAGTTTCTATCCAGGCTCCTGTACTGGATCGCTTCACTCAAGTGCTCTGCCCTGATCGCTCCGCTGTCCCCCAGGTCAGCAATTGTGCGGGAAACCTTGAGGATCCGATCATAGGCCCTCGCGGACAATCCCAGCTTTGTCATTGCCATCTTGAGCAGTTCTACTCCTGTTTCATCAATTCCACAAAATTCCTTGATCTCTTTCGTTTCCATGTCAGCATTCGAGTATAGCCCCCTCCTTCCCTCAAACCGCTTGGCCTGAATCTTTCTTGCTTTGATCACCCGTTCGCGAATCGCTTGCGAAGTTTCTCCTGCCTTCTTCGTCGAGAGGTCATTGTAGTTCACTGCAGGCACTTCGACGTGAATATCGATTCGATCAAGCAGCGGCCCTGATATCTTGCCAATGTACTTCTGTATCTGCTGCGGAGTGCACGAGCATTGTTGCGCGGGATTGCCGTAATTGCCGCAAACGCAGGG
>CAZRPU010000134.1:0-2470 GCA_964602055.1 uncultured Ignavibacteriaceae bacterium
ACGGGTCAGGGTTCAAGGTTCCGGGTTCAGGCTTAACGTCTTACTTCTCACTTTTGACATCTCACATTTCACCTGCATTCATGCTTCTGCCTGAAGTCTTTCCGTTCGATCTGCCACCCGCAGTCTCTCAATCAGTTCTTCCAGATCGCCGTCAATGATGCGGTCCAAATTGTAGAGCGTCAGGCCGATACGGTGATCGGTGACGCGGTTTTGCGGAAAATTATACGTGCGGATCTTGTCGCTCCGGTCTCCGCTCTTGATCATCGACCGGCGCTGTGCGGCTGCGGACGCGGTTTGTTCCTGAATCTTGATTTCGTAGAGCTTCGCCCGCAGCATTTTCATGGCCCGCTCGCGGTTCTGAAACTGCGACCTCTCCTGCTGGCACGCAACCACAATGCCGGAGGGCTTATGGGTTATCCTCACCGCGGTCTCGACCTTGTTGACATTCTGGCCCCCCTTGCCTCCAGCACGAAACGTGTCAACCTGCAGGTCTGCGGGATTGATTTCTATTTCCACGTCCTCGACCTCGGGCAGAACTACAACGGAAGCTGCAGAGGTATGTACGCGCCCCTGCGCCTCGGTTTCCGGAACTCTCTGTACCCGGTGAACGCCGCTTTCAAATTTCATCATTCCATACGCATTCTCACCCGCGACTGCAAGGATCACTTCCTTAAAGCCTCCCATCCCGGTATCGTTCCAGTCCATCAACTCGGCTTTCCATTTCTTGCGCTCTGAAAACCTCACATACATGCGGTACAGATCCGCCGCAAACAGAGCGGCCTCTTCTCCCCCTGTGCCGGCCCGGATTTCCATGATGAAGTTTTTCGTGTCGTTGGGATCCTGAGGCACCAGCAGAAATTTCAGCTGTTCCTCGGCGACTTCGATGTCCCCCTTGAGCTTGTCATACTCCTCTTGTGCCAATCCCTTCATCTCAGGATCGGAAACCGACTCGAGGAGTTCTTTTGCGCCCCGAAAGTCTGAACTCATCTTCTTGTAGCGTTCGTAGGACTTGATGATCGGCTCAAGAAGGCTCAGTTCTTTTCCCAGCTCACGAAATCGCTGTTGATCGACAATGACCGCCGGATCGCTCATGAGAGCATTGATTTCGTTGTACCGCTCGACGGATTTTTCCAATCGATCAAACATGTCAACCGACCTCTGCCGAAAGAGGTTTGTGTTCCGGAACTTGTTTCAGCGCATACCGTTCGGGATCCTCGAGTCCGAGCGCACATTTCAGGGCAGTCAACGCAACGTCTATCTGCCGCTCATCGGGTTCCTTCGTCGTAATTTTCTGGAGCCACAGGCCCGGCGACACGATGATGCGCCCCCACCATGTGCTGCTATGCCTGGCGGAGAACTTGATGAATTCATACGCGATGCCGCCGACAACCGGAATAAAGGGAAGATGCGTCGCAAGGCGCAACAGCAGGGTCATTTCTCCGAACCACCGTATGAGGAGGGCGTCAAGCAGGGCGAACGAGATGATCGCCACGAACATCACAATAAGAAGAAAGCTTGTACCGCAACGGGGATGAAATCTCGTGTGGCGCAGTGCAACAGAGGGAACAAGTTCATCGTTGAGCTCAAACGTGAACACCGCTTTGTGCTCCGCACCGTGGTACTGGAAGAGCCGCTGAATATCCTTCATCAGCGAAATGCCGGCGAGGTACGCCAGCAGTATCGTGATGCGGATCCCCCCCGCAACGAGGTTGAATTCCAGTGCTGTTTGGTCCAGCTCAAAAAGCTTCGAGGTGACGAAAAGAGGCGTAACGAAAAAAATGCCTACGCCCAATGCGAGGGCAAATACCAGCGTCATGATGAGGGCGAAATTCGACTGGCCTTTCCGCTTCGGCTTGTCGGCCTGTCCGTTCTTCTTCGCCTCTTCCTCTTCAACATCCAACATCGCTATCTCCGCCGACCAGTTGAGGGTCTTGATCCCCAGATACATCATGTCGATCAGGCCGATTGCACCCCGAATGATGGGCACCTTCTGAAGCTTCATTCTTTCATTGAACGAATGAAACCGCTCGTGCTTCACAATGATATCGCCGTTGGCGCGGCGAACGGCCGTTGCCACGGATCCCGGGGCCCGCATCATGACACCTTCGATAACAGCCTGTCCCCCCACTTGCATGGGCTGATTCGGGTCGAAGTTCGGATTGGTCGGTACCCAGCTTGATCGTTCGTTCTTCAATGCTCACTTCTCCTTCGTCCAAAAAAGAGTAACTCTCTAATATACTCAACAACCGGTGGACATTCAACGATTCCGTGCAACTTCAATGCAGAAGAATCATTTTCTTCGTTTCGGTGAATGACGGAGTGGTCAATCGGTAGAAATAGACGCCCGCTGAAAGTCGGGAAGCGTCAAAGACCGCTGTGTGCCTCCGTGCATCCTCTTCTGCATCAATCACGAGAGCAACTTCGCGGCCCAGAAGATCGAAGACAACGAGCTTGACATGCGACCGCACAG
>CAZRPU010000135.1:0-2430 GCA_964602055.1 uncultured Ignavibacteriaceae bacterium
GTAAACCCGGAAAGTAACTCTCTCGCAACGGACATTCAACCTTCATGCCGTTGAAAATCTGAACTCTCGCATTGAAGAGATTTCGATTTTAGAGCAAATACGGGGTTTTCAGCTGAAGAGGTAAAAGAGATTTCCGAAAAATTGGAAACGAGAGGTAGAGTTGCTCCGCCGGATGGAGGAGGAAATCGGGAAATAGAGCAGAGGGAAAGGCGTAAATAAGACGACTACCCAATTTAAGCCTCTAGCCCGCTCATTTTTTTTGAAATGGACGTCCCTTCAAGCCTCCGCTTCCTGTTCGGACGTTCTCGAAAGCGCTCGCGTTCCGAACGATTTGATCACGAGAACAGGGCAGGGAGCGAGCCGTACGACTTTTTCCGTGACGCTCCCCAGAAAGAAATGTTCGATTCCGGTCAGTCCGTGACTTGCCATGACGATAAGCTGAATTGCGTTTCTCTTTGCAAACGAGACAATGTCGACGGCTGCCCGCCCCTCTTTGACGTGAAATTCCAGTGGCACTTCCGGGCCGCCTGCTTGAGCGGCGAGGTTCTGCATTTCTTTGACGGAGGTCGCCTCGATCTCAGGGTACCAGCTCGAGAGTGCTGTCTGGCCCGTTACATAGAACGACGGGTGGATAACCTCTTCGATGACATGGAGTACGCGAATCGTCGCCCCCATATCAAACGCGATGGATCGTGCTGTTGTCAGCGCCTGGCTGGAAAACCCCGAAAAATCCAGGGGCACAAGGATTTGATTGATCGGTGCCAGTGGGGAGGCCGTCTCTCGAACCGTCAACACCGGGCAAGTGGACATTCTGACAACCTCCTCTGCGACACTGCCCATCATCAGATGGTTCAGGCCTCTGCGACCGTGCGTTCCCATCACAATAATATCCATTTCGTGCTCACGCGCGTAGGTCAGAATCGCCGGTGCCGGAGCGATCCCTCGTACCGTTGCTGTGGTGATTGCCGTCGTTTCAAACCGGTGAGCGTTGCCCGGACCGGCGCCCTCGGGCATCAAAGCATCGATCTGGCGTTGAATGCGGGCAAGGTCGGGAAGATGATGGTCTTTATTCCAGGGATCGTAGTCGAGAGGAAGCAACGCGTGAACAATGTGCAATTCTGCGCCGGACAGTTCAGCCAGCCACAAGGCTCTGAGGAGAGCATCGTCAGAACATCGTGAATAGTCTGTCGGAAAGAGAATGCGTTTTATCAGGATCATGGTATCCTCCTCATGATGGAGGGCGGGGCATGATACAGCTATGAGGCTGCCCGGATCCGAAACACGACGGGAACGGAGACCTTGACCTTCACGGGTAATCCCCGCTGTTTCCCCGGAATGAAGCGGATCTTCTTCACTGCAGACAGCGCGGCCTCATCACAACCCGCGCCAATGCCTTTCAGCAATTCCGTCTTTGTGACATCCCCTTTTTCATTGACAAACGCCAGAATAAAAACGCGGCCTTGAACCTGTGCCCGAAGGGCGATCTCAGGATATTCAAGCACGCGCATCAAGGCTTCGACCCCGCCGATGATCTGAGGCATGTCTTCCACCGCGACAAAGTATTGTTCATCTTCGTCGGAAGATTGCGGCGGTGGCGGGCCCACTTCTTCAGCAAGATCGAGCTCTGAACTTGTCAACTCGACGTCCTCGAGAATTTCGTCGCTTGGCGCTTCGATGGGAATGGCCGGCCGAGGCGGCGGCGGTGCTTTCGTGATCTGCCTGGTGTGTTCCACTTCTTCAATGGTCACGACCTCTTGGCCGCGTGCCTGGAATTTCTGCGTCGGTTTCACATTGGGGAAGAAGACAAGAATCAGGATGACGATGGAAAGAGAAGCGCTCAACGACCCTTCAAACACGGTCGTCTTGGATGCACCGAGTCTCTTGATTTCATCCTGATTGACCTTTGGGGCAATGCCTTCCGGCTTTCTCATGCGGCTCAAAAAACCATATCGGGCCTGTTCGAGAATCATAGCGACTTCGCACCTTCCGATTCCTGACAGGTGTTGCACAGTGTTCTTGACGGTGTTCTTTCCAGCACGGCTGCTCCAATGCGACCTCCGCAGCGCACGCACAAACCGAGCTGGCCTCTCGTGTAACGTTCAAGCAGAGAGTGCATCTCCGCCATCCTGGGTTCAGCACTCATGCGGAGGACCCCGGTCCGGTAGAGGACCCGCAGTACTTGCTCATCGGTGGGATTGGATGAGCGCAGAATGTTCCGTACGACGAGATCCTGCACAACATCCCGTATCGTCTGTCGCCCATATTTCTGAAATGTCCCGTCGATCTCACGAATCAGGGCTCTGACAATCCTTGTATTCTTACGGGGTGTGGTCATGACAGCCCTTTTCAAAACGTCGGTTCCTTGTTCGTTTCCCCCTTGTGCACTGCCATTAAAAGGGAGATCAGTTCAGCCACAAGATCCGTGTTGAT
>CAZRPU010000136.1:0-1816 GCA_964602055.1 uncultured Ignavibacteriaceae bacterium
CCAACAAATGGCTCCTTAAGAAGTCGAAGCTTTGCACGGACCGAAAAGAGATCGGTCTTTAGGAACTCCAGCGGGGACAATGGAAGGGGGCGGAGCGTTCCATTCCTGAGGATGTACCTGTTCTTGCTGGAAGGATCGGCGTAGAGGAAGTCACCGTTGAGGCCAAGATCCGAGACCAGTGTTGCAATGTGAGGCGAGGTTTCAAGGGCGCTGTTGGGCCCAAGTTCGGAAAGGAATCCATCTTCATGCCGTGTCTTCATCGTCCCGCCGGGCTCGGCTTCCTTTTCCAGGACCTTCACCCGGAGTCCGGCTTTGACAAGCCAGTGCGCGGCAGCGAGTCCCGATATCCCTCCCCCGGCAATGACAACATCCGTGCTCTCGTTTTGCATCAAGAAATCATTCCGATTGGAAGGCGGGACAGAGGACGGGTTTTGGTTCACCCGGCCGAGATTGCCACAGAACACCGCACGTCTGGCTTTGTACCCCGGAGTTCATCGTTTGCACGATCAGGTCGGTCAGGCATGCAATGAATTCCGGATGGCCGTTTAACGCCGGCATCATTTCAAACCTGGTGATCCCTGCATGTTCTGCCTCTTCCCGGGCTTCGATATTGATTTCGTGCAAGGTCTCGATATGCTCGGTGACAAACGCCACTGGAATCACGAGAAGATTCTTCCTTCCGGCGGCAGCCAATGACTTGATCATGCCGGTCAGCGATGGTTCAAGCCAGCGGGCGGGGCCGACCTTGCTCTGATAGGCAATAACATGCGGCGATGACCAGCCACCCTGTTGCATGACCTGATGCACGGTTTCTTCGACATGAAGCTTGTACGGGTCGCCTTTTCTGATAAAATCCACCGGAACACCATGAGCACTGAATACAAGATCGATGTTCCCGGCAGCAATGCCCTTAAACCGATCGAGGGTGGCGCGGATATTCCCGACAAGAGCATTGATATATCTTGGGTGGCTGGGATAACAGCAAATGAGCCGGGTGGGTAGGGAGAATTCCAATCGATTGCAGACCCTGCGCCATTCGTTCATACTGGAAAAAGTGGTCGCCTTCGAATATTGAGGATACAGGGGAAGGAGGATAACCTCATCAAACGATCCCTGTTTCAGCTCCCGAACAACTTCCTCAGTTAATGGATGCCAATAGCGCATGGCAACAAGGACTCGCGTGTCCGGATAGGCCGACCTCAACGCGGTTTCAAGCGCATTGGCCTGAATGTTTGTGAGCTCGTTGATGGGAGACTTACCGCCTATTTCTGAATAGTGCTTTCCAATGGGTTTGGACCGGCTTGCCGCGATCCTGCGTGCGAGGAGCTTTCGTGCGAGAAAAGCTCCGGGAAAATCGATGATGTCGGGGTCGAGGAACAGGTTGAACAAGAATGGCTCAACCGCTTCCAGGGAATCCGGGCCACCAAGTTGAAACAACACGACTGCAATCCTCTTTGGCTTCATAAGTCCTTTGTTAAGTTGCCCCGTTCAGTCGGTCAGCCATGCCCGAGGCGATTTGAGCACTTCGAGGAGGTCATGCTCCCTCGAACCGGGCTTGGGCTGGAAATCGTATGCCCACCGGACCAGAGGCGGCAGGGACATCAAGATGGATTCAGCCCTGCCTTGGGTCTCGAGTCCAAAGAGCGTTCCCCGATCGTAAATAAGGTTGAATTCTACATAGCGTCCACGCCGGATCAGCTGCCATTCACGTTCGTGATCCCCCCAGGGATCCGTTCTTCGACGTTCAACAATGGGCTCGTAGGAATCAAGAATCGAATGGCCCAAGATCTCCAGGAGAGGGAATTCCCGTTCAAAT
>CAZRPU010000136.1:1826-2426 GCA_964602055.1 uncultured Ignavibacteriaceae bacterium
CCTGGCATAGTCAAAGAAAATTCCGCCAATGCCTCGCGCTTCACGCCGATGGGGGAGAAAGAAATACTTGTCGCAGGCAGCCTTGAAGCGCGGATACAAGGAGCCATCATGCCGGTCGCACGCGTCCTTCCAGGATCGATGAAAATGAATGGCGTCTTCCTCTAGGAGATAAAACGGGGTGAGATCGGCTCCTCCTCCAAACCAACTGTCACCGTCTTCGAGTTCCAGGTACCGGAAGTTCGCGTGAAACGTCGGGACCATGGGGCTTTTCGGATGCAACACAAGTGAAATGCCGGTGGCAAAAAAATCCTGCGGCTTCGTCTTCAGACGCTCTGCGAGCATCCCTGTCAGGGTTCCCTGAACGGCAGATGTGTTGACCCCCCCTTTTTCAAAGAGACGGCCGTTCTGGATGATGCGTGTCCGGCCGCCCCCGCCCGAAGTGTGCGACCAGGCATCTTCGTGAAATCGTGCGCCCCCGTCAAGTTCCTCCAAGCGCGATGTAATGGTGTCTTGGAGGGACTCTACAAATGATACTGCGCGGGAACGATGGGACTTCATGTGCGATGGAATCGCGGGCTTTCTTCCTGCACCGCCTGAACG
>CAZRPU010000137.1:0-2356 GCA_964602055.1 uncultured Ignavibacteriaceae bacterium
CAAAAAGGACGGTGTCCGAGACAAGGCGCTGATCCTGGTGCCAAAGAATCTCGCGTTCATCGCCGGAGAGCTTCTGAGCGAACGAAACGGAGGAGAGAATCAGCAGTACGGGAATGAAAACGCGGATAACCATGGAATGTCGATGTCCTGAGAGGAAGGTAGAAAAAGGGGAGGAAGAAAACAAGGACGCGTGCTTCAGGCCGATCCGTCAGTCCTGACAACCTTGAAGACTTGCTTCTGAATTTCTCGTCCCTTCCTCGTGTTTGCCAGGCCCCCTTGGCCGGACTCTTTCAATCGGGGGGACATGAGATCTCCAACCTCCTTTGTCGCAAAGATGACTTCATCGGCAGGGATAAGGCTGACAATTCCCGCGAGCGCCATTTGCGATGAAACAAATGCATTGGCCACCCCCACGGCATTGCGCGTGGTGCAAGGCTCCTCCACCAGTCCCCCGACGGGATCACAGACCAATCCCATGGATGCCTTCAGGGCGAAGCCGACGGCTTCGAGGATCTGTTCGTTCGATCCGCCCAGAAGATACGTGATGGCGGCGCCACCCATCGCAGCTGCGCTTCCTGTTTCACCCATGCACCCTGCTTCCGAGCCCGCAAATGAAGAGTTCTTTGCGAAAATAAGGCCGATCGCTGAAGAAACCAGCAGCGCATCGAGAATTTTTTCCCTTGGAATATTGTGTTCTTCCATCATCGTCACAAGGACCGCCGGCATGATGCCCGCGGAGCCCGCGGTGGGGGCCGCTGCAATCTTGCCCATACAGGCGTTCACTTCTCCCACGGCGACAGCTCTGGCCGCCGCTTTCTTCAGTGACGTACCGAGTGTTTCGGTTTTACACTCGTAAATTCTTTTCGCCCAATTATTCAGCATACCGCTCGGCGTGATGACATTTTGCGTCAGCCCCTGGTCAACAGAATCCTCCATGACGAGAAGAATGCGCTTCAGGTCGTCGTAGATTTGTCCGCGGGTAAGTCCTTTGTTCCGCATTTCGTAGTCGACCATCGCCTGCGCCATGTCTTTCTGTTCACGCTTGCAGTATTCGACGATATCGGACAAGAGGTTAAATTCCATGCAATGCTCCCTTATTTGTCATACCGTGAGCTTCCTTCTGCCAACGGCTCCACGCGCCGGGCAAATTTCACCCATGGAAATGTTTCAATACGTTTCAGGCTTTCCTTGTCGATCGCCTGGTCCACTTCAATGACCATGTTTGCCATGTTTTCGTTTCTTGAAACGTACATGTTGGCGATATTGGTTCCTTTTTCAGCAATGGCGCCGCTGATATTCTTGATGCTTCCGGGGACGTCCTCGGCAATGATCACCAGCGTGTGCGTATGCGCATTGAAGTCCACCGGGAAACCTTCCAGTTCCTGAATCCTGATCCTCCCTCCTCCGAGGGACGCACCGGCGATTTCAACCGTTCCTCCATCCTTGCCGCGCAAATGAATGCGCGCGGTGTTCGAATGGAACTTATTGATGCCGCCCGACATTTTGAACTCCCATTCGAGACCCTCCGCGCGCGCAAGCTCGAAGGAATTGCGAATTCGCACGTCATCAGGGCCAAAACCAAGGATTCCTCCAATGATCGCCCGGTCGGTTCCATGGCCCTTGTGCGTTTTGGCAAAGGAGTTGTAGAGCGTAATGACGGCCTTCACCGGCTTGTCATTCAGGAGTTGACGGGCAATCGAACCAATTCTGCTAGCTCCGGCCGTGTGCGAGCTGGACGGCCCGATCATAATCGGCCCGAGAATATCGAATATACTCGGTTGTTCGGTCATGTCATTTCACGAAAGCGAAAAAAGAAAACGCGTGTTCTCGGTCGCATATTGGGCAACGACTGCGGGTGTTGTCTCGAGGACTTCGGCAATCTTGTTGGCTATCAGCGGGATGTTGCCCGGTTCATTCCTCTTTCCACGGAACGGCACCGGCGTCAAATACGGGGAATCCGTTTCAAGTAGAATGTTCTCCCACCCAACCTCCTTCAACGTCTCGAGAACCGGCGAATTCTTGAACGTCACAATACCGGGATAGGAAACAAAGAATCCGTGGGCAAAAAGGTCCCGCGCTTGATCCGCGTTACCCGAAAAACAATGAAACACTCCCCTCGCACCCATGACGCGATGATGGTGAAAACCTGCAGACCGCCATTCGTTGTGAGCCTGCACAAAGTTCTTGACCTCTCCTACCGCTTCTTCAACAGAGTCTCTCGTATGAACAACGACGGGAAGACCACTGCGTACGGCGATCGCCAGTTGCTTTCGAAAGACCTCCAACTGTCTCTCCCTGGGAGCATGATCGTAGTAGAAATCCAGGCCGATTTCCCCCACGGCAACCACTTTGGGAT
>CAZRPU010000138.1:0-2284 GCA_964602055.1 uncultured Ignavibacteriaceae bacterium
CATCAAGATCTCCCAGGTTTGTTGAGCCGATCATGAAATCCCTCGGGGCAGCGCGGAGGGAAATGGCATGGGCAAAGCCATCCGTTTCGCCATCGATGTTCGAAAACCGATTCCTGTCCTGTTGACTGGCGGCAATTTCTCCTTTGAAAGACAATGCGGGGGAAATGTCTGCCTGAACATTGACGTCAATTGTCCTCACGAGTTGAGGGACAGGGAGCAACCGAATGGGGAGAAAATTTCCCTGCCCGAGGCCTGCCGGATGGAACTCCCCCAGGGCCTTTCTGACATACCCCAGCGAATCCGGAGGCATGGATGGTACGGGAGAAAAAATCACCGCATAGACAGCGTTCGAATCCCCCGGAGAATAGTAGAACGCGGGGTAAAGGACGCTGCTGATCATGGTGTCCCGGCGGACATACTGTCCGAGGGGGGTTCCAGCAGCCGAATCGCTTCCCACAAAGTTGGCCCCCCAGACAGAGGCTTTGAGAGGGTCGGCGCCGCTTTGAGCCAGAATCGTCTTCGTTTGATCATCCAGGAGTAAGTCAATGGGCGAATCGCGATCATCCGCTTCTTGTGTGAAAACGGTATTGATTTTTACGCGCTCATGGAACAATCCGGCAGAAGCCCGGGCATGAACGAGATTCCTCTCGTAATGCCTGTCAGAGTACTCGAAATCCACAACGATGCGTGATGCCGACGTTATGAGCCGTTTGCTTGAGAAGGTTACTGAGGCGGATGCATAGTCGATCGTATAATCGTTCACTTCTCCTCTGCTCATGCTCTGGCCGTCGAGAAACACCCTTTCGGAACCTGCAATAACGATAATTTGCCTTTCGCCATTCCGCCCGGAAAGACGATAAGGCCCCTGATTTCCTTCCAGTCCGCGAAACGTCTGCGTGTGAAATTTTCCGCGGCCCAGCGCTCCCGTCAATTCAACCCTTCCGGAAACTCCCGAACGAAGCACGTCTTCCGAGAACACGCGAGCTTGGGCACCCTGAACCTTCCGTGTTATGCGCCCGAATTCACCACCTTCCTCGCGTCCGATCTGGAGATTAAAATCACCCAATGTGGCTCCAGCATCCTGACTCTTCACGTCGATAAACACCTTGTCGACTTCCTGAAGTGTTTGTGTTGTTCCTTCCGGCTGGATCGGAGAATTTTCATCCGTTAATGCGGCTACAATGTCAACATCCGACGAGAGTTTTCCCGCGAACTGCATTCGAAAACCGGACGAGAGTGAGAGGTCCCGATTGGACCCGACAGAGAACCCCCTGACAAGCGAACCGCTGCGCTGGAGTTGATCACCAAAAAGGTCGTCGCTCAAAGGGGGTCGAGGCGCTTCAACGATACTTGTCAGACGGCGTCCGACGGAGTCAGTTCTGATAATTTTCCGGCGTAACGAATAATCGCTTTGGAAGTTGAAATTGAGAGCTTGATAGGATACGACCACAAGAAGAGAATCGTCGCCGGCCGGAAGAAGCGCTTCCGACAAACTCACAGTTCCACGGCTGTAATCGACGACATAATCAGCAAAGGGACGAAGAGTGGAACTGCCTCGTCTGACTGATTCTGTTTGCGGAAGGATGTACCGATGAGAGAGCGAATCGAGTTTTCTGGCGGCCGAAAACTTCAGCGTGTCGCTAAACCAGGCAGACTGCCCCAGGAGAGGGGCCGGAAAGCAGAGAAGAACGATAAAGGAGAGTCTATGCACCCATTTCATCAAGGATACCCGAATATGAGAACTCTGTATCCTTAGTGCAAGCTCTCTCCAGTCAATATGGTAAGGGGTTGAATCGTCACTTTTCAATTCACGATCTTCACTTCACACTGTCGAGCCAAAAACAGGAGCGCATAAAGTGCCGAAGGGGGGAGTCGGCCCGTGCAACGGGCTAAAAACCCCCTCCCAAGATTTGAGTCCAGTTTACCCCGACATGTCCCGACATCTTTCGTCGGGACGCTTTTGTCGGGGCGCATCCCAGATCATGGCAGCCGCTTCTGCAAGATAACGATGACCATGCCCGCTTTTCAAGTATTTCTCGCGTCGACGAGCCTCATCCCGCGAGGACCAAAATTCTGTGTACACTAACACCAGCGGTCGCCGATGTCGTGTCGACCTTACCCCTCCACTCCGGTGCTTCTCCATCCGAACCTTCAAATCCCCTGTCATCCCGATGTACAGGTCATTGTCCCGGAGAGACTTCAAAACGTAGACTGTATATTCCCCCATACGTGCCGAAGGGGGGAGTCGGCCCGTGCAACGGGCTAAAAACCCCCTCCCAAGATT
>CAZRPU010000139.1:0-2196 GCA_964602055.1 uncultured Ignavibacteriaceae bacterium
GAGAATCCCGGAAGTGGGAGATCGAGGGGCGGGCTGGATTCGGCCCGGCTCAATTTGGTCTGAACACGTCGTCTGCGACATTCAGAAAGAGCAACGGCTCGTAAAAGACTCCCCGTACCTTTTCTTCGATTCGTGGCTCATGGCCTGTCCACACGACCGGATCACGATGCCCATTATTGCGCGCACGATGGCAAAAAAGGCCGGCCTCACAGGCTGCTCATGCGCCAGACAGCATGGCAGCGGATCGTTTTGTCTTGAGGAAGGGGCCTCAGGCGGGGATTTTCGGAGGCTGTATTTCCTTTGCGTCAATTCCGCATGAGCGCTGTGTTACAAAGAGTGGAGCGGCCTTAGTGGCACCCCCTTTGCAGTTTGTCCGCCCGGAGAGAAGCAATCTGCTGAGACGGGTAAGAGATTTTAACGGAGGAACGCACATGGTGCTCATGATCGGTCTGGTGACAATGACGGCTCTAGTCTGGGTCCTCGTTCATAGCATGGCCTGTGAGAGCGGCGCTGAAAAGCGACGGCTTAGCAGGGAAGGCGGGCACACCCTCCCCTCACACCACACAGAGGCTCGGGAAAGGTTTGCTCGGGCCGCATAACGAGCCATCGCGGTCCATCCACCAAGTCCAGTCGGTCCCCCGTCAGCGGGGGATCGCCTGAGCTGCGGTTCTGCTCAGGCTGTATCACCACAACGTCCCTCACCTTCTGAAGCGCGATGACTCAGGATAAGACTCTCGGACCCTTGGCTGTTCCTGTACGCCGCACCCTGTTCGAGTGGATGACCTGATCCCATCCTCCTTCTAGAAAGAAACGCTTCAGTGCCTTGTCTTGTCCCGGACTTGGCAAGTGAGTCAAGGGAACCGTCGATTCAGGTCTTCAATGGCTTGATCCGTCAGATCAACCGTGTCCGCAGAATAGAAGGTCGTCATGATCGATTCGGGAGTCCCTTTCACGAGGACGATCGCGAAGCCACGTTGTTCAGCGAGGGCCTTCGCCGCCGCTTCGACCTGAGGCATAATTGAAGCCGTGGCTCTTCTCATGGCCTGATACCGGGGGTTCGTAGTAAACGGATAGTATTCTCTATGCCGGTGATACTGAGCCACATACTGCTCCTCCTGGCGGATGACCTCTTGGAGCTCATCCTGTAGTCTGGCTAGAGGCCTCAGGCCGATCCTCGTTCGCCTTAACACCTCCATGATGTCAATGACCCCGATCTTTGTATCTGTCTGACTTTCGACAGTCGTTTCAGTCGTCTCGAGCACGGCTGACACGTCGCCACTCTCCCGAGTTGAGGTACAACCGGACAAACCACACAGGGCAACTGAGGTACGCAGCAGACTACAGCTTAGACGTGTCATTGCTGGCCTTGATCTTTTCACAGACACAGAGGATGCAACGCCAGTGTCGTTACCAGGCTAGCCGTACGATCCTCGCATCTGATTTAGCGAGACCCCGTCTACCGCCACATGGAACTGATTGCCCATTCAACTTACGGAGCAGTAGCATCCAAAGAGGGTTCCAACCAGGTGCTATTGATACAGCCCGAATCAGTTTAGATTTTATACAACGAGCGCGGATACATCCTGACGCACCCGCGGATGTTACCCTTCACTCAAGATGGGGTCCGGTCTGGGACTCAGCCACTACCTCACTCTGCCCGCATCAAGCGCCGATTGACCGTGCCTGGGTGCGCAATATAACCGTTCCTGACACCGTTTTCTGATTCGAGTGTGCGAACAAGGAGATAGTCCCTGTTGTTTCCCTCCTCTCTTCTTGCTGCATTAGGACCGGTTGATCTCTGCCACGATATTTTGATTCAAGCCTTTCAATGCGAAAGCAAGGGCTTCGATCATGGCGGTTGTGAACTGTGAGAGGCTTTGCCGTTCTCCTTTCAGGACCCCGCTCCTGCCAAAACCATGGACTTCCTGATTGAATATTTCCTGACCCTGCTTCTTTAGAATCACGTCGGCAGTGACTTGCACATCCGCCGGGCCCGCGAAAATGCTCTGGCTATAGGAGATGGCATAGACTGCAAAAATGAAGCTCCCGACCTTGCGCAAGGGGGCGTTCATGGTGATGTTCTTGATTCTCAAATCAATCTCCATCTCCGCTTGACCCTCGACGCAGGTAAACTTTCCACTTCGTCTCACTTCCTCAACAAAACTCTCCTTAATAACGGCTTTATAGTCATTCGTG
>CAZRPU010000140.1:0-2170 GCA_964602055.1 uncultured Ignavibacteriaceae bacterium
CGCGCTTGAGCGCAATTGAAAGCACAAAAAAGCGAATCGAATGGGGCAGTCAGATTCGCTCATACACGTTTCAGCCCTACACACTCGTCAAAGACCACCGCACCGGCGTTGAAACAAGCGATGTGCAGGCCGTCATGGACGGGGGGATCGACGAATTCATCAAGAGTTACCTGCTTGAACTCTCCAAACCGTAACCATCGGCCTACCCGATCATGAGTGTTTCGTTCTTTATTGCCCGCCGCTATCTTCGGTCGCGCCGCAATCGGGGGTTTATCTCCTTTATTACTTTTTTTGCCATCGTTGGCGTTGCTCTTGGCGTTGCAACACTCATTATTACCTTGTCGATTCTCAAGGGATTTGAAGACACCATCAAACAAAATGTCGTGAGCTTTACGGCCCACATGCAGGTCTATGGATTCCAGAGTCAGGTTCTGAACAATCCTCAAGCCGCAATGGAGAAGGTACGCGCACGCTATCCAGATGTGGTGACGATGGCTCCTTATGTGACGCGGGAGGGAATGGTTCGTTCGGACGGCGGAATTGACGGAGTGTTGGTCAAAGGCATCGATCCGGCAAACGATATTTCCGCCGCCAGGAATCATATCGTGCACGGTCAGTATGATTTGTCGCTGAGAACCGAGGGCATTCAGCCCATCGTTATTGGCGAGAGGCTTGCCGAGCGTCTCAATGCTTCGGTGGGGAGCAGGCTTCTGGTTTTTGCCCTCGGGGGATTCGCCCTGACCCTCTCGCAAACGCGCGTGATGCAATTTGAGGTTGCCGGAATCTACGAAACAGGGATGGAGGAGTACGACGCGAGTTATGTCTATATCCACATCGAGAATGCACAGCGCATGTTTCAGTTCGGGTCGTCGGTGTCGGGGTTCGATGTTCTGGTTGCGGATATTTCGAAAGTGAACCAGCTTTCTCAGGATATTCCCGCTGACCTGGGTTATCCCTATTTTGCCCGGACCATGTTTCAGACGTATCGCAACCTCTTCTCCTGGATCGACCTTCAAAAGAGTCAAATACCGATCATCCTTGGGCTGATTATTATCGTCGCGACAGTGAATGTCATTGGAACACTGCTTATGATGGTCATGGAGAAAACCAGTGACATCGGGGTTCTGCGAACAATGGGTGCAACGACGGCCACGATCAGAAAAGTATTTCTTTATCAGGGGATGCTTATCGGCGTCGTCGGTACGGCCGCAGGGAATATTCTCGCCTACGGATTGTGCTGGTTGGAGATGCAATACAGATTTATCTCCCTTCCCTCGGGCGTATATTACATGACGCACGTACCGATCGCATTGGAGTGGTGGAATTTTGCACTGGTGAGCGGAGCGTCTATTGTCCTGTGTTACCTCTGTTCTTTTATTCCTTCCCGTCTGGCGGGAAGCAGAGATCCTCTCGCATTGCTCCGTTTCGGATCATGAAGCTCGAGCAAGTCATAGCGCTCCGGTATCTCAAATCACGACGGCAAGTGGGATTCGTCACGGTCATTTCTTTCATTTCCATTATCGGTGTTTCGATAGGCGTTGGCGCTCTTGTGGTCGTCCTTTCGGTCTTCAACGGGTTCAACGGACTTGTGACGTCGATACTCACCGGATTCGATCCCCATCTGCGCGTCGAGAGGAAGATGCCGGGAGATCCCGTGGACTATGGCGTACTGGAGACCTTCCTGAAAACAAAAGCGGACGTTCGGGGCTACGCGCCTTTTGTCGCGGGAAAAGCGCTCATCGTTTCGAGGAACGTCAATCGTGTCATCAACGTCAAAGGGATAAAGAAGGAGGATGTGGACCGTGTTTCGGGATTGAGTGAGAAGATGGTTCTGGGCGAACACGATTTTGAAGCAAGGAACGGAACAGGGATGGTATTGGGCCTGACACTGGCAGACCGTCTCGGAGTGGTCGTGGGAGATACCGTTTCCGTTGTAAGCCCGGCAGGGTCCGAGTTTGCGCTGCTGCAGATCGGGCAACCTCTTATCCGGCGATTCGTCGTGGTCGGCATCTATGAATCGAATAACAAAGAATATGATGCATACTACGCCTTTGTTGGACTTCTCGCTGCCCAGGCGCTGTTCGGCCTCGAAAACAGGATCCACGGCGTTGAAATCAGAGCAGCAGCCATCGGCCAAACAGAGCGATTGGCAGCTGATCTGACAGAGGCA
>CAZRPU010000141.1:0-2097 GCA_964602055.1 uncultured Ignavibacteriaceae bacterium
CTGCCGTCCGCCTGCTGGTAGTTCTCCAGCACCGCAAGCCAGGTGCGTCCCACGGCCAAGCCACTGCCGTTCAGGGTATCTCGGCGCCGAAGTGTTTTACGGTCTCGGGGCCGATATCCATTCCCAGCCAATCTGCGGGAATGGCTCTGACGTTCACTGTTTGAATGGAGGCGGCGTTTTCGAATTTATCGGCGATGACGCAGTCGGCCGGCAGATGAATTCTGACGTTTTTTGCTTTTGCTTCTTCCAAAATACTCTTCGCCAGATCGATCTTATCTGCTTCAAGGAGGGACTTTCCAATCTCCAGCCCCTGGGCCTTATAGAAGGTAAACATCATCCCGCCGCCAATCAACAGGGCATCGACTTTCAGCAGGAGACTTTTGATCACATCGATTTTTCCCGAAATTTTCGCTCCACCCAGAACAGCAACAAAAGGACGCTTGGGATTCTCCACGGCTTGAGAAAGGTAGTCGAGTTCCTTCCTCATCAGGTAACCCGCAACACAGACCTTCATGTGTTTCGTGACACCCTCGGTGGAGGCGTGAGCCCTGTGTGCTGTGCCAAATGCATCATTGACAAAAACGTCCCCCCAAGAGGCCAGTTCCTTTGCAAACGCGCTGTCATTGGCTTCTTCTTCGTTATAGAAGCGAAGATTTTCCAAAAGAAGACATTCTCCGTTCTTCAAACCGTTCACCATTGCGGCAGTTTGCGCTCCCCGGCAGTCGGGAGAAAAACCCACCGCCTGACCGAGAAGTGCGGCGAGGCGTTCGGCGACCGGTTTGAGGCTGAACTCCGGCTTGGGCTTCCCTTTTGGACGACCGAGGTGGCTCATCAGGACGGCCCTGCCCCCGTCCTTGAGGATCTTCTTGATGGTCGGAAGGGATTCGAGAATCCGCGTATCGTCCGTCACGTGCTGTTTGCCGTCCAGGGGCACGTTGAAGTCCACGCGCACGAGCACTCTTTTTCCTTTGACAGAAATATCGTCGATAGTCGCTTTACGCATGACAAACTCCTTGAGAAGAAAAAACGGGCTGGACCGGTCCTCAGTCTCAGCCCGCTACCACCGTTCGCCGCTCGGGAACTACTTCATCATTGATGCAATTTTCTTCGTCAGCTCGACAACGCGGTTCGAGTAACCCCATTCATTGTCGTACCATCCGAAGACCTTCACCATCGAGCCCATGGTCATGGTAAGCTTGCTGTCGAGGACGCACGAATGCGGGTTGCCGACAACATCTTTGAGTACGAGGTCGTCTTCGCTGTACTCCAGAATGCCCTTGAGGCTGGTTTCAGCGGCCTTCTTGAACGCCGCGTTGACCTCCTCCTTGGTAACCTCTTTCTCCAGTTCGGCGGTGAAATCGGTGATGGAGCCGTTTGGGGTCGGAACGCGCAGGGCATAGCCGTCGAGCTTTCCGTTCAGCTCAGGAATAACTTTTCCCACTGCTTTTGCGGCTCCGGTCGTTGTCGGGATGATATTGATCGCCGCGGCCCGTGCCCTCCGAAGGTCCTTATGCGGAAGGTCGAGGATGCGTTGATCGTTTGTATAAGAATGGATTGTATTCATGAGCCCTTTTTTCACTTTGAAGGCATCATGAAGAACCTTGACCATAGGAGCAAGGCAGTTTGTGGTGCATGAAGCATTGGAGATAACATGATGTTTCGCAGGGTCGTACACCTTATCGTTGACGCCCAGAGCAATCATCACGTCAGGTTTCTTCGCAGGCGCGGTGATGATGACCTTCTTTGCCCCTTGTTTGATATGGTCACCGGAAGCTTCGCCGTCGGTAAAGTGCTTCAACCCCGTTGACTCGATCACCACTTCCACCCCGAGATCCTTCCACGGGAGTTTTGTGTGGTCTTTCTCGCCAAACACCTTGACCTGTTTTCCGTTGACCACGAGCGTGGAGTCCTTGACTTCCACTTTTCCGGCAAAATTGCCGATGACGGAGTCAAATTTGAGAAGATGGGCGAGCGTTGCCGCATCGGTGATGTCGTTTACGGCAACGAACTCGATATCCTTGTCATTGATTCCCGCCCGGAAGACATTTCGCCCGATGCGACCGAATCCGTTAATGCCTACTTTCACAGCCATTGGTA
>CAZRPU010000142.1:0-2045 GCA_964602055.1 uncultured Ignavibacteriaceae bacterium
TCCAGCTTGATCGCCGCCTTGCCCGGGTTCGCGGGGTCCGGCTGGGTGATGTAGAAGTCTTCGCTAGTTGTGCCGTCTGATACGATTCCGTTTAATTCCGTGGCTAAACGGAGCGTAATCACACCGGGAAGTCGAGGGGTGGCATTTGGATCGTCAAATTGGAATGATATTGGCAGCGGATACGTTCCACTATCCGGATCGACATACAATGTTGTTCCTCTCCCCTCGACTGCTGCTCCACTAAACAGGGAAACTGTCTCCAGGAGTTTGCCATCTTCTGCATCGACCCAGAGGTACATCCATTGTTTGCGCCCATTCCTTGTTGAGCAAGCAGGCATGCGATAGGCGTATCGCAATGCTGGAATGACCTTGCCGGACGTGTGGGCTTCTCCTCCAGGGAGCAACACAAGTGACACGGACTTGAGAGGAATAGCGTCAACAGTAGAACCCCCGACGGTGCTTCTTAATGCGGTTACAGCCGCCTCAGTTGCGTTTGTGGCTGTGTAGGAGACCTTGTTTACAACCTCATAGCTCACAAAGACGCGACCTGTTGCTGAATAGATGGCTTGGTCCCTTCGGCGGTCAGTACGGATCCCCGCATGATCAATGATTACCATCTTGGGTGTAGGGACGTTGGCCGAAAAATCGCCAACCTCTGGATGGTGGATCTGAGGGAAAACATAAAAGTAGCCAGAGTTTTCGAAGTCATCAATAATATACTCATGGAAAGTTCTTCCAGCTTGGTCCTTGAAGTATCGATCAAAGGCTTCCAGCAATGGTTTCGAATCTTTTTCCAGAGATTCAATTCGATCCTTTGACCCAATTTGTCTAAAGACGCGACACCACCAATTGTCCCATTCCCTTTGCGATTGCTCGAAAGCTTGTCGCTCAATGTCGTCTGGTTGGGGAGAGTTCGTGACTTCGGCTGAATCTGCTGTCTCATTTCTGACCAAATGGTTTGAACTATCTTGAGATGAGGCTTGCAGGGGGTACCGTATGACCACTTTTTCGCAGGACTGTGAGGCCAGCTTGATAAGATTCGCTTTTCCTAAAGGTATTCCGCTGTGCTGAGGAATGAAGAAATGGGAGGCATAATCTGCAGCAAACCCTAGGCTCTGCAAGATTGGCCTTATGGAATTCTGAAAGACTGCAGTCGCTTCATAAGAGGTTTTATTGAGCTGAGTCGGCTGGTCAAGAGAAGCGAAAAAACCGTCCCCATCATACGCAGGAAACCATATTCGAATGTTGGTGCCCAGCATCTGGCGATTTATTGATAGAGGGGCTCTTGGAAGTGAAGTTGGTTGGAGACGAAGCCCGGCTGAGTGCGAAACAGAACTGTCGGTCGACCCCGTATCGCTTACCTTACTAGCACTATCAGTTACCCGGATCGTAGACTCTTCTTGGACGGGGACAGTCTCCGCAGAAACGGTAGAGGAAATGCTTGATTCAGCGAGCAGTAGGAGCGAGATTGTGAGTGCGATAAGCACAGGCCGATTAAGGAATTTGGCCCAATTGCGTGTTGCTTCTACTAAGAGGGGGATTCGTTTCGAGGCAAGATGAAGACGACTATTCCTCATGCGAACCTGAGACGCCATGGATGGCAACTCCCTGTTGCGCATTCGACCAGTGAGAACGAGAGACTCAGGGGCCCCAACGGGACCGGTACGTTTGACCTAGCTATGCTTCTTGGTTCTTTTCCGCAATAACACTTTCGAGTCATACCGACCTCGCGTTGCTTCAATCGATCAGACTTTCAGCGAGGATTAACCACTCTATCTAGGGGCTAACATTCCAGATCCGCTCCATATCTGGCCGTTTTGCCTCTCCCGCTTATGTCCGTTCGACCCTAGCCTAGATAATCCCAGGCGACAACTACACTTACCTAGTGAAAGGTAGGGCTGTCGGCATGCGATCCATCCTCTTGTCCGCATTCGGTATCCTGGTTTCCTTGGTCCTGGTCGGCTGTGCAGGGCGGAGCGTGCCTCAACAGCCGCGGCTTGAGATTGGCGAACCGGCCAAGGTCTTGCTCATCCGTCCACAAAGTC
>CAZRPU010000143.1:0-2001 GCA_964602055.1 uncultured Ignavibacteriaceae bacterium
CTTCATCCGCACGGCAGGATGCGCTTCTTTGGCAGCATTGCGAAGACATCGTAGAGAAGTTGAAAAGTGCGGGGAACGCGGAAGCAGCACGTGGAATTGCCGAGGAAGCATGTGCATCCTTCGGACAAACATGCGCCAGTGTCATGCTTCGCAATGCCCTGACGAGGTACGTGCTCGATGCTTTGGAGAAGGAATATGGGCGTGAAATCCGAAGGGAGATGGAAAAAAATCTTCCATAAAAGCCTCTCCGGCACTTCATGTCACTACCAGCTTCGACGATGGAAGAGCTGCTGAGGCGGGAAGATCTTTGTTCTCAGGTAAACGACCCGTCAACGTGATGAAGGACGCATAGCTCTATTGGAGGCTTGTAATCCGCTTCTTGAGCACTTTTCCGATAGTCTCAAGAAGGGTAGCAGACGTAAAGGGTTTTCGGAGGAACGCCTCCGGAGCGAGGTCGACGGTCTGAATGACTTTTTCGTCCGATACAAGCCCGCTCATCGCAATGACGCGCACCTCGGGTTTGATTCTCCTCAGCGCCCGGATCGTTGCCACGCCATCCATCATGGGCATCATGAGGTCGGTGATCACAAGGTCGTATTTCCCGCCACGATCGGCAAACAACGCAACAGCCTCCACGCCATCTGCCGCTGATTCCACCCTGTAGCCGTGTTCGGACAACACCTGTTCGGTAATTTCGCGGATGGACCTTTCATCGTCCACAACGAGGACGGATTCTCCTCTTGCCGGAAATGCTTCGGAAGGATTCTCCCTCTTCTGACTTTCCAACCCCTGGAGTTGGGCCGGCAGATAGACTTTGAATGTCGTCCCCTTGCCGACCGTGCTCGCGACATCGACAAAACCCTCATGACTGTTGACGATGGCGTGCACCGTTGACAGGCCGAGGCCTGTGCCTTTCCCCACTTCCTTGGTTGTAAAGAATGGGTCGAAAATTCTGTCCATGATCGGAGTCGGGATTCCTATTCCGGAATCGGCGATGGAGACCACGATGTAGGGACCCGGCCGGGCCTTCAACTGCGTTCGGCAGAAGGATTCGTCCAGCTCGATGTTTTCCGCCTTTACTGCCAGCAAGCCGCCGTGCGGCATTGCATCACGGGCGTTAACCACGAGGTTCATGAACACCTGGTGCATTTGCGTTGCATCGGCGAAAAGAGCCCAGAGGTCTTTTGAAACCGAAGTTTCGACGTCGATCGATTTCGGGAATGTCTCTTTGATGATGCTCATGATTTCATCGAGCAGATGACGCAGCTGTATGGTCCCCCGTTCCCCTTCGACTCCCCTGGCAAACGTGAGAACCTGTGAAACGATATGTTTTCCACGGTTGGCGCTTTCCTGCGCCGTTCGAAGGACTTTTCTCCCCTGTTCGTTGGTGATGTGTTTTCCAAGGACTTCAAATGAAAGGAGGATGGGGGCCAAAACGTTGTTCAGATCATGAGCTATGCCGCCGGCCAGGGTGCCCAGGCTGTCCAGCCTTTGACTCCGGAAGAACTGCCTTTGAAGGGCCTTCTTCTCTGTGATGTCGGAATTGACGATGAGGATCGATCGCGGCTTTCCGTCCTCTTCCTCCATCAGCGTCCACCGGCTTTGCACAACGATGTTTTTTTGCTCCCTCGTCACTCCGCTGATCTCCCCTTCCCAATGCTTCTTCTCGATGGTACTTTTCAGAGCTCCGGCTGTTTCATTTCCTTCATTGCCGAACAACAGATACAGTTTACGGCCGATTGCTTCCTCGGCGCTCCAACCCAGGAGGCGCTCTGCTCCTTTGTTCCAGTATTGCACGATGCCCTCCGGACTGACGACGGCAATGCCATCGGTCGCTATATCCAGGAGAGCGGCTTGTTCCTTGATTTTCTCTTCAATGTGTTTTCGTTCTGAAATGTCATTCTGTACCGCCATAAAACCAACGAGCTTCCCGTCGGCGGCATGAATGGGGGACACCGAAGCCTCGACGTGGATGTCCCGGCCGTCCTTCGTTTTGTTGAT
>CAZRPU010000144.1:0-1971 GCA_964602055.1 uncultured Ignavibacteriaceae bacterium
AGTTGTTTCAGCGCTCTCATCGAAATCATTGAAGGCGACCGGATCGCTCTTGGATTTTCTGTTCAGGCTGATCGTCTTTCGAAGCTCAGCGGCATATGATTTGGAAAGAAGCCTTTCAACGGGCATTTCAGGATTGAAATCCGGATCTCCGAGATATCGCGCACGGTCAGCGTATGCTCTTCTCATGGATTCCGTCAGCACATGAATGTACTGAGCGGAATTGTGTCCGTATTCCTTCAAATGGAAGCCCTCGAGGATGTTCAGCATTTCGATCAAAGCGATTCCGCCGGAACTGGGGGGAGACATGGAATAGATCTCATGGCCACGGTAGGTCCCCCGGACGGGTTTTCGCTCCTTCGCTTCGTAACTCAACAGGTCTCGTTCCGTTATCAATCCTCCGTTCTTCCGCATGTCCGCCGCGATCAATGCGGCAGTTTCTCCTTTATAGAATCCCTCCCTGCCGTTACGCTGAATCCGCTTAAGTGTGCGAGCGAGGTCGGGTTGCTTCCAGACCTCGCCGGGTTCATAGTGAAGGGTGTCTTTTTTAAAGAATTGCCGCGCCGACGAGGGATACTTCTTCCAGTCGTCGGAGAGGCCCTTGAAATCGTCAACCATGGCCCAGCTGAGGGGAAAGCCTCTTTCTGCGAGTTCAATTGCCGGCGCGGTCAGTTCCTTCCACGATCGCGATCCGAACCGCTTGAGAGCAAGATCAAATCCCGCGATCGTGCCTGGAACGCCGATGGACAGGTAGCCCTCATGGTTCAAGTCGTTGATATAGTTCCCGGCCGAGTCAACGAACAGGCGCTCATGTGCTGCCGCAGGTGCCTTCTCCCGGAAATCGAACCCGGTCACCGTGCCGTCATTTTTGAAGACGATCATGAACCCTCCCCCTCCGATATTCCCGGCCGACGGATGAACGACCGCGAGCGCAAGGCCGGTCGCAACCGCAGCATCGACAGCATTCCCGCCGGCCTTCAACACCCTCACGCCGACTTCTGATGCCAGAATGTGAGATGAGACGACCATTCCAGATCTTGCCCGGACAGGATCTTTGGAGGCACCGCCGGTCAAGAGGATGATCAGAACTGCGGTCGATATGAGCTTGAAAGAGATGTGAGATCGCATGATGGAATCCTTCATTGAAATTCACTGACGCCTTAAACGGTAAGCAAATCTCACGGGGGATTCAAGAGGGAACGGGCTTCTCTTGAACCAATGAGCTTCGAACAGTAGATTATCCAGTTGGGGAAAATCTCAATATAGCCAGGAGTCTTCGTATGACATTCAAGCCGTGCTATTTCATCTTCCTGTTCACTATGGCCGGGTTCTCTGCAAATCCGACCTTCGCACAGGTCCCTGCGAATAATTCGGAGGCGCCATGTTCAGGGCCGGAGTACCGGCAATTCGATTTCTGGATAGGGGAGTGGGATGTGGTGAATCCTCAAGGTGATACGGTGGGATCGAGCAGGATTGAAAGGATTGCAGGCGGATGTGCTCTCCTTGAGAACTATACGACGACGAGAGGATATTCAGGAAAGAGTATCAACGTCTATAACCGAACAAGGAAGCAATGGCAGCAATTCTGGGTGGATAATCAGGGTGATGTGTTGGAGTTCGCCGGAACGCTTGTGAACAATGAATTGAGATACACCGGTGAATCGAGAGGCCCTGACGGAGTGGTCCTGCACAAGTTGACATTTGTTCCTATCAGCCATGACCGCGTAAGACAGCTTTGGGAGCAATCGTCGGGTAACGGAATAGGGTGGCAAATCGTTTTTGACGGGATGTATCATCGCAAGAAAATCATCGGGCAATGAAAATGTCCGTAAAGTGAAGCAGACAGTGGGTTGGCAAAGTATTGAACCCTGACGGGGATTTTTCTATATTCTGACTGTTCATCGCGGGCGTAATTCAGCGGTAGAATGCCAGCTTCCCAAGCTGGACGTCGCCGGTTCGACCCCGGTCGCCCGC
>CAZRPU010000145.1:0-452 GCA_964602055.1 uncultured Ignavibacteriaceae bacterium
GTTGACGTCAGACGGCGCCGTGCCATTGTGCGCCGATTCGAGGAGTGCGTTGACGACAATTTCCTGCACGTAGGCCATGCTAAATCCATGGGACTTCTCGGCGACTTCTTCCAAGACCAGGTCAGAAAAATAACCCCGTCCGCGCTTTCGCAGTAACATCAGCCGCTGCTCTCTTTCGGGAAGGGGAAAGGTCCAGACCCGATCGAATCGGCTGGGTCGATACAGAAGGGCTGGATCCAAATTCTACGGCTCATTGCATGTCGCGATTACAAGAACACCCTTGAGGACATTGAATCCGTCCAGTAAGTTCAGGAAGTAGGACAGTGATACGCGGTGGGCTTCGAGGAGCTTATCAAGGTCCTCAAACAACACGACGGCCGGAGAGCACCTTACGGCTAGATCCATCGTGTGCTGGATTTCATCGTCATCCACGTTGGCCTTGTAGGCCTCGT
>CAZRPU010000145.1:462-1954 GCA_964602055.1 uncultured Ignavibacteriaceae bacterium
TTGCCGAGTAGCGTGAAGAATTTGACAGGAACATGGTAAGCCAGTGCCTTCATAGTTAGCGTTTTACCGCTGCCAGGAGGGCCGGCAAAAAGAAGCCCGCGCCGATACGGGATACCGAGACTTCTATAGCGTTCCTGCGAATCAAAGAAGTGTGTGACATTGGATCGAATGGAATTGAGCAGGTCATGCGGTAGCACAACATCGTCCCATTCGATCGGCGTGATAGGGATATTCGTTCCATTGAACACCGTAATACATCGAACGTCTTCCTTCTGCCTCGTCAGTCCATAACCCTTCAGCGCCTCAGTAAAGAGAGCCAAGGCGATGTTGGACTGTGTGGCTGCTTGATACACCGTCGTATATGCTCCTTCGAATTTGATGAGGAGGCTTTTGAAATGGATACTATATCCGACCCATTCAATGTCTACCTGGCCGAACCATGAGTTCGATTGCAGGTCCCGGCCTTGCTCCACTTCTTTGTGAGGCACTTCTATCTCTTGATCGCCCGGCCGAATTGCCAATTCCCCTTCGGTCAAGCATTTGATCGCGATCCGACGCCTCAAAGTGCCAGAATGATGTTGCTGGACGAAGTCTAATAAATACTCAAGCGACAGCCTACGTGCTTCACCCGGCGCAAATTCATAGACCTTCCACCCCTCTGCTTGGGGATGTGACACCACAAACTCTCGTACCTGTTCGTTCAGAAACCGTGCTTCACTCATCAGTTCTCCCTTCTGCAGACTAAAAAGAGCACTTGTGATGCGGTTTACTCCCTCTGGACATCTATCGAGAAGATGCCTCTCTAAGGATTCCCCCACCGACTCGGAGGCTGAGCTTCAGACAGACATTGTTGAGCTGATTGACGTCCCGTTCGATCTGATCAATTAACTGTCCAGGCGGTTCGTTCTGGAGTAGACGTGCGAGGGGGCTGTAATAGACATCCAGTCGCACAATATCCCCTCCGATGCGAGCCGTGACAACTAGGTGATCTCGGCGAATAATTGAGGGCCACAATCCCTCCTGCTGGAACAGGGCGATTCGCACCAGCTTACGTTCGACAAGCCCCTGCCATGCCCTCAGCTCGTCAATAAATTGTTCGAGATCCGTAAAAACTACGTTTCCCACAGGTCTCCTCCTTTCAGTGGACCTTCGGGCGTAAACATTTCCGCGTAGGCAACCCTGAGCTATGGCTGGCTGTATCTAAAAAGGCTGAGTGTGGGTCAGCAATCGAATATAACGACCGATTGATTCGCATGTGGCTCTCCTCTGTTCAGGGAGAGCTTAACAGGGAGGTGTGACGGATTAGGCCACGGCAAACAAGACAATAACTTAATCGACAGAAATACTGGCTAGATTCACAAATCTAAGGAAGGCACAGAGAGGCCGAGGTTCGCCAGGCAAACGCGACGATGTTGCTTTCGTGAAGAAGAATTCACGATGCCAACTCGCAACGGACACTTTCAATTATTTCGCGTACAAATTGGTGTTCTGG
>CAZRPU010000146.1:0-1952 GCA_964602055.1 uncultured Ignavibacteriaceae bacterium
CTGCTCCCAATTGCAGAGGCGCGCATTATTTACCAACGGGGTAAAGGGGTTTTTGACGGACTTCTACAATATCAGCCGTTTCAGCAGCGAAGGCTGTTCGATGACATCGATTATGTCTCGACTCCCTATGGGAGGTTTGTTAAACGAACCTCGCTTGAGAAACTTCAGAGTCTTATGGACAAGTATGTCGATTGGATGCGCGGATTGGCAAAAAGATATTTTACAGGAAAGTATGACGAGCTCTATCGGGCAAGTTTCGTCCGCGCCTACTCGTATTTCAGCTCTGAGAATAAGGATTTTCGAAATGAGTTAGTAGTGCTGAACGGAGAGATTGATTTGTTCTGGGAAGAGGTTGACAAGATCTACATAGAACTTCAACAAGTTGAGAACGATGTTAGGTCGATTAGCAACAAGCGAAAACTCCGCCTCAAGGACTTGACCGACCCAAGGCACATGGCCGCATACAAACTCAGATCGATTCCGCGCAGTCTTCAAGACTACTGCAATTCGCTAGGCTATACAACCGAATTCCTCAGCCTTCATCCATTAGAAATCAAACGATGGCAAATTCAGCCTCATTCTCCGAAGAACATGGAATCTGCGGGAAAGATGTTTTTGAGGGTCATGGAGAAGGATGAACCGCGTCGTACCAGATCTGAGCATCAAGAAGGAGAGGTAAGGGCGTCAGGGCAAAAGGAAAAGCCAATTGAGCGCGTAAGACCCTCAAGATCTATCCTGTTGGTTTGTGATCGTGATGAGGGCCTCGGTGAGGTATTGCAAGCAGAACTCGAAGGCGAGGGATACGGATCAGAAATTGTCGAATCGTATGGAAGGTTAGAGGAGATCTACGATGAGCTCTCAGTACCGGGATATCGGATGGTGATTCTAACGAACAACAGCTTAACGCCGCCGCACATCCTGATGGCAGTCCCAGAAATCCATGAAAGATTCCCGTATTTAAAGATAATCGTGCTGTCTGGTTACACCGAGGCTGCGTTTGTTTCGAAGCTTCACAAAGCAGGTATCAATGCGTTCTTCGAAATGCCATTCGATTCGGTTGACCTAGTCACAACAATTGAGACGCTCATTGGATAAGACGTCACCGCAATGTGGTGCTGACCTGTTCGAAGGATGTTCAAGGAAAACCATTGGTTAACGTATTAGCCACAACAAAATTTGTTTCTACCCAGCCAAGAGAACTGTGCCAGTATTGTTGAAGTTCATTTCCCAATATTTCTTATCTTTCTTAACGACCAGGAGACTCGCATGGAAGACAAATCGAAATTCACACGAAGAACGTTCATCGGCACGGCACTTGGCGCAGCAGCCGTTGCCGGCATCAGCAAACTGAATCCGCTCCGCGCATTTGCGGCTGAATCGGGGCCACTAGCAACCATGCCGAAACGCCCGCTCGGGCGAACGGGGCATTCGGTGTGCCTCTTCAGCCTGGGCGGTCAGGCGACACTGGAAAAGGGGGGTACCGAGGATGAATCGGTGGCGATCATTAACCGTGCGCTCGACCTGGGAGTGAACTACATCGATACCGCCGCGGCTTACGGCAGAGGCCAAAGCGAAACCTACCTGGGAAAAGTGATGAAGTCGCGCCGCAAGGAGGTGTTTCTGGCATCTAAAACGAATGACCGCTCCTACGACGGCTCGATGCGCCTGCTGGAACGATCCCTCAACAACCTCCAGACCGATCATCTGGACCTGTGGCAGCTCCATAACGTCCGCACTCAGGAGGACCTCGATAAAATCTTTGCAAAAGATGGAGCGATCAAAGCTCTCGAAAAGGCAAGAGATGAAAAGCTCACCCGATTTCTCGGCATCACGGGGCACTATGATCCGCTTCTCCTGCGTAAAGCGATTCTCCAGTATCCGTTCGATACGATCCTTATGGCGCTGAATGCCGCCGACCGGCATGAGAAATCGTTTATCGATCTGCTCCTCCC
>CAZRPU010000147.1:0-1919 GCA_964602055.1 uncultured Ignavibacteriaceae bacterium
AGCGTCGGGCTTCGAACCCGCAGGTCGCAGGTTCAATTCCTGCCGGGCGCACCACAATCCAAGAATACAAAATCCCTCCCGCTCCCTCGCTCTAGGGAGGAGCCAAGTTTCGGACATCCGGTTACCCATTTCGAAAAAGCTGGTGGACTTTCTCCCTATTCTCAGTAGAGAGCGTCGAAGAGTGGCTGTTTTATCGTGAACAGGTCGTCTGGCGATTCCCTTTAACTTCAATACCTTACAATTGATGATCCTGGGATTTCCCCAATCTTCCGGAGTAAACTGGCACCCCGCCAAAGCTGCATAGATTTCTCCCGGTTACAGCTGTAGCTTTACAACAGGAAGCTGCAAGACGGGAGGAAGCGAAGAGTGGTATTCTATAGGCAGGTTCCAAGAGGCAACCAAGAGAAGCGGCAACAAGCTTGGACCAGACATTGCCCTTGCTGCGGACGGTGGCTGAAGAAGCAGGATCCTATTTCCCCGTGGGTCTGTTGCTGTGGGTGGCAAAGCTGAGAGCCGTTCAGTGACCAGGATGAAGGAGGCATCATGAACCACGTTTTCCTCCACGATGTCCGGGCGGGGTTTTTACTACTGGTTGGTTTTGCCATGTTGGCGTTGATTTGCGCTGTGGCCGCTCTGAGTACGGTGATGCGGCCAGTGCGATGGGCTGATCGACGAGCAGCCCACTTCTAAGGTCTTGCCTTCGTCAAAGCCTTATCCCTAGCCGGTTTGTCCCATATCGCCTCTTCATCCTGACGGCTCATCCTACCAAGCTATCCGTAAACTTATTGATTTATTTAGTCTTTCCCATCTCAATCGAGTCTCCCGTTGTCTTTGATCCGCGGTGCTATAGTTGTTCTACGCGATAATTCACTCACACAAGAAGATGGGGGAAGCCATGAATTCGAAGATGGGGAAAATAAGCGGGGTAGCCGCCCTGAGCGCGGTATTGCTCGTCACTCAAGGGTGCGGCATGAAATGGCTACAGTCGGATGGAGAACAGGGAGCCGGGTCTCAGAGCAGCCGGGCCGGTGGCGGTGCCGGATCCTCCGGCGGAGGCGCCGGGTCCGAGTGGAATGGACAGGGCGTAAATCCGAACTTCCCGGGCATGGCCCCCGATGGGTCACGAGGAGAGTTGAGCGGGTTTTCGCAGAACCCTTCCGAAGAACGTTTGGCGCATGGAGGGGGGATCGCCTCAAAGTCCTACGCCGGCATGAACGTGATGCAACATGCAGAACTGACGAGAGAAGAGAAAGCGGCTATCGAAGCCGGGTTGCAGGACGTGTTCTTCGGCTACGATCAATGGACACTTTCAGATGGCGGGATGGAGGCCCTGAATCACGACGCCAAGTGGCTGAAGGACCATCCGGGAGCGGTGATGAAGGTTGAAGGCCATTGTGATGAACGAGGCACAACCGACTACAACGTGGTGCTCGGAGACAAACGGTCAAAGAGCGCCCGTAGTTATCTCATCGAGCTGGGTGTCAACCCGAAGCAGATCGGCATCGTTTCATACGGCAAGGAGCGCCCCTTCTGCATGGACCACAACGAGGCCTGTTATCAGCAGAATCGCCGAGGTCACGTGTTGCTGAAAGTAAAAAAGTAGCCGCTACCTCCAAGATCCAGCGAGCCCCGACGCAACTCTTTACGGTCGAAGCGTCGGGGCTCTTTGTTTGACAGGAAGAGCCGAGGCGCAGCAACATCAGCAGTAAACACGGAAGGACCATCATGGCTACAAGATCTCAAGCGCTCAAAGATGACGTGTGCATGGAGAAACGAAGACAGCCACGGTTTACCGCGCAGTTCCGAAGCACTTTTTCCGGCGGGCAGCGGGAAGGGCAGGGGAAGACGCTGGATCTCTCTCATGGAGGTTGTCGAATCGAAACGGAACAGGTCGTGGTGACCGGCGCGACATTCGAATG
>CAZRPU010000148.1:0-1837 GCA_964602055.1 uncultured Ignavibacteriaceae bacterium
GAAAATGGCGGAGGGAATGTGCCTCAATCGGCTGCTATACAGATTCAGCAATTCAAGCTTTGCAAAGGCGCCATATTCATCGGGGTAGATCCGAAACGTATTCTTGTGGAGACGCAATGTTTTCAAATTGTGAAACTTGCTCAAGAACGAAGGCAGCTCGCTGATTTCGTTAGCCGATAGGTTGAGATGTTCCAAGTCCGCTATCGCGTGTATCCACAAGGGAACCTTTTCGAGATGATTCGAGCTCAAATCCAGATACCGCAATTGCCCCAGATTGCCGAAGTAGTCCGGTATCGAATGGAACATGTTGCTGCGCAGGTTGAGCCGCTGCAACGATGTCAGGCCGGCAATGAGACACAGGATTTCGGCTTTTTCACTTTGCGTATGATGGCGAACAAGGCCGCGAAAGATATAGTCCTGAGACGCGAGATCGAGCTCCACACACCGTTCGTTTTCAAATCGGTAGTGAAACGGAACCCCGACCTTCTTCTTCAACAGGTCGATGGCGTCGAGATCATTCATGTGTCTCTCGCAGACGGTCGTTGAGTTTTCCGCACCAGGTGGCGAAAGCCTTCCAGTCCTTTTTCGGCAGGCTGTCCATCGACAGAGGACTGACCAGTTCCCTGCCGCAGAGTTTCTCCAGATGATGCCGGATGATTTTCATCGCACCAAAATCGGCTTCGTACCCGTAGTAGTTGCCAAGCTCGCAGATCGCATAATACTTGCGTGACATATCCAGCCTAAAATCGATGATGAACCTCTCCATATCCTGCTGAAGCTCTTCGTTCCCGTAGGTCGGACAAAAGAATAGAAAGACATCGTACTTGTCCATCACACTCGAGTCCGTGAGACCCTTTACATCAAAACAATCGAATGAAAACTTGACTGTCTCCGCGAGCGTTTTGACGACTCTACGAGTCGATCCATGACTGGAGGCATAGAGAACGACCGTCTTCATGAATGCGTTCTCCTCGCTTCAGAGAACACGTCTGTGCCGGAATCGGAGATGATCGAGATGAGCGGCGGCATTTTCTCACCATCGCCCTACGGCTGGCTCATCCGGTACAAGGGGAAGTACTTGCTTTCCTCCATCTCGATCGTCGAGGAGAGGGCCTGGCGCCATTCCCGAACCAGCGCCTCATAGGCTTGAGGAAGATGGACCTTTTGATAGGTATAGAAATCCTCAGTGTGCTGGGAAAAGTTCTGTTTGAACCGCATCACGCCGTCGTTATTCCGGTATCCACCGCCCATGTTGTACCAGCGATACCCACGCCGCTTGGCCCAACGGATAATTTCATAGAACAAAAGGTTGTTCGGCGCAAACTGTCCACAGTCCTCCGCCGTAGCAGACAGAAAATTGCCGACCAGTCCGTTCATATGAAAGACGGATCCACCGGCTATGACGCGATCCCCTTCATACACAAAGAATAACGTGAGGTGTTCCGAGAAGCGGGCATGCAGGTCGCTCAACCAGGATTCAGGAAACATATACCAGTCACGCGCTTGCAGCCGCAGCATATTGAGCCGGTAGAGCTCGGCGAACAGTCGCACATCGGCCGGCCTGTCGGCTTCTTTCACCCGCAGTCCGTTCGCATCCGCGCGCACGATCTTCTTCCGATTCTCTTTCGTAAACCCCTGCCAGATTTCCTCTTCCGATTGACAGAGGTCCACGGTCACAACCGTGCCGCGCCGTTCGAGCCCGTTCGACAGATTCACATGCCGATGGTTTTGCAGAAAGGGATGCAGCCTCGCGATTTCGCTCACAATGTTCTCCTCTAGGCAATAGGCATTGAACGCATCTAGAAACTCGGACCAAATCCGCTCTTTCTCTTGCTCG
>CAZRPU010000149.1:0-1029 GCA_964602055.1 uncultured Ignavibacteriaceae bacterium
CGACCCGTCCTCTACGGCACCACCAAGCTATTCCTCCAGACCTTCGGCCTCAAAAGCCTGCAAGAACTCCCCGTAATGAAAGACTGATCCTGCCCGGAGTGCTCTGAAAACAAACCTGTCCCCTGAACCCTGACCCCTGTTCATCTGGAAATCACCCGGGGCAGCCGGCGGGTCCGGCTCCGATCAATCCCCGATGGATCGGGAACCTCGGAACTATTCAAATCCACCACGATTTGTTTCTTCCCACCTTGAATGTCATCGTACTCGATCCGGACATTCCCTTGCAGTTGCCACAGCAGCGCGTTGGCCACTCCTGACTGGCGCGGCTCCGGCTGCGGAAACGGGCTCTTGAACAGCTTCTTGGCAAACTTGCTGTAGTTCACCGCCCAGATCTCCGCTTCGGGCACCGCTGCGCTGAGCCCCTCGGCAATGCCGAACAAACAGTAAACGCCCGGCAGAAAACCGCGCGTTTGCAGCGCTGCCGCCCATTGCACGAAATAAGCCTTGGCCTCCCGGCTCAGGGGCGGGCCGTTTTCGAAATCCAGATAGATCACCGATCCGGTCGGTATGCGGGCCTTGGCCGCGAGCTGCGCAGCATGCACACCATCCACCTTCCCATTCTCGGGCGTCATCCGATGATCGGTCCGCGGAATCGTCTTTTCCTGCCGACCAACATACACCGGCGCAATCCCCCAGCCCAGGCTCCGGAGAAAATCATGCTTGTCCATCCAGCCGAGGTTATGCCCCTGCGAGGGCGCGGGCGTCAAATAAAACCCCGTCCACACCAGATTCGTGTTCTGGATCAGCGAGGTCATGATCCGGTCCCCCGGATACGTATCCTTATCCATTCCCGCGAAACCCACCCCAACATCCGTGGGCGGTGTGATCAAGGGTGGTACAGAGGGGGCTTCTAACGATGGCATCGCCGTTCCTCCCAGAGTAGACAACGGCCACCTGCATCCGCGCAGGGGCCTCAGGAGGCATAAAGCGAGAACGGCGCACTTTTGGCCCCACGCAAGATGAAACTTT
>CAZRPU010000149.1:1039-1835 GCA_964602055.1 uncultured Ignavibacteriaceae bacterium
GGGGCCAGGGGTGAATGGTCAGTTAATGTAGAGGAGACATCCTGCCTCCTCCCAGACCTGGAAAAGGCAACGAGCCGCGCACGATTCGGGTGTAACGCCGCAACCTAAACGCTTAGACACGTTCCTCACCCCGGAGGGGTAAACGATGGTAGCCAAGGGCTTCAGCCGCTGGAGCGAGATCAATAACAATTCCTCTCAACAGTCGCGTAGCGACGGAAGTGGTTAATAGTAGAAAATCAGTTGACCAGACCTTCACGATGCGAATGTCATGTCGTCCATGTGATTCGGTCGTTGAAAGAACGCACCGGCTAAATCTCACGCAATGAACATTACAGCTTCTTTGCTATCCCTTGCATACTGCATGTCTATCGATGAGAGTTCCATCCCTCGGTATGTCACCATCGGTTCCTTGAGGATCGCGAGAATCGCATGGGCCGTTGACTTGATGTTCCCAATTCGGAAGTTCTTTCCTCCCAACTGGTCAGTATTCAACCCGTTGGTGGCTCTCTTCATCCTAAGGAGGTCAGCGAAGCCTTCTTCAATTTGAAAATCAAGGGCGGACAATTGGAGTTTGTTTCTCCGTCCATTATCGTTGCTGATAGTTACAACCGACAACGTAAGTAGCTGCGGGTCGGGCGGTAGATGTTTAGACGGTTCATAAGCATAACAGAGATCGACTTTGACATTCTCTTCAAACGGTGAGTTGTCATTGAATTGTCTGGTATGATTTCCTCTCTTGTCTTCGATCTTTCCTTCGGCGAAGCCGTATCTTATGTACGGGCTCACAGAAGCGTTC
>CAZRPU010000150.1:0-1802 GCA_964602055.1 uncultured Ignavibacteriaceae bacterium
ACTGGCCGGACCGCAAAGAGTATCTGGGCACCGAAAAACGCGGCAATGAAGCCGTTGCAGAATTGCATTTTCCGGGACTGCATCCGGACGCGGCGGTTTGGCTGATTGCAGAACGGAGGATCAGAGCAGTGGGGCTTGATACGCCCAGCATCGACTACGGCCAGTCATCGAGATTTGAAAGCCATGTGGCGCTGTTCGCCCACAATATCCCGGCGTTTGAGAACGTGGCGAATTTGAATGAACTCCCGGCAACAAATTTTACCGTTATCGCCTTTCCGATGAAGATTCGGGGGGGCAGCGGGGGACCTGTACGGATTGCGGCAATCCTTCCGGGAAAGCAACAGGGTTAGAAACTGTAGAGCAAATATAGCGGACCGCTCATGCTCCCTGGTTGATTTGACTGCCTCAATCTACAGCGCAGGGTAAAAGATGTCGAGCCGTTACGCTTTAACAAATCCCTCCGTCCCGATGATCGGGACCTCCAAAGCCATTCCAAAATCCCATTGCAGTAGTTGAAGTGGCCGTCCCGGATGCGCTCCCAATCCGGCTAGGCACTAGCATCCGGCGCGTAAGGTGTTCGACGAAGACCCCCGAGTATCAACATATTCTCACGGATTCCGAAAGCGACAAATATGTCTCTTTTTCTTCTTGACAACACGACAAATTTGTCGTTTCTTCCCTTGAGCACTCTAGGAGGTTTTGTTCACCGGCCATGTTTCCTTCCCCGCCTGCACCCGAGACAATTCAACCGCACGCACTCTTTACGCAGCAACTGGCCCTTCCGCCCGGAAAGCTTTTTCTGCTGCATGGGCGTGAGCCTGTCTTTCAACTTGCGCACACGGTTGCATCCCATGCATTGCGTAGTGGTATGCGGATCGCGGTGGCGGACGGAGGCAATTGGTTCAATGTTCACGCGTTGATCCATGCAGCCCGCGCTGCTCAAACCAATCCCGACCGCATGCTGAGGGCTCTGTACGTGTCGCGAAGCTTCACTTGCTATCAAATGGAGCAGACGGTCTCTCATCTTCTTCCGACCTTCCTCAAGTCCATCGACTCCCGCCTGGCGATCATCTTCGGGCTTCTGGATACGCTCTACGATGAGCAAGCACCGTTACGCGAAGTGCGGCACATTCTGCAGCGTATGCTCGCTGCGCTTCAAACCATGAAAGCAAACGGCGTTTCGGTCCTGATCACCGGTCTCGACCGTTCCGTGCTGCCGGACGAACGCAATCGTTTCTCAGGCACCCTCGCAAAAGCCATGGATCAGGTGTACCGGCTTGAATATGACAAACGTGAACGGCCGCTGCTGGTGCGTGAAGATCCATCTTCCATCCTTGCCCCATCGTCTTCCGTTGCACACTCCACCGATCACCATCAGCCAAAAGGAGCACCCCGTGGGACGCACCGTACCGACGTTTACCAATATCATCGACAGCGAACTGACAAGCTGGTCCAAGTACCGCCGGGGCCTTCCCCGCGACGACCAGGAAGTGTTCGATGAAATCTTTCGGGCCGCAAAACGCCGACTCGCTTCCAATTTTTACGCCATGAGGACAATCCCGTTCGAAAGCATCATTGTTTCAATCGCCGTCGAACAGGGGAAGGAACTCGCCGCCCTTCGAAAAAAAATTGAGCGATTGGAGAAGAGGGTGTTGTCCGTTGGCAATGGAGAGGTGGTCAGGGATTAAGACATTTTGGGGTTCGGAAATTCCGTTATGCCGTTCATCAGAACAACGATCATTCGTGGGCACAACACTCTTCCTTGTCACCAAGCCATCAAAAAAACGAATTCATGGTCCTTT
>CAZRPU010000151.1:0-1752 GCA_964602055.1 uncultured Ignavibacteriaceae bacterium
TCGTGCAGTTTCTTGTTCTCGACGATGAAGTTCATCGTCTCCAGCGCTTCCTCTTCCTTCTCCGTCGGGAACCCCACGATGATGTAGCAATGGACGGCGATGCCCAAATCGACGCAATCGTTCGTGATCCGGCGCACCCATTCCTGCTGGATGCCCTTCTTCATGAAGTCCATGATCCGCTGATTGAACGACTCCAGCCCGAAGACGATCTTGAGGCATCCGGCGTCACGCATGGAAGTCAGAAGTTCTTTCGTCAGGTGCTTTTCGAACCGCATTTCGCAGGTCCACTTGACGTCGAGCCTGCGCTCGACCATCTGCTGGCACAGCCGTTTGGTCGGCGAGAGGGCGAAACATTCGTCGGTGAAGAAAAAGTTGCGTACACCATAGCGCCGCTTGAGCCACTCCAGCTCTTCGATCGTGCGACCCGGCTCTTTTTGACGGAAGTTTTGGTGATCCAAGGTCAGCGCGCAAAACGCACAGTCCTTGTAGTAGCAGCCGCGCGAAAATTGCACCGGCAACACCGGCTCTGGCGACAGATACTTGCCGAGAGGAAAACCGTCATAATTGGGCGCCGGCAACTGGTTGACGTTCTCCGAATAGAAGGGCTGATTGACCGTGATCTTGCCGTTGTTCCGGTAGATCAGGTTCGGGACCTTGCTGAAATCCTTTTTGCCCTGCATCTGATTCACGAGTTCGAGCAGCGCCGTCTCGCCTTCGAACACGACGATGTCGTCGGTGGTGTCGAACAGACTCGGACAGCGGCGGAGGTTGTCGACCAAACGGGTGAAGATGCTGCCCCCGATCGTGAGATGGATGTCGGGCGCCGCTTCCTTGATCAGCCGACACAGGGTGAGACCCGGGATGATCTGCGAGGTGGCCGTGATCGAGACGCCGATCAATTCGGGACGCTCGTTGACGATCGACGGCAGAAACCGCTCGCGGAACAGCTTGATGTAGGGATTCTGCTGCTCGTCGCGTATGACCTTCATCAGGTCCTTTGACGAATAAATCGAATAGGCGCTGAATTGGTTATCGACGACCGTGAGCCTGGTGGGAAAGTAGATGGTGGAGATGAGCTCCAGCCACTTGTCGATCAAGAAGAGGCTTTCCCGGTAGGCCTCCATGTCGTAGAAGCCGTCGCTCCGAAGCGTCTGTTTGGCCGGCTCGATGCGGTCAATGAGATAGGGAAACCGGTCGAGCGACTCCACGATACGGGCCAAGTGTTCGGCGCTTCCCGGTCCCGTTTCACCGGTATGCTCGCGTTCCAGAGCCTGTCGTTTGTCGGTCAACTCCTGCCAGAGACCAGTCCCATACGCGTAGGTCAGCAGCTCGTCGAGCAGTTCAATGCCGAGGTCTCGTTGAGAGACATTCGTGACGCCGGCTTGAGCGAGAAAACCGGTTAAAGAGGGTAGGCTGAGATACGGCTGGGACGGATGCCAGGTCGGGGGAAAAAGAAGCGAGACTTTCATGGCCATTTTCAATCGACCAAATTGAAAAATAAGATAAAATCTCGCCCGCTGCCGAACTAGTTTTATACACTCCGTGTCGGCCCAAAAGCAACCCTTGAGGAGAACCCACGGATGCGGGTGACGGGGTTCTGGCTTGTGACCACGGCCGGAAAAACAGAAGGCCCCAGTTACAAGAACTGGGGCCTTCCTCTTCTCGCACGTACGGCCCGCCGGAATCGGCGGACTGAGGTTATCTCGACCGGTCAGCTCACGGAAGCTTGAGCGTGAACCAGGTGGAGAGCGC
>CAZRPU010000152.1:0-1690 GCA_964602055.1 uncultured Ignavibacteriaceae bacterium
AAGCGATGGCAAGGTTCGGCCCTGGAATATACCGTGGTTGGTCTCGCGGTCGGATTGATTTTCGGCTCATTGATTGTGGCGATTATTGCGCGGTCGGCCCCGAAGCCGATCGCCCATCCGGCACTGGTCGGCCGCGCCGTCAACGAACTGCTGTTTCCCGTCGGGTGCGCGCTTGTCCTCTATGCTGCGGACGTTCTGGGGAAGCGGCTCTCTCGATAGCCCAGGCTGGAACTCATCGGCGCAGTACCGGATTGACGGGCGTGAGGCTCCCTTTTCACCTTTGCCGGAGTCACTTCCCGCCCCCCCTTTTGGGGAGTAGCGGGGGAGAACGGTCCCACGATAGCTTACGCCCAGCGAACGATACTGTGAGGGCAATAGGAGTTGCCGCCCGTACGGACATGAAACCCCTGCGATTCGTTTGCATGGCCGGCGTAGCGTTCATCGCGCTCGTTTTCTTTCCCTCCCACTCCTTCACCGGACAAGCGGAAGAGGCCACTGAAACTGCTCGGTTGCTGGCCATTCTGCTGGACGCCGGACGGGTCACGATCGCCAAGAATCAGGACCTGATCAACGATCCTGCAAGAGGCGATAAGGGCTTTACGCCGGACGTGTTCGAAAAGCAACTCGACGAAGAGTTTCGTCGACGAACCGGCTTTTCCCTCGGCCAGTTGGAAAAAGAAAATATTCCCGAGATGGCCAAACCTCTCCTCGTTCGACTCTTGGAGGAAAGCAAGAAAACCATCGCCTCCTACCAACCCGTTATCAATATCATGGGTGTACGCTACAAAGGATTGATCCCTGCGACCTTCGGAACTGAAACCGCCTCTCGCTTTCACAACTGGTCCGGAGTGTATCTCAAACAGACCGCACCACAATCCTTCGTCCGAAACCCCAAGAACGCCCCGGATTCATACGAAGTCGAAGCCTTCACCCGTTTAGCCTCAAAATCATCAGGGTCAAACTCCGATCACGTTCAGAGCGAGGTCGTGGACCAAGGGCAAAGCGTCCGGGTGATGCTGCCGTTGTTTTATGGAAAATCCTGCCTGACTTGTCACGGCGAACCCAAGGGCCAGCGCGATATTTCCGGATATCCGCGGGAAGGAGCCAAAGAAGGCGAGCTTGGGGGCGCAATCAGCGTTAGGATCTCATTGAAATAGACCCCGGAAACTCCCCAAGAGGTACTCGATGATCCTTCCGTCAATTCCTATCAAACCGTTGTGGCGCATCGCCGTACTCTCCTCCGCTCTCGTGCTCTTGACGACGTCCGCGGCTTTCTCTGCCTTGGCCGACAGCAGATCAGATGTCTCGCTTCCTTCTACAATTGAGGCGCCCGCTCCTGAGGGTACCCGACTTGGAGTGGCATGCCAGAATAATCCGCCTCTGATGGCGGAAGGATCCAATTCCTGCGAGATTGTGTCCTGCGGGATGGGGATCAAGGACACCTGCAAGATTACCTGCCCGGCAGGCAAAACCCCTAAATGCAGCTGTGATTGCCTCAAGAATTTCGGCCCGATGTGCACTGAATACAAAGCCAATTGCAAATGCGAGTAGCGGCGGAGTCCAGGGGTTGACGTCCGTCGGCGTCGCCCCCCGGACTACCATCTCCGATCCGGGGTCTCACGGCCCCCGGCAGTCACCTCATCCATGGATCGTGCATGATTGATGTTCCCTCACGCAGCCATCCGATACA
>CAZRPU010000153.1:0-1623 GCA_964602055.1 uncultured Ignavibacteriaceae bacterium
ACCCGGTCTCCTCGACTGCCTGCGCGTGCCGGGGCTGGGTCCGAAGAAGGTGAAGGTTCTTTTCTCAGAGATCGTCTATGTTGAAAGTCAGCGCGAGTATGTGAGGATCAGGACGACGACAAGAGAGTACGTTTCCAAAATGAGTACGCGCGAGATCGAGGCCCTTCTGCCGGGGGATCGTTTCAAGAGGATTCATCGATCGTTTATTGTATCGCTTACCAGAATAGAATCGTACACGGCCGAAAAAGTTCAGGTGGGAGGAATCTCTCTTCCGGTCGGAAGAAACTACAGGGACGTTCTGGACACGTTGTAGGGCGAACGCCAGTGAAGCCGGGCGTCTTTCTCATGACCGCCTCACAGGCGAACTCTCCGGAAAAAATGTCATGCCGATATTCATTCCGTTCTGGGCGTTCTTTTGTGAAAAAAAATTAACGGAAGCCGTTTCCGTGATGTTCCGCACGGAGGAGGTTTGGAGGACGAACCGCGGTCTTGTATGTTGTGGTCGAGTATCACAAGAGAAGGAGACCGTCTTTGACCTCCCACAAAGATGTGCAGCTGGCTGTCAAGAAAATCGACCCTGAACCGGAATTGGAGAAAGCCGTTCAACTGCTCCTTAAACCGCCGCACGTGTTCTATTTGAAGGAGCTTCATTCTGTGGCGCGGGGTGATCCTACCTACATCTTCAATAACGAATCAACCGTGTGCACCGAGGTCCAGAAGATCCTCGTGTCGGAAGGTATCCACTGGAAGCCCGATTTCCTGAAGCGCCATTGGATGCGGGTGCTCGGTATCGCCTTCCATAGGATCGAAGAACGGTAGCGCGCTTTTCAACGGCGCAGGCTTGGTCATTCGGTTTCGAGGAATCCCAATCACGCAAATTGCCAACGGAGGCGGAGGCGGATTGGGATTCTTTGTTATCCCTCACTGTGTCCCTGGTCTTTGGCGGACCCCCTTTCCTCGCTCTTTCCCGCTGAATTGCTCCAGGAATTGCAATAATCAGGAAAAAACCGTGTCTTGTGGAATAATCCCCCGGCATCCCGATACGCACGCGAATGCCTCTATTTCAACCTGATTCACAATCCCCAAAGACCAGCATGCACAGATCACTTGATCGCCGCGAATGGCTTGCGCGGAGCGGCGGGCTTGCCGCACTCGGTTTCCTCGCTGCTTGCTCCCCGCGACTGACCAGAGCCTCATATCCCGGAACGCCCGTCCGGCTTCACTTGAACGAAAATCCTTATGGGCCTTCTTCTCAAGCGCTTGATGCAATGACCGAGGCCCTCGGCGAAGGGAATCTCTACAATACCCGACGTTATGTTGAGGAAATGAAAACCCTCCTGGCGGCGAGGGAACATGTTACGCCGGATCATATCGTCATCGGATGCGGGTCGGGGGAGGTTCTGAATGTTGCCGGGCTTCTCTACGGACTGAATGGAGGAGGGATTCTGGCGGCTCACCCCACGTTCGAGGGGCTGCAGCAATACGCGGAGAATGCCGGGGCAACCGTGACGCGCGTTCCTCTTACAAACACCTTTCGACACGACCTGATTGCCATGCGCGATCAGGTCAAGCCTCTGACGAAGCTTGTCTATATCTGTAATCCCAATAACCCGACAGGGACGA
>CAZRPU010000154.1:0-1616 GCA_964602055.1 uncultured Ignavibacteriaceae bacterium
GAATGAAATGAATTCCGTGTTCACCGGACCGTGAAAATGCCAAGCTTCCGAAATGGGAAATTGAGGAGTCAATCCTCGGTTTCCCATTTTTGTTTTTTTCACTTTTAGCCTAGTTTCCAGCCCTTTCCACAGCAGAGGCAGTCTGCTCCACTGAAACATATCATGCCCAACAGGCGTAACAAATGCTCAGGTCTTATTCCGCTCGCTTCAATTTCCCCGATCATATCAAGAGTCTAACGGAGGACAATATGTCAACTGCACGAAAGTCACGTTTCTTCTGTGCCGCTGTTATCTTCCTGTTGATGGCACAATCCATGGCCCCAGCGCAGGAAACCAAAAGCAGACTCGTGAGTGTCTCCTGGCTCGAGAAAAATCGTAAGAACGCCGACATCCTCCTTCTTGACGCTTCGCCCGCTCAGATGTACGCCGCGAAACACATTCCCGGCGCTGTGAGCGTGGACGTCTACGCCTACGGAGTCCAGGAAGTGCCGAGAGCTACGTTGGAAAACCTCTATCAGTCATGGGGAATCAGCCCGGGAAAGAAGATCGTCCTCTACGACCAGGGAGGGTCGATGAATGCGACAAAGATATTTTTCTCCCTCTATCATGATGGCTATGCTGTGAAGGATCTTCACATCCTGGATGGCGGGCTGGCGAAATGGGAGGAAGCCGGATTACCTGTGTCGAATGAACCTGCAAGCGCGAAGAAAGGGACATTTCGCATCACGAAGGTGAACGAAGATATACGCGCCCGATTGCCGGAATTCCTTGTGGCATCGGGTGACCCGGAAAACAATGCTCTGGTGGAGGCCCTTGGAGCCAACTGGCATTTTGGAGAACTTGTTGTGTTTGATCGGGGCGGTCATATCCCCAATGGAATCCTTCTGCCTAGTACGGATTTCTACAATCCGGACAAAACGTTCAAGTCGGCCGAAGAAATAGGAAAAATGGTCAGCTATTATGGCGTCCGGCCTGAACAACAGATTTATACTTATTGCGGCGGCGGAGTTGCTGCCACCGTGCCGTTTTTCGCCCTTAAGTTCATCCTGGACTATCCGCACGTGAAAGTCTACAAAGAGTCCGAGATGGGGTGGCTGAAAGATGAGAGGCGCCTTCCCTATTGGACATACGATGCACCGTTCCTGATGAGGGAAACACCGTGGTTGCAGATTTGGAATGGGCAGATGCTTAGAATGTACGGAGGTTCGCAGGTCAGCGTCGTGGACGTGAGACCTGCCGATACGTACGCGCTGGGCCATGTTCCCTTTGCACTCAATATTCCCGCCGAAGCGTTCAGGAGCAGCGTATCGAACCCGCAAAAGCTGGCTGAAATACTCGGTCCGGCCGGCGTCGACGCATCGCACGAAGCGGTGATCCTGTCAGGCTCAGGATTAACCAAAGAGGCTGCCCTTGCATTCGTTCTTTTGGAGAAACTGGGACAGAACAAAGTCTCTGTCTTTATTGATTCCATAGAAAAGTGGGCGCAGCTTGGTTTCCCAGTCACGAAGGATACAACAGTGGTGGGCCCCAAGAAGAGCCCACGCGACTTGTCCATACCTCCCACTCAATACCCCGTCAAGATGAGCAAGGACGTAATGATAACGGACCAGAAGAGC
>CAZRPU010000155.1:0-1545 GCA_964602055.1 uncultured Ignavibacteriaceae bacterium
GCAATGATGAGAGCGTCCTTGATCGGAATTCGCGTCTGGTAGTAGTACCGGTTCAACACCCAATGCTGCAGCTGAATCTTCGTCAGCGTCCCCTCATGCATGAGTTTATGAAAGGGGTGATGATCATGGTAGCGGGTGGAGCCTTCATGCCTGAGCCGTTCCACAAACGCGTCCTCCGAAAGCGCAGCTCGATGCCGACCGTCATTCACAGCCTGATCTCCATCCCGTCGAAGGCGACCTTCCATCCTGCTGCTTGGACGATTGCTCGCTCGGAAGAATCTTCCCGCAAGAGGGGATTAGTGTTGTTGATATGGATGAAGACCCGATGGGGAGCGGTGAACTTCGAGAGCATCGACAGGCTGCCCATTGGCCCGCCGACGGGCCAATGGGCCAACTCCTCGGCTGACTTGGTCAGAAAGCCCGGCGCACTGAGCTCATCACTCGACCAGAAGGTGCCGTCGAACATGACGCAATCCGCGCCTTCCAGCCCTTCGACCACCGACGATGTGATTCTGCCGACCGCGGAGAGATAGGCCAGCGTCCGGCCGGTGGCGTCTTGACGAAACCTGAGACCTACATTCAGCTCCGGATCATCACAGGAGACGAGCCCTTCCAAATGTACCGGGGGCTTTCCCGGAACGGTAAAGGCTTTCACCGCCAACCCTGACGGACTTCCGTCTGCTCGCTGCACGGTTTCTTCCACATCGAGTTTCAATGTTCGCCAGGTGATCTGACCTGCAAAACGTTGCAACGTCCGATACAGGACATTCCCTTCCGTGAACCCGCGTCGCAGGGACTCGGTGGCATAGATGACAAGGTGCTGATTTTCACGGAGCGAGAGGAGCCCCAGGCAGTGATCAAGGTCTCCGTTGGTCAGAAAGATCGCCTGGATCGGTGTGTTTCGTGAGGTCCGCGGATGGAGAGGAGCGAAGCTCTCGATCTGGGAGCGGATGACCGGCGACGCGTTGATGAGGAACCAGTCTCCATCGTCGGCGCTGAGACAGATCGATTCCTGAGTTCGAGGGCTTGTGTTGACCAATCCTTCCCGCAAACCCCGGCAGTTGGAACAGGCACAATTCCACTGCGGGAATCCTCCTCCGGCCGCCGATCCCAGAATCCGAACGATCATCGCGCCCGTCCAGATGGTTACTTCGGAGGGGCTGCGATCGGCGCGTCCGCGGACTTCTCCTGAACATCGGGGATATCTTGAAAATCATCTTGATAGGAGCCGATCTCGGCATCCATTTTCACTTCCACGAACGACGGCGATTCCCAGTTCATGATTGATCCTCCCTTCGACCAGTCCGGTGGGATTTCGATCCGACGCCTCCTGTGTTACGCCCTTGCTATCTTCACAGTGTTTTGTGCGTTCCGTCACAGAACGGCTGGGTTTTCGTCTGCTTGCACTGACACAAGGCGACTTGTTTCTTCTCGGTCATCGTAAACTCGACCGGGGCGAACCCGGTTCCGGTATGCGAGCCGTCGCAGAATGGTTGGGATTTCGATCGCCCGCATCGACACCAGTAGTAAGTGCCCGGCTCCAAG